>JAZDCZ010000251.1:0-127128 GCA_036679605.1 Gemmatimonadota bacterium
GAGTTTCCGGCGAGCGAGACCGACCGTACGAAGATCAAATCGTGGGCGCCCCCGCGGGACGTTCAGAGTTTCACTCCACATCGGCGCGTGGTCGACTACCTGACGTCCACGGGAAGCGACTTCGAAAGCGTTCGCAAGGAGGGTGTCGTGGCGTCGGCGGTTCTGGTCGACGGTAGACTGATGCCGGGAACCGGAACCTTGCTCCTGCTCCGAAAGGACGCTGCCACCCCCCAGGAATTGATTGTCAATCCTGCAATCGGACTCTCGATGTCGCTGCGAGGAGCACGAGGAGTGTATCCTACGCAACTCTTTGCAGTCATGGCGTTCATCAGACAGAGCTTCGAGGACGCGCAGCGCGATGGGGTGATCCACCAGGCCTACGCCAAGGATCCCAGCGGAATGACCAGACCAAAATGGGATCCGGACTACGCCGCACTGCGGGAAGTGTTGGAGGGGGCAAGACCTGTATTTTTTGAGGCCAACAATGCGGAGGACATCCGCAATGTTTTGAAACTTGCAGAGGAGTACAGCTTCCGACCGACCATAGTGGGGGGAAACGAAGCCTGGAAAGTCGCCGACGAACTGAAAAGCGCCGGAGTTTCGGTGCTCGTCTCGCTAGATTTTCCGAAACCAAAGAGGTGGAAGCCTAAGAAGGAGGAATCCGACACCAGCGCAACTGAGGCAGTCGAGGAACTCGAGCCCGCTGCATGGCGAGAAAAAAAGGACATGGAGGAACGCTATGCCAACGCGGGTCGGCTGGCTGAAGCGGGCGTAACCTTTGCCCTGACGAGCGGCGGAGGCAAGGCAAAGCTGCGCGAGGGTGCGCGGAAGGCAATCGAGTATGGTCTTTCGGAAGAGGCCGCCCTGGCCGCCCTCAGTACCGTGCCGGCATCACTCTTGGGCATTCCGACCATCTCCAATGTCGACGAAGGAATGGCGGCCACATTCTTGGTGTCTAACGGACCGCTGTTCGACGAGGACACCAAAATCGCCTACACCTTCGTAGAGGGACTCATTGAGCGCGGCGACACCTCGGCTGAGCCGGCCGCTTCGGGAGATGCACCCTCCGTCGATCTCACGGGCGCATGGGAGATAGAGATGGGCGAGTTTAGTGCAACAATGAAGCTGACACAGAAAGCGGGATCGTTTTCTGGTAGCATGTCGACGGACTTCGGCGAGGCTGTGGTCAAGGACGGCACGGTCTCCGGCAACACAATCTCGTTTGTCATGGTTCTCAGCGTGGGTGGCGATACGTTCGAGAACACATTCAGCGGCAGAGCCGATGCCGATAGCGCGTCGGGGAGTGGAGATGGCCCGCTGGGAGAATTCGAGTGGACGGCCAAGCGCACCAGCGGTCCCGGAGAGGAGGCCCTTCGATGAATCGACATGCGAGAGTCTTACTTCTAGCCGCGTTCGTTACAGGTTCGGTCGCGCCGGCGGCAGTCGCACAATGGAAGCAGCAGGTGGAACCGGGCACGGTTTCAGTTCCGCGTGGCGATATTTTTATACGTAACATCGACACGATCTGGACTGCGAACGACACCATATATGAGCGTGCGTCGATTCTGATTCGGGGCGGCATCATCCAGGCCATTGGCCAAGATTTGAGACCGCCCGACGGCGTGACGGTCGTGGATGGCACCGGGATGACCGCCATTCCAGGTCTGGTAGACCAGCACTCTCACATTGCGATGAGGGCAACGAACGAGGGTTCGTCACCGGTAGTGCCTGAGGTGCGAGTCATCGACGCCCTGGATCCGGACGATTTTGGGATCTACCGCGCTCTCTCTGGAGGCGTGACCACCGCTCAGATCCTGCATGGCAGCTCGAACCCAATCGGCGGCCAGAGCGCCATTATCAAAACACGCTGGGGCATGGACAATTCCACAAAGCTTCTGGTCCAAGGCGCCCCGCAGACCGTGAAGTTCGCGCTCGGTGAGAACGTAACGCGGAAGAACTTTCCTGGAGCGCCCGGCAGTCCGAAACGCTTCCCTGCGTCTCGCGCTGGAGTAGAGGCGGTATACGTTCAGGCCTTCACTGCAGCACAGGAGTACAAGCGCGCATGGGAAGACTACCGCGCCCATCGCAAGAACTATCGTGTACCACCGCGGCGCGATTTGCGGCTCGAAGCGCTAGTGGAAATCATGGAAGGCCGTATTAGGGTCCACGCGCATTCATATCGCAGCGATGAGATCGTGATGCTAATGAATGTGGCGGAGCAATTTGGTTTCAAGATTGACGTCTTCACGCACGTCTTAGAAGGCTACAAGGTTGCTGATGAAATGGCCGCACACGGAGCTGGCGGATCCACTTTTTCCGACTGGTGGCAGTACAAACTCGAGGCATTCGACGCGATCCCATACAATGCCGCAATAATGCAAGATCACGCTGTATTGACGAGCATCAACTCGGACATTCCTTGGTTGCAGTCGTTCATGGTGTACGAGTTCAACAAGCCGGTCAAATACGGCGGTGTATCGAAAGAGAACGCGTTGCGAATGCTGACCATCAATCCGGCCCGCCAGCTCTTGATCGACGACAAGGTCGGTAGTCTCGAGGTGGGTAAGCAGGCCGACCTGGTTCTTCTTTCAGGTGATCCATTCGACAGCTACTCTCGCGTCGAGAAGACCATAGTGGACGGCATCGTTTACTACGACCTCCAGAAAGAGGAGGAAACTCGTCACGAACAAATCCGCCGCCTGCAGACCGTGAAGCTGGTGCCGGACGTCACCACAACCGCGAGTGATGCCACCGCCCTGTCCGGAGTGTTCACCGGCGGTGCGGGTGGCGGTGTAGCGCAGGGCGAGGTAACGGCCCTGCGGGGAGCCACTGTACATACCGTGTCCGGTCCGGAGATTGTGAACGGCACGGTCCTCATTTCGAATGGAAGAATTACGGCGGTTGGGCCTGCCTCTCAAATTCAGCTTCCCGCCGGCGCACACATTGTAGACGTCAGCGGCAAGCATGTATATCCCGGCATGATCGATCCGATGACTCAGTTGGGGATGGTGGAAATCGCATCCATTACGTCGGCAAGAGATGAGCGAGAGATTGGACGCTTCAACGCGAACATCCGTGCAATTACGAGCGTTCACCCGCAGAGCGAAGCAATCCCCGTTGCCCGCGCCAATGGCATTACGACGGTTGTTACCGATCTTGGAGGCGACGCGACTATTCCGGGCACGGCAGCGCTGATTCAGCTAGCCGGAGACACTCAAGAACGCATGACAGTAAGCGATGACGTCGCACTGTTGGTCAATTTTCCGGCTGCTAAAGGAAAGGCATGGGACGAGGCCAAGCTCGAAGGTGAGCGCCTCGAAGAACTAATTGCGCTCTTCGAGCGCGCCACGGTATATGCCGAGAACCCCAGCACCAATTCCGATCCGACTCGCCCCTTCGAGGTTAACTTCGGCGACCGAAACGATATCATGTTGCAAGCCATGGTCCCGGCCGCAAAGGGCGAAATGCCTGTTTTCTTTAGAGTACGGACGGAAAGGGACATAAAGACGCTCTTCCTGTTCCTCGACAAGTTCCCCGAAATAACCGCCGTGGTAACCGGCGGTGATCAAGCGTTCCGAGTGGCCGAGGAGTTGGCGAAGCGCGAGATCCCCGTGATCGTGGGATCGGCGCTCAGTCCCACCATGGATAGAGACGACCCTATTGCGGCAGGGTGGCGCAATGCCGGGATCTTGAACGCGGCGGGAGTCAAGGTGAGCTTCGCGACCAACAGTGTCGCAGACGTGCGCAACCTACCCTATCACGCCGCCAAGTCGGTCGCCTTTGGGCTTCCAAGGGCTGAGGGACTCCGCGCGGTTACTCTGAACGCCGCAGAGATTCTGGGCATGGGAGATGAGTTGGGCAGCATAGACGTAGGCAAGAGGGCAGATCTTATCATAACCGACGGTGATCCCCTTCAAATCCTGACCCATGTGGAGATGGCTTTCATCGCTGGGAAAGAGGTATCACTCGACAGCAGACACACACGGCTCTGGAAGGAGTATCGTAACCGCCACTAGCATTTGCAGTTGGAAGACGCTTCAAAACGCAAACGGGGTGGCCACTTCAATTCGAAGTGACCGCCCCGGCCTACATCCGATAGTTAGGGACCTATCCCGTTGGCATTCCTGATATCTGGCTTGGCTCCATGGCAGGCTCCACTCCCTCAGCAACCTTCGTTCGCAATTCTTTGGAGGGTTTGAACACTGGCACCGGCCGGGCGGCAACCTCGACCGGATCTCCGGTGCGAGGGTTACGAGCCATGCGCGTCTTACGGCGCCGAATCTTGAACGTCCCGAAGCCACGGATCTCGATGTTGCGTTGATCGGCCAAAGCCTCTTTCACAGCGTCCAGGAACGCATCGACCACGCGTGCGCAGTCTTTTTTTGAGATCATGGGACCAGCGGTGCGCGCAATTGACGCCGTTACCCGCTCGATGAGATCCGCCTTTGTCATGGATCCCCTTTCTGTCATGCAAAACTCGCCAAACTCAAGGCCCAAGGAGTGGGCCCGGGGGGTCATTAATATGACCTTACCTATTGACTGTCAAGGGCTTGGACGAATTCGCCGAAGTGATTCCGGGCGTCATGGGGGCCAGGGGACGCCTCAGGATGGTACTGAACACCGAACATTGGCAGATCGGTGTGTCGCACGCCTTCGACAGTGTCGTCATTGAGGTTACGGTGTGTGACCTCAAGTATTTCCGTACCTGACACCACCTTACTCCTTCCCCTGACTGCAAATCCATGGTTTTGGCTGGTAATCAGGACCTTGCCTGTAGCCAAGTCCCGGACCGGATGGTTGCCACCCCGATGCCCATACGGAAGCTTCTCAGTTTCCCCACCGTAGGCGAGCGCGAGGAGTTGGTGACCCAGACAAATACCGAACGTTGGGAGCGCAGCATCCACCAGTTGTCGAATTGCCGGCAAGACATAGTCGACGGCTGCCGGATCGCCCGGACCGTTGGAAAGGAAGAGACCGGAGGGTTCGAGTTCACGGACCCGGGCTGCGGGAGTATTGGATGGAACCACTGTGACGCGGCAGTTGAGGCTGGTCAACGTCCTCAGAATATTGCTCTTCATTCCGAAATCGTAGGCCACCACGTGGTGCTTTGAATCAGCATCGCCCACTGTGTACTCGGCGGCACACGTCGCACCGGATGCCAGGTCCTGACCCTCCATGCTGGGACTGGCGGCGAGCATCTCGCGAACCTGGGGTGACGGACACTCCCCGGGCGCAACGATACCCCTCATGGCGCCGACGGACCGGATGTGTCTCGTCAAGGCACGGGTATCGATCCCTTCGAGGGCCGGTATGTCGCGGTCTCCCAGCCAATCTTCCAGCGATCCCGTTGCCCGCCAATTGGAGTGCGATCGCGAAAGCTCACGTACGACGATACCACGTATCTGAGGCTTATCTGATTCGACATCTTCCTCGTTGACGCCGTAGTTTCCAATCATTGGAGCTGTCATGACAACGATCTGACCGCTATACGAGGGATCGGTGAATACTTCCTGGTAGCCGGTCAAGTTCGTTGTGAATACCACCTCGCCGGTGGTAGGAGAAAACAAACGGCGCGTGGTTCCTGAGAACCACGCGCCGTCTTCCAGAAGAACGTAGGTCTGTTGCCTCACCGCAACACCTATTCCTGGCCGCTAGAGTCCGTTGTCGACGTTCCCCCCGACTGCAGATCCAGCGGAAGCCTGGCAGGAGCCGGGGCTACCGGAACCGGCTGGCCAATATCCTGGAGTGCCGAACTAGGCGTACCGCTCCTGCCGCCGAATCCCGCCAGCACTAGTGATAGAAACAGGAATATGCCGCCGCACCACCAGGACATCTTGGTGAGAATCGTTACCGCTTGCCTTCCGCCAAAGAACGATTCGGTAGAGTTGCCTCCGCCCATAGCGGCGAGCCCCCCACCCTTTCCCGATTGCAACAAGACAACCGTGCCCAGAAGCAACGAGTCGATAATCAGTAATGTCAAAAAGAATGCAAACATCTGTCTCTTCTATGTGCTTTGTGGGCCGCAAGATACCCTGGCTCAGCTTGGTAAGTCAATCCAGTTCTGCCTGTGTGATGGACGCCCAAGTCACGGGGTCCAGAGAGGCTCCACCGACCAACACCCCATCGATTTGATCCTGGGCGAGCAACTCCGACACATTTTCCAACTTGACGCTGCCGCCATAGAGGATACGGAGTAGGCGCTCCGGTACGCCCTTTTTCACAAACCACCTCCGGATCGCAGAGTGTACCTCCGCGGCATCCTCGGAGCTGGCGGTCTTCCCGGTCCCAATCGCCCAAACCGGCTCGTAGGCGGCAACGACCCGTGCGAGTGTGCCCGAATCTAGACCGTCGAGCGCGCCGAGCTGGCGCTCGACGACGCTGAGGGTTTCTCCCGCCTCGCGCTCTTCTAGCTTCTCTCCTACACAAAACAATGGAGTTGCATTCGCCGCTAGGAGGGCCCTGACCTTTTTCCCAGTCTCCTCGACAGATTCGCCAAAGACATGCCTACGCTCAGAGTGACCCACGAGCGCAAAGTCGGCACCAGATTCGCGCGCCATGGCAACGCTTATCTCGCCTGTAAACGCACCTTTGTCCTCCCAATAGACGTTCTGTGCGCCCACGTTCAGCTCAGGGCGGTCGGTCAATAGATCGGAAGCCGCAGCGATTGAGACGGCCGGGGCGAAGAACCAGACTTCGCGATCTGATTGAGGTTGGTACCGCTGGAGAAACACTTGTAGAAACTCGCGCGTGCTCTCGGGTCCCATATGCATCTTCCAGTTCGCTGCGAAAATAATTCGCCTCATAATTCATCCAGTGCCGCCACGCCTGGCAGCTTCTTGCCCTCGAGTAGCTCCAAGGATGCACCACCTCCAGTGGAGACATGAGTCATCATGGATTCGAGCCCCGCGGCAGCCACTGCGGCCGCGGAGTCACCGCCGCCTACTATGGTGGTAGCTCCACGTTGCGTGGCCGTCGCCATCGCACGCGCCACGGCTACGGTACCCGAATCAAACGGTGGTGTCTCGAAAACTCCCATTGGTCCGTTCCACAAAACCGTTGCTGCTCTCGCAATTCGCTCGCCGAACAGATCTACGGTCTCGCTGCCAATATCGTATACGCTCCATCCTGCCGGGATCTCCTCGCGCGCAACGTCGCGGGTTGCAGCCTCGGCAGATAACCGCTCGGCCACGACCACTGTAATTGGAAGCACGATTTTGTCCTCTGCCCGATCCAGCACCCGTTTCGCCAGATCCACTTTCTCTGGTTCAACCAGTGAATTACCGACTTCGAGTCCCATCGCAAGGAAGAACGTACACGCCATGGCACCGCCGATCAGGATCTCGTCCGTCGATTCAAGCAGCGCCTCGATCACATCTATCTTGCCCGACACCTTGGCTCCACCGAGCAGCGCCACGAACGGACGTAGCGGATTCGCCATAGTTTCCTGGAAGTAGCTCAGTTCCCGTTCCATGAGAAACCCGGCAACAGCGGGTTTCAGCAGATGCGCTACCGCCTCGGTCGATGCGTGCGCACGATGGGCTGTGCCGAAAGCGTCGTTTACGTAAAAATCGCCGAGCTTGGCCAACGCCTCGGCGAGTGCCCGATCGTTCTGCTCTTCGCCGGCAAGAAAACGGGTGTTTTCAACGAGCAGGACGTCTCCGCGTCTCATCTTCTTTGTCTGGCTCGGCGCGTCGGCACTTAGAGGATCCTTCAAAAACGAGATGGGACATCCTAGGAGGTCTTCCAACTCCGCTCCTACCGGCTTCAACGAGAAGTCCTCCACACGCTCGCCATTGGGGCGCCCAAGGTGTGACAACAGAACTAGCCGACACCCTTTCTCACGCAGCCAGCGAATGGTCGGTAGAGCTGCTTCGATCCGTTTCGAGTCCGCTACTCGGCCGTCCTTCAGCGGCACGTTGAAGTCCACCCGAACCAGGGCACGCATCCCCTCCAGCGGTTGTCCCTCCAGCGATTTCAGCGTGCGCTTCACACCAGCCGCTCTGCCACGTGCTGCATCAAGTCAACGCACCGCGCTGAATAGCCCATCTCGTTGTCGTACCATGATGTGACATGAACCAGAGTGCCATCGATGACGTTGGTACTCGCGCTGTCCACAGTACTCGAATGTAGATCGCCGATGAAATCGCTCGATACGAGCGGTTCATCACTGACCGCGAGCACGCCGCTCAGTGTCCCGGCGGCGGCGGCGCGGAAGGCACCGTTGATTTGGTCAATGTCCGTGCTCTTCTGCACCACACATGTCAGGTCCACTATCGAAACGTCGGCGGTGGGCACCCGGAGAGCGACACCGTCAATCTTCCCTTTCACCTCTGGAATGACGAGCGCCGTGGCCTTCGCCGCCCCTGTGCTTGTCGGAATTATGTTCTGTGCCGCAGCCCGTGCGCGCCTCAAGTCGGGGTGGGGCAAATCGAGAATCCGCTGATCGTTGGTGTAGCTGTGAATGGTGGTCATGAATCCGCGATCAAACCCGACGGTGTCGAGCAGCACCTTGACCACCGGGACCAAACAGTTTGTCGTGCACGAGGCGTTGGAAATCACGTGATGTTTTGCCGAGTCATAGGCCTCGTGATTGACACCCATCACGATCGTAATGTCTTCCTGTTTGGCGGGAGCACTGATGATGACCTTCTTTGCACCGGCGGTCAGATGATCCGCGGCCTTCTCTCTCTTCGTGAACAGTCCGGTGGACTCCAGTACTATATCGACGCCTAGATCACCCCAGGGAAGTTTGGCTGGATCCCGTTCGGCCAGAACCTTGATCGTCTTCTCGTTAACCGTGATGCCATCTGCACTGGCCACAACTGACCCACGGAATCTCCCGTGCACCGAGTCGTATTTGAGAAGGTGAGCCAGCGTTGTCGAGTCAGTAATATCGTTCACCGCCACTAGATCCAGATCCGATCCGGTTTGAGTCAGTGCGCGTAGCACGTTGCGGCCGATACGTCCAAATCCGTTGATTCCGATCTTCACGCCCATGTCGTTCCTCTATTTTGGTAATTCATGAGATCCCAACGCGGACCTCAAATGGAAGTGCTCGTCCAAAAGTAACGGCACCGATACTTACCCACCCCGCCTGCTTGAGCGCCTGAGCCGCAGCGACGAGAGTCGCACCTGTCGTTAGAACATCGTCCACAAGAACGAGTGTATTCTCACACCTGCGGCCCGGGTGATCTGCCTCAAATGCTCCAGCGACGTTCTCTGCGCGCTGCTCCGGAGTCAACGACGTTTGCGATTTCGTGTCTCGCACTCGGCGAAGTGTGGTTTCCGAAAGTTCCAAATTCCAGAGTCGGCTCAACGGTCGCGCGATGGCCCTGGCCTGATTGTAACCCCGCTCACGCAATCGTGCGTCACTCAATGGCACCGGTACTAGACATGCCTTCCCCGGGCGCGGTATGACACGGGCGATTGCCTCGGCCACGATCTCGCCCAGTCGAGAAAAACCCTCATACTTGAGGTGATGCACGATCTCGCGAGCCTCTGGCCCGAGCCAGAAACCGCTTGTTGCCCAGCTCAACTCATCTGGCCAATCCAAACAAAAACGACAGGGACCTACCGGTGGGAGTGGCTGCCGGCATCGGTGACAGCCTGCCGGCACCTCCCTGAGCCGCGACCGGCAAGGAGCGCAAACGAGAGCATCCGGGTTACTGGGCTCCACCGAACGCTCGCAAGATACGCACACGTTTGGAAGCAGTAGTCGCTCGAGAGACTTGAGCGCCAAGCCCATCACGACCTCAGCATCTCCTCTACCTTGGCTCGCATCACTTCCAGTGGTGCCCTAGTTCCGGGGAAGAACCTCTCGAACGCATGCGCGCCTTGGGCTACGAGAACCCTCCGACCGTCAGCGGCATCCATCCCATGCTGGCGACAACTGCGCACCCATTTGGTCTCACCCCGCGCATATACCATATCGAGTGCAGCACGACAGCCGCTCAACCTATCGAACTCGATTGGTTCTGGATCTGTTTCCCTCAACCCAAGCGGCGTCGCATTAATCACCACACCGATCTGGGACCGGTCGTCAGCGCGGGCGTCGACTTCCAAATCGGTCGCCCATGCGGCAAACTCGTGCTCGCGACGCCCGTCGCGCGAACGTACCAAAAGGGCAACTCCGTTTTCCCGGGCTGCTATCGCCACACTCCTGGCAGCACCTCCCGTCCCGATCACTAGCCATGGTCCGTCGGCCCCAAGGGCCTCGGTCGCGTCCAAAACCCCTCGCACATCAGTATTGTCACCGATCAGCCGATCTCCCTCGGGCCAGAACGTATTGACTGCACCCAATTCCTTGGCGACCGGCGTCAGCCGAATCAACATATCGGCTACAGCGATCTTATGTGGGATCGTGACGTTTCCCGCGATTCCGACGGCCTCGAAGGCGCGAAGAACATGAGGAAGGGCCGAAGCGTCGGCGCGGATCGGTACATACGTCGCGTCGATCCCCAGGCAAGTCAGCGCTGCGTTGTGCATCGCTGGCGATAGCGAATGCTCTATCGGATCTCCGATCACCGCGAGAACCGAGCTAGTCCCGCTTACGTCCGTCACCACTGTCCTCCACAATACGCTTGGCGGCCGCCGCAATGAGGCCGCTCAACTGGTCGTATGTCGCTCGATAGGTATCCAGATCGGCTCCGAATGGATCTGCAACCTCGGCTTCCTGACCTTTCCTCCCAACAAATTCACCCAAAACATGAACCCGGTCAGCTCCGCCAAGCTCCTCCACCCTGGCCCGTTGATGTCTCGCCATCGTAAAGATGAGATCGGCGGTCTCTACCAAATCACGAGTCAGTAGCTGTGCACGATGGCTGGACAGATCGACCTCATGCTCTAGCGAGACAAGATATGCACCTTCGGACGCGGGCGTCCCATCCCACGCACCTGTTCCCGCAGACGACACCGAGATTCCTTCCATTCTGTGTCGTGCTAACTCTGCTCTCATCAAGGCCGCAGCTATCGGACTCCGGCAGATATTCCCAGTACAGACCATCAGCACATTGGTCATGGTGAATACCTGCCAACACCAGCGCGCAACTCTGCTCGCGGGATCGCACCATCTCGAATGAGTTTGGGCTCTGGGCTAGTACAGTCGATCAGGGTCGACGAGGGAACATTACCCAAGACACCGCCGTCCAACACCAACAACTGTCCCGAATTAACGTTGTCCGAAAATATCTCCGCAAGTGCGCCCACTCCAGGTACCGTGGCATGCCCCGGCCGGTTGGCGGAAGTCGAACTGATCGGCTCCCCGAGTCGCTCGATCAGGGTCGCGGTATGCCTCTGTGAAGTCCAACGGACGGCGATGCCGCCTTCGGGTCCCCGAAGCCCATCCGGCAATATGCCTTCCCCTCCGAGCAAAACGAGCGTGAGCGGCCCGGGCCAGAACTTCTCTGACAGCGCACGGGCTGCAGGTGTGAATTGAAGGCCCCGATCGGTTGCCATCGCATGGTTCGCAATCAATAAGAGAAACGGCTTTCCAATGGGGCGGCCCTTCAGTTTCGCCAGTGCAACAAGGTGTTCATCTCGGGCCAGCGACCCCAAGCCATAAACCGTCTCCGTGGGGTAGGCTAGCAATCCGCCGCCTTGAAGGTGCTCGGATACCTGCGGAGCCGCAGCCACCACATCATCAATGGAGCGAAACGGCAGCACCGTCATTCTGTCGCCAACAGCTCGGCAAGCGCAAGATCCGTGGCCGTAGTGATCTTGATGTTGCTTGCGAGGTCAGGCACGAGGCGGACTTGGAAGCCCGCAGCTTGTACCAGAGCCGCCTCGTCCGTGTAGCTCGCTACCGCCGATGCTTCTGTTCTCTCGTACGCTTGCCGCAACATCTCTCGCGGGAACCCCTGGGGCGTCTGGGCACGCCACAGCCGAGCCCGGTCAACCGTCTCGACGACTTCTCCCGCCTCCGAATCACACATCTTCAGCGTATCGGTAACCGGAAGTGCCGGTACAGCGCCACATGTCACCGCGACTCCTAACACGGCGTCGATCGTGTCACGCTCGACGAACGGCCGCGCGGCGTCATGCACCAGGACTATGTCGACGGCATCTTCGAGCGCTTCCAGCGCAAGGCGAACTGATTCGCCTCGCGTAGCACCTCCGGCGACCAACCTCAATCGATCACTCGCCAGCGATTCGAGCCACGCTGGCGGCTGCTTAACCACCGACTCCGGTAGGGCCACGATGATCGGACCCACGCGCGGGTGTTGAGCGAAAGGTCTGACTGACCGAAGCAGCATCGGCACACCTGCAATCAGATGTAGCTGCTTGGGCCCGGCCGTACCGGCCCTCTCACCGACACCACCGGCCGCTAACAGGACACCGACGTCAGGCTGCAAACCTGCTCGCGAGGTCCCTGACATGTGCGATGGGAATGGCGTTGAGTTGAGCGTCGTACTTACCCCGGGCAGAAACGAAGGCACGTCGGAATCCGAGTCGCTCCGCCTCGGCCAGCCGGCGATCTACCCCTGCCACGGGACGGATCTCACCACCCAAACCTACCTCCCCCAAAAACAACGTGTCCGACGGAACCGGTCTATCACTGACCGAAGAACTCAGTGCAGCGACCACCGCAAGGTCAGATGCCGGTTCGACGAGCCTCACTCCTCCGGTCACGTTCACGAACACGTCGAGATCGTGAAACTTGAGTCCGGCCCTACGCTCGAGCACTGCCAGGAGTACGGCAAGGCGACGATGGTCCAGTCCTGTGGCAACCCGCTGGGGCGTGCCGTAACCCGACTGTGAAGCAAGTGCCTGGATTTCGATCAATACCGGCCGTGTCCCCTCCATGAGCGCCGTCACCGCGGAACCCGGTGTGCTGGGGTCTCGTCCGGCCAAGAATGCGGCGGAGGGATTACTGACTCCCACCAAACCACCTTCTGTCATCTCGAAGATCCCCACTTCGTCGACCGACCCAAAGCGGTTTTTCACCGCACGCAGAATCCGGAAATGGTTGTTGCTCTCACCCTCAAAGTACAGCACCGTGTCGACGACGTGCTCCAACATTTTGGGACCGGCGATTACGCCGCCTCTCGTCACATGACCAATTAGAATGACCGCTGCCCCGGTTTCCTTCGCGAATCGCATTAGTTTGGCGGCGCACTCTCTAACCTGGCCCACATTACCTGGTGCGCCCTCAAGATCTTCTGTATAGGTCGTCTGAATTGAATCGACAATCATTACCTGGATATTGTGGGCCTCGGCTCGTGCGATCATGCCCTCCAGCAAGACCTCCGGCAGCATTCTCACTCTGCCCGCGTCTTCACCCAGTCGATCTGCACGCAGCCTCACCTGCTCAGCGGATTCTTCACCGGACACGTAGAGGGTTTTCACTCCCCTCTCTTCGAAGCGCGCTCCACACTGTAGCAAGAGAGTCGATTTGCCGATGCCAGGCTCTCCACCCACAATCGTCAGGGAACCAGGGACTATTCCGCCACCCAACACGAAATCGAATTCATTGAGCCCTGTCAGCAGTCGCGGCGCCGAGGAAGTTTCGAGATCGGAGAGTCTGACAATGTCAGGCCCCTCGCTTCGCCCCGTACCTCTCGGTGACTGAGTGCCTCTCCTTCGGCTCCCGGCACTTCCAGTTTCCTCTACGAGACAATTCCACGCGTCGCAAGACGAACACTTGCCGCCCCACTTTGCGTGTTCTGCGCCGCACTGGGTACAGCGGTACACCGAGCGGACCCTACGGGACATCGAACTCGTCGCGCTGTCTGCTGGTGTAGTTGTCAAACCGCGTGTATTGCTTGTGGAAACTCAACTTTATGGTTCCCGTGGGTCCGTTCCGATGCTTTGCCAACATCAGGTCGGCAACACCCTCTTCGATGTCGTCGCTTCTCTCCAACAGATTCTGGTACATCTCGGCACGGTATATGAACATCACTAGATCGGCGTCCTGTTCGATGGCTCCAGAGTCGCGAAGATCGGAAAGCACCGGCCTGCGGTCGCCACCGCGTTGCTCGGGCGCACGCGATAGCTGCGACAACGCCACGACCGGCGTCTGGAGTTCACGTGCCAGCGCCTTCAACGATCGAGAGATAAAGCTTATTTCCTCCTGCCGGCTCTCGTGACGTGCCGACCCGCGGATTAGCTGCAGGTAGTCAACGATGATCAATCCGATGTCATGTTCGGCCTTCATCCGCCGTGCCTTTGAGCGAATCTCCAACAGAGTGAGTGAAGGAGTGTCGTCAATCCAAAGTGGAGCAGTTCCCAAGAGCCCTGCCGCACGAGACATCTTGGGGTAATCATCGTCGCGCAGCTTGCCACTGCGGAGCCTTTGCAGATCGACAAAACTCTCCGCTGCGAGCAGCCTTTCCACCAATTGGTCACGTGACATCTCGAGCGAGAATATCGCCGTCGGGGTACTGCCCTCCAGCGCGGCGTTCGCCGCCGCGTTGAGACAAAACGCCGTCTTGCCCATCGATGGTCGTGCGGCCACAATGATGAGATCGCTCTTTTGAAATCCGTTGGTCATCTCATCTAAATCTGTGAAGCCGCTCCGAATTCCACGTACCGATTCGTCTCCCCGATGGCGCAATTCAATGCGTTCCATCGCCTGCCACATGAGTTCTTTGATGCGAACTACTTCTTGAGTGCCTCTCTGAAAGGACAGCTCGAAGACCTGCTGTTCGGCTTCATCCAGCAGGTTGCCGACCTCTTCATGGCCCTCGTAAGCGGTCCGCACTATCCCCGTGCCAATGTCAATGAGGCGCCGCAGCAGTGATTTTTCTTTGACGATCCGGCAGTGATACTCGATGTTGGCGGCCGTCGGCACCACATCGAGCAGCTCGGCGATGTAATCTGTGCCCCCGGCGCGCTCCAGATCTCCGCTCCGCTCCAGTTCGTCCCGCAGGACCACCGGATCGACTACGTCCCCTCGTTCGATAAGCTTCGCAAACGCTCGGAAGATTCGGCGGTGTTGTTCGCGATAGAACGCCGTGTCATCGAGCAACTCGACGGCCTTGAGACCGGCGTCGGCGTCCAGCAGCATCGCACCCAATACAGCCTGTTCGGCCTCCGAACTCCACGGAGTCCGTTGACCGGTCAGTTCTTCGGTGCTACTGGTCAAGGAGTTGGCGTGCGATACGGACGTCATCCCAAGTCGGCTGTTTCCAGTTCGGGTTTCTAAGGAGTGCAGCAGGGTGATACGTCACAACGAGTTTCGTTCCGCGGAACGAGTGCACCCGATTCCGCAAGGATCCAAGCGACTGTCTCACGTTGAGTAGAGTCTCCGCTGCGGTACCGCCCATGGCTAGTATGACCTTTGGACCGATGATTTCAAGTTGTCGATGAAGATACTTCACGCAGGCGTCAATTTCGTCCTGCTGAGGCTTTCGATTATCGGGCGGGCGGCACTTGACGATGTTACAGATAAACACCTGTTCCCGTGGAAGATCTATTGCCCGAAGGATCTCTGTAAGCAGCTCGCCGGCTCGACCTACAAATGGCCGGCCGGTCTCGTCCTCTCTTGCTCCGGGACCCTCCCCCACGACCGCTAGCCGAGCATCGCTCGGGCCTTCGCCAGGCACGGTGTTAGTTCGATTCTCGCAGAGTCGACAATCGGTGCACGCGTTGACTGCGCCAACTATTCCCTCGAGATCCGGCCTCGCGGCGTCATCCAAGTCGAACAGATCGGTTGTGGGAGCCGTCACCACAATGCCCTGTGCGGGAATTTCCGGTGCCCCCCTTTTCCATTTCTCCATACGCACAGGCTTTGCGGCCTTTCCTTTGCCGGCTAGCGGTTCGGCAGGTGGTGCGCTCGCGGAAGGTCCGGTCAGTCTCCCAACGATTGCCGAAGACTCGCGACCCAACACCAATGGGCCCTCACCTAGTTCATCTCGCTGTCGAAGGTAGTTCCAAAGTAAGGATCGGGCGTCACTCACAAGAGCTTCTCGACCCGATCCAGAATATTCTCCGCGACCTGCTGTTTGCTCAGCAATGGAAGTTCAGCGGCTTCCGATTTCGTAACTAGGGTCACCTTGTTGGTCTCGGTCTCGAATCCGGATTTCGGGTCCGACTCTGAATTGAGGACAATGAGATCGAGCTGCTTGGACTCGAGTTTCGCGCGCGCGCGTTCGACGCCGCCCGTTGTCTCGAGCGCGAAGCCTACCGCGATGCACGTCTCCTGTCTCAGCTCCGCGGTGCTCTTGAGCACGTCAGGAGTTGGCTCCAGACGAAGTGTAATCGTTCCGTCTTCCCGCTTTAGCTTGTCGCCAGCAGGTTCTCCTGCGCTGTAATCCGAGGGAGCGGCCGCCATTAGAATAACGTCCGCTCGAGTCAGTCGTTCCGCAATGGCGTCACGAAGTTGACAGGTGGTAACTACCTTCACCGTCTCGACACCATACGGTGTGGGTAGCTGGGTCGGCCCGGTTACTAGAGTAACCTGTGCTCCTCGCTCATAGGCCGCACAAGCGAGGGCGAACCCCATGCGTCCGCTGGATGGATTCGTTATGACGCGCACAGGATCGAGGTATTCTCGCGTTGGGCCGGCCGTAACGAGAACGTGCTTTCCCGAAAGGGAGCTGTGGGGTGCTCGCAGCAACCTGAGCGCTTCGGCCACGATCTCCTCCGGCTCAACCATCCGACCTGGCCGTTCGCTCGGGCCCTCGGCTAACGACCCCACGGCCGGACCGACGAAGGTCCACCCATTCGCTCTCAACGTATCGATGTTGGCAGAAGTAACCGGCTGCGCGAACATGTTGTCGTTCATTGCCGGTGCCGCAAGGACCGGAACTTCGCGGGCCAGTAGAATTGCGGTCAGTAGATCGTCTGCGATACCCTGAGCCGCCCTCGCCAAGAGATTGGCGGTGGCAGGACAAACGACGATGAGGTTGGGCTTACGACCGAGGTCGATATGGGCCAGAGCCCGGCCACGCTCCCATAAAGAGGTGGTCACGCTGTGTCCGCACAGTGCTTCGAAGGTGACCGGCCGGACGAACTCGGCCGCCGCCGCCGTCATGACCACGTCGACATCGGCGCCGGCCTCTTTCAACCGCCGGACAACGCTGCACGCCTTGTAACTCGCAATGCCGCCCGACACGCCTACTAGGACGCGCCGGACTGTGGTCACGCGTCGGAGCGTCTCCGACGAACCATGCGGTAAGTCAGCGCTCCCGAGGCTAATTCTTCCAGTGCACGAGTGGTCAGTTTTTTCTCCAATTCGACTGACCGATCCCGCGGGAAATCATTGACAAAACGCGCGAATTTTCCGGCCACTAGTACGCCCAGGTACTTGTTCCCTGCCCGCAAGGCTACTTCATCAGGTGTTACAATGTGCATTCACTACTCCCAATTAGGGCGCCAGGCGATCGACTATCTCCGTCAGCCCCTGGTGCAGATTATCCAAGTCTTCCTGTAACGAAGGGATTCTGTGTGAACGGCACGACTCAGAGTCAATAATCGAGGCAACCGCTGACACTGCCTGAGTCAGGTCGTCGTTCACCACTATGTAATCGTAATTAGATGCCTCTTCTATCTCTTCCATGGCCCGCAGCATCCGCTTGCGCAGATCCGGTCCGGACTCGTCACCTCCGCGCTGTTTCAGCCGCTCGACCAACACCGCTGCCGAAGGTGGGAGGATAAAGATACTCACAACGGCCTCGCTGCGCTGGCGGACCTGGCGGGCACCACGGACCTCGATATCCAGCACGACATGGCGGCTGGTACTCAATACAGCATCCACTTCACTTACCAGCGTGCCATACAAGTGACCGCTGTATTCCGCCCATTCGAGAAACTCACCATTGTCGCTGCGGCGGAGAAACTCCTCTTGTTCGAGAAAATGATAATCTCTACCGTCTTGCTCTCCCTCTCGCGCTTTCCGCGTCGTCGCCGAGACACTGAAGCCGATATCTTCTCGGGCCGACGCCAGAGTCCTGGCGATAGTGGTCTTTCCTCCGCCCGACGGCGAAGAGAGCACCAACAGGAATCGTTTCATTCCAGATTCTCGACCTGCTCGCGGAACTTCTCAATGACTCCCTTCATGGCGATCACCGTCTGTGCAATTACGGCGTCGTTGGCCTTGGATCCGATCGTGTTGATCTCTCGCAGCATCTCCTGGCCGAGGAATGTGAGTTCGCGACCTACCGGTCCGTCCTTTCGCACAACCTCCCGGCATGCTGCGAGATGGGTTCTGAGGCGAACGATTTCTTCGGTTATGTCGAGCTTGTCGGCGATAAGAGCGATCTCTTGATGCAGACGGTCGTCGTCCAGCTTCCGCCCATCCAGCAATTCAGACACCGACCTACCCAGCCGATCACGCTCGGCTGCCAGTCGCTGCGGTGCCCGTTCCTCAATCGATAGCGATTGGTCGTTCAGTTCGGTCAGGAAATCCAGCAGCACTGCAGTCAGCGCAGCGCCCTCCCGCTCCCGCGTCGTCACCACCTGCACCACCGCCGCCTCTACGATCTCCAACACCTGCTTGGTATCTAGATGATTCTCCGATCCCTGCGTCACAGTGAAAATATCGGGTTGCCGCGCGACGAAACCGATGTCGATGTCTCCCGGAAGTTTCAGAGCCTCTTTGAGGTCGGTCAAGGCCTTCACCACTTCACGCGCGCGATCTAGATTCACCGACGTCACGGCGTCCCGTTCAGGCTCTTCTATCCATCGTGCAATCAATGTGACGTGACCGCGGGCCAAGTGCGTCCTCACGTGAGCACGCAATTCGCTCTCGAGCGGCTGCAGCGGACTGCACAGCTTGATGACTGTAGAAAAGTGGCGGTGATTTACAGTACGGATCTCGACGTGAAGTCGTCCGGAGTTGACCGAACCCTCAGCAGCTCCGTATCCGGTCATTGATCTGGGCACTCTGACTATCCTTGGCGCGTCGCGAAAAGAAAAGTAACATAGCCGTCTACTCCGCCAATCTCCACCACCACGTCGTCTAATTCAGGAATTTCCACTTTACACCGAACGTTTGCACGCTAGGAGGGAAGGTCAGACCAGGCACAAACGGAATCTTGTTGTTGTAGGCGTTACGGAGACTCCAGAATGCCGTGAAACCCGCTATCTGGAACTGCAGGAAACTCTCGTAGAAGGTGGCTCCTACGAGTGTGATGGGTTGCCCAGCCTCGTCCAACCCTGCGGTGCCCGTACTCCACGATTCGATTGCAATCTGTGCTTTCAGATCGAATGCACCACTTCTGAACGTCTTCCAGAATTTAGATCTGAGAGTCATCTCGACCCGCGCGTGCGTTGGCGGCTGCAGATCGGCCGATTTCCCCGAGGCCGGGTTCGAATACATTGCTGTAAAGGCGAGCGCATCAGACGTTTCCCACCGCACGTTGGCAACTACGTAGGTTGCCGCCTGAGAGGTGTCAACGCCCGCAATGACCTTGAGGTCGGGATAGGGCAGCGGCAAGAACCGGTCTCTCCGCACCACCCCAACCCTCCCACTCAAGGCGCCGAGGTCGAGGCCTGCCTGCACCGATCTATCGAGCGTGCGCTGCGCCGAGTCGCTGCGAATCGCAGGCGCCTGCACCTCGTCGTTCAAATCGACTGATCCAACGAGAGACAAGATACCCCGGTAGAGCCCCACCGAACCCGTAGCCCCTTTGGAGGTCCGGTCTGCTTCATGTTTGCGCCAGCGACCACTCGCCGACACGACAAGACCTTGGAACGGCACCCAACCGACCATTCCTTCAAGTCCGGCGGTCGTTCTGGCATCACCCACAAGTCCTGTGATCTCCAGCGTGGACGCCGGCCTACGATAGCGGAGCGTAAGATGCGCTTGGCGAACATGTTGGTCGGGTACGATGGAGTCCGAGGTCCAAGAACTTGCCGCCAACAGGGTCTCCACCCGGAGACCCATCCCGTGCGGCTTGCTCCCACTCGCCAGCTGTACGAGAATATCGGTTCTGGTTCCGAAGCGGCGCGGAACTAGGATGTCGGGCGCTGTTCCCACTGCGTCGCGCTCCTCTCGCTGCTGCCGCAGTTGCCAACTCGCCTCAGTGCGATCCGACGGATGAAAGTCCAGCCGAGCCCATACGTCGAACGTTTGATCGTTGCGTCCCATTCCGCTCGCACCGTCAGTGCCGACGAAATCGGCGGCTAGGTTTACACCTAGCCCCATGGGCCATCGCTTCTGAAACATTCCGGCGAACTTGCCGGTGTTGAAGTCGCCGGTCCCAACGGTCAACTCGGTTCTTGCGTCGAGACCACCGTGCCTGGCGGAAACGAGATAGATCTTCAATCTCGATGGCAATACCTGAACGTCGACACGATGCAGGTACGTAAGTGGGATGCGCCCGGGATCTATGAAGAGCGAGTCACCTCCCATGGGAATCATGGGCATGCCGTCCCAGTAGATCTCGATCGAGGCACCCCCCCGCCCCGCATACGCGATGTACTCTGGCTGTCCCAGGAACCCGGCGCGGGCAATGTAAACTCCTGGGATCGATGCCAGCAGATCGGAGAGAGTGAGACCTCGAACCCAGAGGATCGAGTCGCTGCTGAACGTGTACCGCGTCCCCGGCGGCAACGGTCCGGCAGGCACACTAGGCTCTCCGGTCGGGATAGCCAGCGGAAGCACCCGCACTGCACTATCTGGTGGGGACTGCTCCTCTACAGCAACCGTGGTGTCCTGTGCGGCCAATGAAACGGCTAATAATGAGAATGCTGGGCTGACTGACGCTACCACAACGAAGGCGCGCCACTTGGGGATCACTCTGCCGATCGTCCGAGAACAAACTCGGCAAACAACCTGACGCCCAAGCCTGTCGGCCCCTTCTCCATGTCCGGCCGGTCGGCATCGGTATACGCGGTTCCCGCGATATCGAGGTGCGCCCACGCGTAGCCGTCTACGAACTCTCGTAGAAACCAGCCCGCCGTAATAGACCCGGCGGCGCGCCCTCCGGTGTTCTTAATGTCTGCCACATCGGATTTGAGTTGCTCGCGGTACTCGTCCCACAGCGGTAGCGTCCAACATCTCTCTCCTGCAAGGTCACCTGCCTGCCGCACTTCCTCCATAAGCAGATCGTCATTACCCATAAGACCAGTGGCATGACCCCCCAGCGCAACCACTATGGCGCCCGTTAGTGTTGCAGCATCTATGACGCACGTCGGCTTGAACCGCCGTGCATACGAGAGCGCGTCACACAAAATCATGCGGCCTTCGGCATCGGTGTTGACGACTTCAATGCTCTTTCCAAAATGCGCACGAACGATGTCGCCTGGTTTTACTGCAACTCCAGAGGGAAGATTTTCTGTTGCCGGAATCAGTCCGACCGCGTTGATGTTGGGCCTCAGACGGCCCAGCACTTCAAAAACTCCCAGTACTGCGGCTGCACCGGACATATCGTACTTCATTTCTTCCATGTGCAGCGCGGGCTTGATCGAAATACCGCCGGAGTCGAAGGTGACTCCCTTACCAACGAAACACACCGGTGCCGACCGCCTCTTTCCCTTGTACTCCAGGACAATGAACCGTGGCTCCTCGGTCGAGCCCTGCGCTACAGCGAGCAACGCACCCATACCGGCCTTTTCAATTTGCGCTCGGTCCAGCACTGTGACCTTGTGCCTATACTTTTTTGCTGTTTCTTGAGCCTTCGCCGCCAAGTACTTCGGTGTGCAGATGTTCCCCGGCTGAGCCTGGAGATCTCGGGCAGCGGCCTGCCCCGCAGCGATTGCTTCTCCGACCTCCACACCCCGCTCGACCTCCTTGCGATCCTCTCGTGTCACGAGGATGCGCAGATGATCGAGCCTGGGACGATCACTCCGCCGCCGCTTGAAGTCGTCGAATTCCCAAGCTCCCTGTGCCACGCCT
This sequence comes from Gemmatimonadota bacterium, assembly GCA_036679605.1. GTDB lineage: Bacteria > Gemmatimonadota > Gemmatimonadetes > Gemmatimonadales > GWC2-71-9 > JAZDCZ01. The sequence goes on from JAZDCZ010000251.1 coordinate 21,779, forward strand.
TCCACTGCTACTTGCCCAAAGTCCGCCGACGAGACCCCAGCACGTGCTTCGGGTATGATGGTGTAGGCCATTTCCGTGACTCCAGCTGCCACCGCTTTTCGAGCAGCCACCGCGGCACTGCGGCGCACCGCACCCCTTGTCACCTCGGAGGCCGGACCGATGCCCACCAGAACGACCCGCTTGGCACCCTTGCTCGGATACAGCACGGAGATCTGGTCTCTCTCCCCGGTGAAATCACCTGTCGAGATGACACGGGAAAGCTCACCATCCGACTTGGCATCCAAGCTCCTGAGGGATCGTGGAACTCGGGGGCTCTGCAGGCCACAGACGGCCACAGCCAGTAAGGGGGTCCGAATGCGATCCATCTGAACGATCTGAACGGCAGACTTCACTTTACCTCGCCTCTCTAAGGACACCAGTAACCGGACGGCCTACCGGCAATCTCACAACGCACGTCAGTAAGATTGAGATTGCACTCCTACGCAGCCCCTAGTACAAACGCCGACGGGATCGCCGGCGCAGCCTAAGGTAATTCCAACCCGGGGGGAGCGGCAAGCTGGATATGGGCCGTAGCCTTTGTACCTTGAGCCAAAGGAACGATTGCGTAGCTTTGGTCGTACTAGACTATCATCCGTTTCAACACTAGAGGCCGTATCATGCGCCGTTTGGCTTGCACCGTCGTTCTTGTCGTCGCCAGTTTCGCTATAACCTCGCCGTTATACAGCCAGCTCATCGAGCGGAGGGATAGTCGTCTTTGGCTCGCCTTCGGAGCCGGTGCAGGTTTACTGGACGTCGATTGCCCCGTCACGTGTCAGGGCGGTCGTAACACGGGCGTTGCCGGATTTTTTCAGATAGGCGGGACCCCGTCACTGCGCGTGCCCGTAGGCGTTGAGTTCAATGGATGGAGAAGGGACGAATCGGGCATTCAACGTGAGTATTTCCTGATATCGGCATTCTTCGACTTCTACCCGGTAGAACACGGGTCACTCTTTCTTCATGGCGGATTCGGAGCCGGACGCTACGCCCAAGAGACCGTGACGCAAGCCGGCACGGAAGAACTCAGCGCCACTGGATTCGGATTTCAGTTCGGTGGTGGTTACGAGTTTCGTGTAAGTCCACACCTCCTAGCGGCGCCCTATATTCGATTCTTGATCGCACTCGGACAGGACTCGAAAGGGAAAACATTTTCGTTCAGTACCGACCTCGATCTCAACATGATTCAGGTTGGTGGCCAGGTCCGCTGGCTTCCGTAGCGGTCCGCGGCTGGGTCAAAGCTGTGGCTCGCTCATCGGAAGCCACACATGAAGATGATCGGCTGTACCAACATGGCGGAGCGTACCGAACCCCATCACGTTGAAATAGCCTGCCACCAACCAATTCCTCCAATCGCTGCGACCTACTGTACGCAAATCCATGGCATGGACATAACCGTCCTCCTGGGGAAAGTGCCAAGACGCCTGGCGCACAGGTAGTCCCATTCCGACATAGTCCTCCGGCGTTCTCTTGAGATCCGTGACGACGATGCCGCGGTCCGACAAGATGATCGTGCTCAACGCGACTCTGAGCAGCGGATGAAGAGTTCGGTAATAGGAACGCACTTCAGTTCCTTTTGTGTTCAAGTCTGACAGATAGAGCAGTGAATAGGCGCAGTAAGCCGCAATCAATGGGAATGCGACCCGTCTCGCGAGCAGCCGTATGCGAAGACGTCCTGTGAGCTTCTTGGAGATCCAGGCAGCGTAACACGCAACGATCATCATCGTTAGAACCGAAGACAGGATCACAGCTGCATACGGGGGCCAATTGTGCTCGTAGAGGTAGATCGACGTTCTCACCAGCACCGCGAAGGGTAGCAGAACGAGAACGCCCAAGCCGATCAATATCCTGCTCAGCCTCAGGAACAACGATCGGCGCTTTGGCGATTGACTCGGATGATCTTCAGACATGCTCAGTTCGCAATCACAGTAATTACGAACTTCCCGCCGAGTGGTTTCAGCGGCTAGAGGTGCGGCGTGGCGTTCGGGCTTGTCAGAGTCAGCTGATACCGAGCGCGTCGCGCACGTGCTGAATGAGTGCGATCGGATGAATCGGCTTGGGAACCATGTCTAAACCGGCGCTATCGAACGTTTCCGAAGCGTCGGACCCAGCCTCCTCCCGCATGAGAACGATACGGAGTCCGGGATCCGTCTGCCTGAAGCCCTCCACGAGGTCACTCGAGGCAGTTTCGTCGGGCCTCAGTCCGATCAATACCACACCGATCCCACCAGCCTGCGATTTCAGAACCTCCACGCCGGCGGCTCCGGTACGAGCCGTTAGCACAGGTATTCCCGCCCTCTCCAACAGCGTCTTGATCTCGGCAAGCACCTGCTTCTGCTCATCCACCACCAGCACGGAGAGAGTTCTCGCCGTATCGGAGGCTGTCTCTTCGGGCTCGCTGATCGGGCCAAGGACTTCGGTCACCGTCCGCGGTCGAATCATACACAGGTAGCCCAAAATGCTGCCGTCTCCGGAGTAACGCAGAGTAGCGGAGAGGAGGCCCGGAATCGACGCTCCGTCCTTCGCACGAAACTCGACCTCGACATCGCGGACGATGCCGGAATCAGTCACACCTTGCTGAAATGCACGAATGTCCTCAACTCTAGAGTACAGCCGAGTGGCTTCGAGCCCGATGAACTCGCCTCTGGTGTACCCGAACAGGTCAGTCGCAGCCTCGTTGCCGTCGGCAATCGTGCCGTCTCGGGAAGACAGATAGACCGCGTCGCGCGACAGCTCGAAGAGACTACGGAACTTGCTCTCGCTTTCGCGCAATGCTTCTTCGGCCTTGCGACGTTCCTTGATGTCGCGAGCCACGGCCAGTATGAACTCTTCATCTCCCAAACGCCCGCGAGCGATGGCGACTTCAACCGGAAAAGACGTTCCATTGCGGCGGCGGTGTCTGCCACCACTGTACACCTTCGGCCGGTCGTTATCACGCGTGTCGGTGACATGATCGGACATCCCGTTGGCAGTGCCCAGAGGAAACTCCAAATCGATGTCGTCGATCTTGAGCGTCAGCAACTTGTCGCGTGAGCGGCCAAGCCAATTGCAGGCTGTCTCGTTCACGTCAATGAAGCGGCCAGTCTTGGCGTCGGTCACGAATATTGCCTCACCAGCCTGATCGATCATGCTACGGAACCGCCGCAGTTCGGATTCGCGGCCGTCCCGGTCGACCAATGTGCTATTGAGTTCGCGTAGCTGCGCCGTAATGTGCGCGACTTGTTGGTCGAGTTTGTCACGCTCCGTCCTCAGGCCCACCTCCCCCTGCCGCAGTCGGGTGATATCGCGGGCAATGATCGTGGCCGACACCACTCGGCCGTCCCGCTTGTTCGGAGCGACGCGACACTGGTACAAGGCATCTTCACTGAATGGGCCCGACCCACAACATTCGTAGCCGTGGGCCTCACCAGTGGCAAACACCCGAGCAATCGATTCACGGAGGACGATCTGGTACTCAGCATCTGTATAGGAGAAGACCGACGTCCCTGATACGTCTACCTCGTCGGACCCAGACCCATGCCTGTTGAGATAAAGGATGGTCCCGTCTTCCTTGACTATGAAAACGAGATCAGCCGGATAGTCCACGCCGTTCGTGCCCGCGCGATCCTGCACCGTCACCGCAGGTGCCGGTGGGGATGCCACAGCTTGAGGTATCCGCCTGCCCTGAGTCCAACTAGGGCGGCTCTTTTCTTCCAAAACCAACTCCTTCATCTATTGCCAGTTTCCCAATTGTTAAACTTGATCAGCATTTTCCGGTCCCGCTAGACGTAAAGCAAAAGGTATGCCGCGGGTTGTGATTCTTTAACCTGTTGTCGTTTAATGAGTTCCATGAGGTCGCCTGAGAAATACCATGAGGCAAAGCTCGCCGTTCCTTGCAGACCGCCCGACGGGATCACAGTACCGTCCGGCCCTTGCTACAGGCCCAATTCTCCCAGAATCTGAGGTAGTAGGAATAGGATCTGCCCTGCGGTACTTTTTGCCAAGGGTGCGCCGTGTCGGCGGAGGGTGACGTAACCAATACACCTTTCATGAACTGATTCTGGGTCTCCACCTCAAGGTTTTGTCCGCAGTAGGGACACAAGAATTGCTTTGTGTCGGGGGCAATCCACCACAGGTAAGGGGCACGGGCACACTCGGGCCAGTCAGCGCATCCGTGTACCACCGGCCGAAACCGAACGGGCGTGTGACCTACCGCCTGACAGAAGCCGCAAAACCTACAAGTCCTCAGTTTTTCGTCGGGATCCACCGCCCTGGGGCCATAGAAGCCGGTGCGGCCGCAGTCGGGACACTGCATCGGATCAGCCCGTTCACCGAATAGGGCATACGATTCATCATCCCAGTCTTGTTCAGAATAGGGGAGCTGCGTGCGGTTGCGCGGCCGCGAATTTGAGTCTTTCATGCCCGACTGACCTCAATGCTTGAACACCCGTGGGCTAGTAATCCGGAGGTAACCACCCCCGCCACCAGATTCAACTCAATATTCGCACAGTCGAGGATGTTTCGCTGCGACGCGCATCACTTTTCTTGTTTGGAGATTACCCCCGGCTTCGGCGCCAGAGATACCGGGCTAGCCAGCCGTAGAATGCCACATAGGTAACGGCGTAGATCGAAGCTTTGACAATCGCCTTCTTGACGGTTGGTCCTAGTTCCGGCGCCACCCCTTTAAGGGCCAGCGGCACGTCCAGGAGGTAGATCACATACGCCCCAACCAGAAAGGCCGCCACAAGCCCGCTCAGTACCGCAACGGTCTGGGCAACGCGCTGCCACCCTCGCCCGATAGCACCTACTGCCACGAATGTCAGTCCTATGGTAGCGAGCGGCATCGAGTCGAAGTGGGCACTGATGGTACCGAACTCCCACTCTGGACTCCCCAGGTTCAGGGGATACCACAGAAGCCCAAGGTCGATCCATCCTACGAGCGCCAATGTTACTCCGAGCCCGGCGACCAAAGACCAAATCACGTCAGGTTCGCGGAGGATCTGGGCGGCACGCTGTGATTTGACGGTCTTCTCAGGTACTACGACTTTGGCCATGGCACCAACTATTGAAGAAACAAGTCACAAACGCAATGGCCCTGCACCGCGGTCAGGGTATCTTTGACGGCCGAAGGGTCCCCTCTATATTGCGCTCAAGCAGGAGAACCTGTTTCCCAAGGTTCTACCGTACTCATTTGCCGAGGTGATGAAGGAAGATGGCAGTGATCTTGATTGTCGATGATGATGCGTCGATTCGCACTTCGCTTCGACGTTTTCTAAAGCCGGATCACGAGGTTTTCGAAGCGGGAGACGGAGTTGAAGCTCTGGATCGGCTGGGGAAGCACCCGATAGATATTGTCTTCGTAGATGTCGCAATGCCCAACATGAACGGGATTGAGCTACTGCATCACATGAAGACAGACTATCCCGAGAAGAAGGTCGTCTTAATGTCAGCGTTCGATGATGTAATAGACTTGGCCGAGCGGGAGTCGAGTGTGGTTCAATCGCTGCGCAAACCGTTTACTCTCGATCAAATACAGGCCGCGGTGCTAGCTGCGGTCGCCTAGCACCCATTCCTGCGACACTCGTTCGTGAAGCCAGTGGAACCAGAAGGGTCTCTGCGAGGTTGTATGTGCGAGATGACCATTCTGATAGTCGAAGATAGTTATGAATTCCGCACCATGCTGCGGATTTTCTTGGAGGGCGCGGGTCACAAGGTCGCAGAAGCGGCAGACGGTTTGGCGGCCCTCGAGCGGTATCGCGAGAGCCCAATCGACCTAGTAATCACCGACCTCATTATGCCTCACAAGAATGGTCTCCAGCTCATCGCGGATCTGAAATCTGAGGCCCGGCAGGTCAAGATCGTCGCGATGTCTTCGAGCGATCAGAAGCTCGCCGAGGCACGATCAGTCGGAGCAAGCCGAACTCTCTCCAAGCCGTTTTCGCGGAAACAGCTATTGGACGCCGTCGCCCATCGCGGAAACAGCTATTGGACGCCGTCGCCCAGCTTGTGGCCTAGATGGATCCATCTTCCAGCCCCGGTCATGCAACATCCAGAGATCCGCAATGGTCATGTTGGATTCGGACTGTCCGTGGAGTTCTGACTATCTGATCCAGCGCGGTTCTTGACCGGCCGTCGGTCTTGACAACATTGGTTCTACACATGTAGTATTACACGTGTCGTTTCCAATGGGTGTACAATGACAGCTCCGAATACCAACAGCTCATACAAAGATTTGACCGAATTGCAGTTAGCCCTGCTGGACGTGTTATGGGCTGAGGGCGAAGTGACGGTTGCCGAAGCAACCGAGGCGCTCCTCGCAGAACGTGCCCTAGCCAGTACCACGGTTGCGACCTTGCTATCTCGACTCGAACGTCGCGGGGTCGTCACGCATCGTATAGAAGGGCGGCAATACGTCTACCGGGCAGACGTCACACGAGCCGAAGTGCGCGCCTCGATGGTGACGGCATTAGCTAACCGACTATTCAAAGGTGATGTCGCGGCGCTCATGAGCCACCTGCTCACCGAATCTGAGATCGCCGCCGGTGACCTCGAACGCGTCCGAGCGTTGATTGACGAGAAGACGCGGGAGAAAGAGGAATAATATGCCTACAGCGCTGCAAGCGATCGATTGGACGACTCTCGCATCTACGACTTCGTCATGGCTACTCACTTACCTGCTGCATAGCACAATACTCATCGCAGTGGTATCACTCGTGGCAGGGTCTCGCTGGATTCGTTCGCTGGCAGTGCGCGATACGCTGTGGAAGGTCGCGCTGTTTGGCGGTGTGATCACGGCTACGCTCCAGGTGGGTGCTGGACTGACGCCCTTATCCGGCAACATGGAGTTTGCAGTCGATCCGGCTCGTAGGACTGTCGAGCCGCTCTCCGCGGTTGTCGAATTCACCGCAGCTCCGACGGAGGAGATCGCGAGCAACGCGACAATCGAAGATCTAGTGGCGGATGCCGCCGATGTCACGATTTCCGGCGACAACGCTCTGAAATCGTTGCCAGCAACATCGAAACCAGGGTCCACGGTGAGCCCCGTCTCGGCTGCCTTCTCGCGCAAGTCATGGCCCCTTGTCGCGGCGGCACTGTGGTTGGCCGGCGCAATCTTTGGCCTCACGCGATTGGGGTTAGCAAGACTGCGACTGTCTCGATGCCTCAGTCGCCGACAGGAAGTGGGCGACCCGCGGCTTCAGATCACGATTGCCAACCTGAGCGATGTAGACGGACTCAAGAAGCCCGCACGATTGACTTGGTCAGCGCACATCCCTACCCCGGTAGCGCTACGCTCAGAGGTTTGCCTTCCCCGCCGCGCCTTGGTCGAACTCTCAATTGATCAACTAAGGAGCATCCTCGCTCACGAGATCGCACATGTCGTGCGGCGCGATTCGCTGTGGTTTACAGCGGCGCTCCTCGTAGAGCGTTTGCTTTTCTTCCAGCCTCTGAACGCTGTCGCCCGGCGCAACATCCGTGAACTTGCCGAGTATCTCTGCGACGACTGGGCTGTCTATCACACGAGGACGAAAATGACATTGGCAAAATGTTTGTTCGAGGTGGCGGCCTGGATCAAGACCCCGAGGCAGCCCACACTAGTGCCCAGCATAGGCGAAGATTCCTCGCAGCTCGTTCGACGCGTTGAGCGCATTCTCAAGTCCGACACGATTTCAAAGGTGGGTACGTCCATGCGTGCACACGCGACGGCCTCCATCGGGATCTTCCTGCTGGTAGGGTTGACCGCGCCAGGCGTCTCGTGTGCCGGAGCACCGGCAAATGCAGGCGTTCCGGCACCGGCAAGCACCGAAACTACCAGGCCGGCGTCCTTAGCAGACGATCCAGCGGACATGCCTGAACCGCTACCTGTAGATGAGTTGCGACCAGTGGCGTACACGACAACCGATGTGACGTTGGCTGAGGCTGTGATCTCGTCGGATTATCTAGAGGTATCTGTCGCTGATATCACAGACGATTTTCTGCTTGAGGCAGGCGTTGTAGTAGCCGCAGATATGGATCTAGATCTCACAGCAGCAACGTTCGAGTACTCGGAGTCCCTTCAATTCGCTGCCGCGGAACCCATGCAGTACGTGATGGCCGAGGTACCCGTGCTCGAGACCGCGTTTGTTGCGGTACCAAGTCTTCTGACGCAGTCGACGCAAAGTGATACCGTCGATCCACGTATCGTTGCCTCGCTAGTCAAGACTTTACGCGACCCAGATCCGGGTGTTCGGAAGGAGGCTGCTACGGCACTCGGGCGCTTACGTGCCAAGTCGGCCGTGCCTGGACTTATCGCAGCCTTGGACGACGAATACGCCGGCGTTCGGGCGTCAGCGGCTAGTGCCTTGGGCCGCCTCAAAGACGTCAGCTCCGTCGAACCTTTGATCGGCGCACTATCCGACACCTCGCGCACCGTGCGGAAGCAGGTATTGAGCGCACTTTCGAACCTCAGAGACGTCCGCGCTATTCCCGGATTCATCCGCGCGCTGCGGGACGAATCGGCCGATCTACGAACTCGTGCTGCGAACGCCCTCGGCCGAATCCGCGACGGTCAATCCGTCACTCCACTCATGGAGGTACTATCTGACACCTCCGCCGCAGTACGCCGGGCTGCCATCTCCGCGCTTGCCAACCTGCGGGATCCTCGAGCCATCCCAGCGCTAGGCAGACTGCTACACGACGGATCGGCACGGGTGCGACTATCTGCCGTACGAGCCCTGGCCAAATTCAGGGATCGCCGGACTGTCGAACCGCTCATCGAGGCTCTGGCCGATTCCTCGGCCAGCGTGCGCAAGGCCGCAGTGTCCACTCTTGGGACGCTACAGGATCCGCGTGCGGTCGAGCCGCTGATAGCAGCTCTCGAAGATGAGAACGCCGAAGTGCGGGCTACCGCGGTGAGGGCCCTATCGAGGATCCGCCGTTAGCGGCACTGACTCAATGGCCGGAGAACTCAGATGATTCCGTTTTGCAACAACAGGTCTAGTGTTCGGTTGGGACCGACCCTGTCGTCCATCGTCTTGCTAGGCGTGGGGTCGACCCTTCCGAGCTTTGCGGTAACCGACAAGTATTTCGAGTTCGCCGCTTCCCAACAAGGTGGTGAATCGGTGGCGGCTCTCTTGGCTGCAGCCCGAACGGCCGACCCAATCCTGTGCGAGGTCGCGGCACGCACCATCGATTTTCAAAACTATACGACCATCCGCCCCCCTGTCGCATACGATTTACGACCCAGTAAATCCCAAGCGGCGGCCACGGCCGCATGGGTGGTCAACCGCATCGATGGCCCGGAAGCAATAGACGAACTCGCGTCGGCGCTGTCTGATGACAATCCCTGCGTGCGCAGTCTCGCCGGCCGTCTGCTGGCTCGGATCGATCATCCGGACGCCACCGAGGCATTGCTCGAGACCGCTAGACATGGCGGAACAGGGCGTGAGATGGCCGTCGTCGGACTTGGCATCCGCGGAGAGCGAAGAGCGCTTCCGTTGTTACTCGATGCGATTGCTGATGGCGCACCAGGCGTCCGAGTGGCCGGAGCGTGGGCGCTGGGTCGTGTACGCTCGCGGGATGTGGTGGACCCGCTCATCCGACTGCTCGGTGACGAGAATTCGGACGTACGCATCGCGGCCAGCGGGGCGCTCGGTGCCGCAAAGGCGGTGGGCGCTATCGAAACACTTGCCCGCATGATGCAGCGGGACGAAGCCGCTGCACGGTCTGCCGCGGCATTGGCCCTGGGTCGAATCGATAGTCGGCGAGCCGTGCCTCAACTCATCGCAGCGCTCGACGATGACGTTCCGGCAGTGCGCATCGAGGTCGCGCGCGCGCTCGGGCGAATCGACGATCCGCGAGCACTCGACCCTCTGGTGAGAGTGTTGGAGGATGTCGAGCCGGATGTACGACGGGTGGCTGCTTGGGGTTTGGGTCAAATCGAGAGTGTGCGCGCGCTGGAACCGCTTGCTCGAGCGTTCGGCGACCGCGACCGGCGTGTGCGTCGATCCGTAGCTACTGCACTGGGGAGGATCGACGACATTTCGGGCGCGCCCTACCTGGAGCGTGCGTTGGGTGACGCCGACCCCCAGGTGCGACGCGCTAGTGCAAGAGCATTGGGCCAGATCGATGCTCAGCGTTCGGCCGAGCCGTTGGCCACAGCGCTAGACGATTCTGACGTACCTGTGCGCCTCGCGGTCATCACGGCGCTCCGACAGATAGGCGCAACTTCGGTCGTGAGTCCGCTCACCCGCGCCACTCAGAACGATGATTATCGCGTCCGAGTCGCTGCTGTCCGAGCCCTTGGGAGCCTGCACGACAGGCGCGGCCTCGCTGCAGTGACCGCAGCTCTGTCAGACCCCAATGTCAGCGTGCGCAGGGTCGCCGCCGTTGCGATCAGGCCTTTCAAGAGTCCCCAGTCGCTTGCGCCATTGTTGGCTGCCTTGCGCGATGACGACGCCGAGGTTCGCCGTCAAGCTGCCCGCGCTTTAGGCGAACTCAAGGATCGTCGTGCGACTGACGGACTGATGACTGCGTTGCAGGACGCCAGTTCGCAGGTGCGTAGCGCTGCAGCGGGTGCCCTTGGACAGGTGCGCGATCCGGCCGCCATCCGCGGGCTGAGTCGCGCGTTGTCCGACGAGAGCGAGCTGGTGCGCCGTGGCGCCGTCCGTGCGCTGTCTCAAATGAAAGACGCTACTGCTACTCAGGCTCTCATTGCAGCGCTTGAAGACAGCGACGCAGAGGTGAGACGTCGGGCGGCACGTGCCTTGGGACGCAGACCGTAGAATCGATACTGGACCGCGACGCCCGAAGGTTTAGGGCAAGGCTATAACGCTGACAATTCATTTCCGGATCGATATCTTCTTTAGCAGGATTTCGACATCAGTGCACCGCGGCATATTTTTCTCGGTGGTTTCTTGATGGACGACTCCGGAGGTGGCGTCACGAACGTTCCGAGTGATCAGCACTACCTTGCTGGCATCGCAGGCCCGGAACCGACCGTCCAGGCGGTCGCCCATGGACTTGAAACTGTAAGCGCCGCAGAGGAGACGCCCGTTCTTAAACACGTCTCTGCACTCTACCACATCCCCGTTGTCGGCAACTACGGTGTCTCGCGTAGATCGTGTGTTCGGCGCGTGGACTAGGAGGACCCCTTTCGTTCCCACTCCAACAACCTGCCATTCATAGACGCCCGCGAATCTGCCCTTGCCGGACCCTGATAGCTCTGTGACGTGATCTGTCCACCGATCCAAGAAGCCCTCGATTACGCTACTGCCATCCGGCACAAGCCGCACGGTGAACTCGACTGTCTCATTTCCCTTCACCTTCATCGGCTGTGAGTCCCACGTGGGGAAACCCGCACCGCCAACACGCAGGGTGTAGGTCCCGGGCTCGGGACACATCAAGGTGTACGCTCCGTCCTGATCGGTCAGGTACCCGCGTTTGATGGCGCCGTTCTTGTCGATCAGCACGACAGAAGCGTCAGCCACCGGCAATTTGGTGGCAGAGTTCAGAATGACACCCTTTATGGTCTGTGCATTCAAGGATGGAACCAACGTAACGAGGACCAGGACCGACGTAATGACCCGCATGGCTCACCTCCAGCTCGGCCCAATATGAGACGGCATTTCGGGATTGGCAAGTTGCCCACCTCAACGGCTTTTTGAGAGGGGCGGGAATTGTTGCGAACTCCTTGCGATCCTAGGTACGGCACCTCATGTTCGATCCTATTGGAAGACATCTACATCGGTGGTCCCTTGGACCCCGCCGCCGCACTGACGATGGTGTAGGACGCCACTGTATGACGCCCCGCTAACCGCCCGCCCGACGACGAGATCGCTGAACCATCTGACATCTTGCTCCGGGAGGGTCAAATACGATGACTGCCACAAAGTCTCGCGACACACCCGTCACGTTTTCGCGCCAGCACACAGCGCACATCCACGAGCTGATTGTGACGCCGGGGGCCCTGCTTCTCTGCCCGAGATGCGGCGACGCCTTAGAGATGGGTGAGCCGCTCGCCGGTGGGCACAGCGTCATGACGATATGGGAAGTGAAGTGTGCCAACTGCCACCGGAGCGCTGTTATCCGTGACTTGCCAGACAGGGTCAGTCGAAGCCGACAGCCCCACTAGACCCCAACAGACCAGGAAGGGTCCTATTCGTTTGGGACGAGCCCTTAGTGGGTCGTGGCGGCGCCGAGATCCACCATCTTAGGACCACCTACAGACGCCACCAGGGGCGCAGTCTTGAGATTCCGGATCTTCTTAAGATCCTTTGTGATGCGCCAGGCAGCGTCGGAGATCTCCTGTGCCAGCTCCCTCTGCTCCTCCGTCAGCGAACCTTCGGAAACCAGGCTTTGGCTGTTGGTCAGGATAGTGGTGAGTTCGTTATTGACATGATGCTTCATGGTCAGGGCTATCTGCAAGATAGCCTCCATTCTCCGGGCTTCTCGAAGCGCATCCTCCGCCTGCTTCCGATCTGTAGTATCACGAATATGCACGAGGACTCCTGAAACCGAGCCATCGGCGTCGTAGAAAGGGTCATATCGCGCATCCGCATGCCGATGCCCTAAAACGGGCAAGTCCCACCAGAACTCGAAATTCATCCGTTCCCCAGCCAGACAGCGATCCATGTTGGGCTTTGCCGTAGTCTCGAAAAACTTCTCTCCCAGCACCGAGGCTACAGTGTGTCCAAGAACCTCCTCGTGGGTCTTCCCGAGAGCCTCGCAGTAGGCCGGGTTAACCGCCTGATAGGTGTACGTAGAATCAACGAACACCATGAGATCCCTGCTGGCGGATACCATAGACTCATACTTCCGCAGCGCCTCCTCTGCCCGCCTGAGTTCGGTGACGTCACGAACAACAGCAAGCGCAAGCTCATCATCCAGCTTGTTGAACCTGACGTGCACGGGAAATGTGCTGCCGTCTTTCCGCCTATTCGTTCCATGCACTTCCACTACCTGCCCTATCTCCATCTCATCATAGACATTCCTCACCTGCTCGTGCAGTGGCCCGTCGATCTCAAGGTCGAGAATGTTCATCTTCAAGAACTCTTCTCGACTGTACCCGTAATTAGCACACGCACGGTCGTTGACCTCGGTGAAGACAAAGTCGTCCATGCGACTGACAAAAATCGGACAAGGAAACTCGTTGATCAGCGTTCGGTACTTGTTCTCGCTACGCCGCAGCACCTCCTCCGACCACTTGCGATCGGTGATGTCCTTGATCATCGCCAAACCGTACAGCGGCTCGCCTTGTTCGTCTCGAACCACCGAGGCAGTAAGGTGAATCCAGATTATGTCTTGACCCTTCGTGACGTAGCGTTTCTCGATGTGGTAAAACGGTATCTCCCCGCGGAACAGTTGTTCCGCCTGCTCAACGTCCTTCGCTAGATCCTCTGGGTAGGTAATATCAGGGAACCCCAGTTGCGTAAGCTCCGTCTCAGTGTATCCAACCATCTCGCAGAGCCTGTTGTTGACTTGCAAAAAGCGGTAATCCTGCCCCACGAGCGCCATTCCAAGCGGCCCCTCCTCGAAAATCCGCCGAAAACATTCCTCGCTCTCCCCCAGCTTCCTCACCATTCGCTCAGTAGCTTCTCTGAATTGCTCCTTGCTGTCGCGTACATCTCGCATCGCCTAGGTCCTCACGAGTCAGGTCGTCTGGCGTAGGTTGTTGTAGAAAAGGACCCACCAGCCACGTCGCTGGGGTCTCTCGGCCACGTCGTCGGGCTGGCACCGCAGCCCTCTAGTTTATGTCTGATGCCCGAGGAGAGAATCGAACTCTCACCCCATTGCTGGGACGGGATTTTGAGTCCCGCGCGTCTACCAATTCCACCACTCGGGCTTGAGTGGAGAAGTATAGCCGAGTTGAAGCGCGGAGGGCAGACCGCGTGGGCCGGTGCGGCGGCTGTCACACATCGAGAGCGGAGCACGTTCACGGTTCGTATCTACGACTGGTCTCCCTACCAGAGCGACTCGTCGATTCGTTGCTGATCAGCAATAGCCTCATCGAACTCCGGGTCTTCGCGCCACGTGCCGCAAAACTCATCCAGCGCTCGGTACCGGATAGACTCTTCACCCCCTAAGCCTGGCTTCATCTGCCCCGGCTACGTTTGGACTTCTTCCTCTCAGAGACCCGCCGAGCCCGCAACGGCCACTCGTCGCCCGGCAATGGCGGCCGGTCCGGGACACGATCAAGAACCTCCAGATAGTCCGCGCGACGACCCCGGCGGCCCCGCTCCTCGAGATAATCCACAGTCATGAGCGCCGCCGCCTTCTCTGCCACCGCAACCGCAATGAACTGATTGATCGAAACATCGTCTTGCGCAGCAAGTTCGCGCACTTTTGCATGCAATGAATCCGGCAACCGCAAACTCAGCGTACTCATCTCAACCTCCCAGTGCCAAGAGGAACTCACGCGGCGTCATGACGTCAAGCTCAAACTCTGCAGCCTCAGAGAAGTCACGGACGTTGAACGTCACGATGTATCGACACCCCGCAGCCACGGCTAACTCGAGCACCATCTCGTCCTGAGGATCCCTTAAGCTGGGCCGCCACAGAAAGTGAATGGCCCGCTTGTCTCCGATGCGGCAGAGATGGTCCACCAAACCCGTGATCTGGCGAACGGACAATCTCAACCGGCGCGCCTCACGTCGCAGCACGGCCTCGTATTCCAATACTAAAGGCACAGATAATACTGGCTGCACCGAACGCCCGAGCAGCCGCAGCAGGTAGTGAGACGCCCCGGTGAGTGAACCTAGGCCCGCCACCAGAACGTTTGTGTCTACCACGGCCCGCGTCATTGTGTAGTATCATATACGATACTATATTATTAGGCAAGGTGGGGGTTATCTCCTGCACCTGACTGGTCGGTGGGATTCGTGAATGAGGAAAGCCTCGGCTAACAGATCCTCATCGGATCGGCGACGGCCGGCGCTGCGGCGCGCCACCCGGCCGGCGCGCCCTGCCCCGCCTTACCTGCTCTATGTTCTGTTGGAACCGCCTCATCAGCAGAACGAGCTGCGCCCGTTGCACCGGCGTCAAGAACTCAGAATAGGCCTGTTGGTCGGCCTTGCTGAGTTCCAACAACTCCGTCTGCACCGCGGTCAATGAATCGATGAGCCCAGCAACACTGTCGCTATTAGCAGCCACACCAGGTCGCATCTGCTGTTCCAGCGCCATCAGGAAAGCACGTTCGCGACGCTGTATCTGTGTGCGCTTTTGAAAAGAGTTCGCGGTCACATCGCGAAATTTCTCGAACTCCTCGTCCGACAACCCAGCCTGGGTCCGGTAGTTGCGCTGCAATCGCTCCATCACCTGCTGCATTAGGAGTTGTCGTTGACGGCCGGGCTCTTGAGCCGAGGCCGAACCAGAGAACATAGCGGCGAAAATTGCCGCCAACCAAAACTTCCGCATCATCCCTCCATTGTGCGAAGCAACTCTTCGAGCTGGCCTTCAGTCAAGTTTTCTAGGTTCGCGGCCAACTCGTAGACCGGTGCGTACACTTCCAATGAATCGAACACTTCCTCCAACTCCTCTACCTCCAATGCTCGCAACTCTACAGGCACCGCGACATCTGATAGTGTTATCACATCGCGATCAATTTGACCACGAACAAGAACTCCTACGGTCAGCAATATCATCGCAGCAGCAGCAGTCGCCTGCAAAACTCTCATCCTGCGCCACCAAACTACCGGGGCTGGCTCTGCCCTGAGCCGGGCAACCACCGCCTGGACGGTACGCTCGACATCCAACCGCTCGGCAGCAACCCTGCCCAGCCTCTTGGCAACTCGCTCTAGCTCTCGCTCATCCATTTCCATCAAAACCTCTCTCCTCCCGCCCTGTTTCTTCCGCCCAGTCCTACCGCCCTTTTTCTACCGCCCTTTTATCACCTTTTTGAGTCGCTTGACAGCATGATGGTAATGCACTCTCGCCGCCCCCACAGACGTGCCCAACCCCTCAGCTATCTCTTCGTATTCCAATCCCTGCTGCGCTCTCAGCAGAAAGACATCTCGTTGCATCGGTGGCAGACTCTGCACACCCGCCCGCAGTCGCTCCTCGAGATCGCGCTCCACCGTCGCCGCATGCGGATCACTACCCTCGTCCACCACATCCCTATCGTCCAGCGCCACGACGGGCCGCCTCAGATACTGGCGCCTCATGTCCTTCAGCGCGTTCGACCCAATCGCCAACAACCAGGTGCGAAAACTGGCCGTCCCACGGTAACTATCGATGCGGCGGAACGCCCTAAAAAACGCCTCCTGCACCAGGTCGTCCACGTCATCACCGGCTCCGGCACCACCTAGGTACCGCGCCAAGGCCGGAGCGTGGCGTCGCACCAATTCCGCCGCTGCCTCCTCGTCTCCGTCCCGCCAACGACCAATAAGGTCGGCGTCGGTAGGCTGCTCCGCAGCCCTAGTCACCTGCACACCCAAGTAGACGGTTCATATGCCCCTAATGTTAAGGCCCGCACAGCGAAATCCCGCCCCTCCCTTGCTCTTTATTAAAGATCCCTTTAGAATACTCGAACGAACGTTCGAATGACCAGGAGCGGAACCATGGTTTCCATGCCCTACGATGATCGTCGCGAACACTTGCTGAGCACAGCGGCCCAGGTCTTCGCCAAATGCGGATTCCACGCAACGACCATGCGCGATCTCGCGCGGGCCACGGGCATGAGCCTGGCCGGCATGTACCACTACGTGACCGGAAAGGATGAGCTGCTCTACCAGATCCAAGAGCGCTGCTTTACCAGAGTGACCAAGGGGGCTATCGGGGCGGTGGCGGAAGGCGTGGACGCAACCGACCGACTGGACCGCTTCATTCGACATCACGTCATTTTTTTTGCCGAACACATGAACGAGATGAAGGTCCTATCTCACGAGGCGGAGAGCTTGACCACCAAGCATCGGAAAAAGATCGATCGGCTGAAGCGCCGTTATGTAGACCTCCTCCTTAAATTGATTCAGGACACGGGTGCATGCCCGCCTCAGCTCGACGAAAGGGTTGCAACCTACGCGCTGTTCGGCATGATGAATTGGATCTACACATGGTACGATCCTGCTGGACCTATCCCGCCGCGGGACTTGGCGGACCAACTGGCAACGCTGTTCGTTAACGGAATGCAGACAGCGATACCTTCTTCGCAATCGTTCGGAGGATGATTCGATATGGCTACCACAGCTACACCCAAGACTGAGACCGCAGGCGATGCGGCAACGCTCGTCAAGTACCGCGTGCAAGACAGGATGGCAATCATGGAGTTGAGCGATCCACCAGCCAACACCTATACGCACGAGATGATGTGTCAGCTCGACACAGCGATCCTCAAGGCGCGGATGGATGACGATGTCGAGGTTATCGTGCTGCGCGGCGAGGGCGACAAGTTCTTCTCGGCCGGTGCCAACATCCAGATGCTGTGCGAAGTAACTCCGCGCTTCAAGTATTTCTTCTGCCTCCACGCCAACGAGACTCTGAACCGATTCGAGCACACACCCAAGCTCGTGATCGCGGCGCTCAACGGACACACGGTGGGAGGCGGCCTCGAGATCGCCATGGCGTGCGACATCAGACTGGCACGCAAGGATTCCGGCAAGATCGGTCTCCCCGAAGTCAACCTCGGCGTACTCCCGGGTACCGGCGGCACACAACGGCTCGCCCGCCTCATCGGCAAGTCCCGCTCGATGGAGATGATGGTGACCGGTGAGGTCTTCTCGTTCGAGAAAGCCCAGGAGATCGGCCTCGTCAACGAGATATTTCCCAAAGACACCTTCTGGGACGACGTATTGATGTACGCCAAACAGTTCTGCACTCCCAACAAAGCCGCGAAGGCGGTCGGTCATATCAAGCGCGCGGTCTGCTCCGGTCTTGAAGTCCCATTTGAGAGCGGACTCGCGATAGAGCGCGAGTTGCAGCAGGGGCTTTTCCAGAGTGAGGACGCAAAGGAAGGTCTCGCCGCGTACATCGAGAAGCGTATGGCGGAGTTCAAGGGACAGTAATGAAGACCGATCTGTTCATCAGCAATGAATGGCGGCAAGCAGCATCCGGCAACACGATGGACGTTACGAATCCCGCCACCGAAGAGGTAATAGCCTCGGTGGCGGCTGCCGGTGAAGATGATGTGAACGCTGCCGTCCAGGCGGCACGCTCATGCTTCGATAGCAGCGAGTGGCGCACGTTGCCTGCGCGCAAGCGCGGCGCCATGCTTTACCGAGCGGGCGAACTTCTCACAGAACGCCGCAACGAGATAGCAAAACTCGAAACGCTCCACAACGGGAAGCCGTTGTTCGAGTCTAAGATCGACGTTGCGATGAGTGCCGAAACACTCAAGTACTATGCAGGTTGGGCCGACAAGCTGAGCGGCGACGTGCTCTCGGTCAACACGGGAGACTTCGTCTACACGGACAGGGAGCCGCTTGGAGTTGTGGCCGCTATCGTGCCGTGGAATTTCCCGCTGAATCTAGCGAGCTGGAAATTCGCGCCCGCTTTGGCAGCAGGCTGCACGGTCATCCTCAAACCTGCAAGTGAAACGCCTCTCACCGCGTTGGCGATGGGCGAGATCATGCAGGAAGCAGGTTTTCCTCCCGGCGCCTTCAACGTGCTGTCGGGTTCCGGCAGCGTTGCCGGCAATGCGTTGGTCAAGCATCCCGATGTCGACAAGATCGCTTTCACGGGTTCAACCGAGGTCGGTAAGCGCATCATGCGCGATGCCGCCGATACCGTTAAGCGCGTGACGCTGGAACTGGGCGGCAAGAGTCCCAATATCATTTTTGCTGATGCGGATTTGAAGTCGGCAGTGCGCGGCGCCCAGAACGGAATTTTTTATGGCAAGGGCGAGGTCTGCGCGGCCGGATCGCGGCTGCTTGTTGAGCGTTCCGTGCACGATCAGGTAGTGGAACAACTCGCCGCACGAGCCAAACGACTCGTGCCCGGCGATCCATTCGAGAAAGACACGAGACTCGGCGCGGTCGTTTCCAAGGCCCAACAAGAAACGGTTCTCTCCTACATCGAAGCGGGCAAGAGCGAGGCGACGCTCGTGGCAGGCGGTAGTGCGGCCCAGGTGAACGGCAAGGGATACTTCGTCGAGGCCACGGTGTTCGACGACGCAAAGCCCGGCATGAAGATCGTGGAAGAAGAGATCTTTGGCCCCGTGCTATCGGTCCTGTCGTTCGACGACGTGGACGAAGCCATTGAATTAGCGAACAAGACGATGTACGGGCTGGCCGCCGGTATCTGGACAAAGGACATCCAGAAGGCGTTCCGGGTCGCACGTTCCGTTCGGGCGGGCACGGTCTGGGTCAACACGTACAACATGTACGACTCTGCGGCACCGTTCGGCGGATTCAAGGCGAGCGGGTTCGGACGCGACCTGGGTCGTGAAGCGCTCAACGGATATACCGAAACCAAGACTGTTTGGGTGGGGCTCCGGTGAGAGACGCCTTCATCTGTTCCGCGGTGCGCACTCCCGTTGGCCGGCACGGTGGCGCGTTGGCGAGCGTCCGGCCCGACGACCTCGCCGCCACCGCGCTCAAGGCAGCGGTCGAGCGGGTGGATTTCGATCCGGCCAACATCGACGACGTGATCTTGGGGTGTGCCAATCAAGCAGGTGAGGACAACCGCAATGTCGCTCGGATGGCGTCGCTGTTAGCGGGCTTTCCCGTCGAGATTCCAGGACAGACCGTAAACCGACTATGCGGATCGGGACTACAAGCAGTTGCGAGCGCCGCGCACGCTATCAAGGCGGGAGAAGGCGATGCCTTTTTGGCCGGTGGTGTGGAAAGCATGACCCGCGCACCGTACGTCCAGTTGAAGCCTGCAACCGGCTGGGACAGGCGGCCGCTGCAAGTTGCGGATACCACTTTGGGTTGGCGCTTCGTCAATCCACGAATGCCCCGAGAGTGGACCATCGCGCTTGGGGCCACGGCGGAACTCGTGGCCAAAGAGCACGGGATCACGCGCGAAGAGCAGGACGCGTTTGCGCTCCAGAGCCAGCGCAAGACGGCAGCAGCAATGCAAGACGGCGTGTTCGGCGACGAGATAGTTCCTGTCTCTGTCGCGCGACCGAAGGGTAAGGTCGAAAGGGTAAGCGTAGACGAACACCCACGGCCCGACGTAACTCTCGATCAACTGGCGAAACTGAACCCCGCATTCGTGCAAACCAACGGCACCGTGACCGCGGGGTCCGCCAGCGGAATCAACGACGGGGCAGCGGCACTACTGGTAGTGGGTGGTACGCCACATGGCCTGAACGGCCTAGAACCTTTGGCGCGAGTGGTTGGCAGCGCAGTCGCGGGAATCGATCCTGCCCGCATGGGTCTTGGACCGGTGCCGGCTACACTCAAGTTGCTCGAGCGAACGGGCGTTAGTGTCCACGAGATCGACTTGGTCGAGATAAACGAGGCATTCGCTGCGCAGGCCATTGCATGCATCAGGGTACTGAGCCTCGACCCCAGCCGAGTAAACATCTACGGCGGCGCCATCGCGCTGGGTCACCCCCTCGGGTGCAGTGGCGCCAAGATACTGACCACGCTAGTGCACGCACTCAAGCGCACCGGCGGTCGCTATGGGCTGGCCACTATGTGTATCGGCGTGGGCCAAGGGATCTCCATGCTGGTCGAGCGATTGTGACCGAACCTCACGTTCTCGTAACGACCGACGCCAGAGTTGCGACCATCACACTCAACCGGCCCGACAAGCTGAATGCGTTCGCCGGACAGATGCGTCAGGAACTAGCCGACGCTGTGAGTCAAATGGCGAATGACGACACAGTCAGGGTCATAGTCATTACCGGCGCAGGCAGAGCCTTCTGTGCAGGTGCGGATATCGGATACATGAAACAGTTGCTCGAGGACGACGACTATGAATCGGCGGAGGCCTTGGTTGAGGCTGGTCGCTCCGTAGTCACAACCATTCGGGCAACGGCCAAGCCCGTGGTCGCTTCACTCAACGGTGCTGCGGCCGGTGGAGGAGCCAACATGGCACTCGCCTGCGACATCCGCATTGCGTCGGACAGAGCAAGCATCGGTCAGACCTTTAATAGAATCGGACTCCACCCCGACTGGGGCGGTACCTATTTCCTTCCTCGCCTAGTAGGACCATCAAAAGCCCTGGAACTGATTTTTTCGGCAGACATGTTGGATGCCCAAAGTGCTCTAGCCATTGGATTGTTCAACAGAGTTGTGCCGCATGGCGAGCTTGCACGTGAGACCGCTGCATTTGCACGAATGTTGGCGGAGAAGCCGCCGATCTCTTTGGCGCTTGCCAAGGAGGCCATCTACCGCAGCGATGAGAGCAATCTCAATCAAATGCTGGATGTAGAGTTGGACCATCAGCTCCGCTGTTTCAAGAGTCACGACGCCAAGGAAGGACTCCAGGCGTTCCTAGAAAAACGATCACCCCATTTTGAAGGCAGGTAGAGAATGATTCGTAAGGTCCACAACTGGGATGACTGGATCGACTACTTCTACTTCTGGCAGGATTCGATTGGGCTCGATCGATCGGAGTTACGTGACTTCGAGTTCGACATCAAGTTCGGCGAGCCCGAGGCCGGCGCGATCGAATTCGGCCACTACAAGGGACAACTCAAGTGGCCAAGCATAATGCACATTCCCGACCAGCGAATTCGCGATGCGCTCATGAACTTGATCATCTATCAAGGTGACACCGAGTTTGCTTCGGTAGAGCAGCAGCGCAATCTCCTGCTTTCTCCGCCCAGCGACTACGACATGCAGGCGATCATGCGCGTAATGTGCGAGGAGATGCGGCATGGCTGGCAGATGTCGTATCTGCTGTGCGAACATTTTGGTGATGAAGGCAAACGAGAAGCACAGAAGATGCTGGAGCGCACTGCGGACGAGGGTCAGCGCCTACTGGGTAGCTTCAATGAGCTGGTCGACAACTGGCTCGACTTCTTTACCTACACCCAGTTCATCGATCGCGACGGCAAATTCCAGCTCAAGATGCTGTCGACCTCTGCGTTCGAGCCGCTAGCACGCTCTATGGGACCGATGCTCAAAGAGGAGAGTTTCCACCTCGGCACCGGCAACAACGGTTTGCTCAGGATCATCAAGGCCGGGATCATTCCGCCGGAGATCATGCAGCACTTCTTCAACAAGTGGGTACCGACGGCATTCGATCTGTTTGGGACCGATCACTCGTCGTCGGCACACTGGGCCTACGTGTGGGGTCTGAAAGGCCGGTTCGACGAGCGCGAGAACCCCGTCGAGGCCGACAAGGACGCTCTGAACGACATGTCGCGCCAGCTCTATCGGCAGGAATGCGTGCGCCTGGTCGACAGACTCAACAAATTCATTCCCGACCGCGACCGCTGGCTGATGATCCCAGACATCAAGTTCAATCGGAGTATAGGCGAACACGCGCACATGCATTACGATGTCCACGGGAATGAACTGAGCGCCAATCGCTACGAGAAGTACATAGCATCCGTGACGCCCTCCAAGGACGATTACGATCTAGTGCACAAGCTCACGAAGGAGCCCGACTGGATCGAAGCCCGCGAAATCTCAAAGAATTGACGCGCGTCATCGCACACCGCGGCGCATCGGGCAAGGAGTTGGAGAACACGCTCGCTGCGTTCCGTACGGCGGTGGCACTCGGTGCGGACGGCGTTGAACTCGACGTTCATGTAACATCTGACGCGGTTGTGGTCGTACATCACGACGACACGATCGCCGGCATGCCGATTCGCGATAAATCCCTGGACGAATTGCGCACGCAACCTCTCGGCAACGGCGAACCGATCCCTACGTTGGATGACGTGCTGAGAGAGTTAAGTGATGCCGTAGAGGTCTTTGTCGAAGTAAAAGAGCTACCTGCCGAGCATGACGCCACGCTGTTGTCGGTACTGGATAGCGGGCCGGCGTATCAGCGCTACCGAGTTCACTCGTTCGACCATCGCATAGTGAAGAGGCTCCGCGAAGCAAGACCTTCCCTACCCTGCGGTGTGCTGTCGACCTCCTATTTGCTCGATCCGCTAGCGCAGGTCCAGGACGCCATGGCTACGAGCCTTTGGCAAGAGCAGTCGCTAATCGATCGCGATCTCGTGGATCTCACGCACAACGAAAACATCGAAGTTTACGCGTGGACGGTGAACGACATTGACCGCATGCGCGAATTGGTGGGGCTCGGTGTTGATGCTATTTGTACGAATCATCCTGACATCGCCCAAAAGGTTGTCACCGGCTCAGAAGTCTAATGGCCCGGGTTAATGGGCCGTTGTCGGCGGACTGTTGTCAGCGGCTCAGAGCCGCTACTCGGCTGATGTCGCTGATAGCGACAGTCACGCACCATCTTTTCATTCGGGGACGTAGTAGTGGAGGGAGTAGGACACAGATGGACGCAGAATACGCTGATGACTAAGAGCGCTAGTGCGCGCGCCACTCACGGTCCGGGCTCCCGAGCAATCAGCGATTCTTCCGTTCCCCTACACTCGGTCAACACTTCCGTCCTTCCTCACCTTGACAAGTACCATCCGCACCGGATCTCACTCCCCTTCCAACGTGAACTGCACGGAGGTCGCGGATGTACGCTTCACACCAGCCGCAGATCCCAGAGTCACGAACTTGAGAAGTGCGCTCCCCAGTCCGGCAAAGCTGATCGACTTCTTCTTTTTCTCCGTTCCGAGAAAGACGAAATGCCTGGCCTCATAAACCTGCGAAGCAATGTAGAATTGTCCGTGTCGTCATCCGTCAACTTTCCTAACCGGCGGGCTACAGCGAACAAGTTGCTGATTCTCTTTCCAGTCACCCGAGGCGTACGGATGAAGAACGCGTTCTCTGTACGAAAACTGATCCTGAACTCGGCCTTGGCTTCAAGATCCAACTGGTCGAATCCGATCTCGCCTTCCAGCCGTACGAAGGTTCGCGAGACGCCCTGCAGCTACAGAGAAATGTTCCCTTCCTTGTCCAGATTTCGTGTGTTGATACAATTGATGCCTGATAACCCTATCTCTTGTCCACAAGTCTTCCACGCACAACATAGAACACATCCAACGAATCCCGAACGATCGAATAGATCGTATTCCGTATGATCAACGGATGCCACACGTCAATCACACTCCACGGCGCGTCAACCGACCATAAGTACCGCCCTTCGAGATCAAAAACATCGAAAACGGTATTCTTCCCACGGGTCACCCGCCTAACCCACAATCGCCCTTCGTCATCGAGGTCGATATTCTCAATGAAGGGGTGTACCTTCGGTAACATCGTACGGTCCAGCTCAGTGTACCGCGACCAACGATCCATTCTTGGTTCGAGCACAGCCAATGCCTCATCAACCTCGCCATCCGTCACCTTCAGCTGCGCATTGTTCACTTCAATGACGAGGGTGGTATCGAGCCCAAATGTTGTCCGGTAAATAGCGTACTCATTTGTCCGAGTAGACCAGATGTTGCCGTTTCGGTCAACGATCCAATGGAACCTGGGTGCGAAGGGCATATCCATCGTACCTCTGGGTATCTCGATCTTCACTTCGTACTCCCCTAGATCATCGATGAGCTGTACCGAATCTTGAACTCCTGATCGCGGGTCAAATCGCCTTACGAACCCGGCCAGCACTCCCGTGGAATATCCCAGCCCCTCGTCGTAAACCAAGCCGTTGTCGTCAATGCCTCCCTGCCAGAAAAAACTACGCATGATGGAGTTCATTCTAAATGACTCGATCAACTTGCCACTCGCATTGAATTCGGACAACCGACGGTTACCTCCGTCCAGCACCCAAAGTGTCCCCTCAGGGGACCACTTCAAACCCCGCGCCGACTTAAACTCAGCGGGTCCCTCCCCAAGTCGTCCAAATGCGAACTTGAACGTTCCGGTGGAGTCGAAGACCCGGATTTCCTGACCAATGTGGTCGAGCACGTACACGGATCCAGATTTATCAACTGCAACACCAGTAACCGAACTGAATACATCTCTGCCATTCCCTTCCACAGCACCGATTCTTAGATCTTCCTTGATTATGCGGGTCGCCGTCAGTTGTGCTGGATACGTGTGGCGCACGTGCACGGTACCACCTCCATCTTTGGAGGCGTGCACTTCGACAGCACCGTTCCAACTGGACTCCTGTTTGCATCCGGAAACGAGCGCCAGGTTGAGGTACAGGACAAAGTATATGCGTTGCGTCATGGCCTACGACCTCAATGTGCGATCATCATGCGACTTACGAGAGGAGAGCCAAGTGAGTCGGTACCAACAAGGACAAGAGACTCCTGATCGAATCGAGTCGCCACAGTTGCGGCTACCTTCCACACTGCAACGTCAGCTGGGCCATCCCCATCGACTTTGATGAAGCGGAGAATCCCCGAGTCGCTCTCCGCCCAAACAACCATGTACGACTCTTGCTCCTGAGGCCAGATCATAATGGCCTTTGGGAACGTCCACCAGATCTCCTTGATGTGATCTGCACCGGAACCATAGTGGATTATGTTCTCTAGTACGTCGTCCCCGATGCCGGGACCTGTGGCTACTCGCAGGGTCTTGTTGGGTTCTGTCAGAAACACGTTTCCTGTCGTTGCCTGGGCGACAAGCGCTCGTGACTCATCCAGCATATAGATGGCCCCCCCAGCCACGATGGCACCGACATGATCTGAAGCTTCTCCTGGGAGTTGAAGTCCTGTGTGGGCTGTTGCTCCGCTGGTTGGCCAGAACCAGTGCACTTCCTGCTTCACAAGGTCAGGGCGTACCGTACCTCCCGTAAGGACAATAGTTGTGTCATCGTTAATCCTCAGATCTTTTGGGTTCACGACGAGTGGATCCACAACCATTTGGCGGATGAATTGAAGTTCCATATCCAACACTAACACCGCCTCATACCCTAAATCGTACACAGCTGTCAGATTCCCTGAACCAGATGTTGCCACCAGATATGGTTGGCGAAAACCTCGGCCTGTCTCATCTAATCTCTTGACAACTCTGACGACACTTCCGTTCTCACCGTCCAGGATAACCAAAGCGGCACGCTGGGGATCAGCAACTATCACTGTCTTCGAAGCACCTTTCATCTGTACTGACACCGACCGAGGTGCCTCTAACTCAATTTGGTCGACGGCTCTGATACTCCAGACATACTGCGGAACCCGACGCACCTGCGGCCGTTCGCCACCGCACGCTAATAGGGTTGTGCAAACAAGCAGGCAGATCACGTTCCTGAGGTCGTACGTGCAATTCGTTGACATTGGCACCGTCTTCGGATTCGCTGAGCTAGACTTGGCAGAGGTGACGCACTCTGCCTTGCTGTCACCACGCCTGACAGCTAGCCACCTGCCATCGTACGACTGCCGTCACTAGACTTACCTTTGTCTTCACCGCCCGTACCTTCTGATGTGGCACCTTTCGTTGAGGTCACTACCACCCTTGATTCGCCATTGCACGGCTTGGTCCACATAATGTCGGGTGCTACCTCTAACGCCCAAATTTTTTCCCCAGATGTCAGCTGTACCTGGTCGCCCCAGTCTCTCAGCATAACACCCACAACGCAAATACCGCCGTTCTCACGGCAGCCCTCGAACGGCACCAATTCACAGTCGTTGCTACCGGTATTGTCGCCAAACCAAGGTACTGCCGTACACAGGGGGCATGTCTCACAGGCCTGAGCGACAAGGGGACGCGGCACGAAGCTTAATCCACAGACGATGAATGCACCTGCAAGTAACATTATCTTAATTCTTTGCATCGTAGATTCCTCCTGGTAGTTACATGTCATTTGTCACTCCCCCCAAGCCAGCTCAGCGAATCCATTCACTGCCAATTCCTCGGCTTTCCTCATCAGATTGCGGCGCCCTTCCGACCGTCGTGATCATGTTCCGTCGTTCTATCTCTCCGACAAGAGCGCTATTAGGGCAGCTGGGCTACCTGCGCGAGACAACAGATCACTGGCCAGCTCCAGGACCGTATCCTTGTGGTAGTTAAGACTCCTGGTTTCCCGAACGTCGATTACCCCATCCGCACTCTCGACCTGCCCAAGCACGATGTCAGGAAGGATCCCTGGTCCGGGATCCAGCGGTCGCCCCCCGTCGGACCGGTATACTGTTCTTGGCTCCCGAAAGAGTCGAGGTGCATCGACGAAGGGAGGGCCCCCGTTTCGCGAGAGTTGCGCACCCGAGACGCGACCGACCGATCGACCAGTTGGCGTGTACCACCGTGAAGTAGTGATCCGCATTGCGGCACCATCAGGAAGGGGGTACAAGCCGTATGTCACACCCTTCCCGAACGTTCGTTGACCGATCAACACCGCACGATCGTGATCCTGGAGAGCACCTACAATTGCCTCGGCAGCACTTGCAGTCCCTTGATCGATTAGTACTACGATCGGCATATCGGGCCACCGCTGTCGACGCTCCGAAATCTCGAGATGTGGGCGAACGGGCTGCCTAAAGCGCTGTTCCACTATGACCAGACCGCTGTCGAGGAAGAGTTCCGCTATTCTTCTTGCCTGACTGCTGATACCGCCCGGGTTGTCCCGAAGATCAAGAATGAGAGCACGCATACCTCGGTCGCGCAAAACGTCGATCCGCCGCATAAGATCACGCGCGGCATTCTGACTGACAACGCGAAGCCGCACGTAGCCCATCGTAGAATCCAGCATCGTCCATTGTGTGATCGAACTGACCTCCACGTATCCTCGCTTGAGGCTTATTGACACGGGTTCAGTCGTGGCTTTCTGAAGCGCTTTGATGCGGACAACGGTACCTGGGTTCCCTCGCAAGGCGCTAGCAGCCCGCGTGGCTGACCAATTCCAGGTTGATTGCCCGTCTATCTCAACGATACGATCACCACCCTGTAATCCCACTCGTGCGGCCGGGCCCCCAGGAGTAGGGGTAACGATCTGAATCAAGCCGTTGTGGGACTCAACCCCAGCACCGATTCCGGAGTACGAACCGCTCGCCAATGTCGTCAGCGCATGATACGAACTCTTCTCCACATATGCGGTATAGGGATCATCGATTCGGGCGATCAATCCCTCAATGGCCAGCTGATATACGTCTGAACGACTGATCGAATCCACGTAGTGGTCTGCGATGTATGTGATCATCCTGTCAAGAGTCCGGGCTTTGCTCGTCTCTAGTTGTACCGCACCTCCTAAGCCCCCCGCTCCACTTACCTCGCCGTTTGGAGCCCTTAAAGACACAACTAGACGGTCTCGATCCATTTCCGCACTGTAGTCAGTTGCGGTCTTCCCACGCGCGCAGGCGAACGACACCGACAGTGTCAGGACTGCCCACCGAACTCCTACGTCGACTCTCGGTCCGCCCCGGACAAGCGGGCCAAATAACGTGGTCCGCATCATGGGACTCCTCAACAACCGCCACCGTCCCTTTCCAGGCGGTACTTCTGCACGACCGGGAACTGGAATGTGCGGTTCGTGACAAAACAGAATCGATTGTCAAATGCGGCCCGAGCTTGTCCGAACAAAGCCGAGTGAACTCTCGTGCGCGTACGCTGCATCAGTAACTTGCCATTCGTAAGCGCAAGCAGCGCCATGACCAATGCTTTATGGGTCGCATGTCCCAAATTCCTTCTCGGAGTCAGGCATAGAATCTTCCGCGATGTCTTGAAACACCAGAAATTTCACAGACCATGACCCCTTTCTGTCTCTCCACTCCACTCAACCGCCGGCCACGCAAACGCCTCGGCTACCGTACCCCGGAGGAATGCTATGAACCGTAATCCTCATTGTTGCACTTCAAACTTGATATCAAGCGTCCTAATAGACCTGTGCCCCAAAAGTTGGACAGGTTTGACCCCCGGCTTTTCCGATTAGGGTGGGGTCAGCAGGCTGTGGACGTAGGTCCACGGAGCCTGATCGCCTGAGGCGATCACCGATTCGTAACTGTCTCCCTGACGAATTCACATGCACTAGAGGTCGGCGTCACCACACTACGGGTCGGCCACCCCAGAAGCTCTAGGTCTAGGTCACTGCGGTCGCTACCAGCATTGTTGCCTAGCACCTCGACCTCAACTGTATCGCGACGCCGATCTCATCAAATTTCACACCCTCTCTCCCACCTGCCGTCCCGCTGGAGCGCGAGTGGGGTGCAACAGCGACATGATTCACCCGCCGCTCTACTTGGGCAACCCTGGAGTCGCCATAACCGGTCACGGATGCGACATTCCACCGCGCGGTGGTTGACGCGGCATCAGACGGCTCTCACATTCACACTCCTCTAGTTCCAAGGCATATGATGGACGTGATCGTCGGTTATAGTCTGTCTTCACCCGTTGCGGCCAATATCGTGCGTGCTGCCCTTACCACGATCGGTGCCGAGGCAGTTCGGATCCGCAATCCACGCCCGTGGAAGATCAGAACACTGTCTCGGCTATCTGCCCTCGTTGACGACCTCGCACCGTGGACGGAGGGTGCGATTGCGCGTATAGCCGCCATCCATCGCGCGCGCCTGACCATGCCGATCGTGGTTTATTACCCGGACACAACCGAGGCGGCGGGAGCCGTCGGCCGGCTGCAGATGATGTCGGCCGTAACGCTCAAGATGCAAGTGCTCGATCGCTACGAGACCAAGCGCCTCCGCTCTCTATTGACACCACTCCTGGCTAACCTCCCGGAAGCCCAGTTCCGTGGCATGCTCGGCTTTATCCTGCCCCAGGTGTCACCACATGTCGGGCGGTTCGTCGACGCGGCCTGCCGGCGACTCGCTCGAGGCGCGAGCGACCATCCACAGGTGGCAGACCTGGCAATCGCGGCGAACGTGTCGCTGCGACACCTGGAACGCCAGTGTCAAATCTGCAACGTACCCAACCCCAACCGTCTACTCGACATGGGTGATGCTGCTATGGATCGAGTGGATGGCTCTTGCGGAACGAGTCGGCAGCGAGCTGTTCGCCGCACAGATAGGGATCGCGAAGAAAGATCTGGCACGCATTAGGGCCCGGCTCCTCGGCGCCCACAGTGTCGGCCTACAAGGCCAGCCGCCCCAGCACACTTTCGTAGTCGCGTTCCTGGGCTTCGCGAGCGTCCTCGGTGTTGAATCTGACATGGCGGACGAAGTGCTGCGACGCATCGCGGGGGGGGGGCATTAGGGAATCCGATCGTTAGAAGAGCGGCGTGATGGCCGGGCACGGCGCGGATGTTGTCAGCGGCTCATAGCCGCTACTCGGCTGATGTCGCTGATAGCGACGTCACGCATCGAAACATGCAGCAGCGAACATGACGGGGCCAAAACGGATCAATGTCGCTCTTAGCGACACCCGCCGAGCCGCGACTCTCATGTCGCGAGTTCCCCTGCAAGGACGTCATGCACCATCTTTTCAGCCGGCGACGTGGCGGCAAAGAGAGTAGGTTGAAACGAACACGCATGTCGCGAGCACCTACCACGCCGCCACCAATACATCCGTTTGCCCAAAGTCATCACCTACGAAGAGGAGTGGTTCGCCCCGTGCGACCGCCAGGGCGTAGCTGAAACAATCTCCGAAGTTGAGAGCGGCAGGATGGCGGCCGCGGCCGAACTTGACCGCCGCGTCACGTGCCAGTCGCGCGTCTTCCTCTGTAACGGATACTATCTCGGCCCCGATCTCTCTCAAGAAAAGGTCGAGCTGCGGATCGGCCGACTCACCATACCGCCCCAACAGTACGAGTGCAGTTTCCACCACGGTTGCCGCCGAGACTTGCCGAGCCGGGGCAGCCTGGATCGCCGCGATCAACCGGTCGGCCACTGGCTCGCTCACGAGAACGGCAACCATGGCCGAGCTGTCGAGAACCATAGATCAGCTGGGAAGCCCGTGTTCGTCGTAACCAATGATCTCATCTGCCGAACGGGGGTCCGCAACCGGCAACCGGGCAAGCCGATCCTGTATTCGTCCGACTCTCTCACTGAGGTCGTTCCGACGGCACATACGTTCGCGTTCGAGCCGCTGACGCAGTGACTCGCGGATCGCCTCGGTGAGCGATTCTCCTGTTGCCCTGGCCAGTTCCCTTGCCAGGCGGTCGGTTTCGTCGTCTTTGATACTCAAGGCCATGTCTAGCTTTCGATATTATTATCTATAAGTCTATACCACGGTGCGGTGGCCGTCAAGATATCGGCCCGGCCATGTCTTCATCCGGCAACGTGGTGGCAAAGAGAGTAGGTTCATGTCGCGAGCACCCCTGTCACTATCACCCCCACCCCGACGTTGCCAGGACAATCATAAAGTGAAACGAATCGCAGTTATTGGCGCAGGAACGATGGGCCACGGTATTGCACAGATCGCTGCAATGGCGGGCTGTGGGGTTAGGCTCACCGACTCCAATGCCGAAGTACTAGCCGCCGCACCAAGCCGAGTCGAGAAAAACCTGCAAGGCGGGGTATCACGCGGCAAGACGTCAGCAGACGACGCCGATGCGGCGATCGCACGAATCACTACCACTCCGTCCATCGAGGAGGCAGTCGGCGACGCCACGTTCGTGATCGAAGCGGTGTTGGAAGACATCGACGTCAAGAAAGATCTTTTCCGTCAACTCGATCAGCTAACGAGCCCGGATGCTGTTCTCGCGACGAATACATCCTCGCTCTCGGTGTCCCAGATCGCCTCGGCTACGAACAACCCCGGCCGCGTTGTGGGCATGCACTTTTTCAATCCGGTCCACATCATGAAGTTGGTCGAGATCATCGCCCATCCTGATGCCGATTCCGATGCGGTTGCCGGCACTCGCGCACTGGCCGAGGAATTCGGCAAGCAACCGATCGTGGTGCGCGATACACCCGGCTTCGCATCCTCTCGTCTTGGCGTGGTCCTCGGACTCGAGGCCATGCGCATGGTCGAGCAAGAGGTCGCGTCACCCGAGGATATCGACAAGGCGATGGTGCTGGGCTACGGGCACCCCATGGGTCCACTCCGAGTTTCCGACCTGGTGGGCCTAGACATTCGGCTTGCCATAGCCGACTACTTACATTCACAGCTGGCCGATGCGCAGTACGAAGCACCTGACCTATTGCGCCGCAAAGTAGAATCGGGTGAACTGGGCAAGAAGGTCGGCAAGGGATTCTACGACTGGCCCGACACGACCAAACCGTAACACTACGATAAGGATTGCACGACAATGGATGAAAACAAAAACGTCCTGATAGAGATAGAAGGCCATGTTGCCAAACTCACGATCAACCGGCCGGAAAAGCTGAACGCTCTCAACAACGAGACACGAAACGAACTGATGGATCTGCTTGACGATCTGGCGGTGAGCGACGATACGCGCGTTGCGATCATTACCGGGGCCGGAGAGAAGGCGTTCATCGCCGGCGCCGACATAAGTGAATTCGAGGGCCGCACGGCCGTCGATCAATATGAGGCCATGAGGGGACGCAACGTGTTCGAAGCAGTGGAGGCTTTTCCCAAACCACTCATAGCTGCGCTCAATGGTTTTTGCCTGGGAGGCGGATGCGAACTCGCGATGGCGTGCGACATCAGGATCGCTTCTGAAAAGGCAAAGCTGGGGCAACCCGAAATAAATCTGGGACTTCTTCCCGGCGGCGGCGGTACACAGCGGCTTCCGCGTCTGGTGGGGTTGGGTCGTGCGCTCAAGCTGATGTATACGGGAGACATGATATCGGCAGCTGAGGCATATGAGATAGGATTGGTGGACGAGGTCGTCGCGCCAGAGAAGCTGAACGACCGGGTTGCCGAACTCGCGGCGGCGATCGCCAAGAAGAGTCCCGTGGCGCTCAGGTTAATCAAACGTTCGGCTCATGCCAGTACGCGCACATCGCTCGACGAAGGACTGCAGCAAGAGAAGGCACTGTTCGGAATCGCGTTCGCGTCCGAGGACAAGGCCGAGGGCGTAGCTGCGTTCCTCGAAAAGAGGCCTGCCAACTTCAAGGGCCGCTGAGGAGGACCCGGGTGCCCGGAGTCACCGACCTTCACGTTCACATTCAGCCATGGCGTCAACTCAAACCGCACATCGCCAAGGTCATGTGGCAGGGCCAGGAGGACCAGCGCGAACGCCTGATAGCGATCATGGAGGATCCCAAACTCCTGATCGAGCTGTTGGACCAGGCAGATATATGGCGAGTTGCACTGATCAACTATCCAAGCCCCGATCTGATGGGATTTACCGATGAGACGAACACATTTGCGGCGGAATACTCCAGGCACGCACCCGACCGACTGATTCCGTTCGGCGGCGTTCACCCGCGCTTCACAAACGATCCAGAGGGTCAGGTCGAAGAACTGATGCAGATGGGCATCCGCTGCCTCAAGATCCATCCACCACATCAGCTCTTCCCGGCCAACGCCTACACACAGGGCCTCGATGCACTGGGCCGGATCTACCGGCGCTGTGAGGAACGGGGTCTACCGGTCACTATCCATACGGGAACGAGCATTTTCCCGGGGGCGCGTTGCAAGTTCGGACGACCCATGGAAGTTGACGACGTGGCGATCGATTTTCCCGATCTCACGATCATCATGGCACACGGTGGCCGCCCGCTGTGGATGGACGAGGCATTTTTTATCATGCGGCGTCATAAGAATGTCTATCTGGAATTATCGGGGATCCCGCCCAAAAAATTGCCGGAGTATTTTCCGCGCTTGAGGGACATTGCAGACCGGGTCGTCTGGGGCACGGATTGGCCCAGCCCCGGAGTCACGGACCTGCGCAAGAACCTAGATCAGTTCATGGCCCTTCCCTTTCCGGATGAGATGAAGCACAGCATCACAAGCACTAATCCGCTGTCGTTATTCCCGGAGGTCTAATGCGCGGTGTGGCGCTGACGGCTGGACCGACACTCTTCATTGTGACGATCGCGTTTCCGGCACCGGGAGCGCTGCCGGCGCCTGCATGGCACGTGGCTGGTCTCGCTGGTTGGATGGCCATCTGGTGGCTAACTGCAGTCGTACCACTTGAAGCCACATCCTTACTTCCCATCGTTATTCTACCGTTGGCCGGCATGCGCTCACTTCTCGACGTGACAGCATCCTATGCCGATCCGGTGATCTTCCTATTCCTCGGTGGATTCCTGCTGGCGGCCACGCTCGAGCGCTGGGGCCTCCACAAGAGATTTGCGCTTGGGACCATCCGGCGAGTCGGGACCGATGCGCCGCGAGTGGTGCTCGCGTTCATGATCGCGTCAGCCGTTCTCAGCATGTGGATCTCCAATACCGCGACTGCTGTCATGATGTTGCCCGTCGCAGTGGCATTGGTTGGTTCCAAGGTGGACTCAGGTGGATTCTCGACTGCCCTCATGCTTGGAATTGCGTATGCCTGTTCGATCGGTGGCGTGGCCACACTCATCGGCACCCCACCCAACGCTATTCTTGCCGGCGCCGTGAGTGAACTCACTGACCAAGAAATCGGATTCGCAGAGTGGCTCGTGGTGGGTTTGGCCATCTCGATTCCCATGCTCTTCGCGTGTTGGTGGCTGTTGGTGAAGATGTTTGGGGTGCACGGCGAAGTCGCGGGCCTCAAGGAAACCTTAGAGAGCGAGCAGGCCAACGTCGGGACCCTCTCCGGAGCCGAACGATTTGTCTTGAGTGTGTTCGGGTTGACCGCCCTGGCATGGATACTCCGAGCTCCCAAGTCCATTGGCGACATCCGCATCCCGGGGCTAACCGACCTGATCCCCGGCATATCAGACGCGGCGATCGCAATTGCCGCAGCGGTGATCCTCTTTGTGATTCCACTCAGCAAGTCACGCTTCGACACGGCGCTCGATTGGGAGTCTGCGCGCAAGATCCCCTGGGGCGTGCTTCTGCTCTTTGGCGGCGGCCTGGCTCTGGCCGGTTCGTTCGGATCGAGCGGACTGAGCGACCAGTTGGGAAGCCTGTTAGTCGGCTTGAGAGGTGCTCCACTGATCCTAGTGCTGTTGGCCACCACAGCGAGCTTCGTTCTACTCACTGAGTTGACTAGTAACACAGCGACCGCGGCTCTCGGAATGCCGCTCATGGTGGGCGTAGCCCAGGGACTCGGCGAGGCTGCACTACCCCTGATGGCCGCGGCTGCGCTGGGATGCTCCATGGCTTTCATGCTGCCGGTCGCCACCCCACCCAACGCCATATTGTTTGGCTCCGGGGTGGTACGATCACGTGATATGGCGCGCGCCGGTCTCCGACTAAATATCATTGCCATAGGTATAATTACCGTGGTCATATGGATTTGGACTTAGCAGGGGGCAGCACGGTATGTGCTGCTCCGACCAGGAAATCGAGGGCGGCAATGTCTGATCCCCAACCCATCGCGAATTTCAGGACGCGTCTTGAAGCAGAATCCGCGTCCGCCGCCCTCTCTGCAGAGGGAATCCCGTTTCTGATCCAGTCCGGTGAGGGAAGCGGCTACGGGCCGTTACCCGGTGGTGCAAGTATCTTAGTCCGTGCCGAACAGGCAGATCTCGCGCGATCACTGCTCGCTGGCGTGGCCGAAACAGGAGCTGACTGCGATGTCTGACCGGACCCTAGTCGTGCTGGCAGCCGCGTTCGCGTTCACTGCGGTTGCGGCAGGTGCTTTTGGGGCGCACGCGCTAAAGGACCGACTGTCGACTGAGTCCCTGGGAATCTTTGAGACCGGAGCGCGGTATCAGATGTATCACGCTCTGGCCCTATTCGCAGTTGCCTGGGTCGGCACTCGATGGGAGACCAGACAGATCGCGTGGTCCGGCTGGTTGTTTGTGGCCGGCATAGTGATCTTTTCGGGTAGTCTGTACCTACTCGCACTGACGGGTACGAGGTGGCTGGGAGCGATCACGCCGGTCGGCGGGGTCTGCTTTCTCGCTGGTTGGATTAGTTTAGCATGGGCTGCCGCGCATAATTGACTAGAACGCGGATGGGCTGCCGCAGATAATTGACTAGAACGCGGATAATTTGATCAGAATATCCAATGACGAATGTCCAATGTTAATGTTGAGTACTGAAATACATTTGCCGGAGCTAGTATGAAACACGTAGTCGTCTTCTCGCTTGCCGTTGTCCTTCTGGCTGTTGCTTGCATCACCGAAAAGGAAGGCCAGATCTTCATCATTCTCAATACACAGCCGCCAGACACCACGTCGGACCCAGACGTAACGATCGCGGGCGAAGCCTTCCGCGACCCAAGACGCACCGATCCCACAGTAGTGGTCACCATAACGGGCGGTTTGGCGACCGTAGTGGATACGACCAACCCTTTCAGGTTGTTCGAGGTCACGGTCCCCCTGGTCAGAAACGCCAAGAACAGGCTGTCGTTTTCGGCCAGCGACAACACGGGGGCAGTTTCGCAAAACATTGTAGAGGTGGTGATCGTTCAGCAGGATTCGACCTAACGGCCTCGCAAGACGATGGCAGCACTGGGTATGACCACATGAGCGCAATCGCCTACTTCAACGGCGAATTTCTGGCGAAGGATCGGATCAGCATCTCGCCGGACGACCGCGGTTTCCTGTTCGCGGATGGGGTGTACGACGTGGCCTTGAGCTATGGCGGCAAGTTCTTCCGCATCGACGCCCATCTAGAACGCCTTGCCGACGGTCTCCAGGCACTGGACATAGACGGCGTAAATCCGGCTGCCCTGGCTGGCGTCGCCCACGAGCTACTGCGGCGCAACGATGCCCAGACCGACGATAAAGCGATATACTTTCAAGTCACCCGTGGTGTGGCGCCGCGCAGCCACGCATTTCCAATCGAATCCGTAGAGCCCACCGTCTACGCCACTGTCATGCCGTTTGTGCGCAAGGGCGACGCTGCCAAGGGTACGTCTGTCGTTACGGCACCGGACATCCGGTGGACCCGCTGTGACATCAAGTCGATAGGGCTCACCGCCAATTGCCTGGCTAATCAGCGTGCTCACGAGGACGGTGCCACAGAGGCCATCTTCGTTCGAAACGGCGTTGCTCTGGAAGGCACTGCCTCGTCGTTCTTTGCAATTTTCGACGGGGTCGTAACCACGGCACCCAACAGCAACTACATACTGCCGGGGATCACACGGGCAGCGATCCTGGAAATCTGCGCCGGCCACAACATTGAGTGCACAGAAGCCCCGATCTTCGAGCGCGATCTCAAACGTGCTGACGAGCTATTTCTGGCTGGTACCACGACCGAGGTCCTCCCGATTGTCGAACTCGATGGAGTGGCAGTCGGCAACGGGCGGCCCGGACCGGTAGTCCAGCGCCTCGTCGAGTTGTTCCGTGAACTCGTTGAGTCGGAGTGTAGTGGAACTCCGGCGGTACGGACCGCGTAAGGCATTGAAATGGCTATAGAAGCAGGAAACTGCGAGCTGTGCGGCCATGGGCTCGAGATCCTGACACGGCCCATCAAGCGGTTGCGCTGGACCCGCCACTTGTGGCAAGGCGTCGCCAGTTTGTTTCGTGGACCGCTTAGGATATGCAACAGTTGCGGCGCAATGTATTCCGAACGGGGCGAGCTGCTAGCCGCGGGTGCGGTTCAGACGGAGTTCGAGCAGACGCTCGATAAATACCGCAAGGACATGTCGTACGTGCGAGACAGCTTTGGAGGGGTGGTGGTCGCCTCTGAGATGGCGGTGATTTGGCTCATTGCCGGCGCCCCAGCAAATGTTGGCGGTGCGGTCCTAGCGGCAGCGATTGGAGTTGTGGCTCTTGCGCCGTTCGGTTTTTTTTGGCGCAAGGTACAGCTCGCAAAGCAAGACCTTAGACAGTTGAAGAAGACCAGAACCCGCGGACAACCCAACACGGGCACGCCCGGTTGACTCCCTGGCGTGACCGTACTATCTCTCGCCCTAATCCATATTGCTAAAGGAATCGTAATGCTACGACTAACCAGCCCGTCGTGTTGCGTAGCGCTGCTGCTCGCAACGGCGCTCCAAGCTCAAACCGACTTCGAGTTCGATGATTACTCGCTCGATAACGGGCTTAGAGTCTTGTTGGTAGAGAACCACGCGGCAGCGGTGGTCACGGTGAACATCTGGTACAACGTCGGGAGCCGCAACGAAGAACCCGGGCGTTCCGGATTCGCCCACCTGTTCGAGCACATGATGTTTCAAGGCTCGGCGAACATCGGCAAGGCCGAGCATGCACAGTTAGTCGAGCGCGCAGGCGGCACCATGAATGGCACGACTAGCCCCGATCGTACCAATTATTACGAGGTGCTGCCGTCCAACCGTCTGAACCTCGGTCTATGGTTGGAAGCCGATAGGATGCGGTCGCTAGCAATAACGAAAGAAAACTTTGACAACCAGCGTGACGTGGTGAAGGAGGAGCGACGGCTGAGCTACGAAAACCAGCCTTACGCACTGTCGTTTCTCGAGGCCAGTGCCCAGGTATACGACTCAGCCGGTTGTTTCGGTTACGGCCATACCAATATCGGCTCGATGGAGGATCTCGACAGCGCCAAGGTCGAGGACGTCCAGGCTTTCTTCGACATGTACTACGTACCCAATAACGCAACCCTAGTCGTCGCGGGCGACTTCGACCCGGGTGAAGCCAAGCGTCTGATCCGGCGATACTTCGGGGATATTCCCCGGGGGCCGAGTCATGCTCCGTTCGAGTGTGCTTACGAATTTGGCAAGGGCGCACGTTCTCGTACTTGGGTAGACGAACATGCCAACCTGCCGGCAGTGGTCATCGCATACCGCATCCCACCTCACGCGACCGATGACACGCGAGCGCTCCGACTACTCAGCACCATTCTTGGTGGCGGAGAGAGTTCGCGCCTCAACAAGACCATGGTTCGCGAGGAGAAGTCCGCTGTCCAGGCACTCTCACAAGTCAATTCGCGGCGCGGACCTGGAATGTTCCTGACGATTGCCATAGCCAACCAGGGGGTCGACGGCAAGACCTTGTCAAATCAGTTGGCCACACAAATCAAGCGCATATCAGATGATGGTGTTACCGACGCCGAGATTGAAAAGGCCAAAAATGATTTTCGGTCGGGGTACATCTTTGGTATTCAGACCGGCATGGAGCGCGCGGAGCGACTACAGCACTATATCCATTTCCACAACGATTTGAGCGAAGTTGGAACTGACCTTGACGAATACTCGCAGGTCACTGCTGCGGACGTTCAACGTGTGGCAGCAAAGTACCTGGTGCCGGAAAACAGTTTCGCTATCACTATCGTACCCAAGGCGGCCGCCGACAAAGGGATCGTTCCATGAAACATTACATTAGCTTGACAACCGGACTGCTCTTAGCGGTAGTTGTGTCGTCGCTGACCGCACAATACCCCACTGCACCGCCCAGTCCGGCGGCGCTTCGCCCTCTAGAGTTTCCGGCGGTGAGCGAGGCCACGCTCGACAACGGCATGCGTATCGTTGTAGTCGAGAATCACGACCTTCCGATAGTCAGCGTATCGCTCAACATGGCTGCGGGCACACGCTACGATCCGGACGGTCTCACCGGACTTGCGATCACAGCAGCAGAACTAATCACCAAGGGCACCGAGTCACGTTCCGCCGATCAGATCGCGGAACAGATTGAGAGCGCGGGTGGGAGTCTAACCGCGAATCCAGGAAACGACTTCTTCGTGCTCTCGTCAACAGTGCTGACCGATAAGGTCGAGCTTGTTTTCGAACTGATGGGCGACGTCCTGTTGCATTCGACGTTTCCCGAATCAGAACTCGAATTATTCAGGACCCGTATGCTGTCCACGATTAGCGCCAACAAAACTGTGCCGAGCGCACTCGTGTCCCAGTACTTCGCCCGTGAGATGTACGGCGACCATCCATATGGACGAGCAGCGCATGAAGCGTCGATATCAGCCATAACAAGAGAGGACGTGGTCGCGTTCGCACGGGAACGCCTGGTCCCTGGCGGTGCGCTCCTGGTGGTGGCCGGCGACATCTCGGCAAATGAAGTACGCTCGCTAGCGCGACGCGCGCTCGGCGAGTGGAGCGGTGAGGAACAGACCATAGACGTTCCCGCACCACCGGAGCGACGCGCCACCGAGATCCTGCTCGTGCATCGTCCCGGGTCGACGCAATCCACCATCTGGATCGGGAACCTCGCACTCCGGCCCAGCGACGACCTCTACTACGCAGCCCGAATAACCAATCAAGTTCTGGGTGGTGGCTTCGAGGGCCGGCTGCTCAAGATTCTACGAGAGGAAAAAGGTTGGACCTACTCGTCCGGGTCCGGGTTGGTGCGGCGAAAGGACATCGGCTATTTCCGGGCCGGCGCTGAGGTCCGCACCGAGGTTACGGACAGCTCGGTTGTCGAACTGCTGCATCAACTACGACTCATTCGGCAAGACGACCTCACCGAAGACGAGCTGGCCTCTGCAAAGGGTTTCATGGTCGGCTCATTCCCGCTTGCGATAGAAACGCCGCAGCAGATCGCGGGCGCCGTCGCTAACACGAAGCTACTGGGATTGGGAGACGAGTATCTCGCGGCCTACCGTGACCGTCTATCCAGTGTGACCGCGTCCGACGCGAAGAACGCAGCAAGGGCGATCATTCATCCTGATTCTGCCGTTGTAGTTGTCGTCGGTGACGGACAAGCGATCTACGAGAAGCTGGCAGCTATTGCTCCGGTCAACATCATCGACACAGACGGCAATCCCGTTTCGCCTGAAGATCTAGCGCCCAAAGCGATTGCCGTAGAGTTCGACGCATCTCAGCTCGAGGTTCGCACGGACTCGTTCCAGATAACCGTGCAGGGCAACCCGATGGGGCAGCTCGTCACAGAACTCAGCAAGTCGGGCGACACGCTGGTTTACGTTGAGAGCATGTCGCTTGCGGCGGTCGGCATCAGCCAGGCGACCACGCTGCGGTTCGATGCGGCCACACTTGCCACGCTGACCGTCGAACAGAACGGACAGCTCGGCGGCCAAGCATCCGAGATCCAGCTCACCTACTCTGGCGACCGGGTTGCCGGTCACGCGCAGAGCCCTCAACCCGGCGGTGCACCCAAGGTCATCAATATCGACACGACCGTCGTAGCAGGAACGATCGACCTGAACGCAGTGCAATTCTTACTTCCCA
The DNA here is from genome assembly GCA_036679605.1 of Gemmatimonadota bacterium. Taxonomy (GTDB): domain Bacteria; phylum Gemmatimonadota; class Gemmatimonadetes; order Gemmatimonadales; family GWC2-71-9; genus JAZDCZ01. The sequence continues at coordinate 62,630 of JAZDCZ010000251.1, forward strand.
CCTTACCCTTGGCCGAGGGCGCATCCTGGACGCTCAACGCATTCGACGCGTCGACCGGCACAATGAGACAGGTGAAACTCAAGGTGGCCGGTATGGAGGACGTCACCGTTCCGGCAGGAACATTCTCCACCTTCCGCATCGACGGTGACACCGGTGGCCAGTCGTTCGTGTTCTATGTGAGCACAGATGCTCCGCGCCGATTGGTCAAAGTACAACTCGTGGGGCAACCGCTGGGGTTTGAGTTGGTGAGTGGTGGAGCGGCACCGCTGCCCTAAGTGCGAAGCGGATTCAGCACACGCACAGTCCCATACATGCGTCCGTGCCCCAAATCTTCCGAGTAGAGTGTAGTTACGTTCGCCGCCGCCGCCGCGTGAAGGATCAAGGCGTCCCAGAATGACAGCTGGAAACGACGTTCGAGGTCGAGCGCCTCCAGAATCGCTTCGCCATCGTTGACCACGACCTCCCAGGCCAGGTAGTCCTCGACCAGCCGCTGAGCCTCAGTCAGTCCGAGCGGTCGTGCGCATTTGCGCCGTACATTTACATAGAACTCTTGAAGAACCTGAGTACTAATCACTCCCTGGCGGTCCTCCCACAACTGACTCACCAACTCCCCCGCCCGTTCGTGCTTGAGACCCGCCGCCCGATCGTGTGCATAAACCAGAATATTCGTATCGACGAACGCTCTATCGCTCATGGAGATCCTGACGCGATGCCGGAGGGCTCCACTGGAGATCGCGCCCCTTCCGTAGCCTCGCTAGCGCACGTCGTTTCGCCACATCGTACGCCTTGTCGCGACGGATCAGTTCATCGAGTTGATCGGCCAGGAGCCGACTTACGGACGTACCTTTGCGAGCAGCAAGCACCTTAGCTTCACGTACAAGCCGCTGCTCCACCTTGAGTGTGATGTTTGTCTTCATCATCAAGAATAGCACAGTATCTCGTGCAGCACAATAACGCGTGCTATTTCTCCCAACTCGTACGAGGCATCCTTCATGGACGCCAAACTACAACACTCTTGTCATCGACCCCGTACCCTTTTCACCGCGTGTCAGCTCTTTCCTACGCGACTACCGTCCAGTTATTCCGCCCGCGCACACTTACATGCTGAGCAGACTCCAGGTATGATATATCGTCATACCACGGAGGCGGGCATGCGCAAGGCCAAAATTGCCGTTACCCTGAAGAAAGACACTGTGAAGCGTGTCGATCAGCTTGTGCGGGAGCAAGTGTACGAAAGCCGGAGTCGGGCCGTGGAGGAGGCTGTTGAAGAGAAATTGGCCCGGTTGGACCGGCGCCGCTTGGTGCGAGAGTGCGCCAAGCTGGACCCGGATTTTGAAAAGGCAATGGCGGAAGAAGGGATTGCGGCCGAGGCAAGTGAGTGGCCCGAATACTGAGAGGCGATGTTCGGTGGGCGGATCTCAATCCGGTCCGTGGTAACGAACAGGCTGGGCGGCGCCCTGTGTTGATACTGAGCCATGACGTATTCAACGCGCGATCGGGCACTGTGATCGCAATGGCAATCACCAGCCAACCTCAGCGTGCCGGCTTTCCCCTCACTCTTGAATTGAACGTACGCGGACTTCCAAAGAGATCTTGGGTCAAGATAAGCCAGATTCGGACGCTGGCAGTTGAACGGGTGGGCCGGCGGATCGCCCGTGCCCCGTCAGAACAGTTACTCGAAGTGATCGAGGGGTTGGAGGAGATCATCGGCGACTGAGTGGGCGGCAAAAAGGGCGGTACCCTACCCCTCCCAACCCCTCATCGGGCGGTAGGTGTTGATTGCCCAGTTCTACCGCCCAGTTCTCCCGCCTTGATAAAGATTTCTTAATCAAAGCCTTGCGAAATCTTTCCAGCTGCCACATAACCTTAGCAAGGGGCCGGTGGCTTCTGTTGCAATCCAGTCGGTTGCAAACAAGTGCCTCAGAAGGCAGGGGAACTCGGTAATATCGAGTATGGTTGCGTAAAATGACCAGCATGCACATCCGGGACCGCATGTCCGTCCTCGTCGTCGTCATGTCCCTGGTGGCGGTAGGTGTGGGCGGCACAGTAATGTCCTTCCTCTACCGTGCAGCGTTCCGTGAGCAACGTGCGCGACTGACTGATACGGCCCATGGCCGGGCGCACATGATGGAAGCCATAGCGCGGTTCGATTCGGCCTATGGTGACAACTATCCCGGGGGATTCTACGAGGCCACCCTTTCCCAAGTAAGAGCAGCCCACGAGGAGTTTGAGGGCTTCGGAAACACAGGAGAACTCGCCGTCGCCCGGCGCGAGGGCGACCTGATCGTCTTCGTCTTGCGGCACCGGCACGCAGGGAAAGGCATGCTCGACGATACCCTTCCCTTCTTCGGGGAACGGGCCGAGCCGATGCGCCGCGCGCTGAGCGGCCGGTCGGGCACTGTCATCGGCATCGACTACCGGGGAGAGCGAGTGCTCGCTGCCTACGAACCAGTGACCATGCTCGATCTCGGCGTAGTCGCAAAGATCGATCTTGCCGAAGTGCGGGCACCGTTCGTCCGGGCCGGGCTGTTGGGTGCCGGGGGCAGCCTCATCTTGATCGTGCTCGGAATCGGGATATTCCGGCGAGTAGCGAATCCGTTGCTGCGAGAGGTCGACGCAAACGCAAGACGATATCGCGGACTGTTCGAGAATGCTCCCGTCTCGATATGGGAAGAGGATTTTTTCCAAGTCAAAACCTACCTAGACGATCTCGGATTCTTCGAGATAGAAGACGTCGAGTCCTATTTGGATGACCACCCGGATGTTGTACGGCAGTGCGCGCAACGGGTTACGGTCCTGGCCGTCAACCGGCGTGCTGCTGAACTGCACGAAGCTGACAACGCAGCGGAGTTGCTGAAGGAACTGTCGAGGATTACCGAAGTAAGCTACGTGGCGTTCAGGCGGGAGTTGGTGGCGATGTGGCGCGGCGACACCGAGTGCGAAGTCGAGGGGCAAGTAATAACCTTGAAGGGTTCGTTGCGTGACGTCATCGTCAAGTGGTCGATCGTGCCCGGTCACGAGGAGGACTTATCCCGGATCTTGGTTTCGCTGCTCGATGTGACCGACCGCAAGCGATCCGAAGAGGCACTCAGGGAGGGCGAGAAGCGACTGAGCCTCACACTGGATGCCGTAAGCGACGGCGCATGGGATTGGAATGTCGCGACGGGCGAAGTGCGCTACAGTGACCGTTGGGTGGAGTCACTGGGGTACCGGCCAGAGGAAGTCGAACCGCACGAGAGTTTCTGGCGGAGTCTCATCCATCCGGATGATGTACCGAAGGTTGACGAAGCGCTCATGGAGCACTTTGACGGTCGTACCGATTACTACGAATGCGAAAACCGCCTTCGCATGAAATCGGGCGAGTACCGGGATAACCTAGACAGGGGGAAAGTTATCTCCCGTGACGCCCAGGGAAGACCGCTCCGAATGGTGGGCACGGATACCGACATCACCGAGCGGCGGAAGGCAGAGAATGCCCTACGGACAAGCGAGAGCCGCTATCGCTTGCTGTTCCAAGATTCGCGCGACGCCATCTTCATAACCTCCGTGGACGGCCGGTTTGCCGACGTGAACGACGCAGGCCTTGACCTGCTGCGCTACTCTCGTGATGAGTTCGCCGATATCCGCGTTGCCGACATATCCGACGATCTCGACGGCATGCGACAGTTCCAGCACGCAGTCGACAAGGTAGGCTTCGTGAAAGACTACCTGGCCCTTGTGCGACGCAAGGACGGAGTCGTGCTCGACTGTCTGCTCACGTCGACGGCGCGGCGCGCAGCAGACGGCACAGTGATCGGATACCAGACCATCGCTCGGGACGACACCCAACGCAGGCGGATGGAGAACGAGTTGCGGCGATCCCGCAACGAACTCTACATTCGGAATCGGATCTCACACGTGTTCCTGACCGAAGCCGGCGACGAGTTGTTTGGAGAGCTGCTTGACGTCTTGATCGGTGCTACGGAGAGCGAGTTCGGGTTCCTGGGCTACATCGATGAGGACGGCGCTTTGGTCTGTGCCTCGATGAGGCAGCGAACTTGGACCAAGCGGCAAATGGAACAGAAGGTCATGGTGGTCCCGCCGTCGAGCTGGGAGGGTATCTGGGGACAATCTCTCCGCGAGTGCAGAACCATTTGGTCGAACGATTCGCTGAAAATGCCTGAGTTTCAACTGCAGTTGAACGCCGCGATCGCCGTCCCGATTGTGCACGGTAAGAAATTGATTGGCCAATTCGTATTGGCAAACAAGCCGGCCGGCTACGACGCGAGAGACGGAGAGTTCTTGGACACCCTTGCAGAATACATCTTCCCACTTCTCGAGTCGAAGCTCACCGCCGAGCGCACCAGAAAGTTCAGTGAGCAGGCGTGGGCCACGGTGCGAGGTGTTCGCGACCGGCTGCAACTGAGCATAGATCGTATGCCGATCGCTTACATCCTGTGGGATGAATCAACCAAGGTCACGGTATGGAATCCAGCGGCCGCACGGATCTTCGGCTACACCAACGAGGAAGCAGTGGGACGATCGCTGCTCGATCTAGTCGTTCCGGATTCCATCCGGCTAGACGTCGCCAACGTAATGCAAGCGCTCTTGGGGGGTGAAGAAGCATCGTACTCGGAACCCAACAACAATGTGTGCAAGGATGGAACGGTGATCTCCTGCCAGTGGTACAACACGCCAATCAAGCTAGGAGACCAAGAGACATCGCTAGTCCTTTCCATGGTGCTGGACGTCACCAAACAGGTGGAGGGCGAAAAGACCCTGCGTCTCAACTCGGCCGCATTAGAGGCCGCAGCGAACGCCATAGTGATTACCGACGAAGAGGGCGCCATTCAGTGGACCAATTCCGCCTTCGAGCGCTGTACAGGCTACAATCAAGAGGAAGTTGCCGGCAGGAATCCGCGGTTTCTCAAGTCTGGAAGACAAGGCAGAGCATTCTACATCGACTTGTGGGATACCATACTCGACGGGCGAACCTGGCACGGCGAGATGACAAACAAACGCAAGAATGGAACCCTCTACACTGAGGAGCAGTCCATCACTCCGATGAGTAGCGGCGGCGAGATCACTCATTTCATCAGCATCAGACAAGACATCACCGAGCGCAAGCGACTGGAGCAGGAGGTTCTCGAGATTGATGAACGGGAGCGGCAGAGTATCGGTCAAGACCTCCACGACATGCTGGGCCAGCAGCTGACGGGTATGGGCCTGATGCTCCAGGCGTTGCGGGGAAACGCGGCGCGGCAGGAGGCGGTGGATTCGGACGTGGTCAGTAAACTTCAAGATCTCGTGAAGACTGCCGCTGTCCACACGCGCTTCGTCTCGCGGGGCCTGTTGAAGCTCACACCTGGGAGGAGCGGCTTGATAGATGCCTTGGAGGACTTGGCATCGACAGCGGAGAAACTCTTCGACATCACTTGTGACATACGGATCACCGATAACGTCGAGATCTCTGACTCGACGGTCACCCGGCACGTCTATCACATCGCCCAGGAAGCGGTGACCAACGCCGTGCGTCACGGGAGAGCCGCCAGCGTGGTAATCGCACTCAGACTCCACGAAGATAAGACCGTGATGAGCGTGAGCGACGACGGCTGTGGTATTCCTGACAATCTGCCTTCAGATAAGGGACTTGGACTCAGCACCATGCGCTATCGCGCACACGCCATAGGTGGCTCGTTGGAGGTTAGGCGCGGCGAGGAATCCGGCACTGTTGTGCGTTGCACGTTACCGCGAATGAGCGACCCTGGCCAGGATCAGAGCACATATCTCGATGGTTGAGCGCAAGGTGCAAGACGGCCCCTCCAGGGTCCTTCTGGTGGACGATCACGCAGTGGTGCGGCACGGCCTGGCGCTCTTGATCAATAATGAACGCGATCTGACGGTCTGCGGTGAGGCAAGCGATGCGGGCAGCGCTCTCAAGACCGCCGAGAAGCTTCAGCCGGACCTGGTCGTCGTCGACATAGCGCTCGGTGACACCGACGGCATCGAGTTAATCAAGCAGATGCACGCGCGTTGGCCCACCACAAGGGTGCTGGCCCTTTCGATGCACAGCGAAAACCTCTACGCGGAACGTGCTCTCCAGGCAGGGGCGAATGGATACCTGATGAAGGAGGAAGCCCCTCAGGAATTCCTCAGGGCGCTGCGGCAGATCTTGTCAGGCGAGGTATTCGTCAGCCGACAGCTCGAAAAGCGCTGGCTGCAGCGCATGCGTAGTGGATCGCATAACTTGGATCGCACGCCGGTCGAGACGTTGTCCGATCGTGAGCTGGCGGTGCTGCAGCTCATAGGCGACGGTCACCCGAGCCGCGAGATCGCAGAATCGCTGCACTTGAGCATCAAGACGGTCCAATCACATCAGGAGCACATCAAACAGAAGCTGGAATTGGCCAACGCGACCGAACTGGTGCGATTCGCCACGCTCTGGGTCCACCGGGAAAGTGGTGGCTAGGGCATTCCCCTACCGAGTATGTCGACTCCTTCCTAGTTCTGTAACTAACCAACTCCCAATCGAATAGACTGCACCGCCCCGATATTGGGCCGTACGCCTACAGGCAAGCTTTATCTGTGGGAAAATCCGCAATCAAACTCGGCAACCGTTATCGAGGGGAAGCTGTCGTAATGCTCAAGTCCATACCATCGCTTGCGCTTGCCACCCTCGCGCTCATTCCATTCGCTAGCCTCACAGCCCAACTGCCGCTGCCGCTGCCGCTCGCACCCGGTCAGCGGGTGCGGATAAGTGCGCCAAGTGTAGGCGCGGAGGACCTCGTGTGCAGCGTCGTAGTGCTTCGACCGGACGCGCTAATGGTTCGGGCAGCATGGTACAACGCACCCTCAAAGATCCCTACCGCGTCTATCACTCGGCTCGACGTGCAGCGGGGTCGCAAGTCACATGCGCTCACGGGACTCGGCATCGGAGTCGTTGCAGGTGCCCTTCTGGGCGGCCTCATCGACGGATCGTTGGGCGGTGGAGCCGTGGCAGGTGGAGTCGTACTTGGCGGCATCGGGACCGCTGTCGGAACGCAAATTAAATCCGACCGCTGGGAGGAAGTTCCCCTGGACGCACTTCGTAGGAGCTTCACCCGGCAGCGCAATGTTCACTTCGCGCTCGGAGTAGCGGTCAGTTTCTAGTACAAGGTGCAAGGTTAGGAATGGGAAAAGGTAATGTTTGACAACTTGTTCATCTCGATCGGAGCGGCATCAGAATGAAAAAAGCGCAGTTCAAGATCCTCGTTGTCGATGATTCGAACCTGGTTCGCGGTCTCTTGAGCGATATGCTGAGCGAATTGGACGGTGTCTGTACCGTTCACCGCGCCGCAGATGCTAAAGAAGGTCTGGAGCTGGTATCCCAGCTCGAACCTGACTTGGTTACCCTGGATATCAGGCTGCCGGGCGAGACCGGCGTAGACCTGCTGGCAAAGATCAAGGCGCAGAAGGACCCTCCGGAAGTCGTGATGCTGACCAACTATCCCTTTTCCACGTACCGCAAGGTCTGCGCCGAGCTTGGGGCGGATCATTTCCTCGACAAGACGACGGAACTGCACAAGCTGCTCGAAGTAGTGAGAAGTGCCATCGCAAGAGAAGTAGTGAAAAATGCCATCGCAAAAAAAGGCAACGGCGCGCGGCCCAACTCTTGTTTCGACCCGCCGGACAACGAACGCAGAGAGTGACGGTCAAGAACATGGTAGAGTGCCTTCTTGTGGAAGACAATCCGACGGACGCGGAACTCACTAAGCGGGTGTTGCGAGGCGAGGTCCTGAAAGACGATTTCATGGTCGCGCGCGACGGGCAGGAGGCGCTGGACTTCATCTTCTGTCGCGGCGACTGGTCCAATCGTGACATCGACGACCGCCCCAAACTGGTGTTGCTCGATCTCAGACTTCCCAAGGTGGACGGGATCGAGGTACTGAAACAAATCAAGTCAGATGCACGCACGCGAGCGATCCCGACGGTGATACTGACGTCGTCGCGCCAAGATCATGACATCGAGACGTGTTACAAACTCGGCGCCAACAGTTATGTCGTGAAGCCAATGGATTTCGAGAAACTGACAGAGACCGTCTCCGAGGTCGGCCGCTACTGGCTCCTGTTCAACGAACCGCCCCGGTAAGGACCGATGACCGAGAAGCTCCGGATCTTGATTCTCGAGGACGTTGCCGACGACGCCGAATTGCAGGAACGGGAACTTCAGAAGGCGGGAATCGAGTTCATTTCAAAGTGCGTGGAGACTCGCGAAGACTTCCTTGCCGCACTCGAAGACTTCGTCCCCGATATCATTCTGTGTGACTATATGCTGCCGACTATTGACGGCATGATGGCGCTCAAGCTGATACGAAAGCACTCTCCTAACGTGCCTGTCATCATCGTAACTGGCTCGATGAACGAAGAGACAGCGGTCGAGTGCCTCAAGGCCGGCGCCGCGGATTACGTGATCAAAGATCATCTCGTGCGCTTGACACTGGCTGTGAAGAACGCACTGAACAAACAGCTGCAACGCGAAATCAAGCAGCGAGCCTTCCGAGCCCTGCGGGAAAGCGAGGAGAGGCACCGATCGCTTACCGAAGCGATCCCCGACATGATCCTACTGGTTGACCGCGAAGGCACATATCTCGAATACAAACCTTCGGATGACTTCGCGCCTACAGTACCGGCCGAAACGTTCTTAGGCAGAAAGATCTCCGACGTGATGCCAAAGGACGTGACCCGAGCGTCGATCGAGGCCATCCGTCAGGCTCTGGCAACCGAAACCCTTCAAACTTTCGAGTATGAGCTTGTCAAGGAAGGTCAGTTGCATTACTTCGAGGCCCGAGCAGCACCCAATGCGCAAGGCGAAGTCTCGCTGGTGATACGTGACATCACCGAACGCAAAGAGGCCGAAGAGATCGTCGAACGCATGGCGCTGCGGCAACAGCTGATTCTGAACTCGGCGGGACAGGGAATTGTCGGAGTCGACCGCGACGGCAACATGACATCCATCAACCCGGCGGCCGCAAGCACGCTCGGTGGTACCATCTCCGGTCTGCTCGGAAGGCCGCTGCAGCCGCGGGAGCGTGACTCGGGCCCCAATGACAGGGCCTGCTCGGACTACTCGAGTACTGTAGATCAGACACTCGTCGATGGGCTCCCCCGCGAGGCCGACGCCATTTTTCAGAAACTCGACGGGAGCAGTTTCCCCGTCCGGTTAGTGTGTACAGCCATTGGTAACGACCGTCAAATCGACGGGGCGGTCGTTGTATTCGAGGACATCAGTGAGAAGAAGCAGCGAGAGGAAACGCTATCGCTACAGGGTGCCGCCCTCGAAGCCGCCGCAAACAGCATTGTCATCACAGATCCCCAGGGAGTTATCCAATGGGTGAACTTGGCGTTTACCAAACTAACGGGCTACACGGCCGAGGAGGCCATCGGACAGAATCCACGCATCCTCCAATCTGAGAGACAGGAGCGGTCGTTCTACACGGAACTGTGGGACACGATTCGCGCCGGCCGCACATGGCGCGGCGAACTCATCAACAAGCGCAAGAACGGAAGTCTGTACACCGAGGAGATGACAATCACGCCCGTGCCCGATTCGAGCGGCAACATATCGCATTTCGTCGCGATCAAGCAGGACATCACGGAGCGGAAGGCATCGGATGAGACCTTGCGCAAATCCGAGGAGAGTTTCCGCAACCTCGTGCAGCACGCCACATACGGAATCTACCGGTCGTCACCGGATGGCAGGTTCCTCTCCGTCAACCCTGCCCTGGTCGAGATGCTGGGGTATCGGTCGGAAGAGGACCTTCTCTCCATCGACATGAATAAAGACTTGTACGCCGATCGAGGAATGAGGCAAACGCTGATCGAAGAGTTCGAGCTGAGCAAGCTAGTGGACGGGGTAGAGACCCCGTGGCTGAGACGGGACGGGAACCCGCTCATGGTGCGGCTCAGCGGGCGCCCCGTCAACTCCTCCAACGGCAATCTGGAGTGCTTCGAGATGATCGTGGAGAACGTGACGGCGCGGAGCAAACTCGAAACGCAGCTCAGACAGGCGCAGAAGATGGAGGCAATCGGAAATCTCACTAGTGGGCTCGCACACGACTTCAACAACCTGCTCTCGGTGATCATCGCCAACACAGAACTCCTCACCGAGTCACTCACCCGTGAAGATCTCCGATTTCTCGCAAAGGACATCTCGACGGCAGCAGATGCCGGAGCGCACATGGTGAGGCAGCTCCTCGGGTTCAGCCGTATAGCAGTGCTCGAGATGCACACCATAAACTTGGGCAAAGTCGTCGCCGATACGTCGTCAATGCTCAAGCGACTGATTCCCTCAAACATTGTCATCGATGTCACAGCGGATGAGAAGTTGAGGGCAGTCCGCGCCGATGCGGTATTGGTCGAGCAGATCATCCTCAACCTCGCAACCAACGCGCGCGACGCCATGCCTGACGGTGGAAACCTGTCCATCGAAGTCCGGGAAACGATCGTTAAGGACGATCGGCAGCCATTCCCCTGGTTCGTGCCGGGAGAGTACGTGCGGGTCGCGGTAAGGGACACGGGCGAAGGGATGGACGAAGCGACGCGTTCCAAGATCTTCGAGCCGTTCTTCACGACAAAGCCAAAGGGCTCCGGCACCGGACTTGGAATGGCCATGGTATACGGTCTGATGAAACAGCAGGGGGGCTACATTCTGGTTGAGAGCGAACCCGGTATTGGTACTACCCGAAGAGCATTGTCAGGTGAGCGCAGAGCCCAAACGGTTGCACGGTGGCGAGACGGTACTCTACGCGGAAGATCAGGATGCTCTGCTACGAACCGGGACGCTGGTGCTCGAGCGCAATGGCTACACTGTCATCTCTGCTGCAAACGGCCGAGAGGCGATAGAGCAATTCCGCGAACATCAGTCAGAGATAGACATCGTACTTTGCGATATGGTAATGCCCGAAATGGGAGGCGCCGAAGTATTTCGAGTCGTGAGGGAGATCGCCGAGGACATACCCTTCCTGATGGTGACCGGCTACGCGCAAACTGAGGCAGAAGATGCCATGGGAGGCAATGTTCACGTGCCAACGCTGTCGAAGCCATGGACGATCGACGAACTGCTTCATGCGGTGCGGCGCGAACTGGAGGGAGTAGTAAGGCGGTAGAAAAGGGCGGGAGAAAAGGGCGGTAGAGCGTGGCACTGCTGGAGCATGGCTCAGCAACCCGAGCCAATCAAAGGAGCATAAATCATGGCGAAACGAAAGACAGCGAAGAAGACCGCAGGAACCCGTACTGTGGCAGATATCCTCGTGTTGCGCCAGGACGAGTTGTTGGTTGATTGGCTGGAGAACATCAAGACGCTGGTCGGGACACGCACATTCGAACTGATGACCGAGGAGCAACTGCGCACCCAGGCAAAGGGTCTGCTGGCAACGCTGACGACGGCTTTTGGCGCAGAGCAGTACGTTGACATCGAGACGCCGGAGTTCGCCGACTCGGTGGCCATGCTGCGCGACATCAGCGTCGCCCGCGCCAAACAGGACTTCACTCCCTCCGAGACGGCGGTCTTCGTCTTCTCGCTCAAGGACGCCCTGCTAAAGTTCCTCCATGAGGAGTTGGGCGATCAGCCGCAGCTGCTCAACGACGAGATCACAAAGGTGAACAAGGTGATCGACAGTCTCGGACTGATCACCTTTGAAGCCTTCGCTCTGACGCGCGAGAACATCATCGCCGAACAGAGCCGGTCGCTGATGGAACTCTCTACGCCGGTGATGAAGCTGTGGGACGAGATCGTGATGCTGCCCCTGGTCGGTGTGATCGACACTCCGCGCGCCGCGCAGGTGATCGAGGTGCTGCTCAGGACCATCGTCGAGACAGAGTCGCGCGTGGCAATCATGGACGTCCTCGGCGTGCCGGTCATCGACACGAAAGTGGCGCAACACCTGATGAAAACCGTGACGGCGGCGCAGATGCTCGGCTGCGAGGTCATCCTGACCGGCATCAGTCCCGACGCAGCGCAAACGCTGACTAAACTCGACATTCAGTTCGCAGGCCTGCGTACCCGGGGCGCACTGCGTGCCGGCATTGCCGAGGCATTCAGACTGGTCGGCCTCGAGGTCGTCGTGAAAGGAGACCGACCATGAGAGTCGCCGTACTTAGGCTGCACGGCATCCTCCTAACCTCGATCCAGGGCGATCTGAGCGACGAGGACGCCATGGACTTCCAGGCCGACGTGTTGCGTGAGCTGAGCAGCACCGAGGCCAGGGGGCTGGTCATCGATATCACGGCGATGGACGTGGTCGACTCGTTCATGGCGCGGGTGATCAACGAAACGGCGATACAGGCGAGGATGCTCGGGGCGCAGGTCATCCTGTGCGGCATGCAGCCCGACGTGGCCCTGACGCTGATCGAGATGGGGCGGGAACTCATCGGCGTCGAAACGGCGCTCAACCTCGATCAGGCCTTCAACCGTCTAGAGGAGATGATCGAAGAGCGGGAGGTCTGATATGACGCACAAACAGCTAGAACTGAAGCAGTCGAGCGACATCGTAACCGCCCGCCAAACCTGCCGGGAGATGGCAGACGAACTCGGCTTCGGCTCGGCCGACCAGACCCGCCTGGCCACAGCCGTCTCGGAACTGGCGCGCAACGCGATCCAATACGCTGGTGAGGGCGTGTGCGTCGTCACCGACGAGTCGGGCAATGAGAACGCCGTCATCCGCGTGGTGGTCGAGGACCACGGCCCCGGTATCACCGACGTGGACAAGGCGCTCGAGTTGGGCTTCACGACGGGCGGCGGTCTGGGCGCGGGCCTGCCGGGTGCCAAGCGGCTGGCGCATGTTTTTGCACTCGCGTCCGAGCCGGGGCACACGGTCGTGCAACTGAAGATGAGGAGGAAGAAGACCTAGGCAATGCAGAATGTAAAATGAGAAGTGCACAATGAGGGATGAGCAGGGCGTGGTAGTTACGGTCACGGAGGAGTGGCACGTTGCGAAGGCGCAGCGGGCTGCTAAGGCGCTGGCGCGGTCGGTGGGGTTGTCGCAAGTGGCGGTGTACAGCATCGCTACGTCGGTGTCGGAACTGGCCAACAACCTGTTCTTCCATACTCGCGACGGTGGGATCATCACGCTGAGGGCGGTGAGGCACAATGGGAGCGTTGGCGTCGAGGTCGTGGCGCAAGATGACAGCCCGGGCATTGTCGACATCGACCTGGCCATGAACGACGGCTTCACGACCAACGGCGGACTCGGCGGCGGGCTACCAGGCGTCGAGCGGCTGATGGACGAGTTCGAGATCGAATCGCAAGTCGGCACCGGCACGCGGGTGGTCGCCAGAAAGTGGGAGCGATGCAAGTAGCCATCGTCAAACGCCCATTGGAAGAGCCGCATTGTGGCGACCAGGCTGGACGCTGGGAGTACAATGGCAAGGTTGTGCTCTGCATGATCGACGGTCTGGGACATGGCAAGGGAGCGGAAGAGGCGGCGCTGGCAGCGCTGGACTTCGTCGCGCGCCATCACCACGAGCTGCTGCTGGAGGTCTTCGCCACCTGCGACAAGGCGCTGCGCAACACACGCGGCGTAGCCATGGGCATCGTCGTGGCCGACTCGGACGCCCGGACGCTGACGTATGCCGGCATCGGCAACACCCGGGCGATAGTCGTGGGACAGGAAACGACGCGCCTGTCCAGCCACTACGGCATTGTCGGCGGCGGCTACCGAACGCTCAAGACCGAGACGGTGCCGTTGACGCCGGACGATTTGGTGATCATGTACACCGACGGCATCGAGGAGTTGATCGACCTGTCGGACTACGACGAAACGCTGCGCTCCGACGTCCGCTGTCTGGCCGAGACGATTCTCGAGGACTGGCGCCGGGAGACGGACGACACGGCGGTCCTGGTGTTTCGGAACGGAGGCTAGGGTGCCTGCACAGGACTTCAAGAACGCATACGCTTCGGTGCTCAGGGCCTTTGTCGCGAGCTGGGAAGAGCAACACCTGGCCGAGGCGGCCGAACTGGGGCGCAAGATGGTGCGTGCCGGCGTGCCCCCCGAAAAGATTGCCGAGATTCACGAAGAAGCGATCCAGCGCCTCGCCAAGGAGTATCCTGACACGACGCTGCTCGAGTCCGCCCAGCGCATTTCGGCCCCGCTGATGGAGCTGCTTATGGCCTACGGCCTCGCCTTCCGCGAACGAGAGGCCCTGCGCAAGCTGGCGGAGCGGGAGATCCGTGAACTGAATCTCGGTCTCGAGCGGCGCGTGGACGAACGGACGGCACAACTGGCAACCACCAACAGAGAACTGAAGACATTCACCTATTCGGTCTCACATGACCTGAAGGCTCCTTTGCGGGCAATAGACGGATTCTGTGCTATGCTCACGAACGGTCACTCCGAGCACCTCGACGCCGAAGGTTTGCGCATTCTCGATGTCATTCGGCAAAACGCTCAGAAAATGGGACAGCTAATTGACGACCTGTTGACGTTGTCTCGAGTCGGCGAGCGCGAGGTGCAGCTTGATGAGATCGACATGGCAGAGCTGGCTAGAACCGTGTTCGACGAGCTGCGATCGGAGAAATCTGAGCGCTCCATCCGATTGGAGCTGGGACAACTGCCATCAATTCGAGGCGACCGTACGATGATGCGCCAGGCGTTTTCCAACCTAATCGACAATGCAATCAAGTTCACCGGTCCAAGAGACGAGGCAATTATTGAAATCGGTTGCAAGACGGACGGCGAGGAGAACATCTTCTATGTGAAGGACAATGGCGTCGGTTTCGACATGAAGTATGTCGACAAGCTGTTTGGAGTATTTGAGCGTCTACACCATGCCGACGAGTTCCTGGGCACCGGGGTGGGATTGGCAATAGTGCAGCGTGCGATCGGCCGGCACGGGGGGCGGGTGTGGGCCGAGGGCAAGTTGGACGAGGGGGCAACGGTTTACATCAGCCTGCCACCCCTAAAGATTCCTTCATAAACTCCTTAGTAAACCTTTCCAGTCACTGCTTAAACTATTGAGACTAGGTCACTTCTGTTGCGAGACAGTCGGTCTCAAACATCCGCCACAGAAGGCAGAGGAACCCGGACATATCAAACATGGTTTCATGAAATGAGCAGTATGCACGTTCGGGACAGCATGTCCGTGCCAATCGTCGTCATGCGGAGGGTTCGGTACACACTTCTCCGACTCTGCCCGGGAAAACAACGAGTCCCATGCATCTGAGAAGTTCGCCGTTTGTCGTAGCCTTTGGGCTGATCGCCGGTCTGTTGCTCGTCGTTGGCGTGTGGACCGCTCGGACCTCGGCTAATGATGCCCTCATCCTAAATCTGGCTGGACGGCAGCGGATGCTATCGCAGAGGATCACCAGCGGATACCTCAGTGCCGTGCTGCGAGGCGCAGATCCCACATCGATTGCCGATCTCGAATCCCTGGCAAGGGAGTTTGAGCAAGGACTTGGAGCGCTCACTGATGGTGGCTCGGTCGCTTACGGTGACAGTGTCGTCTCGTTGCCGGCGCAGACCGACTCGGTCTTCCGCGCAGCCCTGAACGAAGTGCAGGCAAGTTGGGAGGAGATGCGCGGTGCATCCACAGACTTTGTCGCCCGGCAGGTTGGTGGGCCGGGGCTCGACCGGGCACTGGCTAACTTGGAGGAAACGTCCCTTACAACACTCAACAGAATGGACCTCGCTGTCCGCATGTTCCAGGCAGCCGCCGACACCAGGACAAGGCGTTCTTTCCGCGTTCAAGTCGGCTTGGCGCTGCTGGCCTCACTGGCGCTTGCCATGGGATTCCTCGGGGCGAAGCACACCAAGCTTCTGAAGGTACAGTTGGCAAGAGAGCGAGCCGAGGCGGAGCTCGGGGAAAGTGAGTCACGGCTGGCCAAACGATTGGCGGAGTTAGAACAGGTCTACGGGACCGCCCCAGTCGGACTGTGCTTCCTGGACACAAACCTGCGATACGTTCGAGTCAACGATCGGTTGGCCGAGATCAACGGACTGCCGGCCTCGGAGCACATTGGTCGAACTCTACAACAGATCCTCCCGGACGTGGCTAGCGACGTTGAACCGGTTTATCGGCAAGTGATCGCAAGTGGCGAGCCGGTTGTGGACTCGGAGGTTCACTGTACGACTCCCGCCGATCCGAACGTCGAACGCGACTGGCTCACGAGCTACTTCCCCGTCAAGGACGAAGGCGTTGTGGTGGGCGTGACGACCGTTGTCCAGGAAATCACCGAAATCAAGCTGTCGAGGAATAGGCTGCGAGAGAGTGAGCAACGCTTTCGCGACCTATTCCAGAATGCTCCCTTCTCGATCTGGGAGGAAGATTTTTCCCAAGTCAAGACCTACCTGGACGATCTCGGATTCTTCCAGATTGAAGACGTTGAGTCCTATTTGGACGAACACCCCGAGGTTGTGCGACAGTGCGCGCAAAAAGTGAAGGTGCTGGCCGTCAACCGACGGGCTGCCGAACTACACGAAGCTGAAGACGAAGCGGAATTGCTGAAGGAACTCCCCAGGACATTCACCGAAGCGAGCTACACGGCGTTCAAGCAGGAGTTGGTGGCCATAGGGCGGGGAGAAACCGCGTGTGACGGAGAGGGGGAGGTAGCAACACTGAAGGGCACAACGCGTGACGTCGTGGTAAGGTGGTCGGTCGTACCCGGTCACGAGAAGGATCTCGGGCGAGTTCTGGTTTCGCTGCTCGATGTGACCGACCGGAAGCTGGCCGAACGGGAACTGCGCCGCAACGAGATCATTGTCGCGAGTTCCTCAGATATGCTTGCGCTGTTGGACAAGAAATACACCTACCTTGCCGCTAACCCGGCGTACCTGAAGGCATTCGGGATGACCCACGACCAACTAGTCGGGCATACGGTGCCTGAGGTGTTCGGAGAGGAGTTCTTCAATGGCGTCATAAGGCGCAATGCCGACCAGTGTCTGGACGGTGCGACAGTTCGCTACCAAGAGTGGTTTGATTTCCCTGCCTCAGAGAAAAGGTATATGGACATCAACTACCGTCCCTATCTTGGCCTTGGCAAGGATGTCAGGGGTATCGTTGTCAACGCGCGGGATATCACCGATCAAAAGAGAGCCCAGGACTCAGCTCTTGAGAACCAGAAGCTCATGGAAGAAACTCAAGAGGTGGCCCGCCTCGGTAGCTACGCGCTCGACATACCCTCCGGTACGTGGGGATGCTCTACGGCACTCTTCGACATTTTTGGGATCGACGACAGCTTCGATCGAACCGTGAAAGGCTGGCTCACGTTGGTGCATCCCGACGACCGGCAGGTGATGCACGATTACTTGAATACAGAGGTTCTGGAGAATCGTGGCCGCTTCGACAAGGAATACAGAATTGTACGCTACAACGACGGCCACGAGTGTTGGGTTCACGGTCTCGGCGAGTTGGAGTATGACGAGAGGGGTGAGCCTGCGAGAATGATAGGCACCATCCAGGATGTCACCGCACGAGTGCGAGTAGACCGCAAACTCAAGGAAAGCGAACAGCGATTCCGCACACTTGCTGCTTCATCTCCGGTCGGAATCTTTCTGGACGACGCTCAGGGAAAAGCGATATTTGTTAATGACGAATGCGCCCGATTGGTGGGTTTGTCGCCTGAGGAGTGTCTGGGGAGCGACTGGGTAGCCTCCATCCACCCGGACGACCGCGAGCGGGTCGTGAAGCGGTGGCAAAAGAGCATTGAGGAAGGAAGCGTCTTCGAGCAAGAACACCGCTGGCTCCACAAAGACGGGCAGGTGAACTGGACGTTGGCTATGGCTGCTCCTGTCAAAGATGAAGCCGGCCACCTGTCGCATTTCGTCGGAACGCTAGTGGATCTCACCGAGCGCAAGCGGGCCGAGAAAAAGCTCCGACTACGGGAGCAACAGCTAGGCCTCATCTACGATTCGACAGCAGAGATCCTCTTTCACCTAGGTGTCGAGGGTGGGCTGCATTACAGATTCCTCACGGTGAACAGCGCTTTTCTCAAAGCCACCGGCCTGACCGCAGAAGAGGTTGTCGGGAAAACAATCGACGAAGTAATACCAGAATCGTCGCTGAAATTGGTACGCTCCAACTACGAAAAGGCCGTGAGGGAAGGAAGAATCGTGTCCTGGGAAGAAAGCTCAGAGTATCCGACCGGACCGAGAACGGGCATCGTGAGCATAGCACCAATCTTCGATGAGAGTGGTAACTGCACATACCTGGTAGGATCGGTACACGACATCACCGATCAAAAGAAATCCCAGACCACGCTCGAAGTGGTTCACTCCCAGCTTCGCCTCAGCATCGATCGAATGCCCATTGCCTACATACTGTGGGACACCGAGGGCAAAGTGTTGGAATGGAATCCCGCTGCCGAGACGATCTTTGGATTCACCCACGAGGAAGCTGTTGGGCAGTCCTTCGCCGACCTAGTCGTGCCGGCTGAGGCCCGGCCCGCAGTTGATGAAGTATTACAAGCCCTCCTGACTGGGACGGAGGCTTCCTACAGTGAGCCGAGCAACAATGTCCGCAAGAATGGCACGGTCATTTCTTGCCAGTGGTTCAATACGCCCATCACAGACGACGAAGGGAGCGTTACAGCTGTCCTCTCTATGGCTATAGACGTGACTGAACCCCAACAGTCCTTACAACGGCTTCGTGAAAGCGAGGAACGCTACCGGCTCTTGGTGGAATCGACCGGTGTCGTCCCGTGGACATGCTTGGTTATCCAATTGATGAGTGGTTTGAGGAGAGTTTTTGGCCAGACCATATTCACCCTGACGATCGAAAGCAAGCGGTTGACTATTGCGTATCATGCACGAATCGAGCAGAGAATCACGAGTTCGAATATCGGATGATTGCGGCAAATGGTCGCGAGGTATGGATTCACGATGTCGTTTCGGTGATCTCGGATAATGATCGACCAAGCACACTACGCGGCATCATGATAGACATAACCGATCAGAGACACGGCGAAGAGGAGAGGAGACGACTGGCAGCAATCGTCGAACGCACCAACGAGTTCATTGCGGTAGCGACACTCAAAGGGAAACTTGTCTACGTTAACAAGGCGGGACGAGATCTCGTTGGGCTGGACAAGGACTACGATATTGGCGAGTTGAAGATAGGGCATTTCCTGACCGAAGAAGCGCTACAACAGTTCTCGGGAATGGAGACGTCGGCGGTCAATCGCGATGGATATTGGAGCGGCGAGACTACTCTGCGGCATTTCAAGACTGGCAACCTCATCCCTGTGATCGCCAACACGTTCCTGATAAGAGGTGCTGCAGGGAGCCCAATTGCCATGGCCACTGTGCAGCACGATATCACCGATCGCAAGCGCGCGGAGCGCGAGATCCGTGAACTGAATCTCGGTCTCGAGCAACGCGTGGCCGAGCGTACGGCCGAGCTACGGATGGCAAACAAGGAACTGGAGGCGTTCTCGTACTCAGTCTCGCACGACTTGAAGGCTCCTTTGCGAGCCATCGACGGATTCTCGGCGGTGTTAAGCGACGATCACTCCAAACAGCTCAACGCGGAAGGCCGACATGTCTTGGCCGTCATTCGGCAAAACACTCAGCAGATGGGACAGCTAATCGACGACTTGCTCACGTTCTCGCGCGTCGGTCGGAGCGATATGCAGTCTGGTGAGATCGACATAGCTGAGCTGGCTGGGACCGTGTTCCAGGAGCTGCGATCGGCGGTACCTGAACGGTCCATCCGGCTGGAGCTGGGACCACTCCCCTCAATTCACGGCGACCGTACGATGATACGCCAGGTGTTCGTCAATCTGATCTCGAACGCAATCAAGTTCACGGGACCCAGGGAGCAGGCTGTCGTCGAGATCGGTTGCGAGGCCAAAGACGGTGAACACATCTTTCATGTCAAGGACAATGGCGTAGGGTTCGACATGCAGTACGTCGACAAGCTATTTGGAGTTTTCCAGCGTTTGCATTATGCCGATGAGTTCCCGGGCACGGGAGTGGGATTGGCAATAGTGCAGCGTATGATCGGCCGGCACGGGGGGCGGGTGTGGGCCGAGGGTAGGCTGGACGAGGGGGCGACGGTGTTTTTCGCACTACCATCTGGCGAGGAGACAGCCAATGGAACCGCAGGCCGTGGAGATTCTCCTGGTGGAGGACAATCCTAACGACGTGGAGCTAACGCTCCGTGCGATGGACAGACACAATCTTGCCAACAAGGTTCAAGTCGTGCGGGATGGATCGGAGGCCCTGGAGTTCGTGTTCCGCACGGGCCAATATACCGAGCGAGCGATCGAAAACGTACCGAAACTGATTTTGCTCGACCTCAAGTTACCCAAGGTGGACGGGCTGGAGGTGTTGCGCAAGCTAAAGGGTGACGACAGCACAAAGATTATTCCAGTAGTGGTACTGACCTCATCCCGAGAGGAACGAGACATCGTTGACAGCTACAAACTCGGGGTCAACAGCTATATTGTGAAGCCCATCGAATTCGGCAAGTTCGTGGAGGCTGTCTCGCAGGTCGGACTGTATTGGCTGCTGATCAACGAACCGCCTCCGGAGTCCAACGGCCACCGCAAATGACGTCAACGGCCGGCCACACGCGCGTCCTCGTGGTAGACGACGACGTAGCTGAACTCACCCGCTGCGTGGCTTCGTTACGCGAACTCACTGGTACAGAGATTGTGAGCGAGAAGAAAAGTAGAGACGCGGTGATGTTGCTGGCCGCAGAAAGCTTCGACCTTCTCATAACAGATCTGCGTATGCCTGCGGTGGATGGCCTCGACCTCTTGCGAATAGCACATTCTCACGACCCCGAGCTACCGGTTCTCATTCTCACCGGCTATCCCTCCGTTGACACCGCAGTCGAGACTCTCAAGCTCGGCGCAGCCGACTACCTCACGAAACCGGTGAACACGGATGAATTGGTGACGGTAGTCCAACGGCTGTTGGATACGCAGCGCTTACGAGGCGAACACAGATTCCTCCAGCGTCACATGGACCGCGAATACGCGTTCGATGAGATCGTGGGCACCAGCCATGCCATGCAACAGGTTTTCGACACCATCAGGAAGTTGTCCGAATCAGACCTAGACGTACTGATTGTAGGTGAGACCGGGACCGGTAAGGAACTCGTGGCGCGCAGCATCCATCGGAACAGCAAACAACGGACGGGTCGCTTCGTGCCGGTGGACTGCGCGGCTATCCCTGAGAATCTACTGGAGAGCGAATTCTTCGGACACGAGCGCGGCGCATTCAGCGGAGCGAACGCCAGAAGCATCGGCCTCATGGAATTTGCCGACGGCGGAACGCTCTTCTTGGACGAGATCCACGCACTATCAACACCGCTGCAGGCGAAATTGCTGCGGGCGCTGCAGGAGCGAAGCTTCCGGCGCGTAGGGAGCACGCGAGAGATTTCAGTGGACGTCAGGGTGATCGCTGCCGCAAACTGTGACCCAGCCGAACTTCTCTCCTCAGGTCAGTTGCGAGAAGATCTGTACTATAGAATTAATGTCGGTCGTGTTGAGCTACCGCCATTGCGTGAGCGGGCAAAGGATATCCCACTACTTGCAGATTATTTCGTGAAACACCTGGGGCGAAAAACGGCAAGACATTCCGCTGAGTTCTCTGCGGATGCACTGGAGATCTTGACCGCTTACCAGTGGCCCGGAAACGTGCGCGAACTCCAGAACACCGTCAAGCGAACACTCGCTATGACGGAGCTAGAGATCATCACGGCCGATCAGTTGCCGGAGGAGATCGTATCCGCATCAGTTGCTGGGGGAAGCTCAAGAGGAGATGCCTTCTTCACACTCAAAGCCGAACGAATAGCAGCGTTCGAAAAGGAGTACATCGTCAACCTGCTGCAACAGCATCGCGGTGACGTGACCGAGGCGGCTCGGCACGCGGAGCTTCCGCGTGGGACCCTCTATCGACTGATAAAGAAGCACGACCTTTCACCTGTGGGGTTTCGTACCTCCGACTAGGCGCATCTCGGTTTGCGCTAGTATGCCAGTGGCCCCTTCGCATGCCGGCCTGGTTACGAGCCAATCAAGGTGAATTCGACAGAGAACCGTCACACTAGTGTGAATAGCCCATCCGACCTGTCACGTTTCTGTGACTGTTACGTAACGTCTTAATACATATAGACTTATATGGTCTAACCTTTCAGCTGGACGGCAGGCGCGCTGCTCGTTTCACAACCAAGTGACAACAAAGCAACCCTATCTCCGTTCCCTGCCCTGCCATCCGCCCTGTAACCCATTGACTGCACACGGGTTATAGGCGTTTCCAAATTCTAGCGAGCGCTCGTGTTTTTCGGCACACCTCCTGCTTTTCTGAAAGTCAGTACAGCATCACGCAGCCGACTACTCCGAGAGAGCGAGAAGATGGATTCGATGCACGGCGGCTTAGAAGTACTGTTGGTAGAGGACCTGGCGACTGACGCGGACCTGGCATGCCGCGCAATCAGCCGAATTGGCGCACAAATATTCGTGGCCAGAGATGGGGCCATGGCGCTGGACTATTTGTACGGGCTAGGAGCCTACTCCGAACGTAAGGGGGAGCCGCGCCCCAGCCTGATCTTGCTTGATCTGTCACTCCCCAAGGTATCCGGGCTCGAAGTGCTGCAACGCGTCAAGTCCGACGAGAGAACAAAGCACATTCCTGTCGTGGTGCAGTCGTCACTTGGAGAAGAGGCATACGTCAGCGAGAGTTACCGACTGGGTGCGAACAGTTTCATCGTCAAACCCTCGAACAGTGATGAGTTCGTAACGGTGTTCGAACAGGTTGCGCGCTATTGGCTTTCACTCAACCAGCATGCGGTTTGAGTAGAATGGAAACGGTCGCGTCGCGCAGATGGCCGGTCGCGGCAAATGCGCCCAAGCTCGAGTTCGATCACGGCCGGCCGGTGGACTCGATACAACAGACCATACTGGTGGTCGACGACGACGCTTCCGTCCGTTCTACGGTCTCCGCAATCTTGAGGCGCGCGGGATACGAAGTGGCAACGGAAGCAGATGGAGACGGCGCACTCGATGCCGCCCGACGGTTACGCCCTGACCTAGTCCTGCTGGACATAGTGATGCCGGGCTGTGACGGCCTGGAGGTATGTCGTCAGCTCAAAGCGGACGTCGAGACTCGCCTCATTCCGGTTGTGTTGCTGTCGGGGCTGTCGGCTCTGGACGATCGTGTTCACGGGCTCGACGCCGGAGCCGACGATCTCCTCAGCAAACCGTTCGAAACCGTCGAACTACTGGCGCGCGTAAAGTCGCTGCTCAAACTCAAACGCTACACCGACGATCTCGAGCGTGCCGAATCGGTGCTGGTAACGCTGGCAAGGAGCATCGAAGGGAAAGACCCTTACACCGAAGGCCACTGCGAGCGCCTGTCTGCATTGGCCACCGAATTGGGCCGGCGGCTGAGGCTCCCGGAGGAAGACCTCACGTCGCTGGATCGCGCCGGCATCGTGCACGATATCGGCAAGCTGGCGGTGCCCGACACGATTCTCCTCAAGGAGGGTCCGTTGACGCCGGAAGAGTGGACCATCATACGCAAACACCCCGCCATGGGCGAGCACATTTGTACACCAATTCGAAGCTTTCACCGAGTACTACCCATAATCCGGCATCATCACGAGAAGTTCGATGGCTCGGGATACCCCGACGGATTGAAAGGCATCGAGGTTCCGTTGACGGCGCGAGTCCTCCAAGTGGTGGACGTATACGACGCGCTCACAACCAAGCGGACGTACAAACCGGCGTTCCCGCCGCTCGATGCGTTGGAGACAATGGATGCCGAGGTGAAGATGGGCTGGTGGGACCCCGATGTGTACGCGGAATTCCGTAGGATGATTCTCGACGGTGACAAAGCTGCTTTGGTCCTGCGGCCCCGAAACCAAGATCGCGACGATCCGCGGCGGCGTTGGAGTCCGTCACCCCGCCCGTGCCCCCCGGAGAAAGCAAACCATGCAGCCTGCTAATGCAGCACCCGGCACCGGTGTCGTACGGATTCTCATACTGGAAGATGCCACTGCCGACGTAGAGTTGGCAGAGCGCGCCTTGACCAAGGCAAACATCGAGTTCGAGTCTCATTGGGTCTATACCCAGGAAGATTTCGTCAAGGCACTCGATGAGTTTGCGCCCGATGTGATATTGGCCGACTACCACCTGCCGCGGTTCGGAGCTATGGCCGCGATTCAGACCGTGAAACAGCGTGCTCCCAACATACCGGTGATAGTTGTGACCGGTGCCGTAGGCGAAGATGTCGCGGTCAAATGCATCGAGGCGGGCGCAGCAGATTACCTGCTGAAAGATAGACTGGCTCGGCTCGGGCCGGCCGTCAGAGCGGCGCTCGCGACAAGGCGGGACACTGAAACTCGGCGGCTGGTAGAGGAGACCGGAGAAAAACGCGCAAGAGTGCTTCAAGCAGCCGTCACGAGCACTCAGAGATCCCTGTGGGAAAGTCAGGCACAGTTCAAGGCGGTTGCCGAGTCAGCACCCAACGCAATCGTGGTGGCAAGCAACGACGGACGAATCACTTTCTGGAACCTGGCCGCAGAGAGGATCTTCGGGTATACGGCGAGCGAGATCCTGGGCCAACCGTTGACCACGGTAATCCCGGAGCGATTCCGGCGCGAACACCTGAACGCACTCAGACGAGCCGCTTCCGCACCAGGCTCTCCAGCTCCCGTGGAACCCGTAGAGGTAATCGGCCTGGCGAAGCAAGGTAACGAAATCCCGCTGGAGATACATCTGGCTCCATGTACCCAGGGCGGGAACCGCTTTTTTGTCGCTGTTCTCGTCGACATCACCCAGCGTAAGGAAGCGGAAGCCAAACTGCGCCTCCAAGCGGCGGCTCTGGAGGCGACAGCCAACGGCATCATGATTACCGATCCGCACGGAGTCATCCAATGGACCAATCCCGCCTTTACTGACCTCACGGGCTTTCCACTCGAGGAAGCGATTGGCCAGAGTATTGTCAAGTTCGGAAAGCAGGATGACGCCTACTATCAGGGCCTATGGAAAACAATTCTATCGGGTCGCACGTGGCGTGGCGAACTGATCAACCGTCGCAAGGATGGAAGCCTGTATCACGAGGAGGAGACCATCACTCCTGTGAAGAGTGAGAACGGCAGCATCACGCATTTCATTGCAATAAAGCATGACATCACGGAACGCAAGCAAGCGGAAGATGTACTTCGCAAGTCCGAAACGGAATACCGTGAACTCGTTGAGCATGCGACCTATGGCATCTATCACTCGGGCCTGGATGGCCATTTCCTCATGGTCAACTCGGCACTCGTCAAGATGCTGGGTTACGAATCGAAGGACGATCTTCTCAAACTCGATATGGCCAAGGATGTGTACGCGGATCCGACCGCCCGTGCAAAGTTGATCGAGCAGCAATCGGGTCCTGATCGGGTGCGGGTCCGAGAAGTCGTCTGGAAACGTCGGGATCAAAGCCATATTAACGTACAGCTTACCGGACGTGCGGTACTAAACGCTGCAGGTGAGTTCCAGTATTTCGAGGGAATCGCCGAAGATTTGACGGAGCGCCGGTTGCTCGAGGCCCAGCTGCGCCAAGCTCAGAAAATGGAGGCCGTCGGCACACTGACCGGAGGCATCGCGCACGACTTCAACAACCTGCTGTCGATAGTACTCACCAATGCGCAGATCATGAACGAGTCGTTGCCGAAGGATGATGGTGAGTTGAAGGTCCTCCTGAGAGACATCCGTGCGGCCGCCGAGAACGGGGCCGGCATGGTGAGACGGCTGCTGGGATTCAGCCGCACTACACCGCTCACAAAACACTCGATCGACATGGGTAGCGTTGTTAAGGAAATGTCATCAATGCTGCGGCGACTGATTCCCGAGAACGTTACGGTGGAGGTGATCGCAGACAATGGGATCAAGGCAGTGCGTGCCGATCCCGCGGCGGTGGAACAGATCCTACTCAACCTCGCGACCAACGCACGCTATGCCATGCCGCGAGGTGGTGCACTGTCCATTGAGGTTAGCAACACAACGGTGAACGGCGACCTGCACGCGTCCTTCCCTTGGTTCGTGCCGGGAGAGTATGTACTCGTAGCGGTTACAGACACGGGCACGGGAATGGACGAGGAGACACGTTGCAAGATCTTCGAGCCGTTCTTCACGACCAAGCCGGAGGGAGCGGGAACAGGACTTGGGATGGCCATGGTATACGGACTCATGAAGCAGCACGGTGGATTCGTTCAAGTGGAGAGCGAACTGGGCAGCGGCACCACAATGAATCTCTATTTCCCGGTTGGCGACCAAGAGGAGGTTACCCACGAACATCGTACCGTGACGGAGGACATAGCAGATCTGGCAGGCGACGAGACGATCCTTTACGTGGAAGATCAGGATGCATTACTCAGGGCGGGCACTCGAGTTCTCGAACGCAACGGCTACACGGTAATCCCAGCAGCGAACGGCCGGGAGGCCATTGAGATATTCCGCAAGCGCCGGTCGGAGATCGACCTCATACTGTGCGATCTCATTATGCCGGAGTTAGGGGGTGCGGGGGTGCTCGAGGCGCTGAGTGAATTCCAAGCCGACGTGCCCTTCGTCATGACGACCGGCTACGGAGCCAAGGATATGCCGGAAGCTTTCGACTTGACCACGCCGATATTGTACAAGCCGTGGACGATGGAGGAACTCCTGCGGGCGGTGCGCGGGGCGGTGGAGAAGGGCGGTAGAACTGGGCGGTAGATGGCGGTAATCAACACCTACCGCCCATTACCGCCCGGGGTGAGTGGGGAGGGGTGTAGTACCGCCTTGTTATTTCGCCCTATTACGCCGGGTACACGCTGATCTTGAGGCGCTTCTTGGTCTTGTGCTCGAACTTGACCACACCGTCGATCAGGGCAAAGAGAGTGTCGTCGCTGGCACGGCGCACGTTGCTGCCGGGGTGGAACTTGGTACCGCGTTGCTTGACGAGAATATTTCCGGCACGCACAACCTGCCCGCCAAATCTTTTTACTCCTAGAAACTTGGGCTTGGAATCGCGTCCGTTGCGGCTGGAGCCTACGCCCTTCTTATGAGCCATTTCAGACCTTTACCCCGGTGATCTTGATCTCGGTGAAGCCCTGCCGGTGCCCGGTCTTCTTTCTGTAGTTCTTGCGCCGCTTGAACTTGAAGATGAAGATCTTGGGTTCCTTGCCGTGATCGACTATTTCGGCGGTCACCTTGGCACCTTTGACGGTCGGCTGGCCGGTCTTGACCTTCTTCCCATCGCTGGAAAGCAGCACTTGGTCGAACGTCACCTTTGAGCCCGGTTCGCCCTCTAGAGTCGGGACCCGGAGCGTATCGCCCTCAGCTACTCGGAACTGGTGGCCGCAGGCTTTGAATATCGCATATGGCATAACCTATAACCTTACCCAGGACCGGGGGCTAGATCAAGTAGATTAGGGAGTGGGGAGTGGGGAGTGGGGAGTGAAATACTCCCTACTCCCGACTCACTACTCCCCCGATCATGCCACCTCATACTTCCCCGTCACGTCCCGGCCCGCCGGCTGCGAGACGAGGCGGAATTCATCCACCGGGGTGACCGGATCGTCCCGGATCTCCAGATCGACTTTGGTCATTCGCCGCATCTCCTTCAAGAATCCACGCTCTTTCTCGAGCAGATAGAGCGCCACCTCGGGATGGAGCCGGACGGTCATCTTTTTTTCCTTATTCTCGTGAGCCACACGCCTCATCGCCCGTTCGAGTCGCCGTGAGACGACCTCTGGGCGGAACGTGCTGCCGCTGCCATTGCAATCAGGACATGCCATCGTCATGGACTCTCTTAGCGAGGGCCTGACCCGCTGCCGCGTCATCTCGATCAGGCCGAGGTCCGACACCTCAAAAGCACGAGTCCTTGCCCGGTCTTTGCCTAGATGAGACTTGATCTCCTGGAACACTCGTCTGCGATTCGCCTGGACTTCCATGTCTATGAAATCGATCACGATGATCCCGCCGATGTCACGCAGCCTGAGCTGCCGAGCGATCTCGCTGGCGGCATCGAGATTGACTTTGAGAATTGTGCTTTCGTGGCTTTTCTTGCCGATGTAACTCCCGGTATTTACGTCGATGGATACCAGCGCCTCGGTCGGCTCGACGATGAGATACCCCCCGCTCGGCAGATCGACGCGTCGTCGAAACATCGCCCTGATCTCATCCTCAATCTCGAATTTGTCGAACAGGGGTACCGATTCGTTGTAGACCTTGACCCGCGACCTCAGATCGGGGTCCACTTGCTGCAGGTAGCGGTGGATCTCCTTGTAGAGCGTCCGCGACTCCACGAGCAGTTGGTCGACCTTGTCGCTGAACATGTCGCGAATGATTCCGCTGGTAAGCGATGCCTCCCGTTGGACTAACGCTGGTACTTTGTTGCGTAGGAAGTGCGCCTTACGGCTGATCTTCTTCCAGAGACCTATCAGCAGACGCACTTCGCGCTTGACTGTATCTTCGGTCAGGTCCTCCGCCACAGTCCGCACAATCACGCCACCCGAATCTTTGGGCAGGAATTTCGCCACCATCTGCTTGAGCCGCTGACGTTCCTCGCGTGACGGGATCTTGCGACTCACGCCAATTCTGGATGCCAGCGGCATGTAGACCAGAAACCTCCCCGCGAGGGAGACCTGGGCCGTTACTCGCGGCCCCTTCGTCCCTATCGGCTCCTTGGTTACCTGCACCAGGAGCGACTCGCCGCGCTTTAGATGATCTTGGATTTTGGGGTCGCGGCGTGAGCCGTGGCGTCCCCTGCCCCGGCCGTTACCGCGGCCACTGCCGTCCTCGTCGTCTTCCTCGGCCTCGATCAGGTCGGATGCGTGAAGGAAGCCGCTCTTCTCACCTCCGATATCGACGAAAGCCGCCTGCATTCCCGGCAGCACGGCCTCCACCTTACCAAGGTAGATGTTGCCCACCGAACGGTGGACGTCCGGCCGATCGACCATGAGTTCAACAAGGCGATCGTCCTCCATAATTGCCACGCGCGTCTCGCGCGGGCTCGTAGCTGAAATTAATATCTCGCGCTTCAAGTTTGTTTACCTCTGCTCGAGCAATGGCTCCCGCCGCGGGATAGTCCCCCGACGCAAGCGTTGCCTCGATCTTGTGAATTCTGATGAGTGGCACCTGGCTCTTGTCGAGCCCGAGCGCCGCCTCTAGCACCTCGGTCGGCTTTACCGAAAGCCCGTTCTCGGTGGTCAGTTGCAGGACGATCTCGTCCGCCGCTACCACCGCGAATTCGTGTACTAGGGGTCTAATGTCAATTTCGCGCCGCCGTCTCCTGCGCTCTCTAATGATTACGCAAGACGGTGCCGCCATGAATGCCGCGGCCGCTTGGGTCATAGATCCAAGCGTTGTATCAAACGGGGAACTGGGAAACCGCGCAACGTATGTGCTGCGTTCGATTCCCACTACCAGCGATTCCCCCTTGTGAGGCATAGCCGCCGCGACGGTAAATGCTATGCCTACTGCAACATGTGTGTTCAAATTCTCCAACAGCGTTGCCAATCGACTCTCCGGCCACTCGCCCGCAAGTTCGACGTCGATCCATTCGCTGTCGGATGTCCAGCCGAGCGCCAGCGGTGGACCAGCGGAGACCTTGGGACGGGGAGAGTAGCCTTCGCTGTAGAGGACCGGCAGCTCCGCGCGCCTCAATGTGCGCTCCAGCTCACGTAGCAAGTCGAGATGTGAGATGAAACGCACCTCATCGCCCTTGGCATAGCCCAAGCGTACGGTCGTGCCAGGGATCCCTTGCAGCAAACCGACGGCGGGTTCAGGCCTAGGTGTGCTAACCGGCGCTGCCAGAAGGTTGCGCATTGCCTCGAAGTCGCACACTCCGCACGCGGTACAGCGTTGATGCTTGCACTCGTCGGTTTCGCCAGCCTGATAGGCTTTGTGACGCTCCTTCAAGAAATACTTGCGATCGATCTTGTAGCTCACGACTTCCCACGGCAGTTCCTCCTCTTCGCCGATCTCCCTGAACATGTCGGATATGGTCAGTCCGTTTTCCGTAAGCGCCTCGTCCCAAAAACCAAAGTTGCAGTGTTCGCTCCAGCCGTCGAACCGTGCACCGCGCCGCCATGCGCCCTCGATGACATTCGCTATTTCCCGTCCGCCACGTGAGATAACTCCCTCGATTGCCGTGTCTGCGCTCTCGTGATGCCGGATCTCGACGCCTTTTCCCTTGAGCCGGCGTTTTACCCATGCAAGCTTGGTGCGAGTGTCGTCGATCGTGTCCTGGCGCTCCCACTGAAACGGGGTATGTGCCTTGGGCACGAAGGGCGAAAAGCCAAGGGTTACCTGGCGGCGCCCGGGGTGCTGCTTGAGAATGGCTTTGATTTTTTCCACCAGCTGCGCCAACTCCTCGAAATCCTCTTCGCATTCGGTCGGGTGGCCGATCATGAAGTAGAGTTTCACGCTGGTCCAACCCGCTTGCATAGCGCTCTCCACCGCCGAGAGAATGTCCTCTTCGGTAATGCCCTTGTTGATCACGTCGCGGAGGCGCTGGCTTCCTGCCTCTGGCGCGAACGTGAAACCCGACTTGCGGACACGGCTCACCGCTTCCGCCAACCCGACACTGAACTTGTCGGCTCTAAGCGACGGGAGACTTACGCCTACGCCGCGGTCGACCATTGTGCGGCCCATACGGTCGGTGAGTTCAACCGCTTGCGAATAGTCGGCAGTAGAGAGAGAGAGCAGTGAGACCTCCTGCCAACCGGAATGCTTGATTCCCTGCTCCGCGATCTCTATGGTTTCGTCGACGTCGCGCTCCCGCGCCGGCCGATAGAGATAACCGGCCTGGCAGAACCGGCAGCCCCGCATGCAGCCCCGCATCACCTCGATGGGGAGTCGATCGTGTGTCGTCTCAGTTAGGCTGACCACCATCTCTCGCGGGTGGTCTTCCGGGCGTAGCACCGGGACTTTGCGCGCGATCACCGGAAACGGGGTGCCCTCCGGCGCATTCGCGCTGGGCCGAGGAGTTCTGCTGCCCTTGGGCACCTGGTACAGCGACGGCACGTAGATCCCGGGGACCTCCAACGCCAACCGTTCCAGTAGCCGCGAGCGCGGCTCGCCACGCTTCTTCCAGTCGTCCACCAAACTCAGGATCTCGGGCAGCGCGTCTTCCGCATCACCTATCAGGGCCGCGTCGACAAACGGCGCCAGTGGTTCGGGGTTTGACGCGCACGGGCCACCTACCAAAACGATGGGATCGGTTTCGCTGCGGTTCTTCTGGCGCAGCGGAATGCGCGAGAGATCCAACACGTTCAGGAGATTGGTGTAGGTCAGCTCCGACTGGAGTGTGAAGCCCAGCAGATCGTAGTCTCGCGCCGGCCGTTGGTGCTGAAGCCCCCAAAGAGGAATGCCGCGGGTGCGGAGTTGCGCCTCCATGTCCGGCCACGGGGCGTAAACCCGGTCCAGCAGCCAGCGCGGGTCGCGATTGACGATATGGTAGAGGATCTGGGTGCCGGTGTGGCTCATCCCGATTTCATAGGCATCGGGATAGCAGAGCAGGAATCGGACCTGTGCCTCGTCCCACTTCTTGGGGCTCAGTCCTAGTTCGTTTCCAACGTATCTATTTGGTTTAGAGACTAGCGGCAGGATCTCTTGTGAAAGGACCCTATCCAGCGCCTCGGGCGTCCAGCTTGTCATGGCTGGATAAGTATAAGTGGTGTGGTGATTTAGGTCAAATGTGGTGACCCACGAGTAAACTCGCGGCTCGGCAGCTTGTCGCTGAATCGACCGAGACTCAAGCGTCGTCCTAACGGGTCGGGGATGGCGGGCGTCGCTTTAGCGACCCAGATATCGCGGCGGCCATGACAATCCGGGTTCCCGATACCATATTGGATCGATCCCCCATCCCCCGGCACCGCCGTCACCCAGGAGACCTCTCATGCACACAAGACACATCCTCCCGTTACTCGGAGCAATGGCGATCGCAACACCGACGTCGGCGTTCGCCCAGTTCGAGGGCACGATCAAGATCCGTGAGATCTCCGTGACTCGCGATGCCTTGGTCCAACGAGGGTTCGACATGTCGAACGCGATTTTCGATGTGCCGACCGAGCGGCTCCTAGCTCTCCGTGACAACCTCGTCCCCGACGGCGACATGACGATCGTCGAGACGGGAATCTACATCAAGGGTAACCTCATGCGGACTGACGTGACCGCGGGTGAGGGACCGGCATACGCAATAGTGGACTTGGAGTCTGGCACGATGCAGATGTTTAATCCCGAAGAGAAGTCCTATATCGAAATGACCAAAGAGGACATGGAGCGGATGCGCGCGATGGGTGGTGCCATGCCCATGACCTCAGCCAAGTTGGAGGTGACCGCGACGGGCATCACGAGAACGATCAACGGCATGACTTGCACGGCCTACGACGTGGCAACGGGCGAAGGAACCACGCGGGTGTGGGTGTCGAAAGACAATCCCGATATAGTCGAGTCGTACAGGAGGTTCTCGGAACGTATGCAGATGATGAGCATGGACGAGGATGTGGATGAAGAGTACTTGGTGTCAAAGCACGGATTTCCCGTCCTAACACAGCGCCTCACCTACAGCATGTACGAGATCAACGAGGTCATGTCGGTGGAGCAGCAGTCGGTTTCCAACGATCTGTTCGAGCCGCCGGCTGGTTGGCGCAAGATGACGATGGCCGATATGATGCGGGGGAACAGACGTTAGCCCAACCCCGGGACCGAAGGCACGTCCGGAACACGAAACCGCTCGGCTGAGGACAGCCCACCCGTCATTTCCTGCCCCTCGCTTCTCACGCAGGATACTTTTCAGAGGCACGCTGCGACAAATTGCTGATTCGGGTTGTGCCGTGGTTGTCACCGGCCATGAGGTGGAAACGTTGCTTGGCATTGCGGATTTGATTCTGTGGCAAACGGCGGGAACGACACATTACATCGGTAACCGCGCAGCAGCGACGATGCATGACCAGTTCAAGCGCGAATACCTTGGCAAAGCTCGGCTTTTGGTTTATCCAGTGACCGTCACCCCTGGCTCGGTCGATCCATCCTTACTAATAGCACGGGTATGTCACGCTGTTCCACGAGCCGCGCGCCGACGCTGCCGGCCCAGATGGCCGACACTCCCTTGCGGCCGTGAGTTGCCATAACGATCAGATCGACCCCACTCTCCCTCGCTATTGCCAGTAGCTCTCGTGAGGAATCACCTCGAGCCACCAACGCGCGGACACTCAGTGTAGGGCTCTCCATTCTCGCCCGTACGTTTGCTAGGTACTTGGTCGCCTCAATCGCTTCGGCCTCCAGCAACGCTTCGGCTGCCTTGGGAGAGAGGCGTGTCGCCGCTCCCGACGTACCCGTTGCGGTTTCAACCGTAGGAACTACTTGCACCACTGTGAGTTCGCCGCCACTGGCCACGAGATCGACCGCATGATCGAGCGCGGCTTCTGCCGCGGGCTCCCCATTCAACGGCACCAACACGTGCTTCGCCGAAAACGATTGAGATCGGGGCTGTGGGAACGTGGGCACCACCAGGACTGGCACATTGCTATTTGACAACACCTGCTGAGCGATGCGGCCAAAGATGAATCCCCGAAGTCCCTTCCCGCCATGAGTGCAGAGAACCACAAGATCAGCTTCCAACTCTCGTACATGATCGGTGATTCCCTTGGATACGTCGGTGCCCGGCGAGTGAACGTGCACGGTGGCCTTCACGTCCCGGTCCGTGAGCCACTTCTCTACCTCCGATAGGTACGCCTCCGCCTGACCGGGTTCCTGCAGGTGTGAGGCTCCGTGTACCTGGGCAGGCGGACTCTCCTCCAACACATGCAGTAGCGTTACCTGTGTGCTACTCTCCGCACCCAGTGCCACGGCTACCGGCAACGCCGACTCCGCAAGTGCGGAACCGTCGAGCGGAACTAGTAGATGACTGAACATGCTACCCTCCCCCGACCGTCAAACGGTACAGCAGGAATAAATTCAACGCGACTATCAGGGCCGTGGTCGTCCAGGCAATAAACGTGGTCACTCGGTGATTGACCAACTCGCCCATGATCTTGCGCCGCATCGTAAACATCACTAGCGGTATCAAAGCGAACGGTAACCCGAAACTCAGTGCGACCTGGCTCAGCACTAGAGTCCGTGTCGGATCGAGCCCAATTCCTATCACGACTATGGCGGGCACCATGGTAATCAGGCGCCGCAGCCATATCGGTATCGTTCTGTGAAGGAACCCCTGCATGATCACTTGGCCCGCCATTGTTCCAACCGTGGCAGAGGATAGACCAGCGACTAGGAGCGACAGTGCGAAGACCGTGCTTGCGGCCTTTCCCAATAATGGAGTTAGCGTGCGATACGCTTCTTCGATCGATGCTATCTCCTGCAACCCCTGTTGATGGAACGTTGCGGCGGCCATTATGAGCATGGCTCCGTTCACTGCGCCCGCAATGAGCATTGCCACGAGGACGTCGATCCGCTCGAAGCGGTAGATGCGCCGTGCCGACGCTCGATCTATTGGCACGATCCGGTTCTGCATCAAAGCGGAATGCAAGAATATTACGTGTGGCATAACGGTCGCACCCAAAATACCTGCCGCCAGCAGAACACTTTCCGTACCATCGAAACGTGGTACGAACGCGTGCGACGCTGCGTCAGCCCAATCCGGATGGCCGAGCACTGTCTCAATCAGATACGCTACGGCTATCACTCCCACGAGCACTGTTATGACGGCTTCGACCGGACGAAACCCATATCGCTCCAGCGCGAGGATCGCCAGGGTCACTACACCAGTGATCAAGGCCGCAGGTAGCAGCGGGATGTGAAACAAGAGATAAAACCCGAGCGCCGCGCCCAAGAACTCCGCCAGATCGGTTGCCATCGCGACCAGCTCTGCGATCACCCACATGCCCCACACAACCGGACGACTGAAGTTGTCCCTACAGAGTTCGGCGAGATTTCGACCCGTGGCAATCCCAAGCTTTGCCGAGAGGGCTTGTATCAACATCGCCATCAGGTTGCTGGCGACGATGACCCACAACAACAGATACCCGTAGTGGGCACCGGCCTCGATATTGGTAGCGAAGTTGCCAGGATCGACGTAGGCTACACTGGCGACGAACGCAGGGCCCAAAAACGGTAGCAGCCGAGCAAAACGGCCGCGGCGGCTCTTTCCTTTTAGAACCTGCGTCGCTTCGGCCACCGTACCGTGATCCAGGGGGCGAACCTCCTGGGCCGGGTGTGATGAATCGTTCAACGTGGGGCGATCGCGTTAGGTCAGGTGTCTAGTCTTGGTGTAGGGTGTCAGCAGTCCGTTTGCCAACAGGACTCGCCAGCTGTGGCCGAGTGGAGCTCGTTGAGGACGCTGTAACACGGAAGTCACACTGCCTGCGCCATGTCTCCTAACAGTTCTCTCGCGATCACCATGCGTTGAACCTCGCTGGTACCTTCGCCGATTTCGCAGACCTTGGCATCCCGCATCATCCGCTCTACTGGATACTCAGTGGTATAGCCATACCCACCGTGCAGTTGTACAGCCTTGATGGTTGTCCGCATGCACAACTCGGATGCGTACAATTTCGCCATTGCGGCAGCCTCTGCGTGCGGCTTGCCATTCTGATACAGCCAAGCGGCGTGGTACACGAGGTGACGGGCAGCTTGGATCTCGGTGGCCATATCAGCTAGCGCAAAGCTGACTCCTTGGAACGAATTGATCGGCCGCCCAAACTGCTTTCGCTCACTCGTGTATTTGAGGCACTCGTTGAGCGCTCCTTCGGCAATACCCAACGAGAGGGCCGCGATCCCAATCCGCCCCGAATCGAGAGTCACAAGAAAGTTGATGAACCCCTTTCCGACTTCGCCCAGTACGTTCTCCTTGGGGACTATCGCATCTTCTAGGATCAGTTCCCTCGTGTCCGAGGCTCTCCAACCTAGCTTGTCTTCTTTCTTCCCGGACTTGACACCGGCGATCTTAGGCAAGTCCGGATCGTGTCCGATGCCGACCCGTTGCGTCTCTTCCAAGTCGGTCGTGTCCTTGGTCACGATGAACGAGGTGATCCCGCGAGTTCGCTTGGTGGGATTTCGATCGGTTCGTGCCGTTACGACGAAAACTTCGCCGACGCCTGCATGTGTGATGAAGATCTTTGAGCCGTTGATTACGTAATGATCGCCCTTGTCCTCGGCAAACGTCTGAGTTCCTCCCGCATCTGACCCCGCGCCGGGTTCGGTGAGACCGAAACCGCCCACGAGGCGTCCCGATGCCAGCAGCGGTACGTACTTGTTCTTCTGCTCCTCGGTGCCAAACTGCATTATCGGTGACGTACCTAGGGTAGTGTGCGCCGACACTGTGAGCGCATGGCTGGCGTCGACCTTGGCAAGTTCCTCGAGAGCGATGATGTAGGATATATAGTCCATGCCGGCACCGGAAAGCTCGGCCGGCCACGGAATCCCCATGAAGCCCAGCTCAGCCATCTTCTTGATATTTTCCCAGGGAAAACTGCAATCTCGATCGTGCTGACGCGCCACCGGTCGGATCTCCGCCTCGGCGAACTCGCGCACCAGCTGTCGGACTTGGATATGCTCTTCAGAGAGGTACGGAAAGTCAGGCATTGGAGCAATATAACAATGGGGTAACCGGGATAGCGCCTACTGCAGTCCCTTTGGCTGGCCGAGTACCTCGGCCATGATCACCGCTTGGCGCAACTTTCTGCGCGCTGACACCAACCGGATGGACCGTCGCTCAGCTTCAACGACGTAATGCTCGTCGATTCGTCCTGGTTTGTACTTTTCGTGAAACCTCTCGTGGCTGGCCTCGCCCAACGCCTCGCCCATGGGCTTTAGCGTCTCCAGCGACTGAACGACCGGTCGGACTCGCTCTGCCGTCTGTCTGACCATGGTACTGACCGGCTCGGGAACCACCTCCGGTTCGACCTCGTCGACCGGCTCGGGTTGGTTCAGCTGGCCTTGGTTCTTTAGGATTTCCATTAGCTCGGAAGCCAACGTCCGCCGCTCTGCCGGCGTGCGGGGTGGCCCCGTCCCCCCCTCGGACAGTGGAGATCTGGGACGGGGCTGTTTTAGAGCTACAGATTTCTTCTTCTTCGCCGACGAGAACAACCCGAAGGCGATTAGTAGTCCGAAAAAGATCAGCTGGATAAAGTCGTCCATCGATCAACCGCCTTCCGGCTCTCCCTCGGCAAGACTGCGACGCATGGCGGTGTCACTTTCGATGTTGCGGTAGCGCTGATAGTCCATGACGCCTAGAGTTCCCTTCCTGAATGCCTCGGACATCGCCAGCGGTATTTGTGCTTCTGCCTCGACTACGCGCGCACGCATCTCCTCCACGCGGGCTTTCATTTCCTGTTCCTCGGCTATCGCCATCGCGCGTCGCTTCTCAGCCTGGGCTTGCGCGATTCGTTTGTCGGCCTCCGCCTGGTCGGTCTGCAACTCCGCACCGATGTTCTTGCCAACATCGACATCCGCGATGTCGATAGAGAGAATCTCGTAGGCAGTTCCGGCGTCCAGCCCTTTGGCAAGCACCGTCTTCGATATCTTGTCCGGATTCTCCAGCACAGCCTTGTGAGAGCTGGCAGATCCAATGGTCGAGACGATACCCTCGCCTACCCGCGCCAAAATCGTTTCTTCTCCCGCGCCACCTACAAGTCGATTGATGTTAGCTCGAATGGTGACACGCGCCAGAGCAATGAGTTGGATACCGTCCTTGGCCATTGCCGCGACTTTAGGCGTCTGGATCACTTTGGGATTAACCGACACCTGAACGGCTTCGTGCACATCACGGCCCGCCAAGTCGATCGCCGCCGCCTTCTTGAACGTCAGCTCTATGCCGGCCTTGTCTGCAGAGATAAGAGCGCGAATCACCCGATGAACATCTCCGCCGGCCAAGTAGTGCGCTTCGAGTTCGTTTGTCAACAAACCTAGGCCAGCCTTCGTAGCTGCAATCAGCGGCCGAATGATCGCCTGCGGACTGACTTTTCTCAGCCGCATGCCTATGAGACTGCCCAGACCGATCTTCACACCGGAAAAAGTGGCCTCGATCCAGAGACGTAACGGAACGAAGCTGGCAACAATACTGGCTCCGATAAGCGCCAGTACTACTAGTACGATAAACCCTCCTGTCACGCTATCCATTGTGTATCTCGCTCTCGCTATTCGCTGAGGGAAGTTTCTACCGGTTCTACAACGTGCCTATAGCCTTCAGCTCTGATGAGCCTCACCGAAGCGCCTTTGGGAACGTAGCCCGTTTCCGAAACTACGTCGAGGCGCTCGTCTCCCACCTGAACCGTCCCAGAGGGACGGAGATCTGTCACCGCAATACCCTCCGCCCCAACCAGATCGTTGCGGGCGGGCTCCGCTACGAAGCCCAACGACTTGTCGGTCGCAGTACGAAGAAGGATGCCGCGCAAACGCCCGCTGTTGGGCAGGTGTCGCAACAGCACCCCCAACGTTACGGCCACAATCATCGCCGCTGCGATCATGACGCCGCTTGCGCGTGCCACCTCGTTCCAAGTCGGCAACGCGCCCAACAGAGCCAAGAAAGTGGCGGTACCGATACACACTATGCTCACGATACCTGCAATCCCGAAGCCGGGGACCACAAACACCTCGATCAGCAAAGCTATCAACCCTGCGCCGAGCAGAATAACCTCCTCCCAACCCGCCAACCCTACGAGAAGGTGGCTCCCAAAAAATGCGCCCAGCGCTCCCAGCCCTACCATGCCCGCGATGCCAAAGGACGGAGTCTTTATTTCGAGGATGATCCCCAGCGTCCCAATGGAGAGGAGGATCGGTGCGACTATCGGATTGGAGAGAAACCTGACCAACGTTTCCGCCCAGTTGATCCCCACAGTACTGACCGTAGCATCATCGAGGTCCAGAATCTTCAAGAGACCGTCGAGGTTCTCCACTTCCGCCGCCGCAACGCTCAACTCCACAGCCTCTCGGTTAGTCAGGGTCAGCAGCTTGCCCGAATCGCTCACGCCTTCGATCCGGATATCTTCGTCTACCATCGCCTGAGCAATTAGTGGATCGAGACCGCGGCGTTCCGCGAGTGCCCGGAACTCGCCGCGCATAGCACTTACCACTTTCTCCGACGCCTTCACACCGGCTCCGCTTACAGGAGTCGCCGCCCCAATCGACGAGCCCGGCGTCATGAAGATCGAGTCGGCCGCAAGGGCGATCATCGCACCGGCGCTCCACGCGTTGTGACTTACCAGAGCATAGACCGGGATCTCGCTCGCGATAACGGCCGTCACGATTTGCTGAGCGGCATCAATCCGCCCACCAAACGTGTCGATGTCCAAGACGATCGCCGTGGCATCCGCCTCGTTGGCCTCCCGAACACTACGGCGCACGTAGGGAGCAAGACCCAGTTCGATCGTGCCGGTTATGACGATTCTGCTGACCTGCTGGGCCTGTGTAGCAGGCGGGTTTACAAGTAGTACTGCCACCAGGAATATGGGCCAGTGTTTCACTACACCTCCGTGGCTGGACCCCATGATACTGCATGCCTCTATTGTATGATAACGTAGGATATCCTTGCCGGTAGGGAAGAAGCTGAAGGCCGAGGTTCCGACAACGTGGTCAGCCACTCAGAATGGGCCATGGGTATTGCTCGGAAGGATCCAAACAACTATGCTATGCCGATCAAGGACAAAAAAATCTGCGGTGTGTTGAACCGGGCTTTGGCGTGGTCCCGCTCGTCCCCTCCCGACGAGATATCTTGCCTGGCAGCAAGATGTTCAGCGCACCGCAGTTTTTTTGTTAACGACAGCTATCTATAGGAAGTTCCGTGCCAGTCGGCATCTGTGATATAACTGACTGTGTATCAAGTACTTAGCTGATTGGCCCCTCGCTCTCCCACTTTGCAAAATGAGCTGATTTGGGAACTTCTGATCTCATTTTCGGACACCTCTGCCGAAACTTTAGTTGAGTCCAGTGTCAGGCAGGCATCTTCGACCCACAGCGGTCACACCCCGAACAGCGCTCCAGCCTCTCGCCCAGGTACTCGAGCAGCAACCTCCGGCGACATCGCCGCGTGTGCACGTAGCGGCGCATGGTTGCCAGCCCGGATTTCCTAGCCTCTAGATGGACCTCGGAATACGCCGGTGATACTACCGAAGGCATGGCTTTGGTGGTGCCACCCCTCCCCATAGCCATTCTAGCGGCTAACACGAGATCCGCCTTGGTCCAGAACATCTCGCACCACGCCGGCATGCCGTCACGCCCTGCCCTACCCGCCTCCTGGAAATATGCTTCGGGCCTGGCCGGCACCCCCAAGTGAATCACTAGCCTCACGTCGGGCTTGTCGATGCCCATGCCGAAAGCGTTTGTGGCAACCATCACCCGTATCCGGTTGTCGAGAAATCGCATGAGCAACGCGCGTCGCGCCGACGCCGGGAGACCCGCGTGGTACGGCGCGGCCTCGAACCCCCACTTTCTCAGTACTCCCGCCACGCCGTCGGTACGGTCGCGTGTTTGCACGTACATTATTGCTGTGCCACAGTGCGCGCGCAGCAACGCCACCGCCGCGCGCACCCGCTCTCGTTCATGGTCGAATCGCCTTACGGCAAAGAATAGATTGGGCCGATCGAACGACTGGCTCACTCCGACCGGACGTTTGAGGCCCAGCACCTTTACTATATCCTGGCGCGTTAACAGCGTGGCCGTCGCGGTGACCGCCATCGTAGCAGGAGAACCCAACCTAAGCCTGTGTTTGCCGATCGCCCGGTAATGGGGCCGGAAGTCGTGTCCCCATTCGCTGATGCAATGGGCCTCATCGACCGCCAGGAGCGACACGTCGAGACGTGGGAATTGTTCCACTAGCCGCGGCATTCGCTCAGGCGCAACGTACAACATCTTTAGTCGCCCTGCGTCGAGCATGTCGAGCACGGCCTTTTTCGTCTCCGGCTTCTGCGTACTGCTCAAGTATGCGGCGGGGAGCCCTCGTTGTCTCAATGCACCCACTTGATCCTGCATGAGGGAGATCAGCGGAGAAACCACAAGTGTGAGTCCGGGAAGGAGCAGGGCCGGCACCTGATAACAAAGTGATTTGCCACCGCCGGTCGGCAGCACTGCGAGACAGTCCCTGCCCTTCAGGGCGGCGAGCACGGCCCTGCGTTGGTGGTGTCGGAAATCGGGGTACTGCCACACGCGTTCAAGAACTGCACGGGCATCGGCGAGCGACGGAGGTGAGGCGGGTTTGGTCAGGCACGTCATCAAACCCGAAGCTACTTCGTGACGGCCTTATGTTGTCATCGTGTTCGCGCGGGGGGAATCGTTTTTGTGCGGATCATCTAGACTGTCACAGATCTAACACGTCATCTCGCGTTGCGTTGGACGAGCAACGATCTCAAGACTACCACCCATGGCCTCGATATATTTGCGCAACGTGCTCACGTAAACATCGGTGCGCTTTTCCAATCGAGAAATGCCCGACTGTCGGGTGCCTAACGTTTCCGCGAGAGCCTCCTGTGACAGTTTGCGAGCTTGTCTTAGCTCTTGAAGAGGCATTTCCTTCATCATAGCGACGGCACGCTCGTGCGCGCGCTGCCGCCGCTCTTCCGGCATTCTCGCACGTAGCTCTTTGAAGTTCTTAGGCATCTAGAAGCTTCTCTCTTTCAATAATCTGCAGGTGCTCATCGTACAGCTTGTCAGCCACAGGCACGAATTCGTCATACCACCGATCGCTGCCAGTCTTGTTCCCACCAATCAACAGAATAGCCATCCGACGCGGGTCGAATGCATACAGTACTCGGTACGGGTCTCCTTGATGTTGTATGCGGAGTTCCCGCATGTGGCCATGCTTTGACTGATGAACCCCTGAAGAATGTGGGTACGACAGTTGTGGCCCCCTATTCTCCAACAGCTCGACAGTTGCGGTAACGGATTCTTGCTCATGTTCACCAAGTTGGTCCCACCAGTGCGCAAACTCGTTGGTGACTTCGACATCCCATGTCACTGGAGTAGTATTACCTCAAGGACATATGCTGTCAAGAGCATAATTTAATTGTCGGAGTGGTGCCCCTGCCCCCTCTGAAACGCTGCGGTGGATCAGTGACACTGCCGCGGATCTTTATCTGGACGCGGATGCTCGCTGAGAGCGATCCGCGCTCTAGTCATCATCCGTGGCAGTTCCTCTTTTTGTGTTCCGTGGCACGTCATCAGACTCGAAGCTACTTCGTGACGGCCTTATGTTGTCATCGTGTT
Organism: Gemmatimonadota bacterium; assembly: GCA_036679605.1. Classification (GTDB taxonomy): domain Bacteria; phylum Gemmatimonadota; class Gemmatimonadetes; order Gemmatimonadales; family GWC2-71-9; genus JAZDCZ01. Next base: position 104,751 of record JAZDCZ010000251.1, read on the forward strand.
CGCGCGGGGGGAATCGTTTTTGTGCGGATCATCTAGACTGTCACAGATCTAACACGTCATCTCGCGTTGCGTTGGCCGATTTCCTCTAACGTGGTTTTGAGGTGCTCGACGACAGCGTCGAAATGTTCGTCTTTCAGATCCAGGTGTCTATGTGCTTCGCGGAGCTTGTCGCTATCGTAGGTCACCGGACCACCACAAGCATACGACAAGAAGTCACGTTGGTTGTCGCGTAAGCACTTGGTGTCGATCCGATCGAAGAAATGTTTTATGCGACTGTCCGCGAGTACCCGGTCGTAGAAGCTATCGACTGCATGTTCCAGGACATCCTTGCCGCCAAGTTGCAAGTACAGGCTTTGAAATTCTTCTTGTGCTGGTACGAAGCGGCGTTTCGCCGTTCGTGTGAGACGCCAATGCAACGAGCCCGTCTCAAAGCCGCAGTCCGGGCACGTGCGCTCATCCTCCTTGAGCAGTCGGCCACACCGAGGGCAATCTAAGTTGAGCATGGAAGTCACCTTTTGGTAGGACACTCCCCTATGATATCTGTCGGAACTCAAGAATGAAAGGAGAGCATGGCGTCTCCGTTCCACTGCCCTGGGGCTTCCTATCCTTCCTCATCTGAGGAAAGCAATTCTGCGGCAAACCGGCTCACTATCTCGCCCGCGGGAAGCAACTCGTTGATATCGCGAACGCTCTTGCCCGCCTGCCAATAATCGTGCTTCCCTTTCTCGTCGAGTGAAGCCCGCTTGAGTTGCCACAGCGAACGCAACGCGTAGATGGTTCGCATAAGATGTTTTGTTCGCCGGTGCCGCAACATCCAGCGAGCGATAGTACCGGCCTTCAAGCCCATCCTCTGGATATAGGGTGTGCGGATCACAGCGACCGGAATTCCGGTCAAACGCTCGCTGTGCACGATGTCGTCCTCGCCTGCCCGGAGTATGGCCTGCTTGTAGACCTCGCTCGCATGACATTCGGTAGTAGCGATGAACCGTGTGCCGAGTTGCGCTCCATGATAACCAATCCGAAGTGCCTCGACGAACCCGCGTTCATCACCAATACCCCCCGCACAGATCACCGGCAGTGCTAGATCGTGCACCTCGTCAAAAAGCTCTTCGGCACTCTTGTTCCCCGCATGGCCACCCGCACGGCGATTCACTGCGACCAATCCGCGCACTCCTTCATCTACGGCTTTGAGGGCCCACTTGCGCTCGGTCACGTCGTGATAGACGATGCCACCAACTTCCGATGCGCGCTCGACTACCCAGCCCGGCTTACCGAGCGACGTGACGAAGAAGCGCACGCCCTCCTCCAGTGCAATGTCTACCCAACGCTCCATCCGCCTGCGGTACGTCTTTGACGACTGCTCGATCAACGCGTTCATGCCGATCGGCTTGGACGTGAGGCGCTTGATGACACGCAGGCCCTCGCGGAAGTCGTGGCCGTGCACGTAGGTGAGCGAGATCGGTTGGACGATACCGATGCCGCCGGCTTCTGATACCGCGGCCACCAACTCGGCGTTACTACACGGGTACATGGCACCGCAGATCAATGGCACCGCGATTCCCGCATCGCGCGCAAAGGTAGTATCGAGGTGGAGCAGTCGTGCTCCGGGTGCCTCGTTCTTGTTTCCCATGCTCCAGTCTCTTCAAACCACGGCTGTTAATCGCTTCATAGTATGCCGCCGTTTCCAGGACAGCAAGGTAATGGAGGGACTATTGCAAAACTCACCCTCCCCCACCTATTCTTCCTCCCGTGGGCAACAGTCTCCAACCATTGATTCGCAAGCTGATACCCCGGTCCGCTCGGAACTGGCTCAGATCCCCCACTCGATCGGTACGCTGGTTGCTCGAGGAGATCGAGTGCCGGATGGGTCGTCACCGAACGATCGAGTTACGACAGGACTGGTCCCTAAAATTGGATCCGGCCGCCTACCGTGTTTTCTCGGCAGGCCAACTGGATGACCCCGTTCAAGCCGCCGAGTTGGATGAGTTCATTGCAACGTGCAGCGACGGCATGGTGTTGTTCGATGTCGGTGCGCACTTTGGCGTGTTTTCCCTCGCAACAATACACTACGGCGGATCGAACGCGCGTGCGCTCGCAGTCGAGCCATCCACTTCGGCATGCCGCGTGCTGAACAACCAAGCGAAACTGAACGGTATTGCCGACCAGATCACTGTGGTTCGAGCCGCGGCCGGTAACTCGAGTGGCTGGATTAACATGCTCGCTACCGGTGTTATCGCCGACGGTTATCTCGTGCCGGCTGACGGCAACCGGCCCGCCGCAGATCTCACCAGAGTCAGGTCAGTGACAGTTGACGAACTGGTTCGCGAGACGTCGTTACATCCCACGCATCTCAAGGTCGACGTAGAGGGCCAAGAAGCAGCAGTGCTCCGTGGCGCACACGAACTGCTATCGAGCAATGCTACTCCACTCGTGTTCATCGAACTGCACAACGACATCGTGCGCGAACGCGGAGACGATCCGTCGGAGTCATTGAACCTCTTGCAGAGCTACGGTTACGGTGACCTTAGCATCGCCGGCCGGCAGGTGTCGCAGAAAGACTTATTGATCGAACCCCTAGTTCGAGCTGTGGTTCGCAAGCGGCCCTGAGCGGAAGCCGGTCATCTCCTCGCTTGTGGGAAATGCATCGAACCATCTTCGACAGCTACTTGCCAGAAGTCAGGGCGGTCCAAATATTCTCAACAGATTTGGCAAATCTAAGCACGGCGTCATCCTCTGTGCACTGCGTCGCAATTCTCTATGGACCAACGGATCGTACGGAGCGCGACTAGTGCTCTACCCCATAGCACACAATAGCTTCTTCGTTGTCTTGTGACCGCGTCACGCCGCAGATCGAGCTTTGGGAGACAGCGAGCGGGCGGAATCGGACTGGCATCGTCACCCGTAACGGCCTGATCGAAGCAGGGTCCCAAACGGTCCATTCACCCGCTGACGTGTCCGGCGGCGGATATCTCTCTAGCCACACCCTCTTCATGGGGTCAATCAGAAAGCGCCGATACGCAGGGTACAGCCGGGGATACGGCATCTCCATCACTCGACGTTGTTCGATGGCACGCTGCTCAGCGCGTGCTTTCGCAAGCTCCGAGCGGCGATACATCTTGATGTCCGAAGGTGACACGGGCCGTGCCACCTCATCGGATCGATACTCGCCACTCAGACGACCTGAATATGAGTAGAACGAAACTCTTGCTGCGGAGCCGTCGCCGACCACGAATCCACCAGGAGTGGCCACGACGGTCGTGCTCCTGCCGAAAGCAAGCATCCAGTAGGCGATGCCTCCGAATTGAGGAGGTACTTCCTGAATAAAGTGCTCCCTCTCTAGGAACCTGCCCACTCTGCCTACCAGTTCACCCGTGACATCATATCTAAACACTACCTGTGAAAAGCCGACGGCCACGGGGCTTGGTCGGGCTGTCGTTACCTCTGAGTACCCCACAAGCAACGTTCCGTCCAACAGCGCAACGACAAGAGTAACCGACCCGCCCACACCAGGCGGAGGAGTCAGGGCAATGGTCTTGACGAAGGAACCGTCGGACTTGAACAGGGAAAAGCGGCGAAGCATTGCGTCGTACACTAGGAGAGAATCGCCCGGCATTCTCTGAAGGAAGGTGAGATCCTGAAACTCTCCGGGACCCGAGCCCTCACGGCCGCTTTTCCTCAGGAACTCTCCATTCCGGTCGAAAAAACAGAGTTCAGAGTTACCCGAATTCGCGACAACTGACTTGCCCCCCTTAAGAAGAAGTATCGCCGAAACTCTGTAGAACCCGCAGTCCGGCAGGGGGCGCAAGCGTACGGTGGGGACACCGGTAAGCCGTAGTGTGCTCTTGCGCATGCCGTCGGCGGTGAAGGTGAAGATCCGGACGCCTGCACTGTCGATTGATGGAGCCGCCTGAGCCTTGATACGCGAGGCAGTTATCGGCTGAAGGACCCCGACAATACATGCGGCCAGGTAACGCATTGGCAACCGCCACTGGCAGAATCGGTATCTCACTCAGTTCCCCTCAAACAACAGCTACGGTTGATGATTCGACTCGGAATCGAAGTCCACGGCGAACGCATTGATGCTGCTGGCGCCGACCTTCCGCATAAGCAACCGATCTGGAGTCACGCTCAAGGTCGTCTTCTCAGCAACGATATCGCGTTCCAAAATGATGAGCTGCGGGGTTGATAACTGTCCCGGCTTGCCCCGCAACAAGAAATCGATCGATCCAGTGTTAAGCCAACTCCCGCCCGCCAGAATCTCGTCGAATGGGCCGTAGGGCTTCAGGAATTCGATCCCTTCCTCAGGTGTTTGGTCTAGAGCCACTCCCATCCAAACCAGCCGCTTGCCTTCAGAGATCGCCTGATTTGCCAATTGCCGGCGAATACTACGAAGGGACGGCTTAAGGTTAGCGTCACGAGACGCCGGGCACGTCGACGATGTGACGTAGATTGCTACTAGCTCAGTTCCTGTGCGCACTCGCGCTAACGGCGTTTCGCTCGTCCCCTCCTCGACCGGCCCCGCACCTCGCAATGTTCTGAGCACAATTACTCCAATAAGTAACGAGATGCAAACGACCGCAAGTGCGCCACCGAGAATGGCGAGAAGCCGCTCTGATGCCTTACTCACGATATGAGACGGTGTACGTAGTGAAGCGCACCACGTCTTTCACCCTCGGCTCACCCACGACGAGCCGCGCAGCGGTTGCAGCATACACAAATGGAATGTCATCCTGAGAGCCAACCACGCGCCCGTCGCGAGCGCTGATCAGCCACGTTTTCAGCGTAACGTGACTTCCACTCATTCCGTGGCGACGCTCGATTTGCACCGCAACGAGCCCCGCCGCCGGAGAAAAGACGGATATCACCTGATCCCAGAGGCTGTCGGCCGAGTATCCGTATCGCACGGTCTGCGGATTCGGATGGTCCATTCGAATGGTGCGAAATCCATCGAAGGAGCGGTTCCATCGCAGTTGGCCCTTTTCAGAATATGCGCGCAGTTCAGGGTACAGCGACGACGCAACTATGACGAGTCGCTCAGTGTTCATACATAGTAAGTGACCGAAACCGTAAACGTCGTCACCAAGGACTGATGGATCCCCGAAAGGCACTCCAAAACTGGTCTGCTTCTGATCCCGACCGAACGTGTGCACCACGGCACTGGCTCCGTAGTCGCCTTCAGTCCCCATAACGAAAATTCGCGCACGAACTGTGCAGGCGGCAGAGATACGGAGCAATCCCAGGTTCCGTTCAGAAACCTTGCGCCAGCCTGATGGATCATTATGAGCAAAAGACGTCGCCGTACCTGTTCGAGCGTCGATCAGGTTGAAGAATCCTTCCGGATTGTATGTCAGAGCTACCGGCTCCGCAGCGTGCACATCCAATGTTTCAAGGAAGGCTGGTCTTCCGACCCATCGACCATCCACGTCGAGCAGAGTAAGCACCCTGCGCTCGCTGTCGAACAGCGCGAAGCCGCTCGTCCCCGTTGGGACAACGTCCCGGATCTCGCCGAAACTCGATCCATCCTTGAATCGCCGAATCTCAGCGACTTCTCGCTCGAGTAGCAATCGCTGAGCATCTGCTTCGGAACTCGACAGCAGGCTGAAGCATACGAACCACGGAAGACTGGCCCAAAGCAACAGCATCTTGCCCACTGCCATAATGTTTCCTTCGTTCATGGTAACAGTCCCAGCGTTGTGTCACGGTGCCACAAGTGTGATCACCCTAGATCGTCTGGATGGTCCAGAGGGTGGATGCCCTCGCACACCCACCCTCTGACAGGATTGAGGGTTCAAGGCCCAGCGGCCTCAACTAGTCTCCTCACTCCACCCCGCACTTCGACCAACCATCGCAGTAATGCGGGGGCGTGCCGGACAAGTTGCAGCCGCTGTTCCAGTTATACTGACAGCTGGTTTCGCCGGGGTTACAGTAGGTGTTGCCGCACACAAGTGCCGCCGCGGCCTTCGCCTGCAGTGTTGGTGCGGTCAGCGTCATCGCGGCCGCCCCAGCGGTGACTAGGGTGAACATCGCGACGAACAGAAGCTTTGCTCTTTGCATCGTTCCTCCAATTTTGGTGTGTTCACAGGAGTGATCGCGCAACGGGCAAACCCGACTGCTAACGGCTCCTGTCTGCACCGGAACCCATTTTGAGTTCCGTGATCACCGTTGGCTCAATAACACTTGCACTATGCTGTCCATAGCAACTCCAGAGGGCGACGAAGAGAACAGCAACTCGTTCATCATGATGGTGGGAGTACCTCGGACGCCCAAGCGCTCGCCAGCTGCTACGTCATTGGCGATTGAAGTGTTATCGCCGCCTTCACGAATGCAGGTCGCGAACGCGATGGTATCAGGGACGCCGCCGCGTTCTGCAAACCAGTTCCACGACCTGCGTCCGAGAGAGTCCTGGAACGCGAACATGATCGCTGCCACGCTTTCGAAGCGATCTTGGCGGCCTGCACACTCAGTAGCGACGGCGGCCGCGTACGCGTACGCGTGAATATTGTCGAGCGGAAAGTGTCGAACAACGACCGCGACATCCTTCGGGTATCTTGCCCGAAGACTGGCAAGATCTGTCGCAGTTTTTGCGCAGTACGGGCATTCGAAGTCGACAAATTCCACTATCGTTACTCGTGCGTCGGATGGGCCCGACCAGTGACCCGCCGATGAGTATGACCGCCAGTCACTTACACGCTCAATGGTGGGTGGTCCCTCCCTCACAACAGGACGCAGTTGGGTAGTGAGAGCGGTCACGGTAAGAATGACCGCGCTAATCGATGTGACCATGAGCGTCGCATCCAATCCCTTCATTCATACCTCCTTGCAGCGGCCATAAGGTCGGTAGGACTCGCGGCTCTTTGCGCAAGCAGCATCAGAACAGTACCTGAACCATATGCACAATTCTTCCAGACAGCGAGAGTCCGAACGTGCATTTCTAGGGTCCGAACGTGCACTTTTAGGGTCCGAACGTGATCGACCAGGCGATTAGATGCCCGATGAAGCGCATAGACTCGGCGGATCCCATCTGTTCCAAGGCACCTCGATACCCGCACGCCGACATGCACGCCGAAAGTCCGTCCGGTCGTAAATCCCTAGATACGGCTCGAACCTCTTCCGTGACACCCCTGCCCGGGCGAACCAGATCCACGACTCGGCTCGCAGCGCCGTAACCAAATACTCGGTCCGCTCGAACTCGCAGGCGTGTACTGTATCTCTGACCTTCCCACGAGATACGGCAAGCGCCTTGGCGAAATCGACCGTCGTTTGCACACCTGCCGGTTTGTGGACGAAGACTTCGAGCACTCGGCGCGGAATCATCGCCAGCTCCGGCACGGACATGATATGGGGCATCAGTCCACGAGCGCCCGGACTCGCGAGCTTTCGAACGGCCTCTACCAAGGCGCTAGAGTCAAGATTTCTGGAGGGTACGGACACCAGGTTCCCACAGGCCATATACGGCAAGGCTCTGACCGGAATGCCTTGTTCACCCGCAACCAGCACGATATTCTGGATGTTCGCCGCCGGTACCCGCGCTAGCCAGTCACTATCCACCAACCAGAACCGCCGGTCGCGCGGCCTGTCGGGAAATGCGGGGGGGGACGCAGCAACACGGAACTCGAGCCCCAGTCGCCGCAACTCGGACTTGACTCGGCTCTCAAGGCCAGGATCGGCCACACACACGAGAATCCGTGCATTCTCCACGCAATGCTCCTTCTCCGCGACGGCCAATTCTTACAGGTATCGCTAGATCAGGGACGTGTCAATACCCGCTCGCAAGATGTCCTGATCACAACCCCGTCATCTCCTCGCTCACATCCCACAGTCTACGTGCCAGCTCCATATCGCACGAAGCCCTAGAAGACCGGACTTCCCGATCGCGATTGAAATATTTCCCGGTGACCGCGGCGAACTCGGGAGCGGTTGCCAGACGTACAATCGACTCCGCACTTTTTCTAGGACTGATGTAAAACAGTTTGAAAATACGCAGCAAGTAATTCAACGGATTATTATTACGATTCCAGATGCGCGTAGCCACAACACCGGGGTGCAAGGCAAGTGTCGTTACTCCGGTGCCCTCTAGACGCCGGGCCAGCTCGTGGGTGAACAGCACATTGGCCAGCTTCGAGCGCGCATACGCATCGATCCAGTTGTATCGTCGCTCCATGCACAGGTCTTCGAAGTCGATTGTCCCACGCCGATGAGCCTCTGAACTGACGGTAATGACCCGTGACGGCGAACTCACCTTGAGTGTATCTAGTAGCAGGTTCGTGAGCAGGAACGGAGCTAAATGATTGACGGCAAACGTGGTCTCGATGCCGTCGTCCGTAACCGTGCGTTTGCTGAGGTAGAGACCAGCGTTGTTGATCAACACATCCAGCCGGTCGTGAGACTGTAAGAACTTCCGCACCAGCTTACGAACTTGCTCTTGCGACCCCAGATCGGCCGTAAGGAGTTCTACGCTGGAATTCTCGCTCCTCCGACGGATATCGCGGAGCGCCGGTTCGCCGCGCTGCTCGTTGCGGCACACGATCACCACTCGGGCGCCGAGCTTGGCCAGATGCTGAGCAGCGGCCTTGCCGATCCCGGAACTTGCACCCGTCACGAGAATGGTCTTGTCGCCTATCACGACGATCGCGTCTCGTCATAGAACACCGCCAACCAGACGGTGTCCTGCGTCCCATGGGTGCCCTCGACGCGGTGCTTGAGGTGAGCGGGAATGTTTATGTAATCCCCGGGTGCCAGAGCAACTCTGCCGCCATCCATGAACACGATGGTCGCGCTGCCAGACAAGAGAATCACCCACTCGGCCTGTTCCTGGTCGTACCAGAAACCATCGGGAGACCGATGACCTCGGGAAACGATGCGCTCGATCCGTACATGGGTGTCACTTGCAAGTATCTCGACCAACTCGCCGGTCAATTGCGGTGGGATGCCGCCGAAGAAATTCCCATCCGGTTGACCCAACACCTCTGCAGTCATGCCAGACCTCGCTAAGTGGGGTATCATTCACGGGCCATCAAACTTAGCACGCTTCATCCCGGAGACCACTTTGGCCTGGTCCGATTTTATCAACAGTCTGCGACTGGATCTCCTGTTCGCGCTAATCTCGGCCGTGTTCCTGGGCGGTGCCGTCGGCCTGGAGCGGGAGATCCACGGAAAAGCTGCGGGACTCCGCACCAATATCCTCATTTGTGTCGGCGCGACGTTGTTTACGCAGCTCTCCATTTATCTTGGCACCACATCCGGGGACCCGAGCCGCATCGCCGCCCAAGTCGTTACGGGTGTTGGCTTCATCGGGGCCGGGGCTATTCTCCGGGAGCGCGGTGCCCTGACAGGCTTGACCAGCGCCGCCACGATCTGGCTCGTGGCGGCCATTGGAATGGCCATTGGTGCGGGCTGGGTGTTCGAGGCCGCCGGAGTGACACTGCTCGTGCTACTTGTGCTCGGTGGCCTGGGACGTATCGAGCGATGGCTCCAGGAACGGGGCAGCATGACCCATTGCTCCGTGGAGATTACCGATCCCACTGCAGTCGACGAGTTGGAGCGACTGATCGAGCAGGCGGGAGCGACGATCGACGAGGCCAACACCGAGACCCGGGACGACCGAACCTTCCTACACCTTGCGATCCGCGGAACCAAGCGATCCCGCGACCGGGCCAAGTTGGCCCTGCTGCAGGTGACCGGCTCCTACCGTGTATCGGTGGACGAGTAGAACGCGCCACGCGTACTCAGCGCCGTCCCGCTCTACTTGTCCTTATTCGAGGAACTTCTCAACCGCCTGCTTAAAATCCGGTGTCGATCTTGCAACCGCGTTCACTTGCGCGCCCAGAGAGATAGCTTCCTCGAAGGAACGGCCCTCAATCTCATATAGCTGTCGCTTGATGAGCGCCAGGGCTGACCCACTAGCCCCCGCCAATCCGCTCAGAACTGCGTCAACCTGTTGATCGAATTGATCTCTCTCAACTACTCGCGAGACCAATCCCACGTTCATCGCCTCGGCTGCTGTCAGCAGACGTCCTGTCGCGACGAGATCGAAAGCCACTTTCTCGCCTACCGCGCGACGCAACATCGCCATTACCATCGCAGGCACAAACCCTCTTTTAATCTCGGGATAGCCAAACGACGCGTCCTCGTGCGCTACGACCAAATCGCACGCAGTAGCGAGCCCACAGCCGCCTGCCAGTGCGCGTCCCTGCGCTACGGCGACAACGACCTTCGGCAGCCGGCGCATGGCTAGGAATACGTCACCCAGGTGCTGTGCGTTTGCGCTGTTCTCGGCGGCGGTCTTGTCGACCGACTCTAGTAGTTCGGCCAGATCGGCACCAGCGCAGAAATCTTTGCCGGCACCGCGTATCGCGACGAGGCGCACATTCTTGTCCAGGTCGGCCCGTTCCAACTGCTCCCATAGAGCATCCACCATGGCCGTATCCATGGCGTTTCGCTTGTCAGGGCGGTCGAGCGTAAGTGTCAGGACTCCATCGGCCAGCCCCACAGCGAGCCTACTGGCCGACACGCAATCCTCTGGGTACCTCGATCTCCATTCTTAGCAGCGCGGTCGAGAAGACCTTGCCCTGCGCGTCGGTCTTCAAGGAGAGAGTTCCACCCCCTCCCAACGCACCGTGTAGCAGGAAATTCAGAGCGTTCAGGTTCGGTAGCTCGTATCGTTCGACAGATCCTTTGATCATGCCACGAAAGTGCCGAGCCACGCGTGCTGCAGTGACCTCCCGCACAAGGATAGGATAGTACTCGGCGCTTAGCGCTATCAGGCCGACGTTCGCCGTATCGCCCTTGTCACCGCTCCGCGCATGCGCGAGTCGGACGAGTTGCATTTTCCGTCCCATCTACTTCCTTATCTCCATTTTGGCACGAATCTCCTTCTTGGGAACCAGCGCCGGCCAGTACGCCACGATCGACTCTACCTTCGGCCGTCCACCGGCGAACCCGGTTACACTGGGAGGACCGTTGAGGATCAATGGGGCGATCTCCCTGCTGAAGCGCTCGACGGGAGCGCGCTCTTTGGCACGCACTCCAACTCGCAACTGTACTTCCGGGATTTCGGGATCCGGCGGGCCGCTCAGTTTTCCGTGCGTAGCGTTCACACCGACCAGCTCAGTCAGCACTTCGTCAAACTCGAGCCCTAGTCGGTCCAGTCGTGCCCGCAGAATACGATCTGCTTTTCTGGCTTTCTTCACTGCGTCAGGCCACCCGTATACCAGCGTCCCGATGGCTTTGTAGCCCCACCCATATGAAATCGACACCTTCAAGAACTGAGTCGCCTTCGTACCTCGTACATTGGTGACCTGCACACGATCCCTGCCGGTTTGTTCGAGTGCTATGCTGCTAAAGTTTGCCACGCAGTCTGGCGTTATGTAGTTCTCGGGATCGCCCATCTCGTAAACGAGTTGCTCGGTCACACTGGGCACAGTCACCCGTCCGCCAGTACCGTCGTGCTTTGTGACCACGAACCGTCCGTCTCGCTCGGCCTCGATGATGGGATAACCAGGGTCTTCCATGTGCGGAATGCGCTCCCAGTTGACCATGCAATTACCACCGCTGCACTGAGCACCGCACTCAATTATGTGACCCGCGACCGTACCCGCCGCCAGCTTGTTCCAATCCCTTCTGCCCCAGCCGAATTCGTGTATCATCGGTGCCAACGTAAGTCCCGTATCGGTTACTCGACCCGTGATGATGATTCTTGCCCCAAGTTCGAGCGCCTTTAGGATCGGCCAGGCTCCGAGATATGCATTGGCGCTCTGAACATCGTTCCTGACCGACTCCAACGGTTCGCCGGTATCGAGGTTCGTGAATTCATGTCCGCGCTCCATCAACGCATCGAGCCGGTCCATGATGTCGTCACCTGTTACCACACCGATCTTCAACCTACCCGCTAGCCCCTGCTCTCTTGCCGCTGCAAGCACTGCGTCAGCACATGCACTTGGGTTCACTCCACCGGCATTTGCGATTACACGCACTCGCCGTTTCAAGAGAGACGGCAGCAGCCTACCCATGAGGGGAACGAAATCCTTGGCATAGCCTAAGGAAGGATCGCGCGACCGCTGCTTTTGCATGATCGACATTGTGACTTCCGCCAGGTAGTCCAACATGAGGTAGTCGATCGGCCCACGTTCCACCTGGTGGACGGGTGCCTCGAGCCAATCACCCCAAAAGCCCTGGCCGGATGCTATGCGAATCATCCGCCTCACTGGAACATCCTTTCGGGCACCGGACCATCGTGCGGCTTCGAACTTTTCCTGAACCAAGCAGGTCCCTGTCGAACCGATGCGGTGCCACTCGATGCGCTGGCCGATACCTCAACCAGTGGGCTGAACCCTTCTGGAATCGTGAGATCACCGAGCCATCCGGTTGCACTAACAGCTTTGGTCGATCCCGGTTCCAGCGATAGGCCGAACTCTTCGCTACTGTCGGCAAACATCAACGGTATCGCCTCCGGAAGAAGAAACGATATTCGGGCCTGCGCATCCCACCGCTCGGGAGCTTCCAAATGCGCGTATGCAGGAACGAGTTCAATTCTCATATCGCCGTCGTATTCCAAGGAATCGAGTGCAACGGTCACACGGCCAAACGAATAGTTGAGAGGACCATCGGTCAACTTGGCACCAGTGGAGTCAAACACGGTCACGCCGAAATCGGTTACGGTGGTCCAGTACTCTCGCGCTAGCGTTACGTCGATAACCATGCGATCGGCCCACACTGGAGGGGCAACGTTTGCCGACGCAGCGTCGGATCGAGGTCCGCCAAGCGCAATCGATCTCGTGGCGCCAACAGTCCGGCCGGCAACTACGACGCCGACGCTCTCCTGGCCCGGGTTGGTCACCGTCGCCACCGGTCCATCGCCAAGTGCCGAAATACTGACTCGCGGTATTGACGCTTCAAATGAGTAGGTCAGGGCAGCAGCGGGAGGAGCAACCACAGTTGCTTCGTAGACACCCGGTATGAGATCCTGTACGGCCACATCTATTGAAGCTGATCGCACATTGGCGTTGACCTCGACGCTACTCTTGCCGCGATGGGGTTGACCGTCGGGCTCGAACAGGTAGAGCGTTCCACCTAACGCACCGTCCTTAGCACTCATTCGCACCGATAAACCACCAGCGCCTTCAGGCACGGACAAGAAATAGCGCGCTAAATTGCCGGCACCCAGTGTCCCCTGTTTTCGAACGGGCTTCGACAACGATTGCGCCACAACAACGGTGTTGGTAAGAGTAAACGAGGCACCAGCCATGGTATCACTCGCCGGTCGTCCCGAAACGGTGCCGACATAGACTCCCGGTTCATCAAGTAACGCAGCATTATAACGAAGCGTCACGGTAAACGGCTCGCCTTCCGGTTCGACAACCGCGGGTGCGGTTATCCAGTCGGCGTCGCTCAAGAGTTCGATGCGTGCGGCAGGCTGGCCTCCGAGTGAGGTGACCACAAACCGCTGGATCGTGTCGGTCGGAGATCGCAATCCTTCGCGCCGGTACGCCGCTGAACCCCGGGAGCTGTTTCCTCCATCCTGCAGTGCGCGCACCGAGTACACTCCAGCCTGATGCGCTACCTGCAGCCAGCGAAATGCTGCGCTCAAGTTCGGGAGACCTGCACCAACGTCTAACCGCGTGCTACCCGCCGGCCGCTGTGCCGTATTGGTCAAAGAACGAATCACGTCAATGCCCCGTACATGCCTGCCCCTATGCAGCATTGCCGAACGAAGCAAAGCGGCTGCTCCGGCAATCTGCGGTGCCGCAAAGCTGGTCCCGGGTGAGATCTCGTCACCCGTATTCCACGTAGGCACATTGGAATACGCAACTCCAGGTGCGCAGAGATCTGGCTTCTGCACTTCGGCTCCTCGCGCACTCCACCACGCCACAACATCTTGGCTTTGATCCATGTTGGATTCCGGACCGTTTGCAAACACTGCCGGAAACAACGCGCACACTGTCAGAGCGTTCTCGGCGGAGCCCGGGAAATCTACCGTTGAGAGTCCAGGTCCATCGTTTCCCGCCGCAATCACGAAAAGGATGTCGGGGTGCTTGAGAACAAACTCGTTCACGATAGAATCGATGGCTGCCGTGCCCTCGAACTCGTTCCCTACGCCAAAGCTAAGGTTTAGTACCAGCGGAAGACTTCGCTGCTGCGCGAAGTTGGCTGCATAGTTCATCGCCCTCAGCATACTACCGGTAACCGAGATGCTGCCGCGCGCGTTGTTCGAAATCTTGAGGCCAATGATTTGGGCGCCGGGGGCTACGCCGTCGAATCGGTCAACTCCGAACATCGAGTGACCCGCTGCAATACCTGCCACTCTCGTACCGTGACTAGAGTTGTCGAAGAAGAAACTGAGGATCGGACGACCGTCGACCTCGGTCAGATTAACAGCCAAGGTCATCGGGGGTGCTCTATTGGACAGTGCAGGAACGCTGTATGAAAACGTCTCGTGACCTATCGCGTAATCTCTGATAGGCGACTCATCGGCAATGGAGCCATCTGCATCGGTATCGGTGACAACTATCCATCCCGCACTGCTCTTTGCCACAACTACAGGGAACGAATCTGTAATGCTTCCATTCCCATTGATGTCGGCTGCCGGTGGTCTGCCGAGCGGCAACTCTTGGAATACGCCACCGTAGTAGGGCTTGGACGCCAGTCGGGCGAGTCGACCAAAGCCAGAGACAGTGCGACTCCCGACCTTCACGGTATCGCCGTCTACCTCAAGCAGGTCCAATTTGATCCTGCCCTCACCCGAAAAGTCACGGAGGTCGATGATTTTCGGCAGACCTGTTGATGTTCGCGACAGTCCTGGCAAGCCCGGGTCAACTCCGCTGTCCAGAATTCCAATCACCACGCCACGGCCATCGTCCTCCGGATGAGCCACTAGAAATGTGTCTATGCCCATCGTTCTAAGAGGCAACAACCCTGCAAGCATTGCAATGCGCGGAGGCAGAACCGGGTCCGAACGTTGTGTCAGGACAACGACTGAAGCTCCAGAATCGTGACCGATCGGGCTGGAAGCTGGGCTCTGCGATGTTTGGTGTCCTGGAACAGCACTCGAAGCCGCACATCCCGTCACGAAAACGAGCAGGTTGACGGAAGACTTCATTGGTCGCAGTAGTCCATCGGAGGTAGCACGAAGGTACCGACGTGCGGACCGGGATAGTTGCTTGCGACGGAGAGAGCAAATCCTAATATCCGACGTGTGTCCTCGGGGACAACTATTGCGTCCACAAAGCCCCGTGCTCCGGCGTACTTCGCATCGAGTTGATGTTCGTAGTTGCTGCGCATCTTCTCAACACGGTCACTCACGTCGGGATCTTTACTTCGATCTCCAAATACAGCGCTGACAGCGGAATCACCTTCCATCACACCCATCCGGCCCGTTGGCCAGGTGAAGATGAAGTCGGGGTCGAACCCCTGGCCCGCCATTGCATAATATCCAGCGCCGGATGCGTGGTTCACCGTTATGACGATCTTCGGCACGACAGCGCACGCCATCGCTTCAACAAACCGCGCTCCGGCCCTAATGATGCCCGAATGTTCGGCCTCAGGTCCCACCATGAACCCGCTGACATCTTGTACGAACAGCAGCGGTATACGCTCTCGACTAGCGGTCTCAATAAAGTATGCAACCTTCTCCGCACTCTCGGTGTAAACGATGCCTCCAGCCCTTTGCAACTCGTCGCCCTTACCCTTGATGAGACCCCGTTGGTTCGCTATGACCGCGACCACATGCCCTTCAACCTTACAATGTCCGCAAATCATCTCCTTGGCCACGTCGGGCTGGAATTCCACAAGGCCGTCGCCATCCAGAATACAATCGAGTACGGCGCGCATATCGTAGGCCATTCTGTGATCGCGCGGAAAAATGTCATACAGTTCAGCTGGAACGTGCGTTGGTGGAATGGCTTCACGCGTAGGTTTCTTAATCGGCGTTGGGAGACGCGAGATATATTCTCTAATGTCGTTCAGGCACTCCGAATCGTTGCGGGACCGATAGTGTGCTACGGCGCTCTTCGCGGTGTGCGTGACCGCTCCTCCCAACTCCTCTGAGTCGACTTGCTGGCCGGTCGCTCCTTGGACAAGGTTAGCGCCGCCGAGCCCCATAAACGACGTGCCCTCGACCATGAAGATTAGGTCGGATAGTGCGGGCAGGTATGCGCCACCGGCTACACATTGTCCCATGACGGCGCTGATCTGCGGCACGTGCAGATATCTTCGCATAATGGAGTTGTAATAGAAAATTCGCGCTGCACCGTATTGGCCCGGGAACACTCCATCCTGATAGGGAAGATTTACACCCGCAGAGTCCACCAGATAGATGATCGGGATCCGTTGCCGCATAGCGATCTCCTGCGCGCGCAGGATTTTCTTGATCGTCTCGGGCCACCATGCGCCGGCCTTCACAGTAGCGTCGTTCGCTACCACCACCACTTCCCGTCCCGCCACTACACCGACTCCGGTTATCACACCCGCCCCCGGCGCCTGCCCGTCGTATAGGTCGTAGGCTACCAACAGCCCGACCTCGAGCCACGGCGCTTCGGGATCGACCAGCGCATCCACGCGCTCGCGGGCTGTGAGTTTACCTTGCTCGTGCTGACGGCGGATCTTCTCCGCGCCTCCACCCTGCTCGAGTAATTGGACCAGCTCGCGATACTCTTCCGTGAGTTCGCGGAGACGCCCATCAGAGGTCACCGCAACTCACCTCGCTCAACGGCCCTCGAACCACGTGGTTATGTACTCGATGATTTCTTGCGTGGAGGTCCCGGGACCAAACAGTTTTGCTATTCCCCTATCGTGCAACGCGTCGGTATCGTCCTTGGAAATGATTCCGCCGCCGATGATGAGGATGTCGTCGCGCTCCTGCTCAGCCAGTAGATCCTTGACCCGAGGCATCAAGGTCATATGAGCACCCGACAGGATCGACAGGCCGATAACATCCACATCCTCCTGTACTGCGGCCGTTACGATCATTTCGGGCGTCTGGTGAAGTCCGGTATAGATGACCTCCATACCTGCGTCGCGGAGGCCCGCAGCCACCACCTTGGCTCCCCGATCGTGGCCGTCTAGTCCGGGCTTGCCAATGAGCACACGGATCGGACGTGACAGACCGTCGGTGTCGGCGGGATTCTTGCTTGTAACCATTGTGGGGTGAAGCTAGCGCCCTATGATTGGTGAAACAAGTTGTTTCGAGCTACTCAGGGCTTCTGCGTCGGCCTCATTCGAGTGCTCCCTCTAGAAGAACACGGGCTCGCGGTACGCGCCATAGACCTCCTCGAGGACACTTCGGATCTCGAACAATGTGCAGTACGCGCGTGCGCAGTCGAGCATCGAGGGAATGACATTCTCGTCACTCTGCGCGGCGTCTTTCATGACCTCGAGGCAGCGCTGGACCCGCTCACTGTCTCTCTGCTCGCGCATCGCACCGAGACGCCTCGCCTGAGTGACCGTTGCCTCATCGCTGACCTTCAATATTTCGACCTCGTGATCGTCTTCTTCAACGAACTCGTTCACACCCACCACGATTCGTCGACGCTGCTCGACTTCGTGTTGCATTCGCATTGAGCTTTGAGCAATCTGTCTTTGGAACCAGCCCGACTCTATCCCCTTAACGACTCCCCCAATCTTGTCGATCTCGGAGAAGAGAGCCTCTGCCCCTTGCTCCATTTGATTCGTGAGTGACTCCACGAAATACGATCCGCCTAATGGGTCGGCTACGTTAGTTACACCTGTCTCGTACGCCAATATTTGCTGTGTGCGGAGGGCGAGCTTGACAGCTCCTTCGGTCGGCAAAGCGAGGGTCTCGTCTAGAGAATTAGTGTGAAGCGATTGCGCACCGGACAAGACCGCAGCCATCGCCTGGTATGCAACTCTCACAACATTGTTCATCGGTTGTTGCGCCGTTAGCGACACCCCTGCTGTCTGGCAATGGAACCGCATCGTTGTCGACCGTGGGTCGGTGGCGCCATAGCGGTGCCGCATGTGCCGAGCCCAGATTCGCCTGGCAGCCCGCATCTTAGCAATTTCTTCGAAGAAGTCGCTGTGGACGTCCCAGAAAAAGGATAGCCGTCCCGCAAACGTATCGACATCCAGCTCATGAGCTATGCCTCGCTCGACGTATTCGAATCCGTTCGCCAGTGTAAAGGCCAACTCTTGAACCGCTGTCGCTCCGGCCTCACGAATATGGTAGCCGCTGATCGATACCGTATTCCAAAGCGGCGTGTGCTCCGCTGACCACTCAAAGAGGTCTACTATGACCTTGAGCGCCGGCTCGACGGGAAAGACCCAGGCATGCTGGGCCATGTATTCCTTGAGGATGTCGTTCTGAATGGTGCCACGCAACTGCGATATGTCCACGCCCTGTCGCTCCGCAGCCGCCACATAAAAACAAAACAACATGGCGGCGGGTCCGTTTATCGTCATCGACGTCGAGACCTTGTCCATCGGTATTCCCTCGAACAATGTCTCCATGTCGGCCAACGACGAGATTGCGACGCCACATTTGCCGACCTCACCCTCCGATCGAGCGTGGTCAGAATCGTAGCCCATCAGAGTCGGGAAATCGAAGGCGACAGATAGTCCTGTCTGACCCCGCTCGAGCAAGAACTTATACCTGGCGTTCGTGTCTTCCGCCGTACCGAACCCTGCGAACTGCCGCATCGTCCACAACCTGCCTCGGTACATCGTTTCGTGAATGCCACGTGTGAACGGATAACTTCCAGGAGATCCCAGTTGCTCATCAGGATCGAAGCCGGCAAGATGGTCTCGGGTATACAGTGGTTCTAGCTCGGAAGAGCCCGACGACCCAAAGTCGATATTCCGACGCCACTGTTTGGCCGCACTATTCTCCATGGTCTAAACCACCTTTTCTGAGTCCTGCCACTATCTCTTCAGCAAGTTTATAGGGACTCGCAGTTCCCCGCTCTATTCTCTCCATTCCAGCGTCCAGAACCTCCTCACCCTTCCCCCTGCGCCACACCAGCGTGCTGAGTGCCCTTTCAACCACATCGCGAGTGTGCTGCCTCAGACGTACAACTCGGCGCGCCTCGAGTTCTCCACTATCCAACAAGAACGCGCGGTGTGCGTTCAAGGCTTCAACCAGTTCGTCCGTTCCCTCGCCATTGATCGCCGACGTTGTCAGAGTCGGAGGAACCCACCCATGCTTCACCGCAGTCTTTTTTGGCTCGGATATCGGCCCGACACCAGCGTGATGCTGAGTCGGATCTATCATAGAACCTCTTTGAAGATCTAGCATCACGATCAGCTCCTGAACGAGCCGATCAGCGCCGGGTCTATCCGCTTTGTTCACAACGTAGAGATCGGCGATCTCCATTACACCCGCCTTCAACACCTGGACTCCATCTCCAGATTCGGGCACCAGAACCAGCACGGCCGAATCAGCGCTGGCCGCGATCGCAATCTCGGCCTGACCGACCCCTACAGTCTCTATGAGGATGCGGTCGAATCCGAAGGCGTCGAGCACGTCGCACACCTCACGACTGCTCGTCGCCAGTCCACCCGCGGCACCTCGGGCCGCCATGGATCTTATATAGACACCTGGGTCAAGCGTAAGCGATTCCATCCGAATACGATCTCCCAGTAGCGCGCCTCCGCTGAACGGACTCGTGGGATCGACTGCGACAACCGCCACCTTATCACCCAAGTCTCGGAAACGCTGTACCAGTCGCTCCACCAGAGTAGACTTCCCGGCACCCGGAGGACCTGTTACTCCGATGCGATGGGCACGGCCCACCAGAGGGTGCAGTTCAGACAGCAACCGCTCATAGCCGTCACTCCCATTCTCCACCAACGTGACGGCCTTGGCCAAGGACGCGACTTTGCCCTCTTTGATGCCCGCCAACAAGTCGCTTGCGCTCACTACAGAAGAATGGTTGGCTGAAGTGATGTTTGGCAAGAAATCGCTATACCCCGGGAAGGAGCAGAACTGCCGCTAGGCCCAGCAGCAAACTGAATCCGAACACATCGGTGAGCGTGGTTACAAAGACCGAACTGGCGACTGCAGGGTCCACTCCAATCCTCTGCAAGAGTAACGGAATCGCGGCCCCGGCCGCGGTGCCGAGCACCAGATTGCCCCACATTGCAAGCGTTACGACTAGTCCCAGTTGCCATCCCTGCCCCCCTAATACAGCAGCAACCAGCCCAACCGGGATCCCAACTGCTATTCCATTGAGCAGGCCGACGAGCAATTCCTTGCCGATCACTGTCCAGCGCGCACGGCCCGCCGGGATCATTCCGACCGCTATCCGGCGAACCGTGATTGCCAGGGCCTGGGTCCCCGCGTTTCCTCCCATTCCTGCAATAATGGGCATCATTACCGCCAGTAATGATACCCGGATTATCATATCTTGAAAGAAATAAACTACTGCGGCTGCCAAGAACGCGGTCAATAGATTGAGAGTGAGCCACGGCAACCGGTTGCGCACCGCTTGGTGCCATGTGCCCGCCAACTCTTCTTCAGGCGGCGCACCACCAAACTTGAGGATGTCCTCTGTGGTCTCCTTCTCCATTACATCCATCACATCGTCGAAGGTCACTCGTCCCAACAATTTTCCAAAGTGGCTCACCACGGGTACTGCAGGCACATTGTATCGCGCGATCAACTGAGCAACCTGTTCTTGATCTAGATCTGCAGTCACAGTCGGGAGCGGAGGTTCCATGATGCTCCGGACCACCGTCACAGGGTCGGAAACAATGAGGTTCTGGAAAGGAAGAATTCCCACGAGTTTGAACGTGTCGTCCACACAATAGATCTGATAGAACTCCTCGGCATCGGCTGCTTGCTCGCGAATCGCTTCGATTGCGGCCTCGACTGTCGCGGTATCTAGAACTGTGACGACGGCCGTCGTCATCTTCCCGCCAGCCGTATCCTCGTCGTAACCCAAGAGGCGCTCGATATCGGCCCGGTCGGCAACGGAGGCGAGGATCCGCGCCGCCTTATCCGCAGGGAGTTCAGCGATGAGATCTACGGCATCATCGTCGGCCAGCTCGTCTACTATGTCGGCCGCTTTCTCAGAGGGCAGCGCCGCCAGGACCGCCTCGGGATGCTCCTCGTCGTCCATTTCGGCCAACGCATCGGAGACGATGCTCACCGGCAACGTTTGGACGAGCCTGAGTTGGGTCTCGCCATCGAGAGATGCTAGCACGTCGGAAAGATCCGAGGGGTGAAGACCACGCGCCTTTGCAAGGAAACGAGCAACGT
Source organism: Gemmatimonadota bacterium (assembly GCA_036679605.1). Classification (GTDB taxonomy): domain Bacteria; phylum Gemmatimonadota; class Gemmatimonadetes; order Gemmatimonadales; family GWC2-71-9; genus JAZDCZ01. The sequence goes on from JAZDCZ010000251.1 coordinate 125,959, forward strand.
CGCCCTGCATGGCCAACTGACGAAGCTCTTCCTGATACTCCAGACCCTCGTTCACGACGGCGTGTCCTTCCACTCTCCGGTGTCTTTGAGCAACAGCTCCACGTCAATCCCGGGCCGCATCGTCACCTCCGGAGACTCGGTCGGGTTCACTGCCCCAGCCGACACGACCAGCTTCATGGCGTCCTCCACAGAGGTATCGATTGACAACACCCGCTTGCTCGGGACCATCAACATGAATCCTGATGTAGGGTTGGGCGTAGTCGGGATAAACACGTTGACACACGGTTCGCCAATCCGTTCGGACAACAGTGGCGCCGATTCATTCGTCACAAAAGCGACGGCCCAGATTCCTTCGGTTGGATATGGTATTAGGACCGTACGCAGAAACAGTTTACGTCTCCCCCCGATCACCGATTGCACTATCTGGCTGATTGCGCTGTAGATCCGGCCAGTCAGAGGAAACCGCGTTAGCGAATGGTTCCACCAATTGAGCAACTGCCTACCGGCCGCGAGATGCACGAGCCACCCCACCCCAAGGATGACAAGTATCAGTAGCACCAAACCTAGGCCGGGCACCTGCGTCCCAATAGCGCGCTGCAGCGGAACACCCAATATCGCGTCGATGCGCCGGAATATCCATGTCAGTACGAACGCAGTCAGCCCGACTGGAGCAACTATTATGAGCCCTACCAAGAAATAGCGTCGCAGTCTTCGGGCAAGCGTTCTGCTGGAACCGCCGTGCCGAGCACCGGGCGCGCTCAATTGGAACTCCTCGACCCTAGATGGATTGGCCGAACAATTCCCTTCCGCACAACGACACGCTCAACACGTATCGGGGTTGCCGCCAAAACGTCGAACTCCAGACCGGCCAATTCAAACCTTTCACCTGCACGTGGAATCCTTCCGGCTGCCCATGTCAATAGACCGCCGATCGTCTCCGCCTCAGTCGGCAGTGGCGTATTCAATCGAGCTGCCACATCTTCCGCCGGTGTAGCCCCGACTACTTCGATAACGGTCTCGCCTCCTTCTTCTGGCGCCCCCATGGGATACAGCGGTTCCACCGTTTCCTCTACTAGCTCCACCAACAGATCCTCGAAGGTTGCGATGCCGGCAGTGCCGCCATACTCATCCAACACTACCGACATTTGGTGCCGGTCCCGCTGCATCTCG
>JAZDCZ010000252.1:0-2149 GCA_036679605.1 Gemmatimonadota bacterium
GCTACGACGGCTACCGCGGATGGGTCTACCACCTCGCAGTTCACCCTGACCAACGACGCCACGGTTTCGGGCGTGACCTCATGGCGGCCGCAGAAGCGAGCCTCAAAGCCATGGGCTGCCCCAAGCTCAACCTGCAGGTGCGTTCGTCCAACGCGCAGGTGATCGCGTTCTACCGGCGCCTAGCCTGCATTATTCATGAAGCCCAACGCAAGAAGGCCACTGAACTGCTAGAAACGTGTTGCTTACGCACATTTCACGCGGTTAAGAGGCCTTCTGCATGTCTGAGTCTACAACACAGTCTGTTCTTTTTCCTTCTCTGTTTTCGAAGCCCGTTCATGTTCTCTTCGACGAGGCCGCGATGAGTTCGGATGCTGGAGGCCTGCTGCTCAAGGCCGTGGACGACGAGCTTGGTCTGACGGCATCGCTGGCGAGCTGCCTGAGAGACACTCGCCAGGCGGGCAAGGTCAAGCACACCCTGCACGAGACATTCGCGCAGCGCGTGTTCGGGATCGCGTTGGGGTATCCCGATGCCAACGATGCGGATGCGCTCGCGAACGACGCGATCCACAAGCTCATGATCGGCCGCGATCCGATTCACGGCGAGCGGTTGGCCTCCCAGCCAACGATTTCTCGGATGGAGAACGCAGTCGGTCGCGGCCAGTTATTGGAGATGTCGAAGGCGGTGGTGAAGACCGTGCTGAAGCGGCATAAGCGCCGACTCGGCCGCAAAGCCAAGAAGACGAAGATCATCCTCGACTTCGATCCGACGGTGGACCCCACTCACGGACAGCAACAATTCACATTCTTCCACGGCTACTACGACACCTACTGCTACCTACCCCTGGTGGGAACGATTCAGTTCGGGAAGGAGAAGAAGCAGTACGTGCTTTGCTCGGTGCTCCGGCCCGGCAACTCATGCGCTCATGCGGGGTTCGTGGCGACGGCTGGCCGGATCATCGAAGAAGTCCGCACCCTGTTTCCGAAGTCTCGGATTATTGTTCGCCTCGATGGCGGCTTCGGCGCACCCGTGGTGCTCGACTTCCTCGAGCAGGCGGGCGTGGAGTTCGTCGTGGGATTGGGCAATACGAAGCCCCTGAAGCTCCGTGCCGGCAAGGAGATGGCGCAGGCCTGTCAAAGTTTCAAAGCCACAGGGCTTACGCAGCAAGTCTACGGGGAGACCCTCTTCAAGACCAAGACGACGTGGCCCCATAGGCGTCGCGTCATCTTCAAGGCTGAAGTCGTCGTTCATCCCGATCGCGAACCGAAGAACAACATGCGCTTCGTCGTCACGAATCTAAAGATGACACCCGAGAACACCTACAAGTTCTATTGCCAGAGGGGAGATGCGGAGAACCGGATCAAGGAATTGAAGAACGGTCTCGCGATGGACCGGACGAGTTGCAACAGTTTCCTGGCAAACCAACTCCGGGTGCTCATGACGGTCGCGGCCTATGTGCTAATGCAAGATATCCAGATCAAGGCACGACACAGCGACTGCGCCAACGCACAGGTCAGTACGATCCGGAATCGCATCCTCAAGCTCGCAGCCAGAGTCGAGGTCTCCGCTCGACGTGTGGTGATTCACATGGCCGATCGATTCCCCGGCATGAACGCCTGGCAGCAAGTTGCTCTCGCCTCCGGCGGCCGCGCTCCCTAGCCAACCACTTCCCCGAAAATCAACACGAATCAGTCGATCGAAGCGAGAGTCGCATCCGCCCCTACACGGGGTCTGCCAGCAAGCCCGGTTCGAGTGCGGCCGCGGTACTTCACCCAACCGAACCCCGGGAAATCTCGCCACACGACACCTCAATCGGTCACCCTTGTCCGACTCAAGCCCGAATCTCGGCCGATCCGGAGGTTTCATGAATAATGCAGGTTAGGCTCTGCTGCTGTCTCTTCGAGGGCAGCCCGGATTTCCGCAATCCGCACCTTCAGAACGCTGGGCTCGACCGTGACGTTGGGCCAGACGTCTTCGAGGAGCGAGCGCGACGGAACGACTTGATCGACATGGCGAACCAATGTGCGAAGCAAGCTGAACGCCTTGGGAGAAATTGAAAGCGCGTCGGCGCCATGGAACACCTGACTACAATCCAGGTCGAGTCGGAAGTCCCCGAACAGAAAACTGCCGCTCTGCTGAGGTCGCCGGGAA
>JAZDCZ010000253.1:0-15635 GCA_036679605.1 Gemmatimonadota bacterium
TCCCTGCACTCGCGTGATCGCCGCCGTCAATGTCGTCTTACCATGATCAACGTGACCTATAGTCCCTACATTCACATGAGGCTTCGTTCGCTCAAACTTTTGCTTCGCCATTGTGAAATCCCCTAACCCTTAACCTTGCTAATGATTTCGTCCGTCTTTGATTTCGGTGTCTGATCATAGTGAGAAAACTGCATCGTGTACGCTGCGCGCCCTTGACTCAGCGAACGCAACCTCGTCGCATACCCAAACATCTCCCCCAGCGGAACACTCGCCCCGATAAGTTGCGCGTCACCGCGCTGGGTCATTCCACCTATCTTTCCGCGCCGACTGTTGAGATCGCCTACGACGTCCCCCATGTAATCAGCCGGAGTAACAACTTCGACATCCATCATGGGCTCCAACAACACGGGCTTTGCCTTCTCGATCGCCGCCTTTAGCGCCATCGAACCAGCAACCCTAAAAGCGATTTCATTAGAGTCTACTTCATGAAAACTTCCGTCCACCAATTCCACCCGGACATCAACAACCGGGTATCCCGCAAGCACGCCGTTCTCCAGCGCGCCCTTCACGCCGGTCTCGACCGAGCCGATGTATTCCCGTGGGATCGACCCACCGACGATCTTGTCCTCGAACACGAAGCCCAGACCCTTTTCGGCCGGCTCCAGGTTTATGACGACGTGGCCATATTGACCGCGTCCGCCTGATTGGCGAACGAACTTGCCCTCTACCGATTCTACTCTGTTCCGAACCGTCTCACGGTAGGCAACCTGCGGCCGCCCCACGTTCGCTGCCACCTTGAACTCTCGCTTCATCCTCTCAACCAATACTTCGAGGTGAAGTTCGCCCATACCAGAAATAATGGTCTGGCCCGTCTCCTCATCTGAGCGTACGTGGAAAGTGGGATCTTCCTCGGATAGCTTTTGCAGGGCAATAGACAATTTGTCCTGATCAGCTTTCGTCTTGGGCTCGATGGCAACGGAGATAACGGGCTCAGGAAATCGCATAGTTTCCAGGATGATCGCGTCGTCCTCATCACACAGAGTGTCCCCTGTGCCCGTCTGCTTCAGACCTATAGCCGCAGCAATGTCCCCCGCACGAACTTCGCTGAGTTCTTCACGCTTGTTCGCATGCATCTGCAGGAGGCGTCCGACCCGCTCTCTTCGACTCTTGGTAGAATTATACACGTACGAACCGGCCGTGAGCACGCCGGAATAGACCCTGAAAAAAGTCAATTTCCCCACGTACGGATCGGTGGCAATCTTGAAAGCAAGTGCACTGAATGAGTCTTCATCGTCTGCGGCACGCTCCACAAACGTCTCGTCATGATGTGGAAGATGCCCTTTAATCGCCGGCACGTCTGTTGGACTGGGCAGGTAATCTATGATGCCGTCGAGCAACCGTTGTATACCCTTGTTCTTGAATGCGGCGCCGCAGAATACCGGTATGATGGCCCCTGAGAGTGTCGCTTGGCGGATAGCTCCACGAAGCTCATCCTGGTTGATCTCTTCCCCCTCGAGATACCGATGCAACAACTCCTCGTCATGCTCCACGGCGGCTTCCATCAACTCGTGGCGTAGCTGAGCCATCTTATCTACCAGGGCATCCGCAATGGGACGTTCCTCCCACTTTACGCCCTTAGAATCCTCGTCGTACACAACCTCAACTCCACGCACGAGGTCGACTAGCCCAGTGAACAGCTCACCGGATCCGAGCGGATACTGCACCGGGAACGCCTTTGCTCCCAAACGCTCTTTTACCATACCGAGGCAGCGGTCGAAGTCCGCTCCAACACGATCCATCTTGTTGACGAACACGATTCGCGGTACACCATACCGATCGGCCTGTCGCCATACCGTTTCCGTCTGGGGCTCCACACCACCCACGGCATCCAGGACCGCTACAGCACCATCGAGCACCCTCAGTGATCGCTCGACCTCAACAGTAAAATCCACGTGGCCGGGAGTGTCTATGATGTTGATCTGGTAGATCTCATCCCGCTGCTTCCACTCACAGTAGGTCGCGGCCGACGTAATGGTTATTCCGCGCTCCTGCTCCTGCTCCATCCAATCCATTGTTGCGGTGCCGTCGTGTACTTCGCCCAGCTTGTAAGTACGCCCGGTGTAATACAGCATACGCTCGGTCGTAGTCGTCTTACCAGCATCAATGTGCGCCATGATGCCGATGTTCCGAATCCTATCAAGCGGCGTAGTTCTAGTATTAGTCTTCACTCTATGCTTATCTCGTCCGTACTCTGTTATCGACACTTCTCGTCCGCATGGCGCTGCCCAAAAAACCTATTCTTGGCAGCGAAAAAGCGGGGCGACCGTCATCCGCCGTATCGGATAGGTCTCGCTCCGCAACCGTCGGGGAGTTAACTCCCTACGACGCAGGATCCCCTTAAAGCAGGGTTCCCAAATTGTCGGTCTAAGGTTTCATCCTACCACCGGTAGTGCGCGAAGGCACGGTTCGCCTCGGCCATCCGATGTGTGTCCTCTTTCTTCTTAATTGAACTTCCTTCACCCTTCGATGCCATGATCAGCTCACCTGCCAGCCGCTCCGACATCGACTTCTCGCTGCGCTGCCTGCTGAACTGCAGGATCCAACGCATCGCAAGGGCAGTTCGTCTATCCTGCCGTACCTCTATTGGCACCTGGTACGTGGCTCCACCAACTCTGCGACTCTTCACTTCGAGAGTCGGCCTGACGTTGCTCAACGCCTGCTTGAACACCTGGACACCAGGCTGCCCCATGCGCTGCTCGATGATATCCATCGACGTGTAGAAAACCCGCTCAGCCACCGATTTGCCACCGTCCAGCATCAGATGGTTGATGAACTTCGACACGGTTTGGCTATCGTAACGCGGGTCGGCCGGAATGTGGCGCTTAACCGCTCTCTGCCGCCTACTCATTTTGGCTTTTTCGCTCCGTACTTCGACCTACTATTGCGCCGATCGCTGACACCCGATGCATCCAACGTCCCCCGAACTATGTGGTACCTCACACCCGGAAGATCCTTGACCCGACCTCCACGAATGAGGACGATGCTATGCTCCTGAAGGTTGTGTCCCTCGCCCGGTATATAGCTCGTGACCTCAAAACCATTCGTGAGCCGTACACGTGCGACTTTCCGGAGAGCCGAATTGGGCTTCTTCGGCGTCGTCGTATAGACACGGGTGCACACGCCACGCTTCTGAGGGTTTCCCTTGAGCGCGGGCGCTTTGTCAGCCTTCTGAACAACCTTTCGCCCACGGCGGACGAGCTGATTAATCGTCGGCATTCCACCCAATTCCAGAAATTTGACCCCTCCCCGACAAAGTCGAGGAGGGGCGATTTACCACAGAACTATAAACTTAGATGGCATAACCGGTTAGGTCAACCCACTCGTCCGGCCGCTCCCCTAGAGTTCGGCCCTACGCCCCCGCTTTTGCGGTCTCCTTGGGCACGGCGATAAATGGACTTGGCGCTGCCGTCTCCTCACCCAGTTCCGGCGGGGGTGGAGGGGGTTCGAAGCCCTCGGGCGGCTCAATTTCGATATCAGCATACCTGTAAATTCCCGTGCCGGCCGGGATCAAGTGCCCGATTATGATATTCTCTTTCAGTCCCAGAAGATCGTCCTTCGCTCCCCGAATCGCTGCATCGGTGAGAACTCGCGTTGTCTCCTGGAAAGACGCTGACGAAATGAACGACTGCGTCGTAAGCGACGCTTTGGTAATGCCCAGTAACAGCGGCTCACTCTTGGCCGGATTGCCGCCCTTCTTTATGACACGCTCATTCTTGTCACGGAAAATGACCTTATCAACATTTTCGTCTTCCAGACAGTCGGCGTCACCCGGGTCAACCACTTTCACCTTCTGAAGCATCTGCCTCACTATGACACCGATGTGCTTGTCGTTGATCCTGACCCCCTGAAGCCGATAGACCTCCTGCACCTCATTCAGAAGGTATTCCTGAACGGCCCTTGGTCCCTTGATCCTCAGGATATCGTGGGGATTGACAGCTCCTTCTGACAGACGATCCCCCGCCCATACCCTGTCACCTTCGTGGACTCTAAGGTGTTTTCCGGCAGGCACATCATAGACCTGAGCTTCTCCTGCCTCGGGGTGAACAAAGATTTCTCTCTTGCCACGCTTGATCGTGCCAAACTTCACGACTCCATCGATCTCGGATATCGTCGCAGGATCCTTGGGGCGCCTGGCCTCGAACAGCTCAGCGACTCGGGGCAAACCACCTGTAATATCCCTGGTCTTGTAAGCTTCCCGAGAAATTTTTGCCAGCACGTAGCCCGCCTTTACTTCCTGGCCATCTTGTACCGTGAGCTGGGCTCCCTCAGGCATTACATAATCCCGGACCTTCTTTTCCTTCCCACCCTTCTTCTGAACGATCTCAATATGCGGGTGCAGCTTTTTATCCCGGTCTTCGACGATCATGCGCTGCCTCAAACCAGTTATCTCATCGAGTTCCTCGCTCACGGTCTCTTCATCTACGATATCGACCAACTTTGCCACGCCCGTGACATCCGTCATTATGGGGTTGGTATAAGGATCCCAAGTAAACAGGAGATCATCACGCTCGATGGTCTGCCCGTCGGTCACAGCCAGCGTAGCACCTATCGGAACCTGGAACCTGGAGCGGACTTGCCCGTCTTCCGCCTCCAGAACTAGCTCTCCTTCGTATCCTGTTACCAGGGTGGCACCATCAGCATTTACAACCTGCAACCGACTACTGTAGCGAATAACACCGGCTAGCTTACTCTTGCGCGCCGTCTGTTCGGCGATTCTGGCCGCTGTACCACCAATGTGGAAAGTTCTCAGCGTCAACTGAGTACCCGGCTCACCTATCGATTGCGCCGCGATAATGCCTACGGCTTCACCCAAGTCGACCATCTTCATCGTCGCGAGATTGCGACCGTAACACATCCGACACATCCCTCGCCTGGCTTCACACGTCAGAACCGAGCGAATCCGGACCGTTTCTACTCCTGCATCTTCAATAGCACCTGCCGCTTCCTCGTCGATCAGTTCGCCGGCCGGAGCCAATAGCCTAGGATCTCCGTGTTCGTCCAACTCGTGAGGGTCAACCACGTCTTCAGCGGCTACGTTGCCGACGATCCGCTCTGCCAGCGGCTGTATGACATCCTCACCCTCCTTAAGTGCAGCGACTTCCAGTCCCAGTATGGTTCCGCAATCCTCTTCCGAAATCGTCACGTCCTGAGCAACGTCCACCAACCTTCGGGTCAAATAGCCGGCGTCGGCCGTCTTGAGCGCAGTATCTGCCAATCCCTTCCGCGCTCCGTGTGTTGATATGAAGTACTCTAGAACCGTTAGGCCCTCTCGGAAATTTGACTTGATGGGGCTTTCGATTACTTCACCAACTCCCCCTGTAAGCTTCTTTTGCGGTTTCGCCATTAAGCCTCGCATGCCCGCAAGCTGCCTTATCTGGTCGCGGCTACCGCGGCTACCCGAATCGAACATCATGAACACAGGATTGAAGCCCCCGTGCGACTTTGCGAGATTGGCAACCATCACGCTCGCGATGTCGTTGTTGGCGTGCGTCCACGCATCGATCACCTTGTTATATCGTTCTCCGAAAGTGATTTGTCCGGTAGCGTACGCCTCCTGGAATCGCTCCACTCGGATACTCGCCTCTTGGATGATCTCCGCCTTCTCATCTGGAATCTCGAGATCTTCGACACCAATGGAGATTCCTCCAAGCGTGGCATAGCGAAATCCGAAATTCTTTAGCTGGTCGAGGAAATCGACCGTCTCGGCAAGTCCGGCCCCTCTGTACGACTCAAACACTATATCGGACAAGGTACGCTTCCGCATAACGACATTCTGGAAACCCAGTTGAGCCACCAGTCTGCGCGGCAGTATTCCATTGAACAGTACTCGTCCTGCAGTCGTACGGATCCACTTTGCTTCTGGTGCTTCCGCCCCCTTCGGTGGTGCGAACCAAAACTCTATGGGTGAATGAAACTCGAGCCTCCCGGTCGCCACCGCGCTTTCGACCTCAGCTAGCGATCCAAAATGCCGTGCCTCCACCTTGGCGTCATCGAGATCGCCTACCACCTTCGTCAGGAAATAACACCCGAGCACCATGTCCTGACTTGGCTCGGTAACTGGCCGGCCATCAGACGGCCTGAGGACGTTGTTGCTCGATATCATGAGCACTCGGGCCTCTATTTGAGCCTCGAACGAAAGCGGCACATGAACGGCCATTTGATCGCCATCGAAATCCGCGTTGAATGCCGCGCAGACGAGAGGGTGAATTCGAATCGCTTTCCCCTCAACCAATACTGGCTCGAAGGCCTGGATACCCAATCTATGGAGCGTCGGCGCACGGTTCAGCAAGACGGGGTGGTCCTGAATGATTTCCTCTAGGATCTCATAGACCTCCGGACTCTCGCCCTCGACGATCTTCTTCGCCCTCTTAACAGTCTCTGCTATTCCCTTCTCGACAAGCTTGTGGATTATGAACGGTTTGAAGAGTTCGACAGCCATGGCTTTGGGAAGGCCACATTGATGCAGGCGAAGCTCGGGACCCACGACGATAACCGAGCGGCCCGAGTAGTCGACGCGCTTGCCCAGGAGATTCTGCCGGAACCTTCCCTGTTTTCCCTTCAGCATATCGGACAGTGACTTGAGAGGACGCTTGCCGCGACCTCTAATAGCCTTGGAACGACGGCCGTTATCGAACAGGGCGTCCACAGACTCCTGAAGCATCCGCCTCTCGTTGCGGAGAATGACCTCTGGAGCACGATGTTGAATCAACTTCTGAAGCCGGTTGTTCCTATTGATTACCCGCCTATATAGATCATTCAAATCGCTGGTCGCGAACCGGCCGCCATCCAGCGGTACCAGCGGTCGTAAATCCGGTGGAATAACAGGAACTACGCTCAGAATCATCCACGCTGGATTATTTCTGTCACTTGGATCGTCTCCGCCTGAGCCACGGAAAGCATCGATTATCTTGAGGCGCTTCAGCGTCTGCTTCTTGCGGTGTTGACTAGTTTCGGTAAGAAGACTCTTGCGCAACTCTTGGGCGACTTTGTCAACATCGAGGCTTTCCAACAGTTCTCGGAGAGCGGGCGCACCAATCGCGGCACGAAATGCCGTATCACCCTCCTGCTTAGCCTTTTCCATCAGCGCCAGGTAGGTTTCTTCATCAATCAGCTCTTTCTCTTTTGCTTCCTGCTCACCGGGGTCAATCACGATGTAATTCGTGTAGTAGATGACCTTCTCGGTGTCACGCAGCGTAAGATCGAGGAGATTCCCCATGGGGCTTGGCAGCGTTTTGAAGAACCAGATGTGTGCCACAGGAACGGCTAACTCGATGTGGCCCATCCGCTCGCGCCGCACCTTCGATAGCGTGACTTCCACACCGCATCTGTCACACACGACACCACGGTACCGGATTCTCTTGTATTTCCCACAGTGGCACTCCCAGTCCTTCACCGGGCCGAAAATGCGTTCACAGAACAAGCCGTCCTTTTCGGGCTTGAAGGACCGGTAGTTGATTGTCTCCGGCTTTGTAACCTCTCCCCAAGACCACCATTCACGGTGTCCTTGTATCACCAATCGTTCGCGCTCCTTGGGATCCTTCGGCCCCCTAATTTCTTCTGGACTGGCGATGCGGATGCGGATGTAGTCGAAGCTAGTTCCCCGCTGTTCACGTACGCTACGAAAATCGATCATCTTTGTTCCTACTCCTCGCCGTCGTCGGTTTTGCCGAGAGTGATCTTGAGCCCAAGCGCCTGTAGTTCTTTTACTAGGACATTGAAGGACTCTGGTATTCCAGGATCCGGAAGGTTCTGCCCCTTCACTATCGCCTCGTACACACGACTGCGTCCGTTAACATCGTCCGATTTGACAGTAAGCATCTCCTGGAGTGTGTGCGCCGCTCCATATGCTTCGAGCGCCCACACCTCCATCTCGCCAAAGCGTTGGCCTCCGAACTGCGCTTTGCCCGCCAGCGGTTGCTGTGTGACCAAGCTGTAAGGACCAATAGACCGCGCATGGATCTTGTCGTCCACGAGATGTGACAACTTCAACATGTAGATCGACCCAACTGTTACTTCGGACGCGAACCACTCACCGCTCCGCCCATCTCGCAAACGGCACTTGCCGGTCGGTCTCAGTCCAGCGAGTCGCTGCAAGTCTATGGCCGCACCCTCTATGTCTGCGTCCTTCTTCGCGCCGAGCATGCTAGCCAAGCCCGGGAGTCCCATGGAACTGAGAAGTGCATTCGGTTCCATGTCCTTGACCTTCTGGACGATTTTCAACCCCGCCTTGAGTTCCGAGGTCTGATCCTTCGAGTGTTCATCGGCATCCGCTTCAAGCCTGGCCCGATGATACTCCTCCTGCAATTCCACCTCATGTTGCTGGCGGGATACAATCTCTTTGGCCGCCCCTATCAGATACTCGCGCAAGTCGTGATAAACGTCGCGAGTATCTTGCGACACACTCCTTCCGCTCAGCCGGTCGAGGTGGATGTTCGTCAGGCTCGGGCGGTCTCCATTGGTTGCTGGGAGTTTGCCTAGATCAGCCAGCAGCTGTCTAATCGATTTGTTGCTTAGGTCGGGGCGCTTAGTCTTGAGCTTCAGCGCATCTCCCGCCCATTTGAGGTTGGCGAGCGAAAGGACCAGTCCAACTTCGTCTTCTCGCGCACCCTGGAATACCGGCGTTTCCGCCTTGAACCCGAGAATACGTGCTGCCCAACCCAGGTGGGTCTCCAGCACCTGTCCGACATTCATCCGGCTTGGCACGCCAAGAGGGTTCAGGACTATGTCAACGGGAGTGCCGTCCGGCAGAAACGGCATGTCTTCCTCGGGAACGATTCGCGCTATGATACCTTTGTTGCCATGTCGGCCGGCCATCTTGTCGCCCACCGATATCTTGCGCTTCTCGGCCAGATATACTTTGACAAGCTGAATCACACCTGGAGGCAGCTCGTCCGGTTGAAGGATCTTATCGATTTGATCCTCTGCCTTCTCCTCCATCCTGGCCTTCTCCCGGTTGGCAGCATCGACGCCAGCGCGAATGCGCTCATTGGCCGTTGCGTTGGCCACGCGGAGAGTCTTTAGATCGACATCATCAAGATCGACATCCGATAGCACGTCCTTCGACAATTTCGTGCCCTCGGCCAAGTACTCCTCGATAGTGCCGCTCTTCAACATGACGACTACTTCTTGGTTGCGGAGAATGTCTTGCAACTCACCGCGCAAGGCTACGCCTACGCGCGCCTTCTCCGAGTTCTCGAGTTGACGAACCTCGCCGATGCGCTCTCCTCGATCCTTCTCAACAACTTGGTCCTCGACTCGGGAAAAGATTTTCGCGTCTATCACGACGCCTTCCATTCCTGGAGAGACCTTCAGAGACGAGTCCTTTACATCCTTCGCTTTTTCACCGAAAATCGCCGTCAACAACTTTTCCTCAGGTGACAGCTCGGTTTCGCCCTTCGGCGTGATCTTTCCGACCAGAATGTCGCCGGTCTTAACGTGGGCGCCAATCCGCACGATCCCCCGCTCGTCCAAATCCACGAGCGCTTCCTCGGCAACGTTGGGGATCTCCCTGGTAATCTCCTCTTGGCCGCGCTTCGTGTCTCGCACGTGCAATTCGAGTTCTTGAATGTGTATCGAGCTGAACGTATCGTCCTTCACCAAGCGCTCAGAAAGCACTATCGCGTCTTCGAAGTTGTGACCGTACCAAGGCATGAACGCCACCATGACATTTGCCCCCAGCGCCAGATGTCCTCGGTCCGTAGCATGTCCGTCGGCTATGATTTGACCGGCCGGCACTTCCTGCCCGACATGCACCAAGGGACGCTGGTTAATCGCTGTATCCTGATTGGTCCGCCAAAACTTCTTCAGTTGAAACCGATCATGTTGCATGAGCATGGCAAGCGGTTCACCGCGGCTCTTTTTTCTGTTGACTCCCGTGTCAATGATGATTTCGTTTGCACTAACCTTGCTGACGATGCCATCTCTCGGTGCGACCAAGACGGAACCGGAATCCCTAGCCGCCTTTTCTTCGAGCCCGGTTCCCACCAACGGGGCCTGTGGAAAGAGCAGTGGTACTGCTTGCCGCTGCATATTGCTTCCCATGAGGGCCCGATTCGCGTCGTCATGCTCGAGAAAGGGGATTAGGGCCGCAGCCACCGAGACCAGCTGGTCTGGGGCCACATCCATGAAATCAATCCGATTCGGCGAAAGCATCGGGTAGTCATCACGTTTCCGACATAGAGCGAATTCGTTGACGAATCTGTTGTTCTCATCGAGAGGAGCATTGGCCTGCGCTACGGCGTATTCTTCTTCCTCTGACGCCGACAGCCACTCGATCTCGTCTGTGACCACGCCCTTACGCACACGTCTGTAAGGAGTCTCTAGGAAACCCAGTTCATTTACACGAGCGAAGGTCGACAGACTAGTAATCAGGCCAATGTTCGGACCTTCCGGTGTCTCGATCGGACACATGCGTCCATATTGTGAGTAATGGACGTCACGTACTTCGAACCCCGCACGCTCCCTCGTGAGTCCTCCTGGGCCAAGCGCACTCAGGCGTCTCTTGTGGGTCAACTCGGCCAGTGGATTCGTCTGATCCATGAACTGCGAAAGCTGCGAGCTTCCGAAGAATGCCTGGATCACAGCGCTCACTGTGCGGGCATTCACCAGATCGTCCAGCGTGATCTTTTCAGGATCGTTATTGATGCTCATGCGTTCTTTCATGAGCCGGGCCATGCGAGAAAGCCCCACCGAAAACTGGTTGGCTATTAGTTCGCCAACGGTGCGCACCCGCCTGTTACCTAGATGATCGATATCGTCGGTAAACCCTCGCCCTTCTGAAAGTTCGAGCAAGTAACGGATGATGGCAACGAAATCCTCCTTGGTGAGGACACTGTGATCTTCGCTGACATTGACCTTCAGCCGCTGATTGATCTTATACCTTCCGACCTTGCCGAGATCGTAACGCTTGGGGTTGAAGAAGAGCCGGTCGAGAGCCGCCCGCGCGGTCTCAAGATTTGGAGCCTGTCCCGGACGTAGCAATGAGTAGATTTGCTGCAACGCCTCTGCCTCCGACGAGGTCGGATCCTTGCCGAGCGTCTGCTTAATCACCTGAGATTCAACGCGTGCGGAACTCCGCAGCACGTCTATCTTGGTCACCCCTGCTTTGATCAACTTATTCTGGAGCGTTACCGACACTTCCTTGCCGGCCCGTGCGATCACTTCCCCGGTCTTGGGATGGGGCACGTCAAACGCCAACGTCCTTTTTTCGTTCTCATCGCGTGCCGTCGTCGGATTGTCGTCGTCTCTCAGATCAATTGTGGAATATCGTGCAAAGACACGAAGGGATTTTACTCCCGCCTTCCGCAGCTCGTCGTAAAGGTCAGTCGTTAGTTCATCCCCCTCGTTCGCCAGAGCCTCGCCATCCTTGTCCTCGGGATTCGCAATCGTCTCCGCAACAAGGGATCCAAGGATCTGGCGCCGGAATTGTCGCTCGTCCAGTTCTTTAGAGAGAACGATCTTGGTAGTCGCATAGAACAATCGCAGGATATCGCTCTCAGACCCATGGCCCAACGCTCTCAAAAGGGCTGTGGCAGGGAACTTTTTCTTCTTATCAATGTGGACGTAAATGACATCATGAATGTCAATTGTAAACTCAACCCACGAACCTCGGAACGGAATTATCCTGGCACTGAAGAGCCGTTGACCATTCGGGTGAATACTCTCTTCAAACACAACGCCGGGAGATCTATGTAGCTGCGATACGACTACGCGCTCGGCGCCGTTGATAACAAACGTCCCAAGCGGAGTAATGATCGGAAGCTCGCCAAGATAGACTTCCTTCTCCAAAATATTCTTGGGACGAACGACATCTCCTTCAACACTCTCATTGATTATCAGCCGAAGCTTGGCCTTGAGGGAGGCCGAATACGTCATGTCCCGCTCTACGCACTCCGAAACACTGTATTTCGGCTCACCCAAACTATAGGAGACGAACTCAAGCGAATAGTTACCGTTGACGTCGGTAACTGGAAAAGCATCCTGAAAGACCCGTCCCAACGCGATGTCGGCGCGTTTCGCCGTCTCGTCGGAACGCAGCAGCGCCTGGAAGCACCCAATCTGAATATCGAGAAGGTGGGGCATTGGCATGCCCTGCTCCAACTTGGCAAACGAAATGGTCGGAATAGTCGTTGTCATTTCATATCCTTAAAAGCAACACAAAATTGCCCCACTGGCTCCGTATCGATCGCAACGACCGAACGAACCGTTTTCGGGGCTTATTGAACTCGCAAGTCTGTTGATACTCGTCGATGCATACCACCTCGGTGGAACAAGACCAGAAACGCTTCGCCCGGCGCCACGCGCCGGGCTATCACCTGGCCCTACTTCAGCTCGACAGTAGCACCTTGCTCCTCAAGCTTTTGCTTGATGGCCTCGGCTTCATCCTTCCCGATGTCCTCTTTGATATTACTGGGCGCCGAATCTACCAGGTCCTTGGCCTCCTTCAAGCCCAGCGAAGTGACTTCGCGCACGGCTTTGATGACCTGGATTTTCTTGGCGCCGATTTCTTTCAACACAACCGCAAACTCCGTCTGCTCGGTGGCACCCGCATCTGCCCCCGCATCTCCTGCAGCACCCGGTGCGGCTGCGGCCGGCGCAGCGGCCACAGTAACGTTGAACTTCTCTTTGAACGCCTCAATTAGATCGGCCAAATCGATGACCGACATGCTCCCAATGGCGTCCAGGATCTCGTCTTTACTAAGGGTCTTTGTTGCCATCTCTTCTCTCTCTTAGGCCTGGGGTTCGGCTGTGGCGCGTTGCGCACGGAGCGCATCCAAAACGCCAATCATCTCATACAAAATTCCGTTGAGCACACCTGCCAGTCCCTGTAAGGGGGACTGCAAAACTCCAACTGCTTGCCCAAGGAGCTGTTCTCGCGACGGTAAGCGCGCAAGCTTCGCGACATCCTCGCTCGATACCGGCTGCCCGTCGAGCAGCCCCGCCTTCAAGGTCAGCCCCTCATGCTCCTTTTGAAACTCCTTCAGTACCTTGGCCGCGGCGACCGGATCTTCACCCGGGAAAACTATTGCGGTAGGACCAACCAGAAGCTCGGCACCAAACACCGTTACCGATGCAGCTTCTAGTGCTCTGAGAGCAAGCGTGTTCTTCACAACCACATACTCGCCGCCGGCAGCCCGCAACTCCCGACGCAACTGCGTCATCGACCCTACTCCTACTTCTGTAAAGCCGGTGAGATACAAATTGGTCGCTTCCGACAACTTTTTCGTCAGCCGGTTAACGACCTCGCTCTTATCTGTACGATTCATCGATAGCCTGCCGTATCTATGCGAACTCCAGGACCCATCGTGCTGGAAACTGTAACCGACTTGACGTAGGTACCTTTCGCGGCGGTCGGCTTGGCTCTCACCACCGAATCCATAAACGCACTCAAGTTCTCCCGCAGCTGATCTTCGGTAAACGATACCTTACCCACTGGGGCATGTAGGTTACCGGTCTTGTCCACGCGAAACTCTATCTTTCCACCCTTGACGTCCCTGACGGCCTTCCCGACATCCGTTGTTACGGTACCCGATTTCGGATTCGGCATGAGACCACGTGGACCCAATATTCTTCCTAGTTGTCCCACTTTCGACATCAAATCAGGAGTGGCAATAACCACATCGAACTCAAACCAACCTCCCTTGATCTTGTCCACAAACTCTTCGCCCACGAAGTCGGCGCTGGCATCCTCGGCCTCCTTGGCCTGGTCACCCTGGGCGACTACCAGTACCCTTACAGTCTTACCCGTACCATGCGGCAGCACCACGGTCCCTCTGACAATTTGGTCTGCATGTCTGGGATCAACTCCCAAATTGACCGAGACTTCCACCGTTTCGTCGAACTTTGCAAACGCCGAGGACTTCACGACATCCAAAGCAGAATCTGGATCGTAGAATCGTGTGCGATCGACTTTGGCCGCAGCTTCTGCGTACTTTCTGCCCTCTCTGCCCATCAGCCTTCTACCTCTAGACCCATCGATCGAGCCGTACCTGCAATGATCTTTGCAGCAGCGTCCAAGTCGCCTGCGTTGAGGTCCGGCATCTTCACTTCCGCGATTTTGCGCAGCTGGTCGCGGGAAACTTTGCCGACTTTTAGGCGATTAGACGTCGGAGAACCCTTTTCTATTCCAGCTTCCTTGCGCAACAAGGCAGAGGCCGGTGGTGTCTTCGTTATGAAGGAAAACGTACGGTCGTGATAGATCGAGATTTCTACCGGTATGATTGTTCCGGCTTGACTCTGCGTCTTTGCGTTGTACTGCTTGCAGAAGTCCATGATGTTGACACCATGGGGTCCTAGAGCGGTGCCGACCGGAGGTGCCGGTGTAGCCTGCCCCGCCGTAATCTGCAGCTTGACTAATGCCACTACTCTTTTTTTCGCCATTCTACTCCTCTTTGCGCCGGAATCAAATCCCAGCTCCCACTTATCCCGTGGTCAGGCCAGACGCTACTGCGCCTTCAGCTGCAAATAATCCAACTCCACTGTGGTCGGGCGGCCAAACAAACTAACTGACACTCTCACCTTACCCTTATCGTGAATGACCTCTTCAACGGTGCCGCTGAACTGTGAAAAAGGTCCGTCCGCAATCTCCACGACCTGCCCTACCAAGAACGGAATATCTTCCTTGGGCTCCTTCTCATCACTTTCATCCTCAACACCCAGCAACCGGTTTACTTCGTCCTGCCTCAGCGGCTGAGGTGTCCACCCCTGTCCGACAAACTTGATTACGCCCTGGATGTTGTTGATGGCGTGCAGCGTCTCCTGATTCATCACCATCTCCACCAGCACGTATCCTGGAAAAACCTTCCGGTCTACAGTGACCTTTTTCCCATTCTTGATCTCGACAACCTGCTGAATCGGTACCAGCGCCTGCCGGATCTGTCGCTCGTCCTCGGGAGTCCGATCCGACTGGATGTGTCGATCGATCAGAGATCGCACCTTATTCTCGTGACCCGACGTCGTCTGCACTGCAAACCATTTCAAGTCCATCGCGGTCTCTATCACCGGCTCAATACCCGTCCAAGCCAATCAATCAGCAGTTTCGAAAACAGCAAATCCATCAAACCTATCACCGCACCCACTATCAGTATGATGAATAGTATGACCGTCGTCGACTTACGAAGATCATCCCATGTCGGCCACGAAATTTTGTGGATCTCGGACCTTACATCTTGTACGTAGGTAGCCGACCTTTGTGCCAAGGCCACCAAAGGATTTCTCCAGACCACAATGGCGCCACCAACGCCCACAACTGCCACTCCTCCAATCACCAGGGCTAGATCCACTACTTCGTTTCCTTGTGACTGCGGTGCGCTCTGCATCGGGGGCAAAATTTCCGCCGCTCGACACGTTCCGGATGCGTCCGCTTGTTTTTTGTGCAGGAGTAGTTCCGACTTTTGCAGTCAGTACACTCCAAGATGATCTTGTCGCGTGCCATTCAATTTCTCGGCGCCGACCTTCGCGCTGCTCTATTCCAGTATTTTGGTTACGACTCCGGCACCGACGGTGCGGCCACCCTCACGGATAGCAAAACGCAACCCGTCTTCCATCGCTATCGGAGATATCAACTCTATCGTCAT
>JAZDCZ010000254.1:0-221806 GCA_036679605.1 Gemmatimonadota bacterium
CTCGGGGACCGAGATCGATGACATGGTCGGCTGCCCGAATTGTCTCTTCATCGTGTTCAACTACCAGGACCGTGTTGCCGAGTTCTTTGAGATTGTCGAGAGTCTTGAGTAACCTCGCGTTATCTCGCGGATGGAGACCAATTGATGGTTCGTCGAGCACGTACAACACACCGACCAGCCTGCTGCCGACCTGCGTGGCGAGTCTGATTCTCTGGACTTCACCGCCGGATAGCGATGACGTCGACCGGCCCAAGGTGATGTAATCGAGCCCGACATCGCAGAGAAACCCGAGGCGATCAGTGATCTCTTTTAGAATCGGCTCCGCAATTCGAGAGTCCACGCCTTCTTGCCCGTTGGTTCGAAGCGGCAGCTCGTCGAAGAAAGCGCTCGCTGCTGCCACGGAGAGGGCAACCACATCACCGATATTTCTTCCACCCACCAACACACTCAGACTTTCGACCTTGAGCCTCCGCCCGCCGCAGGTGTCGCAGGATCGCTGGGTCATGTATTCCTGTAGTTGCGCCCGCACAGAATCGGACGTCGTGTCGCGGTAGCGGCGCTGCACGTTGGCTAGAATGCCCTCCCAACCGATCTCATACCGGCCCGCCGAACGACCGGACCCGTAACGAAATTTGAACGTCCTGTTAGGAACTCCGTACAGCAGGGCCCTTTGCGTCGCCTTCTTCAACTTTCCCCATGGCATGGCGAGGTCGAACTCGAGTTCTTTGGCGAGCGTTGGTAGCACACGATTTCGCAGATAGCCCTTCGGTTCTCCCCATGGTAGCACGACCCCTTCTAACAGTGAGATTTGCTCATCCCCCAGTACCAGTTCCTGGCTAACGACTCTCCTCGTACCGAGCCCTCCACAATGTTGGCACGCCCCGTAAGGGGAGTTAAAGGAGAATTGTCGCGGCTCCAACTCCGGAAGCGAGTAGCCACACTCCGGACACGAGAACCTCTCCGCGAACAGCACCGTTTTTGGCGACCTTGCGTGCTTGATGACTTGAACTAGACCGTCCGAAGCGCGTAACGCGGTCTCCAATGAATCGTGTATCCGAGATCTGTCCTTCTTGCGCACCACGAGACGGTCGACCACCAAGCCGATGTCATGATTCGACCGTTTATTGAGTTTCGGTGGGTCCGACAGGTCGTGCACCTCTCCATCGACCAAGATCCGGACGAAACCCTGGCGACGCGCTCCCTCGAAAAGGTCCTTGAACGCTCCTTTCCGGCCTCTGACCAGTGGGGCGATGATCTCGACCTTGGTACCCGTACGCCATCCGACAACCACGTCGGTCATCTGAGAAACACTTTGCCTCTCGATCGGCTGATTGTCGTTCGGGCAGTGCGGTACACCTACCCTAGCCCAGAGAAGGCGCAAGTAGTCGTAGATCTCCGTCACGGTGCCGACCGTAGAGCGTGGGTTGTGACTGGCCCCGCTCTGCTGTATGGAGATCGCCGGGGAAAGCCCTTCAATTGAATCCACATCGGGCTTCTCCATCAGCCCTAGGAATTGTCTGGCGTATGCGGATAGTGACTCTACGTAGCGCCGCTGACCTTCTGCATAAATGGTGTCGAAGGCCAGCGACGATTTTCCGGATCCCGACAGACCTGTGATTACCGTGAGTCTGTTTCTCGGGATTACCACGTCCACGTTCTTCAAGTTGTGAACCCTGGCCCCGCGGACGATCAGATCTGTATCGGTCATAGCCTTTGAACCTAGACGGGCAAATGACTCACGGTCAACGGCCGGATCCGGTCTAGAGTCCGTGCTTGCCAATCGGACTGGCAGGCCATAGTTTCTCGATCCCGCTGCTCAGGATGATTGCCGGACTCAATGAATACGCCTAGCTCCGTCTCCCATCTTGTGGTGTTTACTACAGTCGCAAATGTCGCCGACGCACGTTCATTGGTGAATCGATTGGTGACCGATCAACTGGTCGCGTGCGGGACCATCCTCGATGGCGCCCAGTCGATATATCGGTGGAAGGGCAAAATAGAAGAAACGACGGAGGTGATGGTGGTGCTAAAAACCACACGTGAACGTTGGGAGGCACTGGGATCGACTATCCGGGAGATACACCCGTATGAGGTACCGGAGTTGCTTGCTCTTCCGGTAGCTTACGGTCACCCAGAGTATCTCGACTGGGTCGAGGCTGAGACTTCTGGCCCCACGGGTGGTCCCGCATGACCGCGAACGGTCGGCGCCGGCGCCGGCGGCTCAAGAAGCGGGCAGCGGTCGAAATGTCGGCCCGCGTGCTACCTGCCGGACTCGGCACATCGGTCCAGCCTGTATATGGAACCGAGAGCACCGCAGAAGTCGGTCAGCTCCATTTCGAAATGGCAGATGACAGTAAGATTGATCTTGAGACGGCAAACGAACCCGAGCCCGATGGAGCGAGTTCCATAGCTATCGAGCCCCAAGATGTCACCGCTGAGCCCGCTGCTGAAGATTTACTGTACCGGGCCGCGCATGACGCCGCCCAGGAAGGCGACACCCGCCGGGCAACAGGAATCTATCGGGAGTTGCTGAGGCTCAACCCGGACAATATCAAAGCGCGCAATAACCTTGCGCTTCTCCTAGACCAGGCCGGCGACCGTGAAGAGGCGCTAGAGGCCCTCGACCGGTGCTTGGAAAGCGACCCAACGAACCCCGACGTCCTCGCAAACCGCGGTGCTATTTTGGGAGCAGCAAACCGCTACTCCGAGGCAAGGCGGGATCTCCAGAATGCGCTGCAATCTGACCCGTGCAATGCGGAAGCGCAGTTCAATCTCGGCCTGGTCGAGATTCGGAGAGGGCTCTGGACCGGCGCTATTCCCTACCTACGGCGCGCCATCGAGCTAGACGCGAGCCGGGCCGCTGCCTACTTCTATCTAGGCGAAGCGTTGAACCACGTTGACGATCTCGAGGGCGCCCTTCAGGCATATCAGAGAGCCGCAGAGCTGAAGCCCAATAGTACCCAGGCGTACTACGGGTTAGGCATAGTCCTCGATCGGCTGAATCGTCCCGATGAAGCTGCACACATGTACCGCCGATCCCGGGAGGTTGTCGGCCGGTGATCGAAGTGGTAGTAGATGACCTAGCGTTCGTCGGGGCGGACGCGGTCGTCCGTCCTACAACCACAGCTCTCGAGCCACTCACCGCCGCGTTGATGCGCCTTGAACAAATAGGCGGCTCATCTTTTTGCAATCAGCTGAAGGTTCACGAGCAACTCGAGATTGGGGCGGCCGTGGTAACGTCGGCTGGTGAGCTGGCCGCAGACTTCGTAGTACATGCGGTGATCATGAGCCCCGTTGAACCGATCACCGTCGCGGGTGTAAGAAGGGCTCTAATTAGCGTAATCCAGAGAGCTGCCGATTGGCAGCTCTGTAGCATCGCGGTCCCACCCCTTGGAGTAGGTGCAGGCAATTTGACCCTTGAAGACTCCGCTGAACTGATGATACAGACTTTGAGGAGATGCCTGGTCAACGCGAGCTTCCCACGTCACGTGTCGATTGTGGTCGAAAGCGAGGAAGCGCGCCTGATCTTCGACGGTTGCCTCAACAGGATCCGCTCTTGAACCGCCGATCGCTAGCCTGGACCATCATCGTTCTCTGGCTAGGGACGTTCGGATGGTTGCTACAACGTCAGTTCAGGCAGGCGCCATCGAGGCTAATGACGGAAGCCGCTCTACGGATCCCGCCGGGGGCGGCTTACTTCGGTTTGGAATTGGGCAATACCCAGGTTGGGTTCCTCTCGACCAAGGTAGACACTCTCCCGGACACACTGCTGGTTCAGTCTCTACTGATACTTGACGTTCCCACGCCGGACGGCCCGCAAAGGATCGAGACAAGAACTTCGGCAGTTCTCTCTCGTACACTGGAACTACGATCATTTGAGGCCGCCGCCCGTGGATACGAAGGTGAATTCGCAACCGCCGGCGAGATTTCGGGAGATACCATCCTCAATCTCGAAATAGAGTCGCTCCAGAAAACACTCTCGGCCCACGTTCCGCTAGACGGTCCCGTTGTCCTGCCATCCGTGCTGCCGGTCTATCTTGCGTTTCGGACTAAGCCGGTAGTTGGCAACACTCTCAACATCGACGTTTTCGATCCGCTGTTGCTGAGTCTTCGTAACGTGAACGCAAGTGTGATGGCCGAGTCTACGCTCATAATTCCCGATTCGGCGACCTATGATTCAACAACCACCAGATGGATGCCTGCTCGATGGGACACGCTGCAGGCCTGGAAAATCACCTTGAGCGATGCAGATGGTACTACGCCGGAGTTCACCTCGTGGATCGATGAGCTTGGGCAGCTCGTTCGGTCGACCTACCCGACGGGTGTTACGATCGATCGCACTGCTTTCGAGATAGCGTTCAATAGGTTCCAGAAACAGATGACCTCTGACGACAAACCCTCGGCTTACTCGCAGAGTTCACCGATTAGACGCACACCCCTCGCAGCGGGCGTTCGACCCGCGTCAAATACGCGCTTGCTCCGAGCACTAGTCAGCCGTCCCCGACTGACCCAACTCATCCTGGGTAGCAGTACACAAACCCTCGATGGAGACACGCTGACGGTGCGCATGGTTCACGATTCATCGTTGGCAGCAAGATACGGATTGCCAGCTCAGTTACCGGTGCTCGTGCCATATTTGAAACCAGAACCCCTGATCCAGAGCGAGGATGTTAGAGTCCAGTCACAAGCCCGCCAGATCGTAGCGAGTCTCTCACGTCGGCGGCGTCGGAACCCCTTGAGGGTCGCTCGACTTCTGAATCAATGGGTGAGCGAGGAAATCAAGCCTGGCACTGCTGCGGCCGCTCCGAACGCGTTGGAAACCCTACAGAATGGGTTCGGTGACAGCAATGAACATGCTGTACTGCTTGTTGCGCTCGCCCGCGCATTGGGAATCCCGGCCAAGACCGTGGCCGGCCTAATCTACGTGGGCGGGGATTTCCATTACCATGCATGGGCCGAGATCTTCTTGAACGGTTGGGTTCCGGTCGACCCGACATTTGGTCAATTCCCAGCCGATGCCGCTCACATTCGACTCTCGCGCGGTGGGCTCGCGCGACAGGTAGAAATGATGACATCAATCGGACACCTACAACTTCACCTACTCAGGGCAGATTCGGCCAAGTGATCCACCTCAGGGAACTTACGAAGAACTACGGCAAGTTCGTGGCCGTGGACCAACTCAACCTAGAAATCCCCAGTGGTCAACTGTTTGGTTTACTGGGACCGAACGGAGCCGGTAAGACCACCACGCTCAGAATGATCGCCGGCATCTTGCGCCCCACCGCAGGAAGTGTTGTGATCGGTGGAGATAACATCGTCTCAGATCCGATGAAGGCCAAAGCGCGCCTTGGATTCATTCCCGACCGGCCTTTTATCTACGAGAAACTTACGGGAAGTGAATTTCTCCGTTTTGTGGCTGGACTATATGGACAGGACGGCGATGGCGTGGAGAAACGTATCGACCGATGGCTGGATCTATTCGAACTTTCCAATTGGAAAGACGAGTTGATCGAGTCTTACAGTCACGGCATGAGACAGAAGCTCATTATCTCGAGCGCAATGATTCACAAACCACAATACGTCGTAGTGGACGAGCCGATGGTGGGCCTTGACCCCAAGGGGGCACGCATGCTCAAGGACATCTTTAAGGGATTCGTAGAGCACGGCGGTACGGTCCTCATGAGCACGCATACAATGGAGGTTGCCGAAGCAATGTGCGACCGAATCGCGATTATTCAACATGGAAAGATCGTGGCGTACGGTTCCATGTCAGAGCTGCGAGAACAGACAGCCGCCGGTGACGCATCACTCGAGGAACTGTTCCTGAAGCTCACAGGTGGTGCAGCCATCCGCGAATTGACGACGATACTAGAAGACTGATGCGCCCACTCACAGTCGTCCTATTTCCCAAGATTCGCACAACACTTGCACGCATCCGACAGGAGCGCAGCACGAGCCGAGCCAAACTGCTCATCATGGGGGGCGTCGGGACTGTTTTTTGGCTCGCTGTCTTTGGTGTAGTCTATCGTATGCTGCGCTATTTCAGAGGAGTGGAAGAGATCGGCCCACTCCTGGCCGGCAAACTCCTCGGGATTGTCCTACTGTCCTTTCTGTCGATCCTCCTTCTCTCCAACGTGATTACCGCGCTGTCTGCTTTCTTTCTTGCCAAAGACCTGGATCTACTAGTGTCGGCTCCAATAGACTGGCTTCACCTCTACTTGAGCAAACTCGGTGAGACTCTGCTCCACAGCTCATGGATGGTAGGGCTGATGGTAGTACCCATTTTTGCGGCGTATGGGATCATCTACGACGGAGGCTGGTTTTTCCCGCTCTACACGATCGCGCTCTTCGTGCCCCTGCTGGTGGTTCCGGCCGTGATCGGCAGTGCCCTCACGCTCATTCTAGTCAATGTCTTTCCGGCCCGGAGGACACGCGATCTTCTATCGGTCGTTGCGATAGCTGCGGCCGGCGTGCTGGTGCTCCTCTTCCGAATGGTTCGACCCGAACAGCTCGCCCGACCTGAAGGGTTCACCAATCTACTGGACTTTATCACTCTACTCCGCACACCTACGTCCCCTTATCTGCCAAGCGAGTGGGTGGCGAGTGGCATGATGGGATATCTCGTGGGGCCGTTCGACATCCTACCAATCTTCTTGCTGTGGAGCACGGCGGCGGTCGCGGTGGTCTTGGGCGCCTTGGTTCACGCCCGCCTCTACAGCCGGGGGTACACCCGAGCGCAGGAGGGCTCCGAGCGGTTCGTCAAAGGATGGATATGGAGAATGGCGCTTGATCCGTTGTTCAAGTCTTTGGCCGTGGCAAAACGAGAGTTCATCATCAAGGATCTCAAATTGTTCTTCCGTGATACCACACAGTGGAGCCAACTGATACTTCTCGCGGTGCTGGTGGTCATTTATTTGTTCAATATCCAGGCGCTACCGCTGTTCTCCGGCGAGCAGGTCCCCTTCTTCACGGTTACCATAATTTCGTTTCTCAACTTGGGGCTAGCTGGATTCGTCCTCGCGTCAGTGGCCGCTCGTTTCATTTTTCCCTCGATCTCTCTTGAGGGCAGGCAGATGTGGCTCCTGCGGTCCAGTCCCTTGGACTTGCGTGCCCTCATTTGGTCTAAGTATTGGGTCGGGGCAGTTCCCCTCCTTGTGCTGGCGTTGGCAATCACGGTGCTAACCAACGTCTTGCTACATGCCACAACCTTCATGATGGTGGTTGGCGTTGTAACAATCATACTCCTGACACTAGCGATAAGCGCAATGGCGCTTGGGTTTGGCGCGCTGTACCCCCAGTTTGACACCGAGAACGCGGCTCAAATCCCGACATCGTATGGTGGCCTAGTGTTCATGATGTCGACTGTTGCACTTCTTGCCCTCGTGATCGTGGTGGAGGCGATACCGATCTCCAGGTACGTGTCAGCGGCCTTCAGGCAGCAGCCGATACCGGTGGACGGCTGGATGATCGGCGCATTCGCCGCCGTCGTGATGATCTGTCTTACAGCGACCGCAGTGCCTCTGCGAGTAGGACTCAGTCGAATGGAAACCTTCGAGTTCTAGCTCTCGTCCCCTTCGTCGCCCGAAATCGTGGCTACACGATACGGCAGTCCGATGATGTTAGCTCGGTAATCGTCCTCAGACTGAGTCATGAACGTCTGAGCGTCGATTGCGTCGACCGCCAGGCGAGCACGGCCGATCCGCTTAGCGGACCAACTGAGTTCGTAGTGCAGTCCATCCGTGCCATCCACCAACCTCATGGGGACTCGAATCCATCTCCTGACATCTGCTCTAGCGTGGAGTACGTGCAAGAACACGTACGTCGCGGGATCGTTGCCGTTGTCCAGCGTGTTGCGAACCCATGCACGCACCGTTACGACCTCGTCTAGCCGTATGCGCGGAACCGCCAGGTCCACATCCAGCTGTTGGCTGGCGTCTTCGATCTGGATAAGACGCCGATCGCCCACAGAAATCTCGATCTTGGTGATGTTCACCGTGCGCTTGTCAGCATCGGTCATGACCCACTGGGCCGGCGAGACCGACACCAGCTTCCAGTGGTGCCCGTTCGCATCGGCCGAGTCACGGGGCAGTCGGCGAAACCGCGCCGAGATCGTGACGGTCTCCTGCAGCGGCTTCTCCGTCGGATTGCGAACATCGTCCGGCGTGATGTCGAGCAGAAACTTACCGTCGAAGCTCAGTTCCTTGGTCACTACCGCGGTGCCGGCCTCACGATCGACCTCGATATTCACCGATCGGCTGACCGGGCGGCCCCTGCGACGTCCCCAATGTCTGGGCGCATCGCCCTCTGCCTGCTGAGCCACCATGCTGGCCAGTCCGGGACTCACCACGCTGGCTGAAATTTCACTGTCCGATGCCCCATCGATTCCGAATTCGTCGGCAAAGAAACCCGACTCGCTCAGCAAGGCGGTGATGTCCGACTGATCTTGCTGCGAGACCTGGCCTGGAGCCAGGGCATCGCTGCACCCAGTCAACATGATTGCTCCAATGGCGATAGCCGCAGCCCAATGTTTCGTGATCATACATCCTCCCTTGTTAGCCGATGTTACTGCTCCAACGGACGATTGGATCCGTCGCTCGCGGTGTGACCCAGATCACATGGGCGTTCCAGCAGGTAACCGGCGAGTTCGGCTCTACGATAGCTGTTACTGGGTGGGGATGCTGTGACGGGACGCTTCAGCTGGTCGTGCGGTAGATCACGTGCCGCTAAGGGGGGTTACCGTTGGAATTATGCTGCAGCAGTTACACCGCAGGAGGCGCAGAACTTCGCTCCATCGGTCAGATCATCTCCGCAGGCGCGACAACGCGGCAGTGCGTTTGGCCGATTGAGCGCGCGGCCGCAGTCCGAACAAAAGGCAGCTATCGGCTGGGGGCGCGGACCGCATGCCGGGCAAACCACTTCAGCACCTTCCCGGGCCTTTTGGATCGCCTCTTCAGCGGCATCGACGGAGTCGGACAGCTCCTCGCCCTTTATTGCTGCCACTGCCAACTTCGAATACCTGGCCTTGAGCATCGCGTAGTCTTCGTCGGACAGCTTGCCCGTAGCCTTGTCGAATTCGATTTCCCTCAAGGCCAGAAGAGCCCGTATCTTGGGCGAATCAGATTCCTCGAGTTCAACGAAGTCTAGTCCGTCGAGCGACATATCAGGATGAAGACTCTGGTGAGGTCGGCCCCGAACCAAGGGTTCGAGAACCAACGCCAGCGCCGCGACAGCGACAAAAACGCCGGCAAGAAGCTCCGTCATTGCTACAAGCCTAAGTCGGCCAGCTCCGCCTGAAGCCGCGCCGCATCATCCTCCGAAATCAGATCTATGCGGTCTTCGTCGGCAGATCGGACGGTGGCGGCGGATCGGACGGCGGTCTTGCGCAACAAAACCCACGCCATGATCCCACCTACCGCTGTGATCACCATGCCGGGTAACACGTAGCCCACGATGTTAAACCCCTCTTTGCGCGGAGCCATCAGCACTAGTTCGCCGTACTCCGCGATGAAAGCATCCAAGATCTCCTGAGCTGACTTGTCTTGCTTGACAAGTGCGACTACTTGCCTGTGCATCGCAGGAGATACCTGGCAGGTAAAGTCTGTGGTCCTACACGTGTAAACATCTAGATTGCACCCGCAGGTGCATCGAAGTTTTCTCTCTACCCCTACGACGAACGCATCGTTCTCATAGTCTGTAATCCTATCTCTAGGCAGCCCGGTCATGCGGGGTCGTTCGAGATGAGCAACCAACGAATCCCTCCCCTGCCCTTGCGGGCCGAAAGAAGGGATCAGTGCAGCAGCCGATAGCTTCACGGCATCACGGCGCGACAAACTACGATTAGCTGACAATTGCGTGGGCCTCCCCGTCAACGAGTTGTACCTGATAGCCAACCAACGCTCTGCGCAACGATGCCTTGGTCGGACCTCCACCACCAGGCCACATAACGACGACGCCCCCGATCACCAACACCACACCCCCAAACCACACCCACCAGACCAGCGGGTTCAACGTAAACCGATACACCGCCTCCTCTGTTCCCTCTACTGACCCCGCAAACACGATGTAGACGTCCTCACGAAGCCCACTTCGTATGGCCGCCTCAGTGGACGGCTCAAACGTGGGGCGGCCAAAGGAATCCAGATACTGTCGCTTCTCGCTCGTCATGATTCCGGCAGGTTTTCCATTCCGTTCAACCCTGACGGTCGCAGCGGATACAAATCGGTTGAGGTAGTCGTACTGTGATACGGCCTCATGAGTGAATTTGTAGTCGTAGCCAAACGGAGACCGCAGTGTTACCGACTCTCCCGGCTTGAGCGATGCTTCCATCTCAGTCTTGAACGCCATGCCGGAAAACGCAACGAAGTAGATCACTATTCCTATGTGAACGATATAACCACCGTAGCGCCGTCGGTTGCGACCGACCAATCGGACAAACGCGAGGAAGTGGTTCTCTCCATGCAGTCTATGCCTGGCGCCTACTCCCCGCGCAAATTCCTGGGTGACAGTACCCACGACAAAGGCGGCCAGGATCGCAGCGACTGCTGCATAGAAATCGCTATATCCTACAGCTATGAGGGCGGCAGCCGTCATTACACCGGACATAACGGGCACCGCGAACTGACGCTTGAGATTACGTGGGCTCGCACGCCGCCATGCTATGAGCGGACCGATGCCGGTCAACGCCAACAACCCTAGGCCAATGGGAATATTCACCTGATTGAAAAACGGCGGTCCGACGGTGATTTGCGTGCCGCGTACGAGTTCCGAAATCATTGGAAACAGTGTGCCCCACAGAATCGAAAACGCCATTCCTACCAGCAACAGATTATTGAAAAGAAAGCTCGCCTCTCGCGAGACCATGCTTTCCAGTCGCGATTCTGCCTTCAAAAGGGGCAGGCGGCTCCAGAATAGCCACGTCAGTCCAACGGCCAAGAAGATCAGAAACCCTAGGAAATAGTAGCCCACCGAAGATTCCGTAAACGAGTGCACGCTGGAGATGATTCCGCTACGCGTAATGAACGTGCCGAAGATCGAGAGCATGAAACTCATCGCGATGAGTATCATGTTCCATTTCTTCAGCATCCCGCGCTTCTCTTGGATCATCACGGAGTGCAGGAATGCGGTCATGGTGAGCCACGGAAGGAAGCTCGCATTCTCCACCGGATCCCAAGCCCAATATCCGCCCCAACCCAACTCGACGTACGCCCACCACATTCCCAACGTTATCCCCACTGACAGAAATAGCCACGACACTATGGTCCACTTGCGAATGGCGTGCAGCCATCCCGTGTCAAGACGTTTGGCTACTAGGGCAGCAACGGCGAATGCGAACGGTATGGCAATGCTGATGTACCCCAAATAGAGCATGGGCGGATGTATGACCATGCCCGGGTTCTGAAGCTGCGGATTGAGACCGTTGCCGTCGGGGGGAGTGAACGGCAATCGCTCAAACGGATTGGCGGAGAACACAAGCACGATCACAAAGAACAACGTGATTGCCGATGTCACGGCCGCCACGTATGGCATTAGGTAGTCGTATCGCTTCTGTGCCAGCCACTGCGCTGCAGCAGCAAACAGGCTCAGTACCAAGGCCCAGAAGAGCAGACTCCCCTCCTGCCCGCCATAAAAGGCAGATATCACGTACGGAGTGGGAAGGTTACGACTGGTGTAGGCCCAGACGTATCGGACGTTGAAATCGTGGCGCAGCAGGGCCACGAGCAAGGCGAGCGAGGCTACAGCGAGCACACCGAACAGGACAAACGAGGTGCGCCGCGCACTCTGGATCAGTTGCGGCCTGCGTTGCATGCCACCCATGACCCCAACCACCGAGCCCCACGCTGCAAGCAGCAACGCGAGCCACAGCGCTAATTGCCCCAATATTGTCACTTACTACGCCTCAGGATCAGCCTCGTAGCGCGACCCACACTTAGCGAGCAAGCTTGTAGCGTGGAACGTGCCGTCTAGTCCCAAGCGTCCCTCCACCACTACTTCGACATCGTCGGTAAAGGTGTCGGGTGCCAGCCCTTTGTAGACAACCGGATAGGTTTGCTTGCCGTCGGTGGCCTCGAAGCGAATCGTCTGCGTCCTGACATCACGGTGGATACTACCAGTTACGACGCGGGCACCCATGCGTACGCCGACATCGTGGATTGACGCATCCGCCCGAATTTTCTGGGCTAGCTCGGTCGGAGTCACAAAATAGACCCCGGTATCTTTGATTCCAGACGCCATGAGATAGCCCACGCTCCCGGCGATTAGCATGGCACCCATTATGAATTTCGTTCTAGCTCTCATGGTCCCTCTATAGTGGTTGCTCGTTCAATTATATGGTACCGCTCGCTACAGGGAAAGGTCATCATATCGATGTTAAGAAACCGTCCGAGTAGGATGAATAAACCTTTACTTGGTCCTGGCCCAGGCGAGAGCCGCCGCCACAGCGCGGCGCCAGGCCCCATAACCCATATCCGAGTCGCAGGCCGGCTCAAACCAGCTGTACTGCCGGTGGCGTGAAAAATCTTCAGCGTCACTCCATACCCCTGCTGCCAACCCCGCCAGCCCGGCCGCCCCCAGAGCAGTGATCTCCACGATCTCCGGTCGCGCCACCCGAACTTTTAGTACATCCGACTGGAATTGCATGAGCCATCCGTTTGCGGCAGCCCCTCCGTCGACTTTGAGTTCTCCCAGAGGCACCCCGGCAGCCTGCTCCATCGCCCCAGCAACGTCCATCGTACTGAACGCCATGGATTCGAGCGCCGCTCGGACCAGATGTTCCCGCTTAGTACCGCGCGTGAGGCCCACGATCATGCCTCGCGCCTCCGGCTCCCAGTACGGCGCACCCAAACCCACTAGCGCGGGGACGAAATATACACCGCCAGTGTCCGCAACCTCTCTTGCCATCGCCTCAGTATCCACCGCGTTAGCTATCAAACCGAGGCCATCCCGGAGCCACTGCACTGCCGCACCCGCGATGAAAACCGAACCCTCCAAGGCGTATGCCGGGCACCCCTGGGCATCGCAGGCCACTGTAGTAAGCACTCCTGACCCGTCCTTCGAGGAGTCCCGCTCGGGGCCAATATTCATCAAGAGGAACGCACCGGTGCCGTAGGTGCATTTTGCCTGACCGGGATTCCAACAACCCTGGCCAAACAAGGCTGCCTGCTGATCCCCGGCTATCCCTGCAATCGGGATCTCCACTCCCAGATGTTCAGCCCTGGCCACTCCCACCACCTCGCTCGAACGGCGGATCTCCGGCAGGCTCGCCCGCGGCACGCCGAAGATCTCCAACAAGTCGTTGTCCCAGGAGAATTTCGCGATATCGTACAGCAAGGTGCGGGACGCGTTGCTGTGATCGGTTACGAACACCTCACCGCCCGTCAACCGGTAGACTAGCCACGAATCGATTGTTCCGAAGACCGCCTCACCACTCTCGGCGCGAGCACGAAGACCGGGTACTTCGTTCAGGAGCCATTCGATCTTGCTGGCCGAAAAGTAGGGATCCCACACGAGTCCTGTCTTTCCGGCAATAAACGCACTGCCGTATTCATCCTCGAGCACCGAGCAGCGATCTGCTGTACGACGATCCTGCCAGACGATCGCGCGGTGCAATGGCTCTCCCGTGTCGCGGTTCCACGTCACTATAGTCTCGCGCTGATTGGTGATCCCGATTGCCACCGGTGTGTCTGCCGCCTGTTGCACCGCCTCACGCGCCGCATCGAGCGTTACGTGCCAGATCTCCTGAGGATCGTGCTCTACCCAGCCCGGTTCGGGGAAATGCTGAGTGAACTCTCGGTAGCCCCTCCCAAGAATTCTTCCCTCTTGTGAGAACACTATGGCCGTAGAACCCGTTGTGCCCTGATCCAGGGCCAAGACACAGGTCAAAAGATTGCCGCGATGGATTTCTCGTACGGTGGCCGCAGGACGCCGCGATCTGTCACGATCCCTGTCACGTACTCGGCCGGCGTCACGTCGAATGCGGGGTTATAGACCTTGGCTCCGGGTGCAGCGCCCACTTCCTCCGCTCCGCGTTCCTCGATCGGTATGGCATCACCCGAGGCAAGCGCAAGATCGAAGGTGCTCCTCGGGGCGGCCACGTAGAAGGGAACTTCGTGAGCCCGTGCAAGCACTGCCAGACCATACGTGCCGATCTTGTTCGCCACATCGCCGTTGGCAGCGATCCGGTCTGCGCCCGTAACGATCAAGTTGATGTCACCCCTGGCGATCACCCAAGCAGCGGCGCTGTCGACGATGGCCGTAACGGGTACACCAGCTTGAGTGAGTTCCCACGACGTGAGCCTGGCCCCTTGGCGGAGGGGTCGCGTTTCGCACGAAACCACTTTCACCTGTTTGCCGCGTTCGTGCGCCACATAGATCGCGCCGAGCGCCGTACCGATCCCGCCCGTAGCCAGCGCCCCGGCATTGCAATGCGTCATCACCGTCGCACCTTGGGGAATCAACTCCGCGCCCGCCTCACCTATGGCGCGACACATGGCAACATCATCGTCCCAGATCTTCTGCGCCGCGGCTCGCAACGCGTTCACTACGGTGGGCGCGTCCGACCCATTGGCAAGAAGCTCGGTCGCTACCTCATGCATGCGATCTAGCGCCCAGATGAGATTGACAGCTGTCGGACGAGCGGCGCCGAGTCGAGCGATGGCATCATCGATCCATTGCTTGGTGAGATCTTGCGACTCCAGCTTAGCGGCCGCGGCCGCCAGCCCCATCGCAGCTGCAATTCCAATTAGCGGCGCCCCACGGACCCGCAGGGCTTTGATCGCCTCGATCATCTCGTCGATCGTGTCAGCATCGCAGTGCACTGCTTCGTGCGGCAACAAGGTCTGATCCAAATACCTTACGCCACCGGAGTCGTTCCACTCAATAACTCTTGGGTTCATGTGAAGAAAAGTAGACTAGATGAAATGGATGGGAAGACTAGCGGAGCAGGGCATTCCAGATCGTTCTATCGAGGCCGTCGCTCCCTATGGATCGGGGATCGAGACGTTGGACATTCCAGTACGCCTCCAGGGATTTCTCTGGTGCTTTGGCGTAGAACCGGGCGCGCCCAAGCATGCGGTAGTATTCAGATCGAGTGGAGTCCAGGGTTACAGCCACGGTCAGCTGCTCGATCGACTCGGAAAAACGCCCCACCGCAATGAGCATGGATCCCAGTTCATAGTGGGCACGGGCGTCGGCAGTATCCGCCTTGACGGCTCGGTACAGTGCCGGCAGGCGATCGCTGAGGTTGGCCCACCCGGAGTCGCGCGTCGGTAGCAGAATCTCGTCGGGGATTGCCCTTATCCCGACACCAAAAGCCGCGAGCAGGGCCACGCTCACCAGCAGCGGAGTCCAACTGCCCAACAGTTCACCCTTGAGCCAGGCCAGGTGCACGCCTCTGTCAATGGGCCGCTCGGCCGGGTCGACCCTGCGATGCAGGCGGTACATGAATATGCCGATGGGCGGGCCTACGAGCGCCGCTACCGCCAAGCTCAGGATCGGTAGCAGGGTGAACCATCTCTCCGGAGGCAGGAAAACCAGTCCACCTGAGCCGTACAGCGGGACCAACGCGACGAAGCCGCGTATCAGCGCCGCTCGCTTAGTTGGCCCAAAGTCGGGCCGACCCGCCACGAAGCTCCCCACGCCCATGCCAACGATCCCAAACGTTGCAATGAGGATCGAGAGGGAGACCCCCGATAGTCGACCCGTAGCGAAGCCACGCACGAATCCCACGAACCCGGCATAGAGTACGCCGAATGCGGCGACCACGAATCCCGCGTCGATATCGAGTGTCAGTTTCTTGCGCATGGCCTGTTCTGAATGTTAACAGACTTGCTGAGGATGGCGGCGCTTGCCCGGCGGGATTGATATGTCATCTGTTGCTACACGGTGAGCAGTCGCCACATATTCACGTACTAACATCCGTCGTTTCCGCGAGAGGGAGAGCAACGACGGGGTCCATTTACATAGGCATGGTAATGGCGTCGAGCGGCGTTTTTCTCATCATCAAGAACCTGGTCTTCACGGTGGTCGCGCCAGGCACCGTTACGATTCTCCTTCCTTACGTTGTGGCCTCCAACACAGGAATCACCCCACCGGTATCGATGGAAGTGCCGCAGTTTCTTGCCATGCTGCCCGGCGCCGCAGGGCTAGCGATATACTTCTGGTGCCTGTGGGATTTCGCGGTCATAGGTCGCGGCACTCCGGCCCCCATAGACGCCCCCAAGGTGCTTATCGCCGTCGGGCTGTATCGTTACGTACGGAACCCCATGTACCTCGGCATTGTAATGATTGTGCTGGCCGAAGCCATATTTGTTCAATCGATGACGCTGCTGGCGTACGCCATGGTGTGGTGGTTGGTTGTGCATCTCTTTGTAACTCTGTATGAGGAACCGCATCTCCGGGCTACCTTCGGTGAGTCGTACCGCCAGTACCAAGCATCGGTGCGGAGGTGGCTACCCGGTAGGAGATACGCCAACCATGACCAACAGCACGCTTAACTGCGCTAGGCGCGCCACGCCCCATATTTGGGAGAACCCATGCGAACTTCACGCTTAGGTCCAGCAAACGGAGCCCATATCCTGGCGTGAATAGACCAACACCGCAGGGCGGGAAACCAGATACTCCACATACTTGTTAGGTAATGGAGTATGAAGCCCCCAGCCCAATGCGGTTGCTGCAGGGAAAGGGAGGTTGGTGCAATCCGGCTGGACCTTGGAGGCAAAAGCCGTGTATTGCGCAGTGAAGCAGTCAAGCCCCTGTTTAGACAGATCGGACCACTATCGACATGAAGAAAATGATCTTGAATTTTGCTACCAGACCAGGGTATTCGCAATTGGCCGTTGTCCTCTTGCTGCTCTCGCCACTGTCACCTCGTGCTGTCTCGTCGAACAATGACCTACTGGACGCGCGAGGGACGGTCGATCACTACTACAAGCAATTGCAAGATCTCATGAAGAGGGAGAAGAAGCTGAGTGACGATGAATTCGGCGCCGAATTTCTCATGATTGTAGATGAGTTATTCGACTTACAGACGCTTGCTCCCCAAATTGCGCCAAACAAATGGAGATCGTTTGTTCCTCATGAGCAGAAGGTTCTCACTGCAGCCCTAAAGTCGTCGATTAGGCACAAGGTGTTGGCCTACATTGCTGAGGATAGCAGGAGGCGGGTTCCTTCGCTGAAATTGAAGGAAAACAAATCTGGGTCTGATGAGGCAACCTTACAGTACACGATTAAGCGTGGTCGCAAGGAAGACCGTTTCACCGTACATATGCTCAAGGGCTTAGATGACAAGTGGCAAATAAACGATGTCAAAATCGGAGAAGAGAGCATACTCGACTACTACAAACACTTCTCTAACAAGCTGCTCAAAGATTACTCGTTTCCGTACTTGGTAGCGGAACTGGGTGAATACGCTTTCATTACTTTGGAAGACTTCGAAACGAGTTCGGTCAGCAAGATGCCGGTGACCTGGACATGGAAACCAAAGGATAACGATAAGCGCAAGCCCTACGTAGTTAGGGAGCAGAATAACAACAAGTACCTGGAAGCAACCGATGATGGTGAGTCGGTAATCCTCGGCAGGGATGTGAAATGGAACCTAAAGAAGTACCCTTACGTTTCGTTTCGCTGGCGGGTACACAAGATCCCTGAGGGGGCCGATGAGCGCTATGACAAGAAAGTAGATAGCGCCGCTGGCATCTATTTCATTTACAGGAACAAGTTTGGCATAATACCCGAGTCGGTAAAATATGTTTGGAGTTCCACGCTTCCCGTAGGAGCTGCGATGCAGCGCAAGGGAGTCGGTAAACCCTGGATGGTTGTCGCCGAGACAGGCACAGACCATCTTGGTGAATGGCGTACGTATGTTTTCAATCTACGCGAAGCGTATAGAGCAACGTATGGTGGAAACCCGCCTGGCAAACCGATCGGAATCGGCATCCTTTCTGATGCAAACTCTATAGAAGGGGCGCACGCCTACGCCGACTACGACGACATACGTGCTCTCAGGAGCGCTGAAGAGGCCGTCGATTCCGGCGTCCGTCAAAAAATGAAAACCTACCAGCAATGAGGGGCCACGGATGTTCCACAGGTTAGCATTGTGCGTGTCTCTTGCTTGTTCCCTGCCAATTGACATCGCCGTTTCTCAACAAAACCAGACAATCATATTGAGTCTGGCTAGATGCGAAGAACTCGCGCTCGTGCACAGCATACTGGTTGGGGACGCCAATGCCGATCTCGATCTATCGCGCATTAGGCAGGCGCAGGCATCGCACGCCCGTTTCCTGCCCAAGCTAGGCTTTACGCAGATTGTGGGAGCCGTTCCGCGGGCTCGGGCCACGTTCACTCCAACCGGCGTTCTCACTTCCCCGGACACCTCGAGTGGTCTCTCAGATCTTAGACCGTTCACGGAACTTACCCTAGACCTGATACAGCCCATTTGGACCTTTGGCAAGTTGCGCGGACTTAACGATGCGGCAGCATTCGGTGTGGAGGCGGGCGAAGCCAACCTGGATGCAAAGAAAGACGAGGTACGGCTGCAAGTCCGCAAGCTATACTGGGGACTAGTCCTGGGATATGAGCTGTTGCACGTCGTGGAGAATGCGCTGACCCAGGTAACCGAAGCCGAGAACACTCTCCAGCAAAAGCTGGACGAGGGCTCAGATGAGGTGAGCCAAACCGATCTCTTCAAGTTCCAGCTGTTCCGATATGAAATAAACAAGCGACACCGTGAGGCGTTGGATGGGATCGAGCTAGGCGAATCAGCCTTGCGGGCCGCTATCGGTTTGGACGAAACCGTCGACTTCGACCTAGAAACGCAATTCCTCGATCCCATCAGCGTGACCATAGACAGCCTGCAGTTTTATTTGGATCTCGCGGCGCGGTACCGCCCCGAGACAGCGCAGTTGCGGGCCGGAATCAGTGCTCGTCAATCACTCGTAAGAGCATCCACCAGCGATTATTTCCCGCAGCTCTTTCTCGGTGGGCAGATAAAATACAACCGAGCGAAAGACCGGTCCGACCCGAGGAACCCTTTTGTCTACAATCCGACCAACTTTTTCCGTCCAGGGTTCGTCTTGGGTCTGAATTGGAATTTGAATTTCGTGCAGACACGCGACAAGGTGAGGCTGGCACAGTTCGAGCGCTCGAGACTGGCGCAGAATCAGACAGCGCTGACAGAAGGGATCAAGTTGGAGGTCCGGAAGACCTACCTCAACATCAAACAAGCTGAGGTCAACATGCGCGAGAGCAGGCGTGCCCTGAGAGCGAGCCAGAACTGGCTACGTGCAGAAGCGCAGACCTTCGACCTTGGAATTGGCGAAATCAAAGATTTCATAGACGCGTTTAGAGCCAACGCAGCTATGGATGCAGAACATTTGCAAAACATCTTCGAGTTCAACACCTCGTTGGCGGAGTTGAGCAAGTCAATCGGCCGCGACCTCTATCCCAATTGAGCGACACTCTTGTTGGATACGAGGCGGAGGATAAAACTATGACGCGCAAGAGCAAGATCTTCATGGGTTACTTGGCTATCGGTCTGCTATTTTCTTTCTCGAACGTAGCACCGGTGACGCTGCATGCGACCGACGATCAATCACCGGTCGATGTCATCAAGGCCAGAAATGCGGCGGTCGAAGCCATTCTCAAGTCGTCAGGTGATGACGTTAGCGACGAGACCAGGGAAAGGCTAAAGGACATCATAAACTCCTTGATGGACTTCAAGGAACTTTCGCGACTAGCCCTAGGCAAACACTGGAACGAGCGAACTGAACAAGAGCGAGCTGATTTCGTCGATGTGTTCCAGCAGCTAATCAGGAATTCGTCCGTGAAGAAGCTCAACATTTACAAAGCCGACCGCGTGGAGTACGAGCAGCCGGCAATACGTGGGAACAAGGCAACCGTAACCACTATTGCCCATAAGGACCGCAAGGAGGTCGAAATCGTTTACAAGATGCACAAGGTGGGTGATGAGTGGAAAGCGTATGATCTGGTGATCGACGGCGCGAGTACGGCAAGAAACTACCGTGACTCATTTTACAAGCAAATTGCGAAAAGCTCCTATGAAGAGATGTACGACAAATTGGTCACCAAGTTGGCAGAAGATGGAAAGTAGGCAGCCTCTACGCGGCCGGCGTCTTCCTGGTGTCAAGAAACTGTAGGAGAGCCGGCAATACGACGATCGCGGTGATGAACGTCGACGAAATACCTATCACCGCTAGGTTGCCCAAGGAATTCAGGCCAGGGTGCCTCGCCAAGATCAGACCTGAGTATCCGACAATGGTCGTTAGAGTTGTCATAGATATTGCAAGACCGGTATTCCTTAGAATGAACCGAAGTGAACCGGGGCCTTCCTCCAAATACCGATGATAAATATGCACGCCGTTGTCCACACCTATGCCGATGATGCTGGGAAGGACGACGATATTGAAGAAATTCAACTTCATACCGACAACGTACATCACACCTCCCATCCACAAGACACCAACTGCCAACGGCAGCAATACAAGCAACGCGGCCTTAACGCTGCGGAAATCAATGAATACGATCAGGAATACCACGACGGCTGACAGGACCACGGCCAACTTGCCTTCGCGAATCATTATCAGAAGCATCTCCGCCGTGATGATGTTCGAGCTGGCAGCAAAGAACTCCTTCCCAGAACTAGTGGTAATCTTTCCGATGTCACTGCGGAATTCGATTGCATTACGACCGTCCCTAAGTGGTACGCTCGGGTAGATGAATACAAAGTTGCCCACCTCTCCCCGCTTGTTGATGAATTGACGCTTGTCCTTTGCTGGGAACTCATCCCATGTAAAGGGTTCATCGACCTGTAAATAGGCCTTCAATTCACCCAGTCGTCTCTTGTTTTCACCCTGGGCGACTCCCTCCGCCTCATCATCAACCAACCGGCGGATCTCCCTAATCTGCTCTAGCTTCTCTGCTTGATCATCAGGCACAAGCGATAGCACCGATCTGACGGTCTTGACGGTCGGAGATAGAGTGTCCTCCCTAATGATCCTCTTCACCTCCGCCATCACTTCCTGAGCTTCTTCCTTGGAGTCTGCCAGAACTAGCGCAGGCGACTCTGAGAGCTTGAATACTCCCGCTGTTTTCTCACTGACTAGTGCCCTCTCTTGAGTAATAGCCCTCAGGTTTGTAAAGTCGTATTCGAAATCAACTCGTGAAAAGTAGAACGCTGCGAGAAGCGTCACTGGTATGGCAGCAAGCAGAAGCGTCCTAGAGTAGCTGAGTGCTCGCCTTTCGACCACCATGCTCTTGCTTGGAACGGGTTGGATCTTCAGTAGGCCAAGTTTCTCCACCAAAACGATTAACGCTGGTAAGACCATGACCATGGCCACCAGAGCGAACAGCATGCCCACGCCCGCTATGAACCCCAAGTCCGAAAAACCCTTGAAATCCATGATCGTGAGCGTGAAGAACGCAGCCGAGGTCGTAATTGCCGTCGTCGCAAGCGCCGACCCAGTGCCGCAAATGACTTTCTCCATCGCAGGTTCCGAATCGAGCCCGGCTTTGCGACTTTCTACATAGCGCGCAAACGTGTGGATGCCGTAGTCAATGCCCAGACCAAAGAGAATGACAAACATGAAACCCGTGATCGTGTTCAGTTGACCGATCACCAGATAGGTCAGGCCGAAAGTCCAGCTCAACGAGAAGAGTAAACTGATCGTGATTAGGAGCGCTGCGAGGATGCGGCGGAAATAAACAACGATCAACAGGAATACACCGCCCAATCCATAGAGAGCAGTGCCGAAGATGTCACTCTTCACGACCGCAAATTCATCTATCCGGTTCTGGAAATTGCCGCCATGATAGATTCTTAGGTTCGGATCGTATTGGTTCAAGTCCATCGAAGCAACGATCCTGTCTACCTCGGCAATCATATCGCGAATAGACCCCATACTGGAGTTGGCTTGCGATGCGAAGATCTTCATGACGAGTATCGTACTGTCGCTGTTCGTGTAATACTCGTCTGGCTCCTGATCCTGATACTCGTCACCCCACTCCGCCAAGCCCTCGCCGTTATCCTCTACATCGCTCTCACCAAACAAGTCATCGACAAATAGAGGGTTGAGCTTCTGTTTCTCAGCATCTATCGTGGTCTGTATCGCGTCTTTCAGCGAGTCCAGCCCTGCTGGAGTCAGAAACAGCAGAGCGTTCTTCTTGTAGAAAGCCACGTCGTTCCGGTAGTCCACGTAGTTGACGAACGAACTGGCCAGCAACTTCGGCTCCAGGTCCTGTTCCAGCCTTTGGACTGCCGCAAAATCGTCCGTTTCGAATATGAGCCGTAACTGACCGATTCCGCCCACTTCTTCCTTCATCCGATTGAGTGCCTTGACACTCTCGAAGCTATCTGGCAACAACTCCGCCAAATCACTCTGCAAAGACAATTTCAGGGCGAAATAACTACCTACAACTGTTGTGAGGACCGCCATGGCCAGAATTTGGCGGTAGTATTGGTGGACGAGATGACATTTGTTCGGGATGCGAATCATTTGGTGTCCTGATCCCCTCGATATGATAACGCGCCAGACGAGACGCGGCTTGGTCTAATGCCTAGCAACCATCGGCTTTCAGCCACTCGGATCTATACAACTCGAAATGGGCAAACCGGTCTGTTGGTTCCCAGTTGCCGCCCGATGCCTCCGTATTCACGTGCGTCCCTACGAAACCAGACTTTTCGAGCACTCGCAGCGAGCGAGCGTTGATCGTCAAGCAACATGCCCGGACCTTCGATAACTTCAATTCACCGAACCCGAACTCCAACAGCAATCCTAGAGCGGCACTGGCATATCCCCTGCCCCAATACGGCTTTCCCACCCAGTAGCCTGCCTCGGCCTCCCTCGGTGACCCCGTCACGTCCTTGAAACCACATGTTCCCACCAGGAGATCTCCGTCCATCATCGCGAAGACAAACGTAGTACCGGCTCGCCGACCCTCCATCGCATCTCGTATGAAGCTCTGAGCACCGTCGGGAGGATACGGTGAGGGAAGTTGGGTCGTACTGAGAATGGCCGGGTCAGACGCCAACACCTGCACCTCCGCTGCATGTTCTGGCCGAATCTCCGCGATGCGGACACCCACTGTAGATCAGCTTCTGGTAGCAGACTGAATAACAAGCGGTTCTACCGGGACATCCTGATGGCCCCCATTGCTCCCTGTCTTCACCTGGGCTATCTGGTCCACGACGTCCATTCCCTCGACCACCTTGGCGAACACGGCATATCCGAAATCACGTTCACTGTGATCCAAGAACTTATTGTCAGCGACGTTGATGAAGAACTGCGAGGTGGCACTGTTGATATCACTCGTACGAGCCATCGAGAGTGTGCCCCTTTCGTTTTTCAGCCCATTGTCGGCTTCATTCTTGATGGGATCGCGCGTTGGCTTCTCACTCATCTCATCAGTGAACCCACCGCCCTGAATCATGAATTTCGGAATGACACGATGGAAAATCGTGCCATCAAAAAAGCCTGCATCGACGTATTCCAAAAAATTAGCGACGGTCACCGGAGCCTGATCCTCAAACAGCTCTACACTGACCACTCCAGCACTCGTCTCAAGGATTACCATCTACCGCTCCTTTACAGTTAGGATTGAACTCACCCAACTTCGTTGCGTTTTCTCAAACACCACGTCGTCATGCAACGCTGATTCTGCACATTCACCGTCTTGATCGGTTCGAGCAGCGCCCCGCGCAGCTCGTGCGTCCATCGTACCAGCATTCCCTCGTCAACGAGAAACCGCTCGCTGCCATCGGGCAATCGGTAGCGGCGGCCCCCAAGCGAAGTCACCCGATCTTCGATCCCGATCGTCGACGCCAATCTAGAAAAAAAGATGCCGTCCGGACTGAGCACCCGCCACAGTTCCAAGAGCATAGCTCGGAAGGCGGACTCGTTGGCGGCGAAATGTAACACTGCATTGCTTATGATCACATCGAACTGCTCATCGGAAAACGAGAGGCTGTCTAGAGTCTCAACTCTGAAGTTGGATGCAGGGAGTCCAGGCGCGAGATTGGCCGCCATCGAGCGAACGTCTTCGATCGCCTGCGTTGAACTATCCACCGCGCAAACGTCGCATCCTATTCGAAGCAGATACACGAGGTTGCGTCCGCCGCCGCAACCGGCGTCCAGCACCGTATCGGACTCGGAAATCCTCCCCTTGAAAATCTGGTCAAAGAGATAAATGTCGATATCACCGAACAGCTCGCCAAGTTCCCGGGGCGACGGAATTCGATGTTCAGATTTCGGTGGCACTATCGCAAAAAGCCCGTAAATTGCTCGCCATGATTAGTTCGAACTTGCCTCCAGCGGCCGAGATGTACAAGGCACTTAGCAACCGGGACAGCGGATACGATGGGATCTTCTTCACGGCGGTGCGCACAACGGGAATCTTCTGCCGGCCCACGTGTCCCGCCAAGAAGCCGCAATTCGAGAACGTGGAGTTCTTCGGAACCGTAGGCGAGGCGCTCTCCGCAGGATACCGGCCGTGCAAGCGGTGCCGACCGATCGAGCCCAGTGGCTCTACCCCGGAGTGGCTGCACCAGCTCCTGGCCGATATCGAACGTGATCCCGCGCAACGAAGGACCGACTCAGATTTGCGCGCCATGTCGCTGGATCCAGCGCGGGTGCGACGCTGGTTCAGGACCAACCATGGAATGACCTTTCATGCCTACCAGCGCGCACGCCGACTCGCTCTTGCGTTGGGCCAAATCCGCCATGGCGACGACGTCCCGCGCGCGGCCTACGACCACGGATACGAGTCCCTGAGCGGATTCCAGGACGCTTTTCGACAGTTCATCGGCGTGACCCCGGGAAGAAGCCATGCAACAAGGTCAGCCGTCATGACACGACTTCTCACCCCGCTCGGCCCGATGGTAACCTGCGCCACAGATAAGGGAGTGTGTCTCCTCGAGTTCGCCGACCGCCGAATGCTCAAGACGCAAGTAGAACGCATACAGAAACAACTGGATCTGGTGATAGCGCCTGGAAGCAACGAGCATATCGCACAACTAGACTCCGAGCTAGGTCGGTACTTTGCCGGCAACCTCATGGAATTCGAGGTCCCCGTAGTCGTACCCGGCACAGAGTTCCAGCTCGCCGTGTGGGACAGTCTGAGACGCATCCCCTATGGCAAAACCAGCACCTACGAGCGGCTCGCGCTCGATATCGGCAGACCACATGCCCAACGTGCGGTAGGCCGCGCAAACGGCGACAACCGCCTAGCCATCATTATCCCCTGCCACCGGGTGATCAGGTCGGATGGAGCACTCTCCGGATACGGCGGCGGGCGCTGGCGCAAGCAGGCGCTCTTGGACCATGAGCGCTCGCACGCGCGGCGTTCGTGACGATAAACCGACCCGATAGATGGAACACTCTCAACACCATCCCAGGAGGTGATTCATGAGCCCACAAACGTTTG
Organism: Gemmatimonadota bacterium; assembly: GCA_036679605.1. Lineage (GTDB taxonomy): Bacteria > Gemmatimonadota > Gemmatimonadetes > Gemmatimonadales > GWC2-71-9 > JAZDCZ01. Next base: position 25,432 of record JAZDCZ010000254.1, read on the forward strand.
CTGTACGATCTTCCACAACGAACCTCACCGTGACGGTAGATGGAGGTGCTGTAACCCGGATCCGCTTCGGGAAGTACTCACGCCGCAGACCCACAAACACTCTCGAGCGCACGGTTGCACGAGAACTCGGCGATTACTTGTCCGGCAAGCGAAGGAAGTTCACGTTCCGGATACGGCCCGCGGGAAGCGAATTCGAGAGACGTGTTTGGAAGGAACTCACTCGCATACCTTTTGGAAGAACAAAGACCTACGGGGAAGTAGCGCGTGCCATTGGAAACCCCAAGGCGGCACGAGCTGTGGGAGGCGCTAACGGACGCAACCCAATTCCCATAGTGGTTCCGTGTCACCGCGTGGTGGCGGCAGGAGGGAAGTTAGGTGGTTTTGGGGGCGGGCTGTCGCTAAAGAAAAAACTACTGAATCTAGAGACGACAGCCCTGGCCTAGCTTTTCGATGCTCCCGATATGACGTCGCGAGACCAGGCGTAGACAGCGACCGTGGACGGCATACCTAGCGTCCCGGCGGTCAAAGCCACCACCTGTTCGATCTCCTCGGGCGTGATGCCCATTCCCAGAGCCTTGCGCACTCCTGCGTGGACCGCGCCCTCGCGTAGCGCCCCCATTGCGACTCCCAACTTCACTAGCCGGGCGGTCCTCTCGTCCAACGGACCCTTACGACCTGCTTCCGCAATCGACTCCCAAGCCTTGCCGAGATCGGGAAAACGCTTGACGAACTCGCCATGCAACTTGGGTGGCTTCGGTTCTGTGGGCATCACGTTCCTCTTTTTGAGGTTCGTTCCGGTGCTTTCCGTTTCGTCAATAGGATAAACTCCTTCACCCTCTTTCGTTAGGTCGCTAGAACGTGACGAAGAACGTAGTCCTGAGCATGACCTCCGAATCGGGTTTGGTGGCTCCCTGCGCACCGTGATAGAACACAGCTTCCACATTCGGAATCAGATGAAACTCGTCGGCCAATGTCACGTCGATGCCTGCCAGAAGCAGGTTGGAATTCGCGGTGGGGTTCAGCGGTACGTAGGCTATCTTGGCCGCGTCCGGGTTCGCTTCGAACATGCGATCGTACCGGGCAAGAAAAACTGCACGCTCGCTTAATTGAACCGATCCGAAGAACGAGACAATATCCAAGTCGAGCGCTGCCGACCCTTCTATTTTGCGGTGTTGTCGGGCGACTTGTGCACCCAATTTCGCGCGATCACCTTGCCAGGCACCGAACAGTTGTACAACTGTTCGATCGTTGTCTCCCGGCCGCCCCTCATAATCACCGTACGCCTCGATCACAAAGCCGCTGCCTGGATACAGCGCTAGTCCCAACGCTCCTTTCTTGCCTGTGTCGGTCTCGCCTTTGGTACCAGAGCCGTTGCCCACCATCGCGTGATACCGCACTTTCCCACCGGAATCGAGCCGCCCCTTGGCGGCCACACCGAAATCCTGGGAAGATCCCATCTTCTGAAGATCCAACGGGGTCTTCTCTACGTACCGGTAACCCCAAACTTTTTCGACCACACCCCAGATCGGCGTGCCGGAGATGCCGAGAAACACCTGATGGTCTTTCTCTGTCCACCGCAGGTATAGATCTTTCACGAAGGGTTCGAGTTTGCTAGAACTCGTGAAATCGCCCGGTGAGTTCGCTTCGAACCGGACGCGAAAGGAGAGTTCCTCGTTAATGTTGTGGTCCATGGTCAGATACGTGCGGCGCAGCCAGAATCCGTTCTCCGCTGTCAGTGCCGGATTGTCATTGGTCGGCAGCCAGTATGCGTCGCCGAATGCCAGGACGCTAAACTTGGTACGTTTCAGCCAGTCGGACATCTCCTGCGCCTCAGCCATGGGGACGAAGATCACCGCCAGCAGCAGAGTTATGCATAGTTTTCTTAACATTGCTGGCCTCCTTCCGAAGCCTCCTCTGCAGTTTCAACCGGAGTGCGATTCGCTTTCGCCTAGCTCGCCCACCGGCGGTGCTCGACCGGATTGTTTGAGCGCCAGACGAAGCTACGCAATCCTATGGCACTAAACCACCGGCGCTACAGAATAGGCGCACGACCGAGAGCTGTTAGATCGATCGGCCGGGCAATACCCGAGGAGCCGGCCGTCACGACTGTGATGAAACGTTGAATCCTTTTTCATGTGGCCGTGTACCGTGGCATTTGACCTCGCGAGACAAGCGATCTAGGATGATCGGATGATGAGAGACATCGGCGCACTCCAGTGCAACGGGATGTCATTTTGCACCTGACTCAACTCACCGTCCGCAACTTCCGGAACCTGGCGGCGCTAGACGTCGAGATTCCGGAGACCGGTGTCGTCGTAATCGGTGAGAACGGCCATGGGAAAACAAATTTTCTCGAGGCCATTTACTATCTGGTACTGTTTCGTTCACTGAGGGGAGCCAAGGATCGAGACTTGGTTCGGTTTGGAGAGGCCGGTTTCTTCGTGGCCGGCACAGCGGAACAGCGCATAACCGTCGGCTACGAAGTGGCCGGCAGGCGCAAGAAGGTGACTGCGGGAGGGTCAGAAATCCGAAAGCTGGCCGACGGAGTCGGCCTCATCACCGCGGTTGCGTTTTCCCCAGCCGACCGATCTATCGTAGATGGCGGGCCCGCCAGCCGCAGAAGATACTTGGACGTGCTCCTGTGCTTGTCCTCCAACAGCTATCTGAAGCATCTCACTGCGATGCGAGCCGCCATGAAACAGCGAAACGCAGCTCTCAAGAGAGGCCGCCCCGAAGAGGCTCGAGTGTTCAACCGGCCGTTCGTAGCTGCGGCTGCCGAGGTCGCGGCAGCTCGTCATGAGTGGACGCTCGAGTGGCAGCCAATCTTCCTCGAGCTACTCGACGCTCTGGGCGAGAGGGGAGAGCCCAGTCTGACATACCACTCGCGTCATTGGACTCCGGTAGAAGGCGCGGCCGCTGTTGAGCGATGCCTAGAAGAACGATTTGAACGCGACATCAGAAAAGGGACGACCACAGTTGGCCCTCACCGGGACGACATGGTCCTGACATTGGCGGGGAGAGAGCTGCGACGCTACGGCTCTGCGGGCCAGCAACGCACGGCAGCAATCGCTTTACGGCTGCTCGAAGCCCGCGCGTTGGCCGCCACCCACAGCTCGGCACCGATTGCCCTGCTTGACGACGTCTTCGCCGAACTCGATCAGAACCGGCAGGAACGGTTACTGTCACTCATCAACGAATCGTTCCCAGGGCAGGTGATTATCACTGCACCCCGCGACGGCGAGGTTCCGAAGGTATTATTCGAACGGCCGCGCTGGACCATGAACGGAGGACGGATTGACCAATAGGCCGGACCTGACAGTAGGCAAGGCGCTCGAAGACTACTTCGCAGGACACGGAATCAAGCGCCGCATACAACAGGCCAGCGTGGTCACAGAATGGGCTGCACTCGTGGGACCCAAGATCGCCGAAGTCACAACGCCCCATGAGGTCCGACCGGATGGGACCTTGGTAGTGAGCGTGAGATCCGCGTCATGGATGCAGGAGTTGCAGTTGATGTCACCCGTCATACTGAAACAGTTGGGACGCCGCGGAAAGAAGATCAAGCGAATTAGGTGGCGTGCCAACTGAGAGCCCTGCAGCCCAGCAGTCCTAACCCCATATTTCCCAGTCTGTTAACCCACCTATTCACCGTTGCGATAACGCCCTAAATCTGGTATACTTAGCGGACCTCCTTGGGGTCGCTCGCGACCCCTTTTTTGTTTTGACGATCCACAGGAAAACGATGACCGCTGCCGAGAAGCAACAGGCCTACAGCTCCGACTCGATTCAAGTATTGAAGGGCCTGGAGGCCGTCAGGAAGCGCCCAGGCATGTACATCGGGTCGACCGCCTCCCGAGGCCTCCACCACCTGGTCTACGAAGTAATCGACAATTCGATCGACGAAGCCATGGCCGGCTTCTGCGATCGCATCGACCTCACAATCAACGCCGATAACTCGATTACCGTCACGGACAATGGCCGGGGAATTCCCGTCGACATCCACAAGACAGAAAAATTACCCGGTCTCGAGATCGCGATGACGGTACTCCATGCCGGGGGAAAGTTCGACAAGAACACTTACAAAGTGTCGGGCGGTCTCCACGGCGTTGGAGTATCCGTGGTCAACGCACTATCGGAGCGTCTTGACGCGTGGGTGCGGCGTGATGGGCAGGAGCACCACATGGCCTTCGAGCGCGGCGTAACCGTCGAAAAACTACAGGCCACCGGCACGACCAAGAAGACCGGCACCAAGGTGTCATTCAGGCCTGATCCACAGATTTTTCCCGAAATCGAGTTCGATGGCGATACGATCATCAACCGCCTGCGCGAGCTGGCATTCCTAAATTCAGGAATCACCCTCACGTTCGCCGACCTGCGGGTTGAGCCACGTCGAACTGAATCGTTTCAGTTCAAGAAGGGCATTTCCGAATTCGTGGAGTTCCTGCGTGGAACGCGTAAGGCGCTTCACCCCAAGCCGATCCATTTCGTAGCGACTAAGGACGAAATCGAAATCGACATCGCGATGCAGTACAGCGACGGGTTCAGTGAGAACGTGTTCACGTTCGTGAACAATATCAATACGCACGAGGGCGGCACGCATCTGACCGGCTTAAAATCAGCGCTGACTAGATCCATCAACGAGACCGCCAAGTCCAAGGGACTACTCAAGAAGGTCGATTTCACACTCAGTGGAGATGACGTGAGGGAGGGACTGACCGCAGTCCTTCATGTCAAAGTAAAAGAGCCTCAATTCGAGGGACAGACTAAGACGAAGCTCGGCAATTCTGAAGTTGAGGGCGCCGTCAAGACTGTGGTGTACGAACATCTCTGTAACTTCCTACTTGAGACTCCGTCGGCGACTCGCGCCATCATAGACAAGGCGTTAAGCGCGGCTCGTGCTCGCGAGGCCGCCCGGAAGGCTCGGGAACTCGTCCGCAGGAAGAGCGCTCTCGACGGAGGACTTCTCCCGGGTAAACTGGCCGACTGTTCGCTCAGAGACCCTACCATGTGCGAACTCTACCTGGTTGAGGGAGACAGCGCCGGAGGTTCAGCAAAGCAGGGCAGGAACCGTTCATTCCAAGCAATACTTCCTCTCCGGGGCAAGATTCTGAACGTGCAGAAGGCTCGGATCGACAAAATCTTGTCAAACGAAGAGATCCGAAGCATGGTCACAGCCATTGGCACCGGGCTCGGTCAAGATGACTTCAAGATTGAAGAAGCCAGATACCATAAGATCATCATTATGACGGACGCGGATGTGGACGGCGCCCACATCAGGACACTCCTGTTAACATTTTTCTACAATCAAATGCGCCAGTTGATCGAAGCCGGCTATGTCTACATAGCACAACCCCCCCTCTATCGTGTCGCAAAGGGGAAGGAGGAGTTCTACGCCTACGACGACGCTGAGCGAGACAGCTATGTCAAGCGATTGGAAAACGGAAGTAAGGGAAGAGTAGCCATACAACGTTACAAAGGTTTAGGAGAGATGAATCCAGAGCAGCTTTGGCATACCACGATGGACCCCGCTGCTCGCACAATCCAGCAGGTGGAGTTGGAAGATGCCGCCGTGACTGCCCGGCTGTTCGAGGATCTCATGGGTGACGAGGTTGAGCCTCGCCGGGACTTCATCAGAAAACACGCGAAGTTTGTGAAAAACCTCGATATCTAGGGCGCTGGAGCTATCTCAGTTAGTGGCATGCTGCGTGGCAGTCCAAACCTTGGTTACCGTCCACCGGCTCCCGCACCGTCCTGGGTCAGCCTATATTAGAATTGCACACGCTTAGCAGCCGCAGGTAGTGACCGAAGGTCCACCATCTCATCGGATTTCCATCTCCGTTCCCTGTATTGGTTCGACCACTTGAGATAGCCTGTGGATGTGATGCGTGCCGTTTCTACCCATTGACCTGACACCCAACACCCGTATCATACCTCGTCCAACATCGAAATACTCTAATGCAACCTCGCCGTTGGCACGACTCTTATGATCCCGGTGTACCGGCATCGCTCGATTACGAGGACCTAACTATCCCCGAGATTCTCGAGCGTGCAGTGCAACGCTACCCTGATCGCCCAGCGCTCACTTTCCACAACGCGAGACTCACTTACGGCCAGCTCAAAGGTGAGGTAGACCGGCTGGCAGCGGCCATGTCTACGATGGGTGTGCACAAGAACTCACGAGTCGCCATCCAACTTCCAAATCTCCCTCAGACCGTCATCGCCTACTACGCCACCTTACGGCTAGGCGCACAGGCGGTGATGACCAACCCACTGTATACGGCGCCCGAGATAGTACACCAGTGGACGGATGCCGAGGTGGTTGTAGCAATTGTCCTGGATTCTCTGTTCAAGCGCCGCATTGAGCCGGTCCTAGAAGAGTTACCCGTGAAGCAGTATATAATCGCATCGATACCCGACTATCTCCGCTTCCCGCTCAACGTACTTGGAAGGTTCAAGCTCAAGCGGCAACGCCCGCCCATGGTGGCGCGAGTGGAGCCCGCTCAACACATTCATTTTTTCAGAAAACTCATCAACGGAACCGGCCCAACACCCCCACCTTTGGAAATCGACCTCGACGACGTCGCGATGCTGCAATACACAGGTGGTACAACCGGAGTCTCTAAGGGAGCGATGCTGACCCATCGCAACGTCTCGTACAATTTGCAACAGATTGCGCGGTGGAATCATGGTGTCGAGCCCGGCAAGGAGGTCCTCCTCGCATGCCTCCCGTATTTTCACATTTATGGCCTGACCGTATCGATGAACATGCCGATTCATCTCGGAGCCCAAATCATTCTTGTGCCCAACCCCCGTGATATTACTGGCATCATCAAGAGCATCCAAAAACGTGGCGTGACGTTGCTCCCGGCTGTCCCAGCAATCTATAGCGGGATCAATCAATCTCCCGGTGTAAGTAGGTTGGACCTCAGTAGCATCAAGGTGTGCAACTCGGGGTCCGCGCCGTTGCCAGTGGAGGTGCTCGAACGCTTCGAAGAGCTTACCGGCGGTAGGATCGCCGAGGGATACGGCCTAACCGAAACATCGCCAGTGACGCACTCCAATCCGCTGACAAAGAGAAAGCCTGGCAGCATCGGTGTTCCGCTCCCTGACACAGATGCAAAGATCGTAGATTTGGAGAATGGCGTTTCTCAAATGCCAAACGGACAGGAAGGCGAACTGATTCTACGGGGGCCGCAGATAATGAAAGGATATTGGAACAGGCCCGACGAAACCGCAGACATGATAAGAGACGGCTGGCTCTACACGGGCGACATTGCCGTGCAGGACGACGACGGATATTTCTACATAGTCGGTCGCAAGAAGGACATGATCCTCTGCTCCGGATACAATGTCTACCCCGACGAAGTGGACCGCGTATTGATGGGACATGCCGCCGTGCTAGAGGCCGCCACCATAGGTATTCCCGACAAGAAGCGCGGTGAGAGCGTCAAATCGTTTGTGGTGCTGAAGCCCGACAGCGCGGCAACCGCCGAAAACCTAGTAGCCTACTGCCGCGAGCGGCTCGCGGCGTACAAGATTCCGCGCCAGATAGAATTTCGGGACAGCCTTCCCAAGAGCACCGTACTGAAGATCCTGCGCCGCGAGCTACGCGATCAAGAACTCGCTGGAGATGGTCATTGAAAACTCGCTTCCGAACATTGCGAAGCGTGAACCTCGCAGTAGTCAACTGTCGTCGCTGTCCACGCCTTGTGGACCACTGTACTCACATCTCACAGACGAAGAAACACGCATTCAAAGACTGGGAATACTGGGGAAAGCCAGTACCCGGATTCGGTGACCCGCGAGCCCGACTTCTGATCGTAGGCCTCGCGCCGGCCGCCCATGGCGCCAATCGCACCGGTCGCATGTTCACGGGAGATTCCAGCGGTAACTGGCTGTACGAAGCTCTATTTCGGTTTGGCTTTGCAAACCAATCTGATTCGTTGTCCCGCGACGACGGCATGGAACTGACCGACTGCTACATAACGGCAGCCGCCCGCTGCGCACCCCCGGGCAACAAGCCGACCAAGGAAGAATTCGAGCGATGCGGCAGGTATCTCGAGGCAGACCTGAGTCTCCTAACGAATGTGTGTGTGACCTTGGCTCTTGGAAGGCTCGCCTATCAATGGTGGCTCAAGGCAGCGGGGTGGTGGAACAGCTTGACTCCCGGCGAGCGGCCGCAATTCGGCCATGGTATTGCTACATCTCTACCAAACGGCACCAGCCTCATAACGTCATACCACCCGAGCAGACAAAACACCAACACGCGTAAACTGACAAAAGATATGTGGTACGATGTATTTCGCTTAACAAGAAACCTTCTAGGGAAGCGGCACGAGACGTGAAATTACACAACTACAATAATTGCCTGCTCTATATCGTATGCCTGCTAGCACTGCAATCGCCCTTCGGATCCACGCTCTGGGCACAGGTAGCGATTCATCCGACCAGTACAACGCCTGCGGCGTGGGAGCGGTTTTCCGTTCGTGTCGCGAATAACACCGATACAGCCACGATCTCGATTCGGCTCGATCTTCCCGAGGCAATAACGGTACTTGGTGTTGATGCGCCAACCGGTTGGACCTTTGACCTGCAAGCCGGTACCGCGACGAATCCGCAGTCGATCGTTTGGTCTGGTAGTGAACTTCGCAAGGGCGACTTCCGAGAGTTCTCGTTCTTTGGTCGTATCAAAGGGGATGCCCGGAAAACCGAGTTGGTGCTACCTGTAACACTGGGTCGCGCTGCAGGTCCAGATCTCGAGTGGACTGACAGCCCGGGCTCCACTCGTCGGGCTCAGCGCGTCGCTATCGTCGGTCGGACAAGTGTGTCAGCAGGCGGCGCAGTGGCGCTCGCCGGGGCCGCAATCGGAATCGCTGCACTGGCGCTAGCGATCGCGCTGTCGAGAAAGAAAACGTGAGACGCGGTCCGGGCACCACCGGCATGCTGCACGGCCGACGAAACCATGGCCGCAGGCCGCTAGTTGCCCGCCTTCTGATGCAATGTACTGTCCTTGGGAATGAGTTGATCAGCCTTCCAACTCAGAATCTTGAAAACCGTGCCCCCGGCCGGATCGCGCACCCAGAAGGCTGAACTCGTCGAGTCAAACACCAGCTGTGTTAGCGTATCTCCCTGAAGCCCAAGGATGATGATACTACGATCTGGTCGATCGAAGTCCAGCGAGTCCATCTGCAGCTCAGTGGCAAAACCGTTGGCCTGGAGCGAGTCATACTGAGCGAGTAGGCGCCGCACTGCAGCAGTGTCAGCGGAGACTCTCCCAACTCGCCACTCGTCTCCGCGCTTCGCCAGGTCGTAGCTCCGTTCGCCGCGCCGGGCTATGATCCGCCCAACACTGTCCGGTTCGACCATCACGATCGTCTTGTCTCGCCACTCGTCGACACCCTGCCTGACAATACCGGTAAGAGTTCCAACATATTGGTAGACGAAGTCTTGGCCGGTAATACGAACATATGAGGTGTTGAACTGCCGTCCGCGCTTGCCAAAGATGAGTGATGCCAGCTCATTGCCGCCACCCACCAGCCGTACGCTGACGCCGGAGGAGTCGACCTCCATGCGCTTGTGCACCAGGGGGCTGGTGGAAATCAGCTCTGCCTCACTCGAATCAGCCAACCCGTTAAACAACCGCTTCATTACCAAGTTCGAGGCCTTGAACCCGTTCACTGTCCAGCTGTCGCCATCGCGGACAAGAACAATGGTGTCGGACGATTTGACTATGGTGACCGTATCCATGTCACCGGGCAGGACTGCAGGAAGAACGAACACGGACTTGCTCTCGTCACGACCTCCACCCATAAGCTCCGAGAGCCCCCACAACAGTAGAGCCACACCCAGAACAACGACGATCCGCTTCAACGTATTGGGGTTCATGTCGCCTCCGCGCCTTCCGGTCCGGCGTACACCATACGGGTGATCCTCCTCCGCCGCCGCCATAGCCTCACTACTGCCGACAAAATCAATATGAGCGGCACACCAATGACGTTGCTGTACTTCACCAGGTCACGGGTAACGTCACTTGTGAATAGCAATCCAGGGGGTGTACGGTTCTTGGACCGAATTGAAATCAACCCTTCGTCTTGCGCCAACCAATCCACCGCATTCTGAACAAACACAACGTTACGTGGCGCGTTCCTCACCCATTGGTCACTGGCAAATTCTCCATTACCGATGACAACCAGACGTCCAGTTGGCAAGGTAGTAGACGACTGGTCGTCATTGTCTTCATCTTTGTCCCCTTCTGCCGCACCAGGATTCACCAATACACCGACTAACCGAACATCCAAACTGTCCTGCGGGAACTGGCTACGCCGAGGATCGATATAGGCTTGGCCTGACTCTACTCCACCTGCCTCGCTTGTAACGAGTAGCGGAATAACAGTACCCGGAACCGCGCTCGATGTATCTACAGCGCTAGTCCACGGCATGAAGACACTTTCTATGTCCTGGTTCAAAGGAGACAGTTTTGTGCTGACGGCACGTAACCAGAACGGATAGCTGCGCAACAAATTTCCGAACGACGTGGGCAACGCCACTCTCTCGTTCGACAGAAGGTCGTAGACGATCTCTAGCTGAATAGAGACACCGTACGCCTCTAGAATCTTATTCCATCCCACCGGCTGAGGTTGAGCAAACGGCTGCTGCGGCTGAAGTATCATGCCGGTCGCCATCACGAGAGCGTTTCCGCCTTCTCGCAGGAACGCCTCCAGCTTCTGGGCCACGGAGTCTGCGACCATCGTGGGAGACCCAGCGAGCACCAAGGCTGCGAAATCTCCTGACTTCAGAGAATCGGTTGCCAACCGGACCGTGCGCACCTCATAACCATCTCTCAACTGCTGTTTGAGCGCCTGGAACGCCGGCGGCCTTCCCTGCGGGCCCGAGGGCGGCAAGCTCTCCACGAAGCCGATCGTGGGCTTGCTCTCCCTCGTCAGCGCGCGAACATACGAGGCGAGCCGGTATTCGAGATCTTCTGTTTGCCTAATTAACGGTATGGTTTCCGTCTGATCGGCGTATTGCAGCGCTATCCCCAGATAGCCTTCCTTCACCTGCAATTCCCGATCGCCGACCACGTTGAATTGAACCGGCGGAATGTTGAGGGCTTGAGCTTCTTTGGCCACCTCTTCGTCGCTAGCCGGGTCGCGCTCGAGCACCCGCACTTTACCCTTGCCCGAAGCCCGGAAATCACTGAGAAGATCATCTAGATCCCGCTTGAGCAGCGAGATCTCGGGCGGCAGCTCCTTGGACACAAAGAGCTTGATCGTTACTAAATCGTCGAGGTTGCCAAGCAGATCTTTCGTAGCCTTCGACAACGTGTAGGCGTTGCCCGGTGTTAAGTCGAGCCGGCCACCGATATGACGGCCAAAGAGGTTCACTACTACCAGCGTGACAATGGTCAACGAAGTGCCGAGCCGCAGCCGCTTGAGCGTGGCGCCGGCGGGCGCAAGTTTGCGACCCATGATAACGCCATATGCAAGCACCACGAATATTGTAGTCAGGGTAGCGAAGTAAACGGCGTCCCTTAAATCGATCACCCCTCTCGCAACATTCTGGAAGTGGGACAGGACACCTAGGTTGGCGGCAATCGCTGCCAAGCTTGGCGGCAGCCCTACAACGAGTGCGTTTAATCCAACGAACATCAGAAGAAACATCACGGCTACACCGATAATGAACGCAGTGATCTGGTCCTTGCTCATGCTCGACGCCCACAACCCGATACCACAGAATCCGGCCGCCAGTAGCGCGGCACCGACATATTGTGAAAAAATTACACCTGCGTGTAAGTCAGCTCCCAAACTAAATCCAACAGGGATCAGCCAGGTGAGAGCCAACGCAAACCAGATGAACAACAGTTGAGCCAAGTACTTACCCACCAGTAGCTCGAGTTCCGAGATCGGCTGAGCAAGCAGGACCTCCAACGTTCCGGCCCTAATGTCCTCCGACAGCGCCCTCATCGTTACGGCAGGAATGAAGAACAGGAACATCCATGGGAGGAAGTCGAACATCGGGCGCATCGATGCGACGCCCATTAGATAGGCTTGGCGGAAGAAGAGGAAATTATTGAGTCCAACAAACACGACCAGCAAGATGTACCCCATCGGCTGGTCGAACATGGCCTTGAGATCCCGGCGGACGATCGTAACGATAGCTCTCACGCCGCCTCCCCTGTTGTGAGCTGATGAAACAACTCCTCCAGGCTTCTCGTCTCCTGGTGCAGCTCGTACAGTGTCCAACCGCTCGACTTGGCCAAGTCAAAAATTGCAGGTCGAACTTCACTGGCGGCTTCCGCAGAAAGCTCGACAGTAACCCGGTCGCCTGACTCACGCACTTCCCTCACCCGCTGAACACCCTCCAGCTTACCCAATGCCGAGGGGATCCCGGAGCCCGCCGCTTCGACACTGATCTGCACGATGCCACTGGCTTGTGCTACAAGTTGCTCAACCGGACCGTCAGCTACGATCGCTCCGTGGTGAATGACCAAGAGCCGCGAGCACATGTGCTGCACCTCGGGAAGCACATGAGTCGACAGTATCACGGTGCGCTCCTTACCCAATTCGTCGATCAGCCGCCGTATCTCTACGCGCTGATTGGGATCCAATCCTTCGGTCGGCTCGTCGAGCACAAGCAGGTCGGGGCGGTGCAGAATGGCCTGAGCGAGACCGACACGCTGCTTATATCCCTTCGACAACTCGCCGATCGGCCGATAATACACTTCGGCAATCCCGGTGCCCGTGACCGCCTCGTCGATGCCATGGGCCCGATCACTGCCCTGGAGTTCGCGCAAGTTTGCAATGAAATCCAGATATTCGGCAACCAGCATGTCGCCATATAGTGGATTGTTCTCGGGTAGGTATCCTATCCGGCGCTTGGCGTCGCGCGATACATCACCTAACGAGTCACCGTCAAAAAAGACCTCGCCTTCATCGGGCTCGAAGAACTGGTTGATAATCCGCATAGTCGTAGACTTGCCGGCTCCGTTCGGTCCGAGAAAGCCTACGACTTCGCCGCGGTCCACAGAGAAGGAAACGTCGTCTACTGCGCTGACGCTTCCGAACCGTTTCGAAACATTGTTGAGAGAGAGTAGCGACATCCTATATATGGTAGTGGGATTAGTGCTCGAAAGCCGGGTTTCCGGACAGAATGGAAAATCATAATAGGTTGCGCCCGGCATTCAACCCCGACCCCAACACTTGAAATTACCAAGCCAACCTGTACTTTGCGGTATAAAGTTCTTTTCCTCCAACTAGAGCCGGGGGGTACAGTGACCACTCCCACGTACGAGGACAGGCAGGACCCAAAGGAAACTCTGGCATACATCCGGCGCACCATGGAGTCGGCAACCACTTTTTCGGCGGTATCCGGATGGGGGTTGGTGGCTGTAGGGACGGTCGGATTACTAGCCGCTTGGCTGGCGGCGGCTGGAGGCACCGCCGGAGACCTTCGGGTGTGGATCCCTGCAGCTGTCTTGTCGATTGCTATTGCGGCGACCGCCAACGCGATCAAGGCTCACCGAACCAGCGTACCGATCTGGTCCGGTGCGTTCCGCAAGGTCGTATGGGTGATGACCCCGGTACTCGTGGCTGGGGCCATGCTCACGTTCTCGTTGGCCGGCCATGAGCAATCAAACCTGTTGCCTGGCACATGGCTTGCGCTCTACGGCGCTGGAGTCACTGCGGGCGGGACCTTCTCGGTCCGTGCCCTCAGATGGATGGGGCTAGCCTTTCTGGGCCTTGGGGCGATCGCACTGTTCCGTCCCGACCTCGGGCTGTTTCTCCTCGGCGCCGGCTTCGGGGGCCTACACATCCTGATTGGAATGGACCTGGTTTGGAGACACGGTGGGTAGCTCGGTGACCGAGGATCTGGACCGGTTGGTCCACGAGCGAATGCGACTTGGCATAGTCTCGGCGTTGGCGGCGGAAGAGCAGCTCAGCTTCGCAGATTTGAAGGGAGTGCTGCACACGAGTGATGGCAACTTGAGCGTACATGCCCGCAAGCTCGAGGAGGCTGGCTACATCAAGGTCACGAAGGGGTTCGAGGACCGAAAACCGAGGACCGAATACAGATTGACCACGAAAGGGCGGAAGGCTTTGGAGTCTTATCTCAATAACATGGAGATCATTCTGAGCGAAGCGCGTGACGCACTGGAGCGGACATGAGTGGTTTGCACGTCGGAATCATCATGGACGGAAACGGCCGCTGGGCACGAGATCGTGTGAGACCTCGCTGGAGAGGACACCTGGCAGGAATAGAGAGTGTCCGCGACATCGTTAGAGGCGCCCCGGAACTCGGTGTGACAATACTGACGCTGTATGCCTTCTCGAGCGATAACTGGAAGCGACCCGCTGCTGAGGTTGGACGGCTGTTCTGGTTACTGCGAGAGTTTTGTCGTAGTGAACACGATGAATTGATCGATACCGGGGTGAAGGTCTCACCCATAGGCCGGCGCGACCGAATGCCTCGGCGAGCTCTCGACGTGCTCGAAGATCTGGAACAAGCCACCGCATCCGGCACAAGATTACACTTGAGACTCGCGCTTGATTACAGCTCTCGGTTCATGATCTCTCAGGCTGCCGCCGAGCTGGCCAAGTCGGTGGAACGAGGCACGCTTGCACCTGAAGAGATTTCCCCGGAGCTGATGCATCGTCAGCTAGTCCAGGACACTGCGGATCTGGACCTGCTCATCCGCACTGCAGGAGAACAGCGTCTCTCAGATTTCCTCTTGTGGGAAGCCGCCTACGCCGAACTCTACTATACAGCGACACTGTGGCCGGACTTTCGCCAGGCCGACCTGGCGCTGGCGTTGTCAGAGTTCAGACAAAGAGAACGAAAGTTCGGCGGTCTGACCAAGCCAACCGAGCCGGCCCCCGCTGAGCTACGCACCTAACCGGAATCCGTCGATGGTTCGTGTTGACCTCCACAGCCACACTCGCGTTTCTCACGACGCATGGATCGCACCGGACCAAATTGTTCCCCGCGCCATAGATGCCGGACTAGATCACATAGCAATCACCGATCATGGCCGAATCGATGCGGCCCTAGAGCTGCACTCCAGGTATCCCGAACACGTAATTGTCGGGGAAGAGATGAAATGTGCCGATGGCACCGATCTCATCGGTCTCTTCATAGCACACAACATCCCCTCGGGACTGACGGTCGCGGAGACCGCGGAGCGAGTTCGTGAACAAGGTGGTCTAGTGTACGCACCTCATCCGTATGCGTATGCCACACATCCGATGCGACACGCCCGGAAGATCCTCGAGGTGGCAGACGTGGTCGAGGTGTTCAATTCACGCGCTTTTCTACCACGTTGGAACCGTTTGGCGATGCTCGCGGCACAAGAACACGGGCTTCCAGCTGCGGCGAGTTCCGATGCGCACTTCTCGCACGAACTGGGGCGAGCTTATACGGAAATGCCGGCGTTTGGTGGGGCAGATGAGTTCAGGAACTCTGTCGCGGTGGGCAAACCTCATGGCAGGAGCCTAGGATCTCCTTGGCTTCACGTTGCATCCGTGCTGCTAGCGAGTGCGAGACGATTGTCGGTACGTGGCAACCAAGAGCCGGTTATGGAGGAACCCAACCGGTCTAATCGATACGCAACCAACCCGCGCGCCCGCTTGGAGCCTCGACGTAGATAAAGCCCTCGAACTCCCCTAACACTGGGACTTCTGCACCCGCGACGACGCTGTCGAGCGCTGCCGCCGCCAGTGCCGGCCGACTTCGAAGCAGTGTACCGCTGGTCACGACTTCACGGCGAAGGGGCGCGCCTATCAACTCCGTGACGCTTGCCTGAACAAAGCCGCTCAACCCGTTGGGCATCTCTACGCGATACCAGTTGCCTACTCCGGCCACAACGTGAAGCGGCGTGTGCGCCACCAACTCCGACACCACGGTAGAGCGCGTCCGAGGCAGTGTTCGTACTCTGGTACGGTCACGGGTCACACGCACCCAAGCGCCAACGGCTGTGCTGTCTCCGCTGAACGCCTGAGTCGCAGTTGGTGGCTCATAGAGAGCCGGATATGGATCGAAGGCCCCAAATCCACGCTGATAGACCCCAAAGTGCAGGTGCGGCGGTGTAGTTCTGGCGTTCCCAGTATTGCCCACCAAACCCAACGTGTCACCCGGCATGACTTTCGTACCGCGCTCCACGAGATGGCGATCGAGGTGAGCGTAATACAGTGACCTGCCGATCTCGTCTCGGAGCCAGATCACGTTGCCGCCCAGCCGGTTGGTCCCGGTCCGAACGACGGTACCCTTCGCCGCAGCGACAACTGGGGTCCCACGGGGCGCGAAAATGTCCACCCCTTCATGACGACGACGTCCGCCATCTCGCCGTGCAAACCACCCACTTCTAATTGCGGTCGTGTCGTGGCCGTCCACAGGAAACGCCAGCGATGCGCCTACCAGAATCGTAACCGTATAGCGCCCACCGCGAAGCAGTTCCGGCTGCACCCGCAAAACGTAATCGCCGTCGCGTCGGGCAACGTACTCAAGGTCACGATCCGAGCTGTCTGCGCTTGCGAGGAGAATCGGAGATCTCCTGGTACCATTGGGAACAACGAACATGTCTAGGAAAACCCTGAACCCCGTATCCGCTTCGACCTCCATACTCGCCATCACCCGCTGACCGCGTCTCAGCGTCATCTGGTACCCCACGGCTCCGGGCTCAGCGGGATCCAGATAACTCACTTCGTGATAGGGCGTTACTACTGATACCGGTTGCGAAAGGGCATGACCCGAAGCAGACAGCCAATCGCGGCCCAGTGCAGTCTGGGCGAGCCCCATGTCTCGCAAGCTCCGTTCGTAGCGCTCGTGCGGTGTATAACCAACGGCAAGATTTCCTATCGCCTCCCCTCCACATGAGGCAGCGGCGAGTGAAGCTGCTACGATCGCCGTCACCCGAATGAATCCGGCTGCAGATCTGTGTGATGCAGTTGTGGTCATCCTAGAACATGCTCCTCACCGACAAAAACACGGCACTATATTGTGCGTGTTCCCAAACACGATACATGGAGCAACCTCTATGCCGACTCATATATCCTCTCCGCACGTGTAGCCGCCGCCGGGTCTAAGCCCAAATTGATCGACGAATTCATCGGTCGCGTCAATTCCGACACAAACAGCGTAAGCATCGCCAAGATGACCAGCCCTACTGGATGGGTCGAACCCGGTCAAACTCCGGAGTTCGATGAGTTTACTCTAGTACTCAGCGGAACGCTCCGCGTGGACTACGACGGGGGCACAATCGATGTAAGACCGGGAGAAGCCGTGATCGCACACGGAGGTGAATGGGTTCAGTACAGCACTCCTGGGCCGGCTGGAGCCGAATACGTGGCCGTCTGCGTTCCGGCATTCTCCCCCGACCGAGTGAATAGAGACGAATAAATCAGTCCGGTGGATGGTCACAAACTGGGAGTGAGCGGGGTCACCGCGCAGACCTGCCGGTTCGCCTAGATTCATGACCATGATGTCTACCATACTGCGAACCAAAGCATTTCTTGGTGGCCTCCTTACCCTCTCACTGGGGGTCGTGGCGGCAGCCGGCCCGCTGTATGGCCAGAATCGTCCCGCCCTGGTCGCGAGCGTTTTGCCCGCTATCGTCGATGTTTCAGCCTCGAGACCAGACGGCAGCCTGGAAGCGGCAGAGGAGGTTTCTACCCCCGAGCCACACGGTCCATTGACCATAGGGCGCGCCGCACTACTCGGCGCAGTCCAGACCAACAACGACTCTTCAGTGGCACGACTTGCCGCTCCGATCTACGAAGCAAGACAGAACGGCGACGGCTTCTTGAACCGGGTCGGCCATGCGAAGCTCAGACTGGCTCCAGCGCCTCACGTGAAGGTAGCCGTGTCGATCCGCAACTTGCTCAGGGACCATTCCGAACATCGGATTTTGGCCCACACCGTACCCGGACTCTCCACCGTGTACCACTCATATAGTGTTGGCATCGCCATAGGTTTCTAGACGATCAGGGTTTCTCAGGGTACAGCGACACTCTGATGTAATTGTCTAGGGGCAAGTACTCCAGCGCTGCACTCTGCACGTCGGCAATCGTAAGCTCGTCGATCAACGCGTTGTACGTAAGAATGGCCCGGGGGTCCAGGCCCAAACGATCGTAAGCAAGGAGCTGGTTGAGCCAGAACCTGTTTTGCTTGATACTGGTTTCCCTGTCTCGCCGTTGCTGCTCCTGAACTTTGTCGATATCGGCTTGATCGGGACCTTTGTCAACCAGATTCCTGATCTCGTCGAAGACCTCCAATGTCAGCTCTTCGAGCCTGTCCGGGTCGGCACCGAAGCTGATGTGTATTGAATACGAAGGCTGGGGTTCTCTGTCTGTCGATCCGGCCACCGAAACGCTGTACGTACCGCTCAGCACCTCACGCAACCTCTCCCTCAACCTCAGTTGCAACACTTGGATGAGCGAACTGATTCGATACCTGTTCTGCCTTGTGAATTCGAGTGGCCCCGTGAACACGATGCTGGTTCGGCTCTTGGGTTCCAGACCACGCCTAACGATTCTCTCCACTTTGGTCGCTGGCGGACGAATCCCAAGGTCGCGCCAAGTTTCCTCTCTGCCCTCAGAGGGGAGCGGAGCAAGATATTGCAGCACCAATTGCTTCATCTTCTCAAGATCGACGTTCCCGACAAAGACGAACGTGAAATCGCCCGCATCGGAAAAGCGATCCTGATAAAACCGAAACGACTTGTCGAGATCCATCTCCTCGTAGATCTCGTTGGTAGGTGGACGAGCACGAAAGTGGTGCTGTGTCAGCGTAACGTTCAGTGTGTCCTGGAAGGCGGCGGCCGGACTGGAACTACGATTTGCCAGAA
This sequence comes from Gemmatimonadota bacterium, assembly GCA_036679605.1. Taxonomy (GTDB): domain Bacteria; phylum Gemmatimonadota; class Gemmatimonadetes; order Gemmatimonadales; family GWC2-71-9; genus JAZDCZ01. The sequence goes on from JAZDCZ010000254.1 coordinate 44,270, forward strand.
CCGATTTTACTTGCGACCGAAAAGCGAGGTATGAGGTGCTGTCACGACGTGGCTCCGTAAACAATAGATAGACCAGCTGGAACAGAGTTTCTACGTCATCGGGCGATGCACTGCCGCCGAGCCCTTCGTAGAACGAACCCACGTTGGGATTAACCGATACCGCCTTGCCGGCCAATTTCTTCTGAAGGTCCACAAGGCTGAATCTCCCCATGCCGCCTGCGGCGACCACCGTGGCTGCCGTTGATGCCGCAATGAAGTCCGAGTCGGGGGCAAGTGAAGTCCCGCCCGGGCTCGACGCCCGGAACACGATTTGGTCGTCCTTAAAATCTGTCGGCTTCAAGAGCACCCGGAGCCCGTTGGATAGCTGCCACGCAGTTACGCCGATCTCCTCGAGTTCACTCTCTCGCGCTATCGTCCCTGCCGCAGGTAGCTCAGCGATGAACGGATCGTCATCCACAATTTCCACATATGGATCCAAGTCACTTCGCTGCACTTCTTCGAACACTGCAAGCATCTGGTCTTCAGATGGAACCTGGACGCCTGGTTTCTCAGGAGCGCTGACCAGAATCACCCGATTGCGATCGCTTAGCCATTCTCGGGCCAACCGGTTCGTCTCATCCAGCGTGATGTCTGGAAGGAACCGCTGGTGAAGTTCGTATTCGAGGGCAACTCCGGGAATGGGCTCGTTGTACAGAAAGGCATCTACGTATTCGAATGCATACTGCCCCGAGTTGGTCTTGTCACGCTCGGCATAGTCTCGCTCCAAGCGACGCAGAAGTTCTATCTTGTTTCGATCCAACTCGCTAGCAGTGAATCCGTATCGTGCGACACGTTCGGCCTCTGTCAGAAGCGTGTGCAAGCCGCGTGTAACGCCCCCATCCGCAACACCGGCGCCCAGAACATAGACCTCCTTCGATCGGATCAACCGGCCTTGACCTGAGGAACCGTACAGGAAGGGAGGGTCAGCCTGCTGTGTGAGTTCGAAGAGCCGCTGATTCAGCATCCTGTTGTAAAGGCGCTCCACTATGAGCTTCCGGTAGCCGCCGATATCGATCTCGTCTTCCGGCGGCTGGAGATAATAGAGACTGACACTGGAACTGGTAGCCTCCTCGTCCGTAGCAATGGTAACCAGCGTCTTGTCATGGTCGGGAACCGGATACACGGTCCTCGGACGGGGGTCCGTTGCAGCTGTCCAGTCAGAGAAGTGATCTTTTATCAACTGCACTATTGCGTCTCTGTCGAAATCTCCAACCGCAATCACCGCCATTAGGTCAGGACGGTACCAGTCGCGGTAGAACCGTTTCAGTGCATCGTGATCGAACGACTCGAGCACGGAAGGCTTACCGATCGGCAACCTCTCTGAGTAACGGGAGTTCTTGAAGAGTGTGGGGAACTGTTTGTCCATAATCCGCGCTCCGGCCCCCCGACCCAGCCGCCACTCCTCCATGACAACCCCACGTTCGCCATCTATCTGTGCTGAATCGAACAACTGCCTGTGGGCCCAGTCTTCGAGAATCTCGAACGCCTTCACCATGACAGTCGCGGTGTCAGTCGGCACCTGGAGCATATAGACCGTCTCATCAAAACTCGTATAGGCATTGAGATCGGCACCGAACCGCATACCAATGCGTTCCAGATAGTCCACCAACTGCTGTCGCGGGAACCTCTCGGTACCGTTGAAAGCCATATGCTCCACGAAGTGAGCCAGCCCGAGCTGGTCGTCGTCTTCGAGTACGGACCCTGCATTTACGACCAGACGCAATTCCGCGCGGTTCTCGGGACGATGGTTCACTCGAACGTAGTAGCGCAGACCATTGTCGAGGGTGCCGGTGGTCACCAAGGGGTCCAGCGGGAGCGGGTCGGCAAGATTTGGAGGCGCGGCCTGACCCTCCAGATGGGTACCACCCACCAGGAGAATGGCGCACCAGATTGCCCAAAACGACCTTCTCTTCATCAGCTTTCTCCGCATTGGTCCAGCCTCTGTACCCTCATGGATCCCGCTTTGTGCCGCCTCACTCAAGGCTGTTCTCCGGACCAACGCCCACGTGGCGAAAATCCTTGAGCGACAATACATTAGCGTCTCCTCCGGTCGCTAGCCCGTGATCTCCTATATGAGCCCGCACATGCACTCAATGAAATCTCTCAGCCGCAGAAGCTTCATCGGGACATGCGCCGCGGCGGCAACGGCTGGTCGATTGAGAATCGAGCCTGATATCTACGCCCTGGTGCTAGGGTCTGTGCAGGATGGCGGACTCCCTCAGACGGGTTGCTACACACCGCGTTGCGACCGTGCCAGGCTCAATCCTCGATACGTGGCCTCGATCGGCCTTGTCGAACCCGACTCAGAACGAGTTTACCTGGTCGATGCAACACCCGACATCACGAGACAGATCGACTTGATCAAGGAGCCCTGGTTCCGCCGGCACGCGGAACAGAGACATCCGTTCGACGGCATCTTTCTGACCCACGCTCATATCGGTCACTACCTTGGCTTAGCACTCCTGGGCCGCGAGGGACTCGGCATGAGTTCAACACCGTGCTACTGCAGTGCGAGTATGGCCGAGTTCTTGGCCGAGAACGCACCGTGGCGCTTGTTGGTAGAGGAGGGCAGGCTCGAACTCAAGGCACTCGAGTTCGACAAGTGGCATCGGATCGATGACTCTTTATCGGTGCAGGTTCTACCAGTCCCCCATCGCCACGAGTTTTCCGATACCGTGGCATTTGTGTTCCGCGGTCCCTCTCGCTCCCTGCTGTACCTGCCGGACATAGACCAATGGACCAAGTGGGCACGTCCCATCGAGACCGTGGTCTCGAGCGTAGACATCGCCCTCGTGGATGGGTCCTTCTATTCAGCCACCGAGGTCCCTGGGCGCCGCCACGAGGATATACCCCATCCCCTCATGGTGGACACCATGGACCGGCTTCAGCAGTCCGTCCAATCCGGCCACAAAATTGTATTCACTCACCTGAACAATACGAACATCGCCCTCGACACCGACGGGAACGAGGCTGTTGATCTTCGTAAACGCGGGTTCGAAATAGCCCAAGAGGGAATGCGGTTTACTCTCTAGCGCTATCACGGGACCGCTACACCGGTTGCAGGTCCGACTGCCACCACTCTTGCCGATCTTGGTCTCCACCAACACATTAGCTGCCTCGCCCTCATAACCGTCCAAAGAAACAAGAGCACCTACGACGCCGGTGGTCCAGCTGGACCGCCGACATCGTGCACCTCGCCCGCACCCCGGACGACCCGGCGCGGGTAAAAGCACTTGATGCGACAGGAGGAACTGATGGCCCGTCGTAGCACTATGAGCGTTTTCTCGATGCTCGCCCTCACCTGTCTCGGGGTCTCTGCTAGCCAGGCCCAGGAAACTGCGCCACCTCCTGCGGTCGACTACGAAGCGCTACACGCCTACATCCTGAGCGCCGTCGAGGCAAGTCAGGCCACTGGTCTGGCGGTCGGCATCATCAAGGATGACGAAGTCGTCTTCGCGCGAGGCTATGGCGTTCGCAGTCTCGAGACCATGGTTCCGGTCGATACACAGACACAGTTCGGCCTTGCGTCGGCGTCGAAGCCCTTCACCGTGGCCGCGTTGGGACTCCTGGTCGACGAGGGCAAGCTGAACTGGAACGACAAGGTCATCGATCATCTCCCGTGGTTTCGGCTTCAGGATGCTTACGCCACCGTGGAATTGACAATCGGCGATCTACTGTCTCACCGGTCAGGATTGGGATCGTTCGATGGCGATCTGCTGTGGTTCGGGACGGACTACACCAGCGAAGAGGTGGTCCGGAGGATCCGCTCGTTGCCGCTGAGAAACGGCTTCCGGGCCCGGGCCGGATATCAGAGCGTGATGTTCATTGCGGCCGGCTTGGTGGTGGAAGCCGTCTCAGGAATGCCGTGGCACGAGTTCATCGAGCGGAGGATTCTCCAGGTGCTCCGGATGGAGCACTCTTCCGCGAACCTGGCCGACCTGAAGGCAAGCGCCAACCATGCCGTTCCACACGCAGACGGCAGAACACTTCCATTTATCAACTACGACAATGTCGGACCGGCAGCCGGCATAAACTCCTCGGTCTCCGACATGCTGAGTTGGCTGAAGATGTGGCTAAGCGAAGGCAGCGTAGATGGCACACAGTTCCTCTCGCCGCGGACCATCAGGACGATCACATCATCACAGATGTTCCTGAACGGTGGTCTAGGCGCCGAGCCACAGGGCATTCATTTCAATAACTATGGATATGGGTGGCGACTGGCGGACTATGCCGGCCGCAAGGTCATTCGTCATGGCGGAGCCGTGCCTGGATATCTCTCCGCGGTGGTGTTCGTACCTGAAGAGAACCTGGGGATCGTGGTGCTTGTCAATGATCTGGCACTGATCCACGCTGCGATCGCCAATAAGATCCTCGACTTGTTCACGACATCGAAGGACAGAGACTACGTCGCTGAGACACTGCAATCCCTTAAGCGTTATGAGTCCGTTCTGGAGAGACAGCGGCAGGAGAGATTGAGCGGCCACGCGCCCAACACGACGCCGTCACTGCCGCTCGCCGACTATGCCGGGCTGTACCGCGACACCGTGTACGGCGACGCCGAAGTCACGGACGAAAACGGTGTACTGAGTCTCACTTTTCTTCCCGCACGAGAGCTGTTCTCGGCCCCCCTCGAGCACTTTCATTTCGACACCTTCAAAGTGCAGTTTACCGAGTGGATCGGTTGGCCGGCTCTCGAGTTCGGACTGGTGACGTTTCATCTCGGCGCAGACGGACAGGTCGAGACGTTTACTATCGACCTGCCGAGTCGGGATTTCCATTTCTCGAATCTGAAGTTCGTCAAACAGGATGACCCGACAGCGCCGACTCGCTAGTGGGACGACCGTACGCCGGTCGGACCGCATGGACCCCCCGGTCCCCCACTGCCACCCCTCTTGCAGATCTTGGCAGCCGGCAGCACATTGGCTGCCTCGCCCTCATAGCCGTCCAAAGAAACAAGAGCACCTAAGACGCCGGTGGTCCTGCTGGTCCGCCGACATCGTGCACCTCGCCCACGCCCTGGACCCGGCGCGAGTCACCGCACTTGATGCGACAGGAGGACCCGATGGCTCGTGGACCGATACTGTTGATCCTGGCGCTGGTTGCTGCGGCATGTGCTCCTCGCCCTACGACAGTGGAACTGGAGTTTCGTGAGGGTACACTGATGGAGGTCGTCCCTTCCCCGGACGGCCGCAGTTTGGCGCTCCAACTTTGGCAGCACATCTGGATTCTCGATGCAGATGGGGGAGAAGCCCGCCGCCTCACGAATCCCATCAATCCGCCGGACGAGCACTGGTTTCCACGCTGGTCTCCTGACGGCAGCCTCATCGCATACTCCTCAATGCGCGCCGACGCCGGAATTGTCGTTGTGCCCGTGTCTGGTGGATCATCCGAACGGCTCACGGATGGTGAATTTGATGCTTGGCCTGACTGGTCACCCGACGGGGGCACGATGGTCTTCAGTCGATACACAGGCGGCATCTGGACGATCCCGTCAGAGGGAGGAACCCCACAACGTCTAACGCCCGATACTCTTCAGGCGACAACACCGGCGTGGTCACCTGATGGACAGTGGATTGCGTTTAGCTCCAATGGTCGGCTGCATATCATTAATCCAAACGGTGGGTCCATCCGGGAAGTCACCGTCGGACCGGGAGACGAGGCACCGTCCTGGTCGGCGTCGGGTGGTCAACTCTTTTTCCTATCGAGCCGGTCGGGAAACCGACAAATCTGGTCTGTTTCCCTCGACGGAGGGGAGCTTCGACAGCTGACTGATGACGAGGACGTGTATCCTTTCGCCCCTCATTGGATGCCCGGGCGAAATGCCGTTGTCTATGCCGCCGGCGGAAGGATACGCACGCTGGATCCCACGAGCGGGACCAAGGACTCCATCCCCTTTGTGGCTCGTTTGTCTTTGCCAAGGCCCACCTACGCCCGCAAGAGACCCGAGATCCCAGCGGGTGGAACACGTGTTCCGGTGCGCGGAATTTACAAGCCCGCGCCCTCTCCGGATGGAAGTCACATAGCGTTCGCCGCACTGGGTGACCTGTGGCTGTGGGACGAGGATGGACGCACCGAGCAGCTGACCTCCGGCCCAGCCGACGACGGGGATGTGGCCTGGTCGCCCGATGGTCGCGCGATTGGATTCGTATCCGACGATCTCGGGGATTATCAGCTGTATGTACTCGAACTCGCGACCAGGGAGCGCCGACGGGTCACCAACGGCCTCGGCCAAACCGAAAATCCGATCTGGCATCCCTCTGGTGACAGTATCGTTTTTGTTCAGCGACCGTGGACACAGGGCACCCCCACGTTGCAGATAGTCGCTCTCACCGGCGGACCGAGTCGACCCATTACCCATGCCAGAGCAATTGATGTGAAGCCGCTCGGCTGGGCTGCAGACGGCCAAAGTTTGCTGTACCAACAACTCTCGTTTGATCCCCAAACCTTTGAAATGACGACGACGGTCATGCAGCAGGGCTCGGAAGGGCCGCGTCCAATCCTGGAAGGACAATTTCGGGGGCAACTGGATTTTGTCGCGCTGTCGCACGATGCCCAGCGATGGGCCTACGTTGATAGAGGCGAACTCTACATCCGTTCGTTGGACGCCGACTCGGTCGGGAGGAGGGTGGGGACGCGTGCGGCTTACTTCCCGGCATGGTCTGCCGACGGAAACCTAGTGTATACCAGCGGTGGAAAGCTGAGACGGGTCGATGTCACTACCGGCAGAGACCGGGATCTTCTACTCGATCTGGCCTACGAAGTACCTAGTGCCGGAACACTCGTGGTGCGGAACGCACGATTGCTCACGCCGGAACCTCGGGAAGGACTGTGGGACCTGTTTCTCGCGGATGGCTTGATAGAGTCGATACAACCGAGCGGGGGCCAACCGCTGGAAGCTGATTCCGTAATAGATGTGGAAGGGCGGATTGTCATGCCGGGACTTATGGACCTTCATGCGCATGTCTTCCGAGGGAGTTTTCCTGCAGAGGGGTACTTGTACTGGGGCGTGACGTCGATTGGAAGTGCTGGTGGCGAGGGGCACTGGACAGTTCAGCTTAGGGAGTCGATCGAAGCTGGGCGAAAGAGCGGTCCACGGATTTTTCCAGCCGGAGGGTTCGTCGTTGCCAGCGGGATGAACGCGTTTCCGCAAATGCTTCGTGTCGATACGGAAGAGCAGCTCGAACGACACCTGGATCACCTGGCGGGGCTTGGAGCGACACAGATCAAGCACTACCAGCGACGCAACCCCTGGATCGAAGCGGCTACGGTTAGCGCCGCGCACCGGCGGGGCATACCGGTCCTGTCACATTTTATCGCACCGGCAGCCGTTGCCGTCGGTCTCGACCGAAAAGAGCATGCCTTCTACTCAGCATGGAATGGGGAGGTGACGGCGCAATATCGGCAGGACGTCCTTGAGATCCTCGAGAAGACCAGCATCACACTGACCCCGACGTTGGCGTTCGCCGGTACGCCGTTAGACTCGTCGGGAACCGATCGCATTCAACCCGACTTTTCCGACCCTGAGGTATCCAATTTCCTGCAGCCATCCGCTGTAGGGGTCGTGCAGCGACGGCACGCGAGACGTACCCAGCAAGCGGGCAGCCCCGAGTCACAGCGTATGTTGCGAGCCATGCTTGCCAACACTGCGGCGGCGCAAGATGGCGGCGTCAGAATAGCCACCGGAACCGATTGGCAGCCGGGCTACCTAGCCCTGCATTGGGAACTGGCGCTACTCGTCGAGGCGGGGCTCTCACCTCTGGAGGCACTGCGTGCCGCAACGGCGAATGCGGCTTACGCTCTAGGCATGGATGGTAGGCTCGGTTCAATCGAAGAGGGTGCGGTAGCGGATCTCCTCGTCCTTGACGCAGACCCAATGCAGGATATCCGCAACACGCAGAAGATCTATGCCGTTGTGAAGAACGGGCAATTGATCAATCGCAAGAAACTGCTCAATGCCGCACGTACCAAGCATGAAGGTCGTTGAGACGGTGGAACGCGCTAAGCTCAACCCCGCGATAGCAACAGTATTCGAGTACTTGTCAAGTTGACCGTGCGCCCTGGACCCAGCGCGGGTCACCGCAACTGATGTGCAAGGAGGAACCGATGGCCACTCGTAGCGCAATACACTTTCTCTCGATGCTCACGCTCATTGGGGCGACTCCGGTGACAGTCCCGCTGCATGCCGCGTCGGCAACAGGGGCAGTACAGGCTCAAGATTCCACACCGGTCACGCAGATCATGGTCATCGCTGGTGTCCATGAAGCCCACCTCGTCTACCCCCACTACGGCCCTCAGCACGTGCGCGCCCTCTTGCAGAAGTTTCAGCCTCACGCAGTGGGCGTTGAGAACGATCGCGAGTGGCACGAGCAGCAGAAGCTCGTCTATCCTTTCTTGGTCGAACTGTACGTCGCCATGGACTGGGCCAGGGATAACGGCATTCCCGCCTACGGGATAGATTGGCACGAACAGACACTCTCGCGGAGCGAGCCCGATTCCTCCGGACGGCCTGAGTTCGCCGAAAAAGTTCTTGCCGGAGATCCCGAAACCAGAAATCTGATAGCACGAGGAGGAGACGCTGTCACTCGCCAGGCGGCCTCACTAGTCTATTCCAATATCCGGCAAGATGCTCTCTACATGCATACCGCGGCTATCGTGGAGGGGATGAAGACGTTCGAAAGCTGGCCCGCTGAGTGGAAGGAGGCGATCGGTACGCGCGATCAGCACATCGCCGACAACGTCTTGGCTGTCGTGAAGAAGGGGCACGTACAAAGACTGGCCATCGTGATTGGGGGAGGACACGAGCCGGGGCTGCGCAAACGCTTGTCTGACGAGCCTGGCGTTGAATGGGTTGATGCAGTCGAGCTTCTGCCGCTCAGCAACATGGAAGAACAACCCAAGCTGGGCGACGTCTACTGGCTCCTGTCGCGGCACCTGGACGGGATCGACATGGAATGGAACCGGCAGCAGCACGACTGGCGCCGCACGCACGATCTGCTCCAAAGAGCCCTCAGCGAAGCGCCGGACTCGGCAGTGACTCGATATTTTCAGGCGCGTTGGGACTGGTGGATGGGAAACGCCGGAAAGGCCGAGAAGGGATTACAGGAGCTGACAGAACTCGATCCCGACTTCGCGTTTCCGTTTCCGATAAACAGCATCTGGCAATGGCCCCCGCTCTCGAGTGTGCGAGCGAAGGCGATGTTGAGCTTGGCGAATCTGTACGACTATCGGGGTGAGCGAGACAAGGCGCTCGCTCTCTATGGTGAGCTGGTGCAATTAGGTGAATCGCTTAACGTGTACGGACATCAGCGCGCGTTCTTTAGCTACGACGTGCGCGGGTACATCGCGAGCTTCCTCGAGGAACCCTACTGTCGATGTGAGGAAGAGTGGTATCGGCCGAAAGGCTACGGCTACGTCCACACGCCTGGAGATCTCAAGACGGTACCGTGGGTCTGGTAGCCAGGGGGCTTCGCGACTTGATCGCTCGAATACTGGCCCCTCCCATCGCGCGCCACGGAGTTTGGCTCTTTGCGCTTGGTGTCTCAGTCGCCTTCCTCACCAGCTGCTGGGACTTCCACTCGAACCAGCGAGAGATCTCGGTACAGCTTTACGAAGGGACTGATCTCTCGTTCGATCTCTCGCCTGACGGACGCTGGATCGTGCTCGACCTGGTCGGCCAGCTGTGGCAGTTGCCGCTTGGCGGCGGAGACGCTGTGGCACTGACCGACGCCGTGCGCGACACCGTCGAGGCCCACGAGCCCAGATGGGCGCCCGATGGCACGAGCGTGCTGTTCTGGCGGGGTTACTCGCTGGGACTGATGAAACCGCTATGGCTGCTGTCACTGGACTCCGGCCACACGCGCGCATTGGTGGCCGATACGATCCGGCTCTTCGAGCCGGCCTGGAGCCCGAGCGGCAAGATGCTCGCGGTGGTGCGCTCCCAGAACCGCGCTCGCCCCAATGACCGCAGCCTACACCTCTACGACATGGCGACCGGCGAGCTGACACCCATGCCGACCCAGGGCCTGCCTGCGAACACACGCAACACGCTCCATATGCCCACATGGTCGCCGGACGGACGCGCCGTCGCCGTCGTCGTCGGTGCTGCAGAGGGGCCGATCTGGGAAGTGGACGTCGAGACCGGAGACGCGGTTCGACTGACCCCTCAGGGAGTGCGGGGCACGCATCCCACGTATTCCCCCGACGGTGTTTCCATCGCCTACGTCGCGCCGGACGCCGATAGCAACGCTCAGCTCTGGGTGCAGCGACGCGGAGCACCGGGGCGACGGCAGCTCACGGAGACGGCTGACGGCACAGAACACCTAACGACGGCGTTCGGACGTGTGGTGTGGACTCCGACGGGACACCGCCTCGTCTTCGCGCGCGCTGGGCGGCTGTGGTCCGTCCCCCGCGAAGGTGGCGACCCGACGGAGATCCCTTTCACGGCCAACGTCCGTTTCTCGCAACAGCGTCCCGAGCTTCCGCCACTGCAGTTTCCCACACCGGGGAGCGAACAACGCGCCCGCGGCTTCACGGGAATCGCCCTCGCGCCAAGCGCCGACCTTATTGCGCTCATCGCGTTGGACAGTCTCTGGCTCGTCACGCTCGACGGGCATGCGAGTAGCATTGCAAGCGTGGGCACGAACGCGAGCGGGCTCGCCTGGTCCCCCGACGGTGGGACGCTCGCGTGGAGTGGGGGTCGGAACGGCGAAGAAAACCTCTTCGCGACCGACATCGCGACGCGGGCCACTGCGCAACTCACAGCTCTGCCCGGCCAGGAGTCACGATCCGCCTGGTCCCCGGATGGCAGACAGCTTGCCTTCCTGCACGCCGTGCCGCGGGGACGACGGACAGTTGGTCATCTGCGGGTGTTTGCCGTAGACGGCGCACCGATCGAGCGGGTAGACCAAACGACGGATCTCGGACGTGCACCGGGCGCGAGCCGGTACACCCCGCTCAACCTGGTTCCGCAATGGTCGAGCGACGGATCCAGCTTGTTTCTCGCCACCTTCGGTGGACGAGTCGCGGTCGTGCCACTCCAGGGTGCCCGCCGCTCGTTGCGGCTCCCTGCTGCGGCCAACTCCGTCCGGTGGATCAGCGATGACTCCGTCGTCTTCGTGTACGAGGACCAGTTGCACGCCGCACGTCTCGGCTCCGACTCGACCACCATTGCCGAGGGCCGCCCAATCACCGGTGACGCTGCGCTATATCCTGTCGTTGCGCGCAACGGCGCGGTGCTGTACGTGTCCGCCGACGGTCTTCGGCTGCGGCGACCGAACGGCGCCACCATCCGACTGGGATGGCCGATTCGATTCCGTACCGCGATCCCCCCAGAGTTGGTCATCCGCAACGTGCGATTGGTTGATGCACGGGGGACCGCGCGCGAACCGTCCAACATCGTCGTCACTCACGGGCGCATCGAGCAAATCACACGCGGCAGTGCCGTTCCTGCCGCAACCGGTGCAAGGGTCGTTGACGCCGAGGGCCGCTTCCTCATCCCCGGCCTTATTGACCTACACGCGCACCCCGTCGACGAGGCTCAGCTCAGGGGTGCACTGTACTTCGGGGTCACGACGCTACGAGACCTTGGAAACCCGATCGCCCGGGTGGCGGCGTGGCGTGACGCGGTGGCGGCCGGCACGATGTCGGGACCCCGCATCGTCCTGGGTGGTCTCCAGTTCGCTCCAGGGTGTGTCACGTTCGGAGGCGGGTGGTGCATCTTCTCGGAATTCGTACAACACCCTCCCGATGATTCAGTAGCCGCCCGCGGGCTCGCCCTCGCCCATGCGTTCGGGACCGAGACTGTGAAGCTGTACCAGCCACAGTCGCTCCCGGGAGCCCGGCGGTTCATTGAGATGGCACATCGGCTCGGGATGCGGGTGACCGGCCACTATGGGCACAACCTGCCGTTGCTGGCCGCCGGGATGGATGGGGAAGAGCACACCGGAATGTTTGGTCCGGTGGTGTATCAGGATGTCGCTGCGCTTGCGCACGCGGCCGGTTTGGTGATAACACCGACGCTCGTGCCCTGGCGATGGTCGATGGCCATCTCGTCCGATACCGCCGTCTTCTCAACTCCCGAACTCGCCCCGTTCACGGACCCCGCGACTCGTCGGTTCTTTTCCGGTTCAAGGTTTCGCGCTTCGGCGATCCCGTCCCTGGAGCAGGCCAGTCGCAACCACAGGGCGACTGTTCGCCGGCTGCACCAGGCCGGAGTGATCATCGGAGCGGGAACGGACCTGTCGGCGCCAACTTGGGCGGTACACGGAGAGATGGAGGAACTCGTGGCGTCGGGGCTCACTCCCGGGGAGGCCCTCGCCGCCGCGACCTCCACGGCCGCACGCATTCTCGGAGCCGAGAGCGAGATCGGTGCCGTTGCGCCTGGCATGATCGCCGACCTCGTCATCCTGGAAGCAGATCCGCTCGTAGATATCCGGAATACGCGAAGGATCTGGGCGGTGATTCAAGGTGGGCGCGTGGTAGATCGCAAGCGGTTACGCAACCCAGACCCATGAGAGGCCAGTGGGCTACTGATTGCATCCCACAGTTACTGTTGGGACGCTACCGGGCGTCGCTCTCCTCGACCGATCACCGAGTTGGCCGGGCTCCTCGGAGCACCATGTGGAAAGCCAGAAGGCGAAGGTTGGTACGCCGCCCCACACGCTTACCTTACTGACAGGACATCCGGCAAAGGACGATGAGAATGTCGCGTGAGCCTCTCTCGCGAAGGCACTTTCTAACAACACTGCCCCTGGGCGCGATAGCCGTTTTCGTGAGCACCAAGCCACTGCGCGGGCTCGATCTGCTTGGCGCAGAACCCACCAAGCATCCGGATCCGCGCCCCGGGATAGATGGCTCAAAGGTCCTGACCGGTGAACAGCTGTACAATCGCGCTGCACTCCCGGTCTACGACCAGATTCGCGAGATCCCCGAGATCGCGGACAGCATCCATTGTTACTGCGGCTGTGCGGATCTCCCTGAATATTATTCACTCCTTACGTGCTACGAAGAAGGTGGAATGGCCCAAGGCTGTGATATCTGCCAGGGCCAGGGACGTCTCGTCTACCGACGCCACAAAGAAGGTCAAACTCTCGATCAAATCCGAAGAGCCATCGACGCTCGCTTCGCATGACCCGCGTGGGGCGGGGCGGTCGCGATTCCTAGTGCTAGCCCTACTTGGAGGAGATCTCATGAAAGCCCGTCTTTTCTCGCTGACCGCTGTAGCCACTTTAGCGGGAATCCTCTCTCTTCCTCTGGAGGCCCAGATCCGGGGCAGCGAGCACTCGCTCGTGACCCAGACGGTGGACGGGACGACGATCTCAGTGGATTACTACCGCCCCCGTGCGCGGGGACGCGATCCCATCTTCGGGGGGGTCGTAGACTGGGGACACCTGTGGACCCCCGGGGCCAACTGGGCGACCACGTTCGAGTTCAGCAAGGACGTAGAATTGAACGGGCACCCAGTGCCGAAGGGCAAGTACTCGGTGTGGATGATTGCGCAGCCGGATCTCTGGGAGGTCATACTGGACCCCAATGACAGCATCTTCCATCTTCTGCGCCCGCCTTTGACCGCAAAGCAGATCCGGATCTCGGTTACACCGGTCGAGGGGACGTACGCCGAGGTACTCACCTTTTCGTTCCCGCTCGTCCGGAGCGACGGTACCGACCTCGTCTTCCAATGGGGAACGACCCAAGTGCCGATGCAGGTGACCGTCCAGAGCACGCAAACGCTCACCGTCGAGCCCGAGGCCGCCGCGCCCTATCCCGGGGTCTACGACGTGGTGGAGGTGGGACCACACCACGAAATGCCCCCAGCCGAGCGCACTCGAACGCACTCGCAAATGAAGCTGACCTACTCGGGCGGTCATCTCACAGCGCTTTGGGATATGGGGGGAAACCAGGGCGACGAGAACGGAGTCGTCGAGGTGATGATGGTGCCGGTCTCGGACCAGGTGTTCCATCTGGGCTGGATGCAGGGCGGAGAGCTGTACGAGACCGAAATGGATCTCTGGGTCGAGTTTGTCGTGGAAGACGGCTCGGCGACCGGCTTCAAGGTCCGCTTTGGAATCCTTGACGAGATCGTCTGGGAAGGAACCCGGGTGAACTGAGGTGGCAGACAACACCGAGTTCGGGCGAGGCATGCGGCGTGAGTAGGGGCGAGGCAGGCGGCGTGAGTAGGGGCAAGGCGTGCCTCGCCCTCTACTCTTGCCGCAACGCCTCGATCGGATCGACACGCATCGCACGACGCGCGGGGAGATATGTGGCAGCCAGCGCAAGCGCGAAGATCAACACAGCCACCCCTGCCAACGTCGTGGGATCCAGGGGAACGACCCCAAACAGCAGACTCGATACGTAGCGCGTCACCCAGAACACCAGTACGAAACCCAGTGCGACCCCCAACCCGACCATGCGAGCCCCCTGGCCGAGCACGAGCCCCGCTATGTTCGAGTGGGCTGCACCGAGCGCCATCCTAATGCCGAGTTCGCGCGTGCGCTGAGTCACTGCATAGGTGAGCACCCCGAAGAGGCCGAGGCACGTGATGCCTGTGGCCAGCACGGCAAATAGAACTACCAACTGCGCCCTGAACCTGCTGTCCGCACTTTGCTCTGCGACCATCTGGTCGAGGGTGCGGATCTGTCGGACCTCGATCTCGTTGGGGTCGACGGCCACGATTTCGCGGCGCAACACCTCTGCCAATGCTGCCGGCTCCACAGAGGCGCGAACAAAGAGGTTCTCGCCACGCGCGTTGTGTAAATAGAAGGTGGGCCGTGGTTCGACTCCGAGCGTGTTCTGTACGTCCTGCGCCACCCCAATTACTTCGGCTCCTACTCCGAACCACGGGAGGGGTGATTGCGGATCGAATTGCTCGCCCCTTCGGATCCTACTCAGCGTTTGCGCGATGACGTCCGGGGCCTCATCCCTCGGAAAGAAGACTTTGCCCAACGGGCTCTCGCCGGGCCAAACCTTCCGGGCCATTGCCGCGTTGATCACAACTCGCTGGTTTTGCAATAGCCAGGAACGGTCGTCCCCGCCATTGTCCCAGGCGGCGACTTGTTGGTTCCAACGCGCCTCGTTGGCGGCTATGTCGGCGTTGTTCCAGGCACGACCCTCGAGCATCGGGAAGCCCATGGTGCGAAAGTATCCCGCTGATAGCATTTGCATATGGGCCACCGGGCGTTGGCCCTCCTCGGGTCGTGGCCGGTCGGGCAGCGTGATAACTGTGACCGACGGCTCCACACCGGATAATGGCACAGACCCCCATCGCCCTGAAGCGTACGCCGCGACCCCGGGAATCGACTCAACGCGGTCCCGGAGCAGGGCATGCAGTTGGCGCCACCCTGAAGGCCCATTGTATTTCGAAAATTGCGGAGGGGGTAAACTGATCTTCACGTGGACAACGCGTTCGCCAACCCCCGTGTCGACTCCTACGAGGTTCCAAAAGCTCTGCAGCATGAGACCGGCACCAGCGAGCAGCACCAGCGACAGTGCTACCTCGGCGGTGACCAGCACGCGAAGTGAACGGGTCCGGGCAAGCGTGGCGCCTCGACCTCCGGCCTTGAGTACCTCGGACGAGTCGCGCCGGGCACCACGCGCAGCGGGCCACAGGCCCACGAGCAGCACGCTGGCCAGCGATACACCTACCGCGAACGCCAGCACTCCCGCATCAAGACCGGCCTGGTCCAACCGGTGCACGCCGTCCGGCGAGAACATCTTGAGGGCGGCGATACCCCAATACGCCAACAACACACCCAACACACACGCCGTGCCCCCGAGTACTGTTGCTTCGGTGAGCAACTGACTGAAAATGCGTCGTGCTCCGGCGCCGAGAGCCGCACGGACAGCCAGTTCCCGCTCCCGAGCCACCCCCCAACCCAATAGCAGGCTCGAAACGCTGGCGCAGGCAACGAGCAACACCAGCGCCGTGGCCGCCCAGAGAAAGCCCAATGCCACTCCATATTCCTGGCGCAGCAGATCGCCAACCGAAAAAACGGTCACTTCGAGACCCGCTTCCGTTTCGGGAGCGATCTCGGCCATCCCGTCCGCAATGGATTGCAGATTTGTCCGTGCCTGCTCGACTGTCACCCCCTCCCGCAGCTGAGCGAGGGTACGGATTCCCCCAAAACGACGCTCGGTGCGGTATCCTCCCTGATCAAGCCCGACTGGCAAAATCAATTCCAGTGCCTGCGACACTGCGTAGTTGGCGCCTTTGCGTAGAGGCGGCATCCTGAAATCCGGCGGCAGGACACCAACGACCTCATATTCCGACGGGAGGTAGCCCTCCCCCTGGACATAACGCCACAGGGGAATCGTCTGTCCGATCACATCCTCACCACCCAATTCGCGCAGCCAGTACCCGTGGCTAAGCAACACAACGTTGCCGGCGCCATCCAGGTCCTCGTCGGCCCGAAACGTGCGACCGCGAAACGGCGCAACTCCCATCATCGTGAACAGATCGGCGGAAACGTAAGCAGCCGGTATCACCGAAGCGCGGTCCTCATCTCCGGTGGCTACTCCGCCGGTGTAATAGATGGCGGCAAAGTGCGAGAAGACATCGTTCCGGCTGCGGTACTCGCGGAAATTGGGAATCGACATCTGCAGCTCGTCCTCCGGCGGACCGGCGCGACGATTGGAGTGGTCCCACAGTTGCACCACCCTATCGGGCGACTTGAAGGGAAGCGGTGCCAAGACAACCGTCTTGATCACGCCGAACATGGCGGCATTGGCCCCGATGCCCAGCGCCAGCGTGAGCACCGCCGCGACGGTGAATCCCGGTCTCCTGCGCAGGGCTCGGACGGCGGAGCGGAGATCGTGAGCTAGGCCAACCAAGAAGCTCGCCCGAGCCTGCTTGCGCACGTGACCGTGCAGAATCTTTTCCCCTTGCTCGCGATAGTGTCGAGCGTCGCCGAAACGTCGCTCTGCGTCACGCCGAGCTTCCGCCGGCTCCATTCCCTCGGCCTCACTGTCGAGGGTTCGCTGTTGCAAGTGGAAGTGAAACTCTTCATCGATCTCATTGAGTGTGCGACGGCGGGATGGCAGCCATTGGCGGATGTCAAAGCAGCGTTTGAGATTCATCGGACCGCCTCCGGCTTGGGAGTCATGACCTTGCCCACCGCCTCAGAAAACCGCTCCCAAAGCACTGCTTTCTCCTTCAACTGGCCACGACCGGCCCGAGTCAGGCTATAGATCTTGGCTCGGCGCTTGCTTTCGGTGAGAAACCACTCCGCTTCGATCAATCCTCGCTTTTGCATGCGATAGAGCGCGGGATACATCGATCCCTCGTCGACCTGGAGGGTATCGTCTGTCAGGGCCTGAAGACGGCGGGTGATCCCGTACCCGTGTTGGGGCTCCTGCTCCAGAATCTGGAGCACCAGCATGTCGAGGGTGCCCTTGAGGACTTCGATCGCATCAGATTGCATCGTGGGTCCCTTACCTTAGAAGTTCTAGGGAATGATACGAGCCTTCGCGCCTCGACGCAAGTCTTCAGGCTGTGTCATCCGTTGACGATACTGTCGATCTATGGTATGATATTTTCGCGGAAATAATATACCAAGAGGTCGACCTGACATGCCTAGAGCAGCGAATTTCACTCTCCATCCAGGGACTGTGTACCGGACGAAATCCTTCCAGAAGTATGGGAAGAACCCCACGCGACTGGCCGCCCGTCTCGTAAGAGAGGGTCACTTGGAGAAACTCCGGAGTGGTCTCTATTACGCCCCACGCGTCAGTCGGTTTGGTGTTGTACCGCCCGCAGACGGGGAGTTGCTCCGAGTGTTTTTCGATGGCGCTCCCTACTTGGTAACAGGGCCGTCGGTTTGGAACAGTCTGGCCCTTGGATCGACCACGGTGGCGAATGTCCAATTGGTCTACAACATGCAACGCACAGGTGTGGTCGAACTGGCCGGACGACGCTTCGAGCTGCGTCGTGTTCGATTTCCTCGACGAGGTGTAAGACCGGAGTACTACGTCGTTGACCTCTTTGAGAACGTCGACGTCGCGGGAGTCGAGTACGACGTCTTGACCGCGAACCTGCGCAAGGCTATGGCGAATCGACGTTTTGATGCCTCGAGGCTTCGAGATGTCGCTCTCGAATACGGCAGCAAACGCACTCAGCGAGCCGTGTCCCAGGCCATCGGCGCGTAGACCAAGTGGGCTTCATTCACGAGGACGGCGGGTTTGCTGACCTCATACAAATCGTCTCCTCCGATCTTCGCATCAGCACGTCACTTGTGGAGAAAGACTACTGGGTAACCCACGTCCTTTGGAGCCTTGCCGAACAAGATTTCGAGGTTTGGTTCAAGGGGGGGACATCCCTGTCAAAAGGGTTCGGCCTCATTCAACGCTTCTCTGAGGATCTGGACCTCAAGCTCGAACACCCCGACCTGTCTCCAATCGGCAACTGGAAATCAGAGGGCAAGACGGCAACTGCTAATCGGAAGGTCTTCTTCGACGGGCTCATAAACCTGCTCTGTATCCCCGGGATGGATACGACGGAACTGACCGAGCAACGCGCGAATGCCGATAGAGGCATCGTAGTTGCTGCTCATCACCCGATTGTCTTTGACGATATGCCCGTAGGCATGAGGCCATTCGTTCGGCTCCATGATGCCATGGAGTGGGTCCGCTCAAGTGCGGGATGATCCACCGCGACCTGCCGGACCTGGCAGCGGAGTGACGCTACATTGTCAGTCATGAGACCCGACACCCGACCACCGGAACGGCTCGACCCGAGACTCGTCGCCATCTATGGCAGGATGTCGCCTGACGAGCGACTGGCGGCCGCCTTCGCCGCGACGCAGCTCGTCCGCTCTCGTCTGGAGGCGCATTTGGGGGCGCGCGAAGATTGGACCCCAGAGCAGGTGCAGGCCGAGATAGCCCGGAGGTTCCTCCATGGAAGCGGATGAACTCCTACGCTATCTGGTCACTGTACTCGAAGAGATCGGTGTTCCGTACGCGATTGGTGGATCAATCGCGAGCATCGCATACGGTGAACCCCGAGCCACCCTGGACATCGATGTCGTGGCGTCACTCACCGCTGAGAGCTTGGCAGCCTTTTGTGAACGATTCCCTCCTGCAGACTTCTATCTGAGTCTCGAGGCAGCCGATGCAGCGATCCGAGAGGGTGGCCAGTTCAACATCATCCATCCTTCGTCCGGCATGAAGATCGATGTCTTCTCGGACAAGAAGGATGCGGTCGCCAGGAGTCAAATAGAGCGCGGTCGGCGTTTGCCGGCGCTGCCGGGCTTCACAGCCGTCTTCTCTTCGCCTGAGGAGTTGATTGTGAAGAAGCTTCAGTACTACCAACTCGGTGGCTCGGACAAACATTTGAGAGACGTGCGAGCGATGCTCGAGATCTCGGGAGAGGAAATCGATCTCCGACGGATAGGGGAATGGGTTGCTCGGTTGGATCTCGCTGAGGTCTGGACGTTGGTGTCGGATCACCCGGTGGCCGAAGGATAGGAACCTTACTCCTGCCGCAGCGCCTCGAGGGGATCGACCCGCATCGCACGACGCGCCGGCAGATACGCGGCAACCAGCGCAAGCGCGAAGATCAGCGCAGCCACCCCAACCAACGTCATCGCATCCAGGGGGACGACCCCAAACAGCAGACTCGAGAGGTAGCGCGTCAACCAAAACACCAAGACGAAACCCAGCGCGACCCCCAACCCAGCCATCCGGGCCCCTTGGCTGAGGACGAGTCCCGCGATTTGAGAGTTGCCGGCACCGAGCGCCATCCGAATGCCGAGTTCGCGCATGCGCTGAGTCACCGCATAGCTGAGCACTCCGAAGAGGCCGAGACACGTGATGCCAGTGGCCAGAACCGCGAAGAAGACAACCATCAGCGCCCGAAATCTGCTGTCTAGGCTGCGCTCGGCGACGATCTGCTCCACTGTACGGATCTGCGTTACTTCGATCTCGTTGGGGTCAACGGCCACGATCTCGCGACGCAGCACGTTCGCCAACCCGGCTGGATCCGCCGCCGTGCGTACAAAGAGATCCGTGCCGCCCGTACCGGCGAGATAGTACGCGGGGATTGGTTCGCGGCCGAGCGAGTTCCTGACGTCCCGCACTACCCCAATCACCTCGAACGGGACCGGTACGGGATACCGCTGATCATATTGCTCGCTATACCGCACGACGCCGAGCGATTGGGCGACGACGTCCGGATCTTGGATGCCCCAGTAGAAGATCTTGCCTAGCGGACTCTCGTCAGGCCAAAACGTCCGCGCAAAGCCCGTACTGATCACAACCGATCGGGGAACCAATTGCCAAGAATGGTCGAGCGAATCCCTGGGGGCCGGCTGGGTCGTGAATCTTGCATCCCCCTGCCCAGCGTCGAACGTGCGACCCGCGAGGACCTGGATGCCTAGTGCTCTAAAGAACCCGGGTGACACGCGTCTCGCATCAACCCGAATAAGCTTATCCGCCTCCGACCGCGGGCGGGCGGCCATCGTCACGTCTTCGCCGAAGGGCTCACGCCCCGACAATGGCACGAACCTCGAACGAGCGAAGGCTGTGACACCGGGTATCGCCTCGACGCGGTCCCTCAGCAGGTGAAACAGCTCGGTTTGGCCCGCAGGTCCCCTGTACTTGGATAGTTGAGGATGCGGCATCCGGATGTTGACGTGGAGAACCCGCTCGGTCCCAATACCCGTGTCGACTCTGACAAGGTTCCAAAAACTCTGGAGCATGAGACCAGCCCCGGCGAGCAACACCAGTGACAGGGCTACTTCCGCGGTCACCAGCGCGCGGAGGGACCGTGTCCGGGCAAGCGTGGCGCCTCGACCTCCGGCCTTGAGTACCTCGGAAGAGTGGCGCCGGGCCCCCCGCACCGCGGGCCACAAGCCCACCAGCAGCACGGTGGCCAGCGATACACTCAACGTGAACCCAAGCACGCCGACGTCGAGACTGACTTCGTCCAGTCGATGTACCCCAGCCGGTGTGAGGATCTTGAGCGCAGCGATCCCCCAATACGCCAACAACACACCCAGGACACCCGCGGCCCCGGCGAGAACTGTTGCCTCGGTGAGCAACTGACTGAAGATGCGGCGGGCTCCGGCGCCCAGTGCCGCACGCACCGCAAGCTCTCGCTCCCGAGCTACCCCCCACCCCAACAGAAGGCTCGAAACGCTGGCGCAGGCTACGAGCAACACCAAAGCCGTGGCTGCCCAAAGGAAACCCAGTGCCACAGCGTACTGCCGACGCAACAATTTTCCAACTGGAACGACCGTCACCTCGACGCCCGTCTGGGTTTCGGGAGCGCTCTCGGCGATACCCGCGGCAATGGCTTGCAGATTCGCTCGCGCCTGTTCGACGGTCACTTCGTCACGCAGCTGGGCGAGGGTACGAATCGAGTACATCCCGCGATTGCCTCGTCCCCAGGACCATAGCCCCATGGGCAGGACGACCTCAGGTTCCCGCCACACCCCGTAGCCGGCCCCCATACGCAGCGTCGGAATCCGGAAATCAGGCGGTAGCACCCCTATGATCTCGTATTCTGCCAGTTTCCAACCCCTGTTGAACCGCTGCAGGGGAATCGTTTGCCCGATAACCTCCACCCCGCCGAACTCGCGCAGCCAGTACGCGTGAGTCAGTAAGACGACTGTGCCGACCCCTTCGAAATCCTCTTCCCTCAGGAAGGTTCGACCGCGGGTGGGCACCACGCCCATCATGTCGAATAAGTCTGCGGAGGCAAAGAAACCACGAAGTTGTCCGACGCGACCCTCGCTCACGATGCTCCACCGTTGCCCCCTAACCCCAGCGACATGCGAGAATACTTCGTTCAGGCTCTCGTAGTCTCGGAAACTGGGCTGCGACATCGCCTTCTCGATGTCCCGTGGTCGGTTGGGCTGCTGGTCCCAAAACTGCACTACTCGATCGGGAGCCTTGAATGGCAGGGGACCCAAGACAACCGTTTTGATCACGCCGAACATGGCGGCGTTGGCCCCGATACCCAGGGCCAGCGTGAGCACCGCGGCGACGGTGAATCCGGGTCTGCGGCGCAGGGCGCGGACGGCGGAGTGGAGATCCTGGAGGGAGGAGTCTATGATGCTCCGTCGCGATCGCCGCCGGGATACCGACGACTGGATAGCATGGCGCTCCGCGACCCACCCACGCACAACTACGCCGAGAACGTCGATCACCGCGCGGAATCGGTACCTTAGTACAGCTACGCGCCCGGCCCTCTTACGCTCCTCTGTGAGGCGTTCCTCGAGCACGCCGGCTATCTCGTCGCGGTAGGTGTGGCGCAGGTCGCGGGGCAACTGGCGCCAGAGCCAGCCGAGCCGTCTCTTCGGGCCGCTCATGACCGCCCCGCCACATCGACCAGACCGGCCTTTCGGAGATCGAACGCCACGCTGGCCACACGATTCGCTTCGGCCTTGAGCGCGTCCCGGCCAAGATCGGTGAGCCGAAAATAGCGACGACGCTTGTCATCTCGATCGACGCCCATTGGCGCGTCGGATTGCTCAATCAAACGCCGTTTCTCTAGTGCCGTGATGGATTCGTAAAGCGAAGCGGGGCCAATGGATACGTGGCCCCGGCCGAGTTCCTCGGCCATCCGCAGCAGGCGGTATCCGTGTTGGGGGCCCTCGTCGAGGGCCCACAGAATCAGGAGCACCCTGGGGGTCAGGGGCAGTAGGGACGAAACGTCAGGCTGGCGTGTCATTGAACCACTCCTCCGGTATCCGGAATAGTGTTGCCTCTGAACGGTCCGTGTCAAGATCTAGCTGCTGCCAGCAAGCCCTGTAGCATTACTCGAGATGCAGTGGACATGCTAGTTGATAGCTAATCAGCTATCATACAATATGCC
Source organism: Gemmatimonadota bacterium (assembly GCA_036679605.1). Taxonomy (GTDB): domain Bacteria; phylum Gemmatimonadota; class Gemmatimonadetes; order Gemmatimonadales; family GWC2-71-9; genus JAZDCZ01. The sequence continues at coordinate 67,116 of JAZDCZ010000254.1, forward strand.
CAAAGACATAGCCGCTATCGTGCGTGATGCCCGATCCAGGACCCAGTTGAGTCAGCGCGAACTCGCACGCCGCGCCGGGACCGCGCAGTCCGTAATTGCACGCGTCGAACTCGGCCAGACGAGTCCGACCTGGGAGACACTTACTCGGATTCTCGCTGCGGCGGGATTCGATCTCGACGCCAAGCTAACCGTCAGCCCTATTGTCGGGTCGCACATGCTCGACGATGTAGCTCGGATCATGAGTCTCAAACCGGTGCAGAGGCTGGAAGAGATCGCAAATGCCTGCCGGTTTGCCGCCGCGGTGAGGCGTGTCTAGTCCAGCACCGCTCAATCCGGAGCTTCTGTTCACTACGCTCGCTCGTCACGAGGTTCAATACGTCCTCATCGGCGCGGTTGCCGCGCGTTTGCAAGGATTTCCCCGAATGACGGCCGATGCCGACATCACCCCCTCCCGCGATCGGGAGAACCTCGAACGCGTGGCCGTTGCACTGAGGGAACTCGACGCGCGGATCTATACCGAGACCGTTCCAGAGGGGCTGGCGTTTGACTGCAGTGCCACCATGCTGGAACGCGGAGAACTGTGGAACCTGGTAACCTCGGCCGGCCGGTTGGACGTGGCGTTCATGCCGTCGGGCACCGAGGGGTTCGAAGACTTGGTTGTTGGCGCCATCCGGTTCGAGGTGTACGGCATCGAATTGCTGGCGGCGAGCCTAGAGGACATCGTGCGATCCAAGGAAGCTGCCGACCGGCCGCAAGACCGCCAAGATGTGGTAATCATCCGGGAGATGCTGCGGAGGGAACAGGGCTTGACCTGAGATGCAAATCGAGACCACGGCCAACCTCTCCAGAACGGGCTAAGAGCCTTTGGTGTTGCGAGGCCCGTGCTTCAAGGCGGGACTCACGACACGGCCCGTCGCCAAGGCGACCCGCTCCACCTTACTCCTGCCGCAACGCCTCGATGGGGTCGACACGCATCGCGCGCCGAGCTGGGAGATACGCGGCGAGCAGGGCAACCGCGAAGATCAACGCAGCCACCCCAGCCAAGGTCAGCGGATCCAGCGGCGCGACCCCAAACAACAGACTCGAGACGTAGCGCGTCACCCAAAACACCAGTACGAAGCCCAGCGCGACCCCCAACCCGACCATTCGAGCCCCTTGGCCGAGGACGAGTCCCGCGATTTGAGAGTTGCCGGCACCGAGCGCCATCCGAATGCCGAGTTCGCGCGTGCGCTGAGTCACCGCATAGGCGAGTACCCCGAAGAGCCCGAGGCACGTGATGCCCGTGGCCAGAACGGCGAAGAGAACGACCAGCATCGCCCTGAATCTGCTGTCCGCGCTTTGCTCTGTGACCATCTGGTCGATCGTACGGATCTGCGTTACCTCGATCTCGTTCGGGTCGACGGCCACGATTTCGCGACGCAACACTTCCAGCATTGCCTCCGGCTCCACCGAAGTGCGAACGTAGAGGTTCTCGCCATAAGGGTTCTCGACATAATACGCGGGCAGGGGTTCGTCTCCGAGCGTCATCTGTACGTCCTGCGCCACCCCGATTACCTCGCGCCCTACCCTGAACCAATTGGGTTGTGACTGTTGATCGAGTTGCTCGCCCCGTCGGATCTTACCCAGCGTCTGGGCGATAACCTCCGGGTCCTGATCGCCCGGGAAGAAGATCTTGCCCAACGCGCTCTCGCCCGGCCAAAACTTCCGGGCCATTGCCGCATTGATCACGACCGGGCAGCAGTTAAATACCCAGGAAAGGTCAGGCGGGTCGGTCGGTGAAGGCCTTGGGGCCGCCAATGCCGCCCTCCGTGCGTCCACGTCCCAAGTGCGACCCTCGATAAGCTGGACGCCCATTGCGCGAAAATATCCCGGTGATACGAATCTCCAATGGGCCACCGGGCGTTGGCCCTCCTCGGGTCGAGGCCGGTCGGGCAACGTGACGACGCCCCCACTCGGCTCCACTCCGGATAATGGCGTAGACCCGGCTTGCCCTGTAGCGTATGCCGTCACACCGGGAATCGACTCAACTCGGTCCCGGAGCAGGGCAATCAGTTCGAGTATCCCTTCTCCACGGTATTTCGAAAATTGGCCAGGGGTTCTGTTGATGGTGACGTGGACGACCCGCTCGCCAACCCCGGTTTCGACTCCTACGAGGTTCCAAAAGCTCTGTAGCATGAGACCAGCACCAGCCAGCAAGACCAACGACAGGGCAACCTCGACGGTGACCAGTACGCGAAGTGAATGGGTGCGGGCAAGCGTGGCGCCTCGACCTCCGGCCTTGAGTACCTCAGACGATTCGCGCCGGGCACCACGCGCGGCTGGCCACAGGCCCACCAGCAGCACGCTTGCCAGCGATATACCCACCGCAAACGCCAGCACTCCCAGATCGAGACTGACCTGGTCTAACCTGTGCACGCCATCCGGTGTGAAAATCTTTAGTGCTGCGATACCCCAATACGCCAGCAACACGCCCAAGACACACGCCATACCCGCGAGTACTGTGGCCTCGGTCAGCAACTGACTGAAGATGCGTCTTGCTCCAGCGCCAAGTGCCGCACGCACAGCTAGTTCCCGCTCCCGGGCCACGCCCCAACCCAGCAGCAGGCTCGAAACGCTGGCACAGGCAACTAGCAACACCAGAGCGGTGGCCGCCCAGAGAAAGCCCAATGCCACCCCGTATTCCTGTCGCAACAGGTCTCCAACCGAAAAGACCGTCACCTCGATACCCGCATCGGTTTCGGGAGCGATCTCGGCGATCCCGTCCGCAATGGCTTGCAGATTTGTCCGTGCCTGCTCGACGGTCACCCCCTCCCGCAGTTGGGCGAGGGTGCGAATAGACCCCCAACCACGCCAGTTGTGCAGGAACTCCCCCATATCGAGCCCGAAGGGTAAAAACACCTGGGGTTCCGGCAACACCGCGTAGTCTGCCCCTATGCGCAGCGGCGGCATCCTGAATTCCGGTGCCAGCACACCGACGACCTCGTATTCCGCCAGATGGTACCCGCCCCCCCTCTGGACAAAACGCCGCAGGGCAATTGTTTGTCCGATTACATCCTCACCACCCAATTCGCGCAGCCAGTACCCGTGGCTGAGCAAGACAACGTTGCCGGCGCCATCAAGGTCCTCGTCGGCCCGAAACGTGCGACCGCGAAACGGCGCAACTCCCATCATCGTGAACAGATCGGCGGAAACGTAAGCAGCCGGTATATAGGTAAAGCGGTCCTCCCTTCCGCTGAGCACGCCGCCGCCGGTGTACATGATGGCGGCAAAGTGCGAGAAGACTTCGTTCCGGCTGTCGTACTCGCGGAAATTGGGCTGCGGTATCAACAACTCTTCGTCCAGCGGACCGGGTCGAGCGTTAGAGTGGTCCCACAGTTGCACCACCCTATCGGGAGCCTTGAATGGCAGCGGACCCAGGACGACCGTCTTGATCACGCCGAACATGGCGGCATTGGCCCCGATGCCCAGGGCCAGCGTGAGCACCGCCGCGACGGTGAAGCTGGGTCTGCGACGCAGGGCTCTTACGGCGGAGTGGAGATCCTGAAGGGAGGAGTCCATGATGCTCCGCCGCGATCGCCGCCGGGAAACCGACGACTGGATAGCAACGCACTCGGTCCGGATCTCCTCGAGATCCCCGAATCGGTTGACTGCCTCGTCCTGGGCGTCCGTGGGGCTCAGCGGCCCAGCTTCGAGATCCCTGGCCTTCATGTGGAGGTGAAACTGGAGTTCGTCGTCGATGTCGTGCTTAACATCGACATGCTGCCGACGAAAGATGCGCTTGAAGCCGGGCATCAGAGACACGGGCCTATGCCTCCTTCAAATTGAGCACCGTCTCCACCGCCTTGGCAGACCTCCTCCACCGGGCCGTCTCGGTCTCGAGGCGTTTGCGACCGGCGGGCGTCAGATCGTAGAACTTGGCACGGCGGCCGGTATCATTTCGCCCCCACTCGGCCTTGAGATACCCCTCTTTCTCGAGACGGTGGAGCGCTGGGTACAGCACTCCCTCATCAACGCGGAGTACCTCCTCCGTGCGCTCCAGCACCCATTTACTGATCGCGTATCCGTGAAGCGGGCCCCACGTCAGCGACTTGAGGATGAGGACGTTAAGGGTGCCGGGAATGAGCTTGTCACGCAGTTCGGCCATGCTCCCATGATACCTATGTTACCAATGTAACGCAAGCGCAGTAGGTGGCTGCCCAACCCTTTTGGTGCTGAGCACCATGATCGGAGCGGCGGCGCCGAGAACGGCCGGACTTGCTCAAAGCCAGCCGAGTCTATATTCTCATATATGAGAACTATATCTGGGAGCACCGGTCCCCTCGTGGGTCCCCGTCTGAGGGCCTTGCGCCGGCGTAATAGACTATCCCTCAAGGAGTTGGCGGAGAAGATCGGCAGCAGCGTCTCGGCGATCCATCGCTACGAGAGCGGCTGGGGGCGATTCGAGCTGCGCACCCTGCAGCGTCTAGCCGCCGCGCTCGATGCCCGGCTGGACATCCGGCTCGAGCCGCTTCATCCTGAAAGCTCCGATGGCCGTGCATCGCCGGCTCAACTCGTCCGGACCCTGCGGTCGCTCTTCTGGGACGTCGAGCTGAAGCCCGAACACCTGGACGATAATCCGCAATGGGTCCTGCGCCGGGTTCTGCGATTCGGCGATTGGCATGCCGTGCGACAGGCACGAATGCATTTCGGCGACGATGCGGTCCGTGACGCGGCAGCCCACCGTTCCATGGATGCCCGTACCCGCCGGCTGTGGCAGGTGATCCTGGGTCCGACCCGGGACCAGCCATGAATCCGCGCGTCCTGCCCCAGGAGGCCTGGAAGCTCGTGCGCCAGCTCGACGGGGCGGTACTGCTTGAGCCCTGGATCCTCGCGGAGGGAACCGGCTTGGCCTTGCAGCTCGGTCACCGAGTCTCCATCGATCTCGATTTCTTCATCGAAGACAGGTTCGACGTCGGCGCGTTGCGGAGATCACTCGCCGATCTCGGCGCACTGGAAATCCAATACCAAGACGAGAACACGCTGCATGTCCGACTGAACGAGATTCGCCTGAGCTATCTGTTTTCGGAAGCACCGTTTCTTTGTCCGCCCCTCGAATATCGCGGCCTGCGATTGGCGGATCCTCGGGACATCGCCGCGATGAAGATCATCGCCATCGCCGGGCGGGGAAGCCGCAAGGATTTCGTCGACCTGTACGCCTATCTAGAGGCTGGCGGTGATTTCCCGGGATTGATGGAAATTGTTCGACGTCGCCATACGAACGTCTCGTTCAACGAGATCCATCTGCTCCGGAGCCTGGTCTACTTCGAGGATGCCGAGCAGGAGCCGATGCCGCGGATGCTCCACAAGGTCGACTGGCCGGAGATTCGGGCTCGACTCGAGGAAGAGGTTCGGCGTTGGGCGCCTTAGTGCGAGTTCGGGCGAGGCATGCCTTGCCCTGTACTACCTCCGCTCACAGGCCGTGTCTTCTCTTCGACCGGCTCTAGCCCTAGAGTTTTTCCTTTGTCCACTGCCGGCACACCTTCCGCGAGCCACACAGGAGCCGGCGCGTCCTTCAGGTAGTGATCGAAGAACTGCTGCATCCGCATCGCCCAGTCCTTCTTGTTCTGATATTTCCTGAGCCCGTGCGGCTCTCCATTGTAATTCAACAGCCAAACCGGCTTGCCGAGCCTCCGCAGAGCAACGAAGAACTCGATGCCCTGGTACCACGGCACCGCGGTATCCTTGTCGTTATGCATCATGAGCACCGGAGTTTCGATCTTGTCCGCCCAGAAGAGCGGTGAGTTTTCGATGTAACGCGGCCTCGCCTCCCAGAGAGAGCCGCCTAGACGACTCTGGGTGCGCTCATACTGGAACATGCGGCTCATTCCACTGCCCCATCTGATTCCGCCATAGGCGCTGGTCATGTTGGCGACTGGCGCTCCAGCCTCGGCGGCCGTGAATATGTTGGTGCGGGTAACGAGGTAAGCGATCTGATACCCTCCCCAACTATGCCCCTGTACACCTATGCGCTCGGGATCGACAAACCCCTGGTCGACAACACTCAAGACACCGGGAACCACACAGTTGAGCGCGCTCTCGCCGGGATAGCCGTCCCGATAGTGGATATCCGGAATAAACACGACGTAGCCGCGACTCACATAGAAGCTGATGTTGATGCTCGAGCTGCCCGCTATGGGACCGCGGTACCTGTGCAGCGTATTCGACATCTTCTCATAGAAATAAACCATCATCGGGTATTTCTTGGATGGATCGAAATCGTCGGGCTTGAAGAGAATGCCATCGAGCGGCAAACCATCGGTGGAGTTCCAGTGCACCAACTCGGCCGCGCCCCAGAGGTACTCCGACTGTTGCGGATTGGCATCGCTGATCTGATGCATATCGGCGAACGACTGGTCCGTGACCCAAAGGTTGGGAAACTCCTCAAAGCTCTGCCTGGTCAACATCAGGGCATCTGAATCGTCGGCTCTGCGTGGGAAGCCGAAGGACCGATCCATCATGACCAACCGCTTCGGAGGTCGGTTACCTCGCACCCTGTCTCTATAGAATCCGGCATCTTTGGAGCCGAGATGCAACGCGCGCAACAACATCGGATCTCGTTCGGAGATCGATTCCTCGTCAGGATCCAGCCGCACGTATCGGAACTGCACGTTCTGATCACGTCCGACCCCTTCGGTCACGTTCCGCGGCGCCGCACGACCCCTCGGATCAACGGCCCAAATGTCGTGCTTGTCGTAGACGAGGAACTGCTTGTCATCGTCCGTCCAACCCGCATTCCCGTAGGAGTTCGGGATCATCGGCCGGTCTGCAAGCGCGTCGTCAACCCGATAGGGGATCTGACCCGTGAGGTTCACCGGTTCGCCCCCGGCTACCGCGCGAGCGAACCAGGCCAACTCATGACCGTCCCACCACGTGATGAAATCTCCGTCAGGAGAGAGGCTGGCTCTGCCTTGCAGCTTCTCTGCGACCAGATCGTTCTCACCGGTTTCGACATTCACTACATAGACTTCGTTGTATCGCGGCGAATCCCACGAGATTTGCTGTCGGTAGCGAAAGTTGGTTACGGCGAGCCCGACGTCCGCATCGCCCTCACTTGCAATCGTAACGGTCGGCATGTGCACATGAGCCAACTGTACGATCCGCATGTCGCCGAGGTGGACGACCGCCCGATAGCTTCGCTTTAGTTCATCATCACGCTGAAGCAGCTGCATGGGCTGAAGTAAAGGGTCCTGCCAGTTCCAGACGTCGACTTCGACCTTCTCGTACTCCGGCGTTTCTTCATCGGGTTTTGGATCTGGCCGTGGAGCCGTCCCAAAAAACAGTCGTCTACCGTTGTCGGAGAACGACGGCGCTCCGTTCTCACTCACCCACCAGTCATCCTCGATTCCGGGGCTGCTCTCGGTTGCGGCTGCGCTCGCCGAGTCGCTGTCGTCGCGCCAGCGATACAGGGTAAACGACGGCTGATCGGCGCTGTAGTCATCCCGGTTCGACAAAAAGGCCGCCTGCTTACCTTCGGTATCTAACGTGGGGGATTTGTAGACGCCCTCGCCTGAGAGTAGGGTCGATATCGAACCCTCAGAGACTTTCACCACGTATACACCGTCCGCAGTGCCGTCTTTGCTCGACGCAGCATAGACCAAACTCTTGCCGTTCTCGGAGAACTCATACTCAGTGGCGCTCTCGAATTTCTGTTCGGCGCCCGAAGCCAGGTTCCGCAATACCAGGACAGTGCCTTCCTTCTTTTCGGATTTCTTCTTCTTGGCCTTTTCCTCCTCAGTACCCTCTTCAGCGGCTTCTTCCTCTTTCTTTTCCTCGGAGTTCTTGACGCTGTCTTTCTTCGCCTCGACCTTCTCGAGAAGGTAGGCAACCCACCCGCCGGCTTCTTCCGGCAGCTTGAACGACTTGACACGCTCGATGCGCGTCACCTCGCCCGTGGCAAGATCCAGCACGCCGAGTGAGTCCTTGGGCTGCTGATCGGGCTTCTTCTTTTCCTTCTTGGCCTCGCGCACCAGCGCCAACTCAGGCTTGATGGAAAACACCACGAACCTGCTGTCGTCGGTAAAGCGTGCCGCACGGCCCCTTGGGACCACATACGATGCGTCAGTGTTCGCACCGGTGACGTGTAGCTGGGCGTCTCCTTCCTGTGGAACCAGCGAGTAGAGAACCCACGCTCCATTGCCTGCGATCCGCTGTTCCTGGATCCGGTTCCAGTCGTCGTAAACGCTATGATCGAGGGGCCGTTTGGCCTGCGCCCAAGCCAGGCTGGGAAGCGTAATAACGGCTGTCGCTACGAAGATGATTGTACGGTGCATGGAGTTCTCCCTACTGCATGTATTGGTGTCGCTAACCCGTTCCTCCGCCCTACCGGTACTGCCCAAGCTACTCGCCATCCCCCACACACTCAACCTGACAACACGGATCTAGCAACGACTAGTTCCCAAATCTATTTATCTTGTCTAGATGACTTCACTTCTTCGCACCTTGTTGTTAGTCCTATGCCTTGGAGCCTGGGCCAATCCAAGCGACAAATCGCCGGCGCCGACCGAGCTGACTTGGACGCCCGTACAGCCGAGCCAAGGCGAGTTCATACACCTCGAGATCCGGCCACCAGAGGAGTCGCAAGCGGCCGGTAGGATCGCGGTCCGCGGCTATCTTGCCGGGCAGCCGCTCCACTTCGAGCGGGGTCGAGAAGGAGGGTTTCATGCCCTCGCCGGCGTTCCGGTCAACGCCGGCGACAGCGTCAAGCTGACATACATGATCGAACGCAGCGGACAAATAGTCGAGCGGGGAGTAACCCAGATCCCTGTAGAGCGACGGGTGTTTTCCGTGGCCCAACTCTCAGTAGACCCCCGTTTCGTAGAACCGCCGGACTCGGCGCTTGCAGTCCGCATTGCACGGGAGAATAGATCCGCCGGCGCGGTCTCTCGGCGCTCGCATAGCACTCCACGACTGTGGCTCGGCGAGTTCGCACTGCCGCGTGATTCCCGGATTACCAGCGAGTATGGTCAGCGGCGCGAGTTCAACGGGGAACTGCGCAACAGACACATGGGTCTCGATCTGGCAGGCGACTTCGGCTCGACCGTACTGGCCGCCAATCGCGGTGTGGTAGCACTCATCGGAGAGTTCTACTACGCCGGCAACGTCATATACGTCGATCACGGCCGGGGCCTGGTGACAGCCTATCTCCACATGAGCGAAATCGAGGTAGCCGTCGGTGACACCGTGCGGCAGGGCCAAGAAATCGGGAAGGTAGGTGCTTCTGGTCGTGTGACCGGTCCGCACCTGCACTGGATCGCCCGCTACGGATCGATAACCGTAAATCCGCTCAGTCTATTCAAACTGGAATTGGATGAGTGGGATGGTGGAGGGTAGGAGAGTTGTGAGTATTAGGTGCCAGCGTGTGATCAGTAGGGGCCGGCGTGTGAACAGTTGGGGCGACGCATGCGTCGCCCCTACTGATTCACGGTTGCAGGTGCTTATAAAGCACTCGAATCATCCGGTACGCCTCCGGATAGGTGTCGGCTGAAAAACCGACGGTGTTGGCATCTACGCGATCCACACCCACGATCCCCTCGGCCACATCCGCACTGACCGACGATCGGTATTCCAATTCGACCCTGAACGGGCTAGTCACCGATGGCTGCCTTGGCGGATTTTCACGTAGAGCCCGCTCGACACCACGCGCTATGGCTGCGTGTGCCGAATCGGGTGACAAGGTGCGCACGGCCCGGTCCCAAATGCCGACCTTCACGCTCACCCCGCCCACACCCGGCACCAACTCACGCTGCTGTTTCACCGACAGGCTATCACCGCTGATAAACACCACCGGGACACCGTACCAGGCAGCGTACAATGAGTTCATGCCACTCTCGCCCACCGACGTGCCGTTGATGCGCAGGTCAGCCACGCGGCCCGAGCCCGTGTGCGCTGCGAATCCTCCAGCGCTCCCGGCCTTGCCGTGATAGCCGATGAAGAGGACCGCAGCAAACGAGCTATCCAACCCTTGCATCATGCCGTACGGTTTCAAGTCACCGCGATACAGCACGACGCGCGAATCCAATCGGTCTTGCAAGAGATTCTGATGCGACCCATGCGCATCGTTCACCACTACTCGCGTCGCTCCCGCGGCAAACGCACCGGCTACCGCAGCGTTCACCTCGCCTGTCATGAGAGCACGCCCCATCCCGTCATTGGTTGCACTGAGGCCCGCGACACCCTCCATATCTGCCGAGATGTATACGGCCATCTCGCGGCTCTGGCCCTGCAGTAGCAAGACCGAACTCACCAAACTAATAAAAAGTGGAAATATCGATCGCGTCATTGTTTGACCTCTCCTTTAAACCACGGGATTGCTCAGCACTCCGACCCCCGGAATCTCCACTGCCACTATATCTCCAGCCTCGAGCGGCCCCACGCCCGCCGGTGTGCCGGTAGCGATCAGGTCGCCCTCTTCCAACGTCATGATATGCGAGATGTAGGAAATGATTCGAGCCAAGTCGAACGCCATCTCCGAAGCGCGGCCTCGTTGGCGTTCTACACCATTCACGCGACAGATCACCTCAAGTTCGTCCATCGACACCAGATCGCCGAGCGGCACCACTCGCGGACCGACCGGACAGAACGTGTCGAACCCCTTGGCGCGAGTCCACTGGTCGTCCCTCCGCTGTAGATCTCTTGCAGTAACGTCATTTACACAAGTGACGCCGGCAACACCCGCCAGAGCCTCCCCTTCCCCAACCGCACGCAACCGGCGGCCGATAACCAGCCCGATCTCTCCTTCGTGTTCGACCCGATGCGACGCGCGCGCCAAGACGATGGCCTCGCCCGGCCCGATCACCGCCGACGGCGGCTTGAGGAATATGAGAGGCTCCTCCGGGACCGTATTGCCGAGTTCCGCGGCGTGGTCGAAGTAGTTGCGGCCAATGCACACGATCTTGCCAGGACGTTGCACGGATTTCCACCTCCGTCAGTCTGATGAATCCGGCGTCATCGAATCCAGAACCGGATACAATATTCGCCACACATTCGCGGCTAGTATTCTGTGCCCCGCTGCGGTGGGGTGGATCCCATCGGCCTGATTCAGCTCCTCGACTCCACCTACACCGTCCAATAGGAACGGAACTAGTGCCACATCGTTGGCTTGTGCAAGATCGACAAAGACCTTGCGGAAATCACCCGTGTAGTCCCGCCCCATATTCGGAAGCGCCTCCATTCCGACAATCACGATTTTCGCTTTCGGGTATTCTGCCTTGGTCCGATCGACAATGGCTTGCAGGTTGTTCGAGAGTGCCGCGATACTCTGACCGCGGAGTCCGTCGTTAGCACCAAGCTCCAGGACCAACACGGAAACAGGCTGGCGCAAAAGCCAATCGATTCTGCTCAGTCCTCCTGCCGACGTGCCGCCGCTCTCGCCGGCATTGACCACGCGATAAGACAGTCCGAGCGAATCGATCATCTGTTGAAGCAGCGACGGATACGCCTGCTCTACCTCCACGCCCAGGCCCGCGGTCAAGCTCGTTCCCAAGAAGAGGATCGCTTGCCTACTATCCGTTGCCCGGGTCGCGGACACCGCCGGTACAGATTCCGGTCGATCTGAATCCGGAGATCCGCATGCAACCGCACTCGCCAGCGCAATCGATATTGGTAGTATCTTGTTATTCACCATGATCATAGCTGACAATCTCGCGCAAACGTACACCAGCGGCGGCAAGCCTCTCAAGGTTCTGTCCGGCGTGTCTCTCACGGTCGAGCCGGAAGGGTTCATAGCCATAGTAGGCCCCTCCGGCAGTGGCAAGACCACACTCCTCGGGCTGCTGGCCGGACTCGACCAGCCTACCTCCGGCACCGTCGCCCTGGATGGTCAAGATTTGGGCCTCCTCACAGAAGACGAGCGTGCCAGGTTCCGGGCCGAAAAGGTCGGATTCGTATTCCAAAACTTCCAGTTGATCCCCACGCTGACCGCGCTCGAAAACGTCCTCGTACCTGTTGAGCTACGCCGGTCGCTCGACCATCAGGGTGATGGAGATGCGACGGAGCGAGCCCAAAACCTACTCGATCGCGTGGGGCTGGGCGACCGCGAGAGTCACTATCCTTCTCAGTTGTCAGGTGGCGAACAGCAACGTGTGGCTGTCGCGCGGGCGTTTGCCAATCAACCTCGCATATTATTCGCGGACGAGCCGACCGGCAATCTGGACGCCGAGACGGGACAACGCGTGATCGACCTGCTCGTCCGTCTCAACGCCGAAGAGAAAACAACCCTGGTGCTCGTCACGCACGACACAGAATTGGCGGCCCGCGCCACACGCATTGTAAGGCTTGCCGGTGGCCGCATCGTCTCCGACCGCGCCGAGGACGGATTATGAAACTGCCGTTCGCTTTGGTCATGGCCTTGCGTGAAACCCGCTCCAGTAGGCGGCGCCTCGGTCTCTACACCGGGGCGATCGGACTGGGTGTTGCTGCGCTGGTATCGATCAATTCCTTCAGAGCCAATGTCGCAACCGCCATCAACAACGAATCCCGCAACTTGCTCGGTGCAGATCTGGAACTCCGCAGCCGTAGGCCGTTCTCCGACGAAACCCAACTGGTGCTGGACTCGACGGAAGTGGATGGACTTGCGGTCTCGTACGTGACCACGTTCAACTCGATGGTCCTTTCGAAGCGAACCGGCCTAACGCGCTTCATCGAAGTAAGAGGAATCGAGGGACCGTATCCCTACTACGGTCAGGTAGTAACCGAGCCACCGGGACGCTGGGGAACAATGGGCAATCGACACTGGATCGTCGTGGACCCCGCGGTAATGGTCCAGCTGAACACCATACGAGGTGACACGGTGTCGTTGGGGGACGCCAAATTCGTCTTGGACGCATCGGTTGTCAAAGTTCCGGGAGACATCGGATTCCGCAGCGTTTTCGCACCGCGCATTTACGTTCCCGCCAAGTACTTGGACGAGACCGGGCTGCTCGGGTTCGGCACGAGGACCAGCTACCGGGCCTACCTGAAATTCACTGACGACCGGAGCCTCAATGACTTCCTGGAGTCGCACCTCACGCTCCTACGCAGTGAGGGTATCGGATACGATACGGCCTCGGAGCGTCAGGAAGATATTGCCCGGTCGTTGGACCTGCTCACCCGATTCCTCGGAATGGTTGGTCTCATCGCGCTGCTGCTGGGTGGCATCGGTGTGGCAAGTGCTATTCACGTTTTCATCAAGGAGAAACTCCCGACCGTCGCAATACTGCGCTGCCTCGGCACAAGGCAATCGACCATTCTGGCAATCTACGTAGCTCAAGCCGCCTTGACCGGATTAGTCGGCGCAATCGCGGGTGCTATGCTCGGTGTACTAGTGCAAGTCAATCTGCCCACCGTATTGGCCGATTTCCTGCCCCTGGAGGTACCGACGTTTATTGAGTGGCCTACCGTGCTTGCCGGGTTGGGCATAGGCGTGTGGGCGTCGGTAGCATTTGCACTGCTTCCGCTCCTAACCGTGCGGAACGTTTCGCCATTGCAAGCACTCCGCAGTGATGTGGAACAATCTCCGCCTCGCAGCCGCGCTCGATACTGGATCTACTTGGCGTTAGTCATAACGGTGTTTGCCTTGAGCCTGTGGCAAGCCCCGGAGTTGCAAGTGGGCGCGGCGTTTGCCGGAGCAATCATTGGCGCAACCGGCTTGCTCTGGGTTGCGGCTTGGATCATGATGAAAATGATACGGCGTTTGCTCCGACGACGCCTCACATACATTGTTCGCCAAGGAGTGGCCAACCTTTATCGACCCCACAACCAAACCATTGCAGTGACCCTTGCGGTGGGGTTCGGCGTCTTCTTGATCACCTCGCTCTACGTTGTGCAGAACAACCTCATCTCGCAGTTGTCGGTGGACGAGTCTTCTGATGCGCCAAGTCTCGTGCTGTTCGATATCCAAAAAAGTCAAAAGGACAGTGTCGAGCGGATTATTGCTGCCAACGGGATGCCGGTGCTGGGCGTCACTGCAATCGCGCCCGCCAGAATCTCGCACCTGAACGGCAGGCCCGTGCCTGAACTGCTCACCGACACCACATCTCCTCGAAGAAACCGTTGGCCGCTGACTCGGGAGTACCGCAACACCTATCGTGACTCCCTCTTGCCATCGGAGCAGATCGTCTCGGGAAGCTGGTGGGATCCGGATGATCCCTTGGCAGGAACTCCACGTAGCGAACGAATCGCTAGAATATCGCTTGAGGACGACCTGGCTTCTCGACTCAGGGTCAGCGTCGGAGATCACATCACTTGGGATCTTCAAGGAGTCCCCATTGAGACTGAGATAGCAAGTCTGCGCACAGTCGACTGGGCGCAGCTCAATCTCAACTTTTTCGCCGTCTTCGAACCCGGCGCGATAGATGATGCACCACAGACATTCGTTGCCCTCACGGGAGACGAAAGCGCCTTGCGGCGTGCAGAACTGCAGCGTGACATCGTGGTGGCGTTTCCCAACGTGTCAGCGGTGGACCTCACGTTGCTACAGGAAACCGTCAACAAGATTGTCGGAAGCGTCACATTTGCGATCCGGTTCATGGCAGTGTTCAGCATCGCAAGCGGGCTCATTGTCTTGTTTGGTGCGGTCGCCACATCGCGGTTCCAGCGCATCCGAGAGAGCGTGTTACTGAGAACGCTGGGAGCCGAGCGCCGTCAAATAATGCTTATGCTCTTTACGGAGTACAGTGCGCTGGGATTGCTGTCGGGCGTCACCGGAACGGTGCTCGGAACCGCTGCAGGATGGGCGCTAATTACCTATCTCTTCGAGATGTCATTCGAAACACCTCCCGTAGCACTGCTCGCTTTCTGCTTAGGAACTGTAGCGATCACGATAATGGTCGGGCTGGGTGCCAGCCGAGAGGTGGTCAACCGACCACCGCTGGCTGTTATCAGGCAGATGGCGCAGTAGCGAACGGTCTTGTAGCGGACCGCATTGCAACTTGTACAGCCCTTCCCACCCACATCTGACCACAGCCTGCGCAGCCCAATGGCAAACGAACTTCTGACACACGACTCTGGGACTATCCGATCGGCAGGATATAGCACAGATTTAGGCCATGTCTGACTCAAGCAAGAGACTTGTAGTAGTGGGCGACCGCGTCCTGATAACCCCGGAAGAAGGGGAGGAACGGACGACGGTCGGACTCTACTTGCCACCTACAGCCGTAGATCGCCAGGCTATCCAGAGCGGTCGCATCATCGCAACCGGACCGGGAACGCCGCTGCCGGCTCCGAGCGAGTTGGATGAAGAGCCGTGGAAGATAGACGACAAAGTCACCCGTTACGTACCGATGCAGGCACGGGTAGGTGACTTCGCGCTTTTTTTCCGAAAGGCGGCCGTTGAGATCAGCTTCGAAGACCAGCGGTATCTTGTGGTCTCCCAAGCCGCGATATTGGTACTCGTCAGATCAAACGATCCGTTGGATGCCTTCAAATCCGTGTGAGCCGCCGTTATGACACCACCTGACGATACTCCCCCGAAACGCGCTTCCAATCTCATTTTCTTGTGTGTTGCCAACTCAGCACGGAGCCAGATCGCCGAGGCGCTAGCGCGAGTATCTGCCCCTGAGGGGTGGGAGATCTTCAGTGCGGGGTCCAACCCCAGACTAATGCACCCTCTCGCGGTCGAAGTAATGAGCGAGATGGACATCGACATCAGCGACCATCGGTCCAAGAGTTTGGATGACGTACCGTTGGATGACGCCGATGTAGTTGTTACTCTGTGCGCCGAGGAAGTTTGTCCGGCGATTCCGAGTGGTACAGACCACATACAGTGGCAGTTACTGGATCCGGTCACTCAGGGAGACACGGTCAGACACCAGTTCGATGCTTTCCGTGCGACACGTGATGATCTCAAAACCAGGATCGATAAGTTTTGGAAAGAAAGGGGCTGAGGTTGTCTGCTCCGACCATGGTCCTGCTGCTCCTCTTGGCGATCGGGTTCATCGCTTTCGTAGCCGTTCCCCCTCGCGCAAACTCATCCGCCGGCGGGACCACCGATGATATCGACTTGGATGAATTGACGAAGGCTGAAAGTGAGATTGAGGAACTCGACGTGATGACAAGTCCTGAGGATGCCGCTGACAAAATTCCGGATTGGGGCCCTGGTGCCCCTAAGAGTTGATAGCTAGAGCACCTCTACACCGCTTGCCGTCACCCTATGCGACACTAACTTCAACACGGATTCCGGGGTCTCCGGACTGATTTGAATCGCTTCCTCCAGCACGGTGAGTCCACGGGTAACCGCATCGTCATCATTGGCGTGAACTAACGCAATCGGATCACCTCGCTCGACTCGATCTCCGGGTTTTGCCAGGATTGAAAAACCGACCGTGTAGTCTATCTTGGATTCCTTTGTCAACCGACCTCCCCCCAACTCCACTATCGCCTTCCCGATCGCCCGGACATCGATCTGCGCCAGGAAACCGGCCTCCTTGGCAACGAGACTTTCGACATAGGTAGCCCGTGGTAGCCGAGACGTGTCCTCCATCACTTTGGGATCTCCACCCTGAGCTTCGATTATTTCGCCGAATTTGGCGGCGGCCCGTCCCGTCGTGATCGCTCGTTCCAAAGACTTGCGCGCAGCAAGAGCGTCCTGTTCCACAGCACCAAGAATCAGCATCTCGACGCCGAGTGCGTACACCACCTCCATGAGATCATCGGGCCCGTTTCCGTGCAGAGCGGAGATAGCTTCTTCTGTCTCGAGTGCGTTGCCACACGCGATCCCCAAGGGGCGATCCATTGCAGTTAGCAGAACAACGGTTCGGCAGCCGCGTTCTTCGCCTAGGTCTATCATCGTCTTTGCAAGGGCAAGTTCATCGTCGAGCCTGGGCAGGAACGCCCCATCCCCCCGCTTGATGTCGAGCACGAGCCCGTTCAATCCCTCGCACAATTTCTTGGACATGATGCTGGCGGCTATGAGCGGTATCTTTTCAATGGTGGCCGTAGCGTCCCGCAAGGCGTAGAGCTTACGGTCTGCTGGAGCTATCTCAGCGGTTTGTCCCATCAGTACGCATCCCAACTCCTCGACCTGCTTCTTGGCTCGCTCTAACGGGATGTCTGTCGTGAATCTGGGTATGGATTCGAGCTTGTCGAGCGTCCCACCGGTATGTCCTAACGACCGCCCAGATATCATGGGAACCAATATGCCGCAGCTTGCCACAAGCGGTGCCAGCACGAGCGACACTTTATCTCCCACTCCACCGGTGGAATGCTTGTCTATGCGAGGACCGACGTCGGGGCCAAAGTCCAGGCGCGACCCCGAATTACGCATTGCGTCGGTTAGGGCACCGAGTTCGGCCGCAGTCAGTCCATTTAGGAAAGCGGCCATCAGGAGCGCCGCCATCTGATAGTCCGGGATCCGGCCAGCCGTGTATTCAGAGACTAAGCCAGTCCACTCCTCCGCGGTCAGAGCACCACCATCCCGCTTGCGTTCAATCAGTGGGATCGTCAACATATTTTTCTGTCAGTTTGCAGATTTGCGATACCGGCTCAGTGCCGCAGTCGGCGCTTCAATTGCCGTTTCTTCCTCCGGAACTCACGGATGGCGTCTCCACGCAAGTCGCTGAGCTGACTTTGCGCATCGTCCTGCAGATCTTTGAAGCCCCTTCGCAGCCGGCTTCGGACCTTGGTTCCCGCCTCGGGTGCGATCAATAGCGCAAACCCGGCACCGACTAGGAGACCCATTACTAGTCCGGTGGCAAAGCCTCTTACTCCATGGACAACTCCACGATCTTCCAGTTCATCAAACTCGTCGACGTCCTCCAGATCGTCCTCGTCTAGCAATTCATCTTCCAACAGTTCTAAGTCATCGTCGTGTGGCATTACTCGTTCCCTCCTTCATCTGTGCGCCCAGCAGACTGCATGAGGCGCTCAATCTCCGCCGTGCTCCGAGGAGCACCAGCAGACAGAATTTCGTATCCTGTGGCTGTTACCAAAATATCATCTTCAATTCGGACACCCAACTGTTCCTCGGCGATGTATATGCCGGGTTCCACAGTAAGCACGGCACCCGGCTGGAGAGGCAGGGAGTAATCTCCAACGTCGTGCACGCGCATTCCGATCCAATGACTCAGACCGTGAATGAAGTATCGGGTGCAGTCCTGACTACCGCACAGGTTACCGCTATGACCGGCCATATACTCGCGCGCAATTCTAGTCAGTTCCCTAACTCTTATGCCCGGCCTTATGGCTTCAATCGCCGCCTGCTGCGTACCAAGCACTAGATCATAGATGGCCTTCTGCCTTTCACTGAAATGACCGTTTACAGGTATGGTGCGGGTGACGTCCGCAGAGTATTGTGCGTATTCGGCACCGACATCGACTACCACCAGATCACCATTCTTCATTTTCCGCCTGTTTACGTCGTAGTGCAGAGTGGTGCTGTTCGGCCCGCTTCCAACAATTGAAGCGAATCCCAACCTGTCGGCTCCGAGGTTGCGGAAGGTGTATTCTACGGTGGCCTCCAGTTGATACTCGTAAAGACCTGCCCTCGCGACACTCATTGCCGCTTTATGCGCCTCAGTGGTGATCGTGATCGCACGACGTAGCGCCGCGATCTCCACTCGATCTTTGATGACGCGCATACTGTCGATACTCGGAACGATATTGCGGAGACTCCATCCCGATGATTTCCACTTCAGTATCTGCTCATTGCCTTGGGTCCCATGCCATAGAACCGTGTAGAGTGGGCCAGAGTTATTCGCGATCGCTTGCTCCACATCTCGACTGAAGCTCGACCGATCCAGGACCCTCACTTCTTGGATGCCGATCAAATCGACCGTCGCTTCATCGGGACCGAGCTTTCTGCCGGTCCACTGCTCCCTGCGCGGATCACGCGGCGGCAGATACAAGACGGCGGAACCTTGCCCGTCATCCGAAGCCATCAGCAACAACCAAGCACCTGGTGTCTCGATCCCGGTTAGATAGAAGAAGTAATCATCCTGACGAAAATCGTTATCCTGCAATACCACTTGTTCTAGATTGCGCCGCTTAGCAGCCGGAACCGCGATTACTCCGTTACCGATTCGATTCATCAGAGCTTTCCGCCGACCACGGAATGCTTCGATCTCTACTGGACGCCCAGCTCCCGGAAGTTCCTCAATAGGATTTGACGCCACATCGACTACTTGCGACACCGCGGTCTGGGCAGTAACAGTCAGCAGTACCAGTACCATCATATATTGCATGTATAGTCGTCCTTACTGTTGGTATTGGATTGTAGCGCCTTGACGTATGTCCGTCGAGCCCGACAAACTATGCATATACCCAGGTTGATAGGATCAACATGACGGATACTCAAATCTCTTCCGACAACACCGAGGTCGAGCGACTCAGAGAACGCGTCCAGGAGTTGGAGCAAGAGCGCAAACATCTACAAGTTGTGGTCGAAATCCTGCAGGAGATCTCTGGAACGCTGCACTTCGTAGATATCCTACAGACGATTGCGCGGAAATTGGGCGAAACGTTCGGACTAGACCGCTGTTCCATATTTCTGGTCGAAGAGGGGACCTCCACAGCCCGGCTCGTTGCCTCTTACGAAGATCCCAGCATCAGGAACTATGTGGTTGATCTCACCCGATACCCGGAACTCGAAAGAGCACTTGAATCGGGTGAAACCGTGTACATCGCCGATGCGCAAGCGGACCCGACTCTGAAGCACATAAAGGGCGTGCTCCAGAACAGGCAGGTCCAAAGTATCACAGTCGTCCCTATCACATGGCGTGACGCTTCCATCGGGGCAATATTCCTCCGCACGTTCCGTGACGGTCCCTCGTTCTCCGATTCCGACGTACGATTCACTCAAGTGGTAGGAGACTTGGCCGCGAAAATGATGCGCAACGCATACCGCTATGAGCAGGCCGTCGAGCGCGAGTCGAGCACATCCGAACGTAGCCGCTGTGCCGAGTTCGAGCGCAAGACACTCGTGGGGTTCCTGCGACGACTATTGGATGCATATGCGAATCGTGAGGGCACCTTGGGAGAGGGACTGCTATCCCGGACCTCTAGCGAGGAATTGGATCGGTTGGTAGACGTTGCCATGACCGTCATCAAGGAAGAGGCTAAGGGACGGTAGACTTGCGTAGTTCGTAGCTCGCTACCTAAGTTGCCAGTACTTAATGCCATATATTCTGTTATGACTGAGACATTACAACTCAACGGCGAGATAATCGGCGTGGGGCCCAGCTTGCTCCACGCGATGCGAAAGGCGTTGGACCGTGATCTCGGCGAACAGGCTGGCGCCTGCCTCCAGGAAGCGGGGTACGCCGCGGGCGAGCAGGTCTATGACAGCTTCCGCAACTGGCTGCCATCTTACACCGGCATTGACGATCCCGCGGATTTGGATGCGGACACTCTCGGAGAGGTTCTGTCGGCATATTTTGAGGCCCTTGGGTGGGGAAGGCTTACGGTTGAGCGTGCCGGGCAACTGGGCATCACGATCAGTTCAACCAACTGGGCCGAATCAGAGCCCAATGGCGATGCGGAACTGCCATCCTGTTATGTGGCCTCGGGACTTTTTGCAAACTTTATCGGACGACTCGCGCGCACACCCGTGGCAGTGATGGAGGTGGAGTGCCGTACCAGAAACGAAGCACACTGTAGGTTTCTAGTGGGGTCGCCCGAGACAATGGAATCGGTCTACGAAGCTCTCACTAACGGCCGCGACTACGAGTCAGCCCTGTCTCCCTGATCCATCCATTCCGCATATTCGGGCCGCACAACCAGTTCCCCATCCAAAATGACTTCGCGATCCCAGGGCAGAATGATCATGCTCTCCGTGGCCATGGCATAGTAATCTGGATCGTAGGATCCTGTCTGAAACGACACCGCAGTCCTAACTTCGGCCGGCCGCAGATTCTTGACAGCCGCTGTAGCCAGCTTCAGAGTATCTCCTGAGTCACATGTCTCATCTACCACGAGAATACGCCGTCCTGCAACGCTAGGCGGCGGCTCCGTTACAAGTGTAGGTCGCTCTTCTTGACCCAGACGCGTGACTCCCATGGAAGCAAAATCGCGTTGCATTATGCACGCCACTACTACCCCGGGAATGACACCCGCCTTGGCAATACCAAGGACTAGTTCGGGGTCGTAGTCACCCTCGATGCGGAGTGCCAAAGACCGGCACAATTCCCCAAAAAAGGTCCAGTTAATCTCCAGGACGTCACGATGGCTGCGAGGAGTAGTCATGGTTTGAGCGTCTATACGGTTTGCAGTTTACTAGAACGACCGGCAGCAGTGAAGGGTCACGCGTTTGCTTCGACATAGATGCTTCGGTATCTTGCGCCCTAGCCATGGCTTTCTGGAATCGCCTCTTTGGACGGCGCCGAGGCGCGGCACTCAAGCCCCAGCGGCTCGACTACCTCAACGAGGCGTTGGCCCTGGAGCGCCAGGGTGATTATGATGCCGCACTAACATCATATCGTCTCGCCCTGCGTGATCATCCCACAGATACTCGTATCCTGCAGAACATGGCGATCGCCTACACGAAGACTCAACGTGTTGATGAGGCCATCAGGTACTATCGAAAAGCTCTGGAGATTGATGAGACCCTAGCGGGCGCCCACTACGGCCTGGCGTTTCTTCTCATCCGACGCGGCGAGACCGACCACGCAACCAAGCACCTCCAGACTTTTCTCGCACGCCCTCCCCGCGGTCCCGATGCCGACAAATGGATCCAACACGCTCGTGTCGCCCTGGAGGACATGGGAGTCCGGGAGGAGATCTGAAGACCAGGGGGATCATTGCAGTCCTGACCACGGCGTGCATATCGATCACGAGCGGACCCGGTGGGATCGCAGCCATCGAGGTAGACGGACTCTCCCAACGCTCTCTGGAAGAAGGCGACACGCTGTCCCTTGTCGCCCGTGCTGTAGACGCCAACAATCAGGTCGTGACCGACGCCCAAGTCATCTGGGAAATCTTGGATGTCGACAGCGGGCAGGTCGGGATTACACTGGACGAAACCTCTGGTTTGATAACCGCAGGTGCACCCGGTACCGCACGAGTCCAAGCCTCGGTGGGGTCGCTCAGATCGGGGATTCTAGCCATAACGGTAGTCCCTGCCCCGGATTCCATTGCCGTCTCAGGAGATTCTCTGATCACGATAGCAGTGGGGGCCACCACATCACCCGACCTCGCTGTTGTCCTTCTGGATCTCACGACCTTTCCCGATTCTCAGATTCCACTTGCCGGAAGGCCGGTACATTTTTCGGTAACTGTCCCGACTCCGGGCGGCACTGACACCGAAGGATTCTTTCTCACGCAAATCGACACCGTGCCAGGCGCGACCCCGCATGAGTTTGCAGCGTTGACTGATGGATCGGGTCGGGCGTCGATCGTGCTGCGACTTGTGACGGGGTCCACAGTGCCCGATACTACTGTGGTCGAGGCGGTTTCCCTGACCGCCGCGGGGGACACTGTGCCCGGGACACCGGTCAGATTCGTAGTACAGTTTCTGAGCAACTAGTGGATCGTATTTCGGTTACAAGCCACTAGAGTACTGCATAGCAGAAATCATTCTGGAGACGCTGCGTGAACCCTAGCGATACCCTGACCACGCTCTACTTCGACGCCATTGAGCGCTTCCATACCAAGCGAGCAGCGATACGGTACAAGAAAGATGGCACGTGGCATGACATTACACACCGCGAACTTGAACGGCGTGTTCGACATGCAGCGCTTGGCCTACTCGAACTTGGCGTTCGTCCACGAGACCGTGTAGCGATCCTATCACACAACAGGCCAGAGTGGGCAATAGCAGATTTCGCTTGTCTCACTGCCCGCTGCACGGACGTGCCGATCTATCCCACGATCCCCGCCCATCAAGTGTGCCACATCATCAAGGACTCTGAAAGCAGTGTCGTATTCGTCTCCGACCGAAAACAATACGAGAAAGTCGACGCGATTCGCAACGAAATACCGGCGTTACGCCACATTATCACGTTCGACTCTCGCATCGAAGGACCTGACGTGGTAAGCATGGAGACGCTCTATCAAATGGGCAGCGCGGTTGAATCGAAATATCCTGATTACCGCGACACAGCATGCCAAGTGAATCGGGACGACCCTGCGACCCTGATCTATACGTCCGGCACCACAGGTCCGCCAAAGGGCGTGATCCTCACACACTTCAATCTCGCTTCCAACGTTGCAGGGGCTCTGGAAGTCATTTCCGTAGGGCCGGATGACAGCTGTCTTTCCATTCTACCTTTGTCTCACAGCTTTGAGCGGATGGCCGGCCATTACACGATGTTTCAGGCCGGTGTAACAATCAACTACGCCGAGAGTTTCGATCAGGTTCCGGCGAACCTAATCCAGGTCAGGCCCACTGTAGTGATCTCGGTGCCTAGACTCTTCGAAAAGATCTACGCGAGGGTGCTGGAGAACGCCATGGCAAGCGGTTCGGTGAAGCGGCGCATCTTCTTTTGGGCTCGTAATACGGCTGAGACGTGGGCCGACCTCTCGCTGAACGGGCAACCGATTTCCACTAGACTGCACCTCAAGAAACGGCTGGCCGACGCCTTGGTATTCTCGAAACTCAGGGCTCGAATCGGAGGCCGCCTACGATTCTTTCTATCCGGAGGGGCGCCGCTCGCTCCGGAGATTGCCCGCTTCTTTTACGCAGCCGGGATCCCGATTCTGGAAGGCTACGGACTAACAGAATCATCTCCTGTCATTACCGTTAACCCTCCGGATGCCCTGCGAATCGGTACTGTCGGACCGCCATTACCGGGCGTGGAAGTGCAAATCGCTGACGACGGTGAGATTTTGGCTCGCGGACCCAACATCATGCAGGGTTATTACAAGCAACCTGACGCGACGAGTAGCGCGGTTGACGCAAATGGGTGGCTTCATACCGGAGATATCGGGAAGCTCGACGGTGACAATTACTTGAGCATCACCGACCGCAAGAAGGACATCATCGTCACTGCGGGAGGCAAGAATATCGCGCCGCAACCGATCGAGAACGCGATTAAGCTAAACGAGTTCGTCTTGAACGCCGTCATGGTCGGTGACAGGCGCAAGTTTCCATCGGTCTTGGTTGTCCCGAATATCGACGCACTCGAAAAATGGGCCCTTGAACGAAACATTCTGGCAGAGCCCGACGCCTTCTTAGAGCAACCCGACGTCGTGGCGAAAATAGAGCGGGAGGTAATGGGAGTCCTTCGAAACCTGGCAAACTACCAGAGGCCAAAGAAGATCTTGATCATTGAGAAAGATTTCACAGAGGAAGGCGGAGAACTGACGCCAAAACAAAACGTTAAACGCAAAGTCGTCGAGGAAAAATATGCGGACATGATTGACAAACTCTACGAGGAGTGACGTACTACGGCGCTACTCTCTCTCCAACCCAAAGACCTTCTCCCACCGCCAGCTCGCTCACACTCGAAATCGAAACTCGCTTTCCCACTGATACGATCCGCGAAGAACGCAGCAGCACTCGAGCACCTTCAACTAGCCAATGCTCACACGCATACTCACTACCGACCACTATCCCTCTCATCGTCGAAGGCCTGAGCGGTATTATCTCCGTTGCGTGTAACAGGCTGACAACGGTGGATCTTCCTACCTCTGGCGGCGGATTCACGGCAACAAAGTGAACATCAGGGATTCTTGATGCCAAGTCTTGTCCCAGCCGGCCGGCCGACCCCAGTAGTGCTACATACCCTCCCGGTTCAGCCACAGAAAGAAGCGAATGCACCACATCCACGTCCGGCATGTCCTCCACCGTCAGATCATCGGACCGGCTGTCGGAATCAAGCTTTGGGTCGCGACCGAAATGGACTGCGCCATCGACGATCGGGTATTGGGCATCACATGAAGGACAACCGACTGCTCCGCTAACAACACTGCGATCTTCCATTTTGTCTACCGACAAGACGCAAGGGCACTCCTCGTGGTCGGCTGGGCACTTGAGGAACTCCGCAAGCTCGATAAACATGTTTCTATCTTCTCCTCAAGCCGAAGAGGGTCCTAGACGTATGAGATCAACCCTCACACGCTGCGGTCGTGTCACTGCAAATACAACAGCGTCAGCCACATCACTTGCCTTGAGCATGTCCGATCTGTCTGGTAGGTCCGCGTGGCCCTCGGCATCGAGTTGATTCCAGATGTCTGTATCCGTGGGACCCGGAGAGATCAACGTGGTTCTGATGTCTGTGTCTGCAAGTTCCCGTACCAGTACCTCGTGCATGCCCCGCAGCCCGCACTTGCTGGCACCGTAGGCTGCGTTCCCCGGAAAGGCAACGTGATCCGAGATACTGCCGATTGTAACGAGATGACTGCGGCCCTTGCGGATGAGGTGAGGCAATAGGGCGTGAAGAACCAAGAACGGCCCTGTTAGGTTGACTGCCAACTGGTCGCTGAATTCATCCACCGTGGTATCGGACAACGATCTCAGCATGAAACTTCCAGCGTTGTTTACTACTATATCGGGTACGCCGACCTCGCCGAGCACTTTGTCAATGGCCTCATCGACTGCCTTGGCATCAGTAATGTCACACGGAATATCTGTTCTTCTCTCCTGCTCTATCGCAGCGAGACTCCGGGCGATTCTAACGACGTGAGCCCCCGCGACTTGTAGTTCCTCTGACACTGCGAGACCTATACCGCGGCTCGCTCCCGTCACGACCGCGATCTTCCCGCCGAGCATCATCAATCCATCCAATTTCCACCATGGACCAGACGGAGAAATTCGTCGCGTGTCCTGTCATCTAGAAACTGGCCTCTCAATGCGCTGGTCACGGTCCTAGAGTGTTGTTTCTCAACACCCCGCATCATCATGCAAAGATGGTGAGCTTCTATCACGACGCCGACACCGTGTGGTTCGACCGTTCGCATGAGAGAATCAGCGATCTGGTCGGTCAAGCGCTCCTGGATCTGGAGCCTATGGGCGAATACGTCTACAACGCGCGGAATCTTGGAGAGACCCAGTATCTTCCCCTTCGGCAGATAGGCCACATGTGCCTTGCCAAAAAAAGGCAACATATGGTGCTCGCACAGAGAGTAAATCTCGATGTCCCGTACCAGCACCATGCTATCGTGGGATTCCTCGAACACCGCACCTGCAACGGCCTCATCGACCGAAGTTCCGTAGCCTCGAGTGAGCCACTTGAGGGAGATCTCTACACGCTCCGGAGTCTTCACGAGTCCCTCTCGGTCCGGGTCCTCACCGAGAAACAGGAGGGTACGTCGAATCAGCTCCCTGATGATCGACCCTGATTCGTCCGGGGAAGCGACGGCATCTGGCTGGCGCTTGATATGATGGGCTCCGGTCACTGGCTACTCCAAGACACACATACATTCTGCCAGTATGGCAGACGTAGTTGGCAAGTTATTGTGTTACGGATATCTGAAGGCTATCTACAACTCTGCGAGATAGGTAGTGGTAGCTATATTGTAGCGAAGAAAAAGCGGAACGAAGAGAATTATTGATGCCCGAAACAGTACTGATCGTGCCCTCCACGAAGCATTTGTCGTCCCGGTTGTGGGGCCTGACATCCGCAAAGTAAGCGCGCACGCTGACGAGCTTGTTGGCTCAATAACTGACCTCTCCGCCCCGCATCCTTCGCGAATTATAGAGTCGTTACCATACGGCGTCAACAGACACCAAGTCGACAAAAGGGAATGGTAGGAATTGCTGACGATTGGAGCAGGTGTGAGCCTCGCGCTCTGGGTCTTTCTCGCTTTTGTAGCTCAATTCCCAACCGGTTGGGTAAACCTGCCGCTTGCGATCGGAGTGGTTCTAATAGCTATGCGAATAGTCAAGGACAAGCGGACCTAGATGTCCGGTCTTGGCGGACGAGCTGCAGCACTCGTAGGGACACCTGACGGCATCAAAAGCGACCAGTGGCGTACTAACCTGAACTGAGATACGCTCACGCTCCACTAGTCATATCTCCCAGTTAGAAAACAGGACCTCGTTTGCAGGTAACATGGCCTCAGGAAGTTCAGCGAGGGTCATTCGAAGATCCGTCCATCTCACATGATATCCCAACTCAACCAGCTTCGTGAAGGAACCGGCATAATTGGTTTGACAGCGAATCGCCACTCTTGGAATTTCCCTCCGCGTCGCACAGCGCTCTGCCGCAACCACCAGTTTTTCGAACGTGTCTGGAGAATCTGCAAAGAGCTTGAGTATTCTCAGCTCATCCACTGATCGTTCCTCCACCAATGCGGCCGAATGCCATAACGCGAAGCCCGACACGTCTCCATTCCGCTCGACGATCGCAGCGTCACCGATTCCGAGTTCCAGAGTAAGCTCAAACTCTCGCTGGAAGTCATATCCTTCAACGGATTTGCCCAACCTCACACCGCACTGCATAAGCATGTCGGATTGATCGGCTGCTGACAGCTCGCTTAGCTGCACGAAACGGCCTCTAATATTTCGCTTGGCGGCATCGCAAGTCATAGTCATGGTGAGGTATTGCGGAATAAACCCCAGCCTACTGTAGAACCCTATGTTATCTACAGTGCGTGGCATCGTCTCGAGCCCCAATGTTCGCACACCCTCATCCCGGAGCCAATCGATCGCAGTCTGAACGATAGCGCGACCTACACCAAGCCCCTGCCTATCCGGCCTGACACCCAGCGGACCCATCCATCCTTCCACCCCTGAGTGATGAGCAATATTGAAGGCGACCAAATCGTCGTTTTCGTCGAACCAGAGCATGGCCCCATCACCGGCATCCCGAATCGCGTAGTCCCAGATATCCGGGTTGAGCCTAGGCACTCGCACCCCCACCAAGCCGTCACGTCGGTAGCGATCGGTGAACGAATCTGAGAATAGACGGTTCAACGACGGCACATCCGCCTGGGTGGGGGCTCGGGGGCCCCGCAGCCCCTTCTCCGGACGCCATAGCTTTACCACGGCGAGGCACCTCCGTTGTCGGCGACTGTCGCAAAACCTTTATCTTGGTCGAACTCTACCCGCAGAACTCGATCTACCCCTTCCTTGACCGACTCGATGTGCGTTATCAAAATCACTTGTGGGAATCTTCCGGTGAGTCTACGCAACAACTCAACTACGTGATGCCTACGGTTTTCGTCAAGGCTACCGAACACCTCATCGAGCACCAGCAGAGACAGCGGTTGACCTGCACGTTCTGCCACCATCTGGCTGATGGCGAGGCGCAAGACGAGATTGACCAGATCTTCCTCACCTCCGGAGATCACCGACTTCGGCAACCCGTTCTCGACAACCAGGACTCGATACTGATCATCTAGGTCCAGTTCATCGTAACGGCCGTCAGTGAGATCGGACAAGAACACTGAGGCACGTTCGGCTATCTCGGGCCGCATCGTAGCATTCAACTCGAGACGCAGATCCTGGAGCGCATCGTCGAGATCGTCATGCAAGTGTAGATCCGACTTGATGTGATCGACTCGCGCCGATCGCTCGTCTCGAGCGCGAACTCGCCGTTCCGCCATTTCTACCGCAGTCCTCCCGGCCTTTTGATCGCCTTCGACCGTGGCCAATTGCAGTTCTGCTTCGCGGGACGCTGCCTCCGCTCTCTCGTAGCTTTTCTTAGCCCGGGAAAACAGTTCATCGCTATATCCAAAATTCTCCAGCAGTTTCTTAGCCCGATTCAACCGATTCTCCACCTCGGAAACCGCATTCTCCGCCGATTCCGCCCTCTGGACTAGGCTTTCCGCTACTTCAGCCTTTACTTTCAGTTCCGCACCTCTTTGCTTGATCGGCTCGAGCAACCGCAGTTCCTTTCTCACTATTTCATGACGCTCAATATCGTACAGATCGGGCAGATCTGCGATCTCTCGTTCTAGGTCTTCCTGCCGGCGTTGCGATGCACTCGCGTCAGATTCCGCTTGGTCCTTTTCTCGCACACGGTTCTCGTACATTGCCACCCGCTCTACCGCACTCTCGTAGGCGCGATTCGCGTTTGCAAGTGCCTCACGTTTGTCCTTTACCTCCGGTGGCTCCTGGGCTAGTTGCTCGACCCGTCGGGTAAAGTACGTGCCGTCGATTTCGATTTCCTCGAGCTGATGATCAAGCTTCTTGAGTACACCCTCGTACTCGGAACCAAGCGGTCGCGTGCATGTCGGACACTCTCCAGCAGATCCCGCTTCTACGATTCTCTCCTGCTGGCTCTGGAGATCTCGGTATCGGTCACGTAGGGTCTGCCGTTTCGTTTCGGCATCTTGTTTGTCTCGAATCCATACCGTACTTGCCTTCTCTGCCTCTCCTTCGGATTCGCGAAGAGTTTCCCGCAATTCCTCTAGTTCTTTACGTGCTATTTCGAGCTGCTCTGGCGCATCATGAATTTCCGTTAGGCGCGCCGTTAGTGCCCGCCGGTGCTTCTCAACCTCTCCGAGCTGACCGGAAAGAGCGCGTTTTCGCCCCGATGCCTGCGCTTCCTTCTCTAGTCGTTCTAGCTCTTCGCTCAATGGTTGGATCCGCGCCAACTCGGGGGCTATGTCCTCAAGCTGCGATCGGGCAGCGAGGGCCTCTGCCAATTCCTTGTCCAATCGCTCAAACTCACGCTGTGCCTCACCAACATCGCGTTCAGCGATCCGCAGTGCGCTCTCGAGTGCCAACACAGATTCGCGCACAGCAACCATTCGTGTCCATTCAGGACCATCGACATCCAACACGGCTTTGGCGCTATCGAGCGCCTCGGTGGCCCTTTGTACTTCGCCGTCCGCATCCTCGAGTCGCCGCTTTGCTCCCTCGAGTTCTGCGATAAGTTCCTCTTTATCTCCGAGGCCCTGCTCAAGACCCATAAGTTCGGAGCGCAACTCGGTTCGCGTCTTCCGTAGCCTGTCCTGGGCCAACTTGAGTTTGTCGTAGCCGAGGATTCGTGAGAGAAAACGCGAGCGGTCTGCGGGACCCAAGTTGGCCATGACCGCCAACTCTTTCTGCCCTGTGAAATAGGTGTTGAAGAACTCATCGTGCGTCATCCCAAGGACCCGGACGACTCGCTTGCTCACCTCCTGTTGACTGTTGGCAATCGCCTCCTGTTGTCCGTCTTGGAACAGTTCCGCCTTGTAGATACCTCGTACCACGCGAAACTCATGAGCCCCCAATCCGAAGTCGACCTCCACACGCACTTTCGAACGTGCCGGCGCACTGAATCTTCGGATTGAGTCCCGACTGCCTCTTGCGGCTTGGTTCCCGTAGAATGCCCACGCCACAGCCTCCAAGAGTGTTGATTTACCGGTCCCGTTTGAACCAACGACGGCAGTTATCCCGGGGCCAAACTCAATCTCGGTGTCAGCATGCTGTCGAAAGTTGACGAGTTTGATCCTATGGAGTCGCATCTATTCCTCCAGCAGATCTTGCTCGACAGACTTCATATACTTGGCACCCAGTGCCACGAGCTTTTTCAGATGTGCCTTCGGCATGTCCGGCCGCTGACTCAAGTAGTCGGCCACGACTTCGTCGAGCGTTTTCCTACTCCCCGGGGTCCCGATACCAACAGGGCGCGTAGTCTCTGGACGCCGTATGTCCAAGTTGTAATGCAGAGCTGTGGATTTGAAATCACGGATCTTCGGGTGATCCAGATTGCGGGCGATTGACCGCGGGACATCCCATACGACCTGTCGAACGATCTGAGCTTCGATCCCTTGAGAGATGTTTGCAACTCTGGCGCTAATCAGTTTGTCGATCTTTGGGGCGTCTAGCCCGGCACCTTGGATCGGCTCCAGATCTAGCAGTTGGCGCTCGGGAGAGGCAGGTCGGAATTCCACTCCCAACTTCTCACCCAGAGTGACCAGCAGCCAACCCTTCTGACCGGGCCTTCCCTCCCGCGCTTCATCTTTGAGCTCACCCCACGGATTGCTGGTCAAGTGTTCCAACGCACCGGAATACCATGCGTTTCTTTGCACTTGATGCGCCACGTGGTAGTGGCCCAGTGCCACGTAGTCCCAGTTTTCGCAGTGAAGCTCACCGGGCTCGATGACGATACCACCATACTCTGCTGCCGAGCGCTCAGGCGAGAGCACCCCCGCTATCTCCGCATGAGTGACCAGCACCTGCAACTTGGCAGTCTTCCGCTCGGGCTTGGGAATCGGGCCCCCGCCGGTCAAGTGCGCGGCGAACGGCACACAGGTAAGCGCTAGGTCAAGTTCGTCAAACTCGAGTTCTCTGACGGAATCGGAGACCACGTGGACGCCGCCCACTGCCTCGAACAGCTTCAAGATGGACCCGGTGTCCGTTGATCTTGGCGTATCGTGGTTACCAGCCACAATGACGACCTGCGACTTGGGAAGTCTGGTTCTGAGCCTAGCTAATTGGTTGAACCCGTGCAGAATTGCCTGGTTTGTGGGACGTACAGAGTGGAAAAAGTCGCCGGCGAATACCACGATATCCGGCTCGGCAGACGCCACGTCATCGATCACTCGCCTAAAAATGTTTGCAACGTCGGCCTCGCGCTGATTGATACCAGCGGGTGTCTGACGATAGTACTGCCGGAACCCCAGGTGTACGTCGGCAAGGTGAGCGAGCTTCAAGGTCTTTATGGTCGAACTTGGTAGCGCGTGGTTTTTTCCAGAGTAAGCGAATCTCCAATTCCATCCTCTGGAGCCCCACGTGTTTGTCGGCTCACTTCAAGCCGTGTCTGGGTCGCACCGCTGACGAACAATCCCCAACCAGTTGACCACACCAACTGCCCCTTGATATGGCCCGATGCGCGGAGATTGGTTGTGCTCCCAGCGCCAACCAACGTGGTCGGACCGAACACGCCCGTCACACTGATAAATCCCAGCGTATCGCTAGTGCGGGCAACAATGCTATCAAGAGTGAGATGCGCTCTACCAAGAATGCCCTGCAGTGCACTCCCCTTATCCATTCCGGCCCAGGCTACTGAGATTTCAGTCTGACTGGTCCAGCCCTCTGATGGCCTGAGTTCTCGCTCCGGCAGAACCAAGTAGCGGACGCCGGTCAATACGGGCAGAAGCTCTGTTACTCCTACCAAACTCCCTCCAACATTCATCTGAGTTACCTGCATGCGTTCATCCATGCGCACCTGAACCCACGCTGTATCAGCGTTCTCTATCGCGAACTCACGCCAAGGACCACGGTTTCTGACTCTTACCAGCACGGAATCGTAAGTGAGATGCAGGACCTCTCTGCCAGCTCCGTCCGTCGTCTCGGTTAACCTCATGACTCCCAAGTCTGCCGTCTCAGTGTTTCTCCCCGAACTCGATGACACACGCGTCACTGTTTGGAATACTGTGTGGACAGTGACTGTGAGATCGGATTTTCGGCGAAGTAGCAGCGACTCCTGGCCACGCAGAGAACCTGGCAACCCCAACAGGCACAAGCCGACGATGACGTATCTGGACAACGGCTAAGTTCTCACCTGAAATCGAGTGGTGATATCGAACCGTAGTCGTGACATTACAGCCGTCGGGTCGGATTCGGCACGAAACACGAGATTCATCGTTACACGTGCGGCGCCCGAAACATACGCACTCCAGCCCGACGACCAAATGAGAGTGGCAGCCAGGCCCCCGCTCACGTCTACATAACCCGAATCGCTCCCCGCGGTCGATTCCAATCTCATGGCCTCAAACCGACTTCGAACTGTCATGTAACTCAGTTTGTCTGTACCGCGACGCACGACGCTGTCGAGCGACACCGTTGCGTCGGACAGCAACTCCCCGCTAGTGGGAACTCCCTGATTCCCACCAATACTCGCCATCACTGTAACTGGATATCTCAGCTGTGTGGTCCAAGAGCTTCCAGCCGATACCAACGAATCTGGAAGTGACAGCTGGAAACCGCCGGCTAATCCTCGAAGGGCTTCGGCATTAGAAACGTCGACGTTGGGCTCATCAATGTATTCGGCGGACGCTAGCACCTGCATTCTCGACCCTAGCACCACTCGCGCCATCAACGCATCGCGGGGGCCGGGCTCGACAATCCTCCACACGCCTCCTAGCGGCTTCATTCGCGCCCTCACCGAGTCATACATCAAGCGGATTGAGTAGCGTCCTGGGACCGCAGCCACGATTTCCGCCGTGAGACTCTCCAACCTCGTCGCTTCGACGGTCACGGTGTCCGATCCGTCTCCCGCCATCAGCATCATTTCTATTTCAGAATGCGAGACCGTATGGATAAGAGCATTCTGTTGAGGGTCGAAACGGAGCGCCTCACCTATTTGACTCTCGGCGACACCTGGGTACCACAATCCTGGCAAACAAGTGGCCAACAGAACAGAACGGAACTCAAGGAGCATATGGATCATCTACCGATTTCAGTTGCGCTGTGCGTCCCTCGATCCGTGTCACGTTCTCCGTCGTTACTGCAGTGCCAAGGGCGGCCCTGAAGAACCCCAGAACGTCAGTCGGCTGTGCCCGCCTGGTAGCCAGGAGAGCACGTCTGACCTCATCCTCCTTGCGGCCACCAATGATTTCTTTGATCCTCCCCGGTGCAAGGCGCCGGTCGAGCCCTACCAGGTGCAGCACCACCGCGTCCTCGAATTCCACGTCCTTTGCCGGAGGATACCGTTGGACTCCAAGGGGACCCTGGAGCACCGGCGGTCGTGGGAACCGCACGAAAATCGGTTGCGTGAAGTGTGGGTGGCGGATCATGAGCTGGCCTTTGGGAAGAGTCGCCAATTTTATCTTTGTGGCAGGTGAAAACACCTGGTACCCCGCAGTGGCCAACTCGTCCATATCCATCCGGCCGTAAATAGTGGTACCGGCGTTCCCGACTACGCGGCGGTGCACCTGAGAGCGAAACTGCTGCGCCGAAAAAAGTACGAGACCCAGATACCTACCGCGTTCCGATATATCCAGCAACATCTTCCGCACATACGTCTCGGGACCCTCTCCCGGTGCGTACTTGTTCAGCTCGTCTACGAAAACGATCACGTGATCAACGCCCAAATCACGGCGCTCCAGATGATCGCGCAGTTCGGACACCACTCGAGTGAACGCCAGATCCTGGGCCAGCTGATCCATGCCTGCAACGTCGAGCACGTACACGGAACGATCTTCGAACTGACCAAAGGGAAGATCACTAACAGTGCCATCATCAGTGACGAGCCCCTTGCATCGAATCGATATGTTCAGCAATCGATTGCGCACCTTACGTATCGTTGCTATGTGATGCGTTCGCCACATGTCACTGCGCCCCTGTGCCTCTAGACCATCGAAAATCGCACGAAACAGACGCTCGAGGTCGGCGAACGTTCGCACTCTGTGCGAGTTACCCCACTCGTCCACAAACTGTTTCTCTACCACTCGCTCGGCCAGAAAATCGATCAAGGCATCAGACTTGGCATCAATGTCGTCGCGGCTCATGAGCACTTCGTGATAGTCCAAAACCTCGCGCAGGCCCCACACCAGCGGCTGAACGGATCCGACGAGATCCGGATGGGATCGGAGGGTGTTGAGATTTATCCCATCGCCCTTGAACGGCGCATAGTAGCGAACCTTGTCAAAGGGTCGAGGATCCAAACCTAGTTCGGCATACATCGCTAGATCTGCATCGGTGAGATCACCGGGCAGGTCGAGAAAGCACAAGTCCGGACCCTTAACGTTGATGCAGACAGCAGCTATGCTCCCTTTGTGCGACGGGAATTTCTGAAAAATGCTCGATAGGAAAAATTGGACGGCACTTGTTTTCGTGGCCAGGCCCGAAATACCTGAGAGGTTCAGATGTGCCGAGTCGGGGCCCAATAAGAAATTTGCATCCAAGTGAATAGGCGCACTCGTTCCTCCGGCTGTATACAAACCGATCGGCACGCCCGTTGGCTGTTCTACACCAACGTACGAATCCATCCGTAACGCCACTTCGACATCTTCCCTTGCTGCGAGTCGCACTCCGGCCAAAGGAACTGGTTGTACAGGTTCCTCCGGCTCATGGCGCAATACGGCGGCCGTCCACAGCCGGACCTCCGCTCGCTCAGTCGGCGGCCGAGTGCTCGACGGATCGCCGTCCGCCGCCAGTACATCATGCAACGGAGTCGCCAGGTCCGAGTACGCCCGGCCATCTATCACCACTGCAAATACAACTCGATTGCCGTCGCCATCGATCCTCACAATGGCACCTATACCGATCTTCGTGTCGGTCGCAGTCCAAAAATTGAATTGGTGAGGTCCGGCAGGAAGCGCCTCGGTGGCGACCACCCGTCCGATATAACCGTCGGTGCCTAGACGGATCATGGCCATCCCCCAATGCGCGAGCGGAGATACTCCTCTACCTGCCTGATCGGATAGATGAGCCTATCCCATCTTCCGTCAGGAGCCGAAAGCGGCGCGCGCTCAGCCAAGAGCCAACTACTCACTTCGGCTACGTCCTCTAGCGTTCGGTCGGTCGGCATATGCTCAATTCGCAATAATCCGTAGTGTAGATCGTGCCGTTCCCACGGCCAGAGTCGAAGATACCAACTGTGTACTCTGCTTCGTCCTTCCACAATACGGGCAAACACGCTCGTTCGGCAGCCTTCGGCAAGAGTGAGGGCGACCTTGAGTTCGTCTCCCTCAAAGAATTGAGTCTCGTGACTCTTGATCAATCCCAATATCCCACGGGTCGATCGGTGCAGGGCGTGGCCGGATAGCGGTCCATCCACAACCAACCACTCATCGGCGTGTCCAGCCAGATACTCTCGCGCAACCTCAGCTTCGATTGACTCGCGGCGGCGCTGAACCTCGAGGGCGGCGAGACGCAGGTCGAGGAACGGGTGCACCTTGCCATCACCGCCACAATCGCAGATGCGCAGTCCCACCTGTTCCAAGCTTTTCCTTTGACCGCCAGAAAGCCGGTCGGCAGGGACAACGATGAAATGTTCCGCCTTATCACACGCCACCTTGAGCTTGCCGTCAACCCGAGCAAGCACGGCGGCCGCCACATACCCGCGGACCACCTGGGTCAGGCCAAATCGCCCGATAACCGCATAGCGCTGAATCCCATCGAGGAAACCTGCTGCATGCGATGCCTCTGGTACCTCTCGTACAGTAATCGACTCGAGCAGCTTAGTTTCGACAGACTCTGCCGACCCGAAGGGTCGTTGGACCGGTTCAGGTACGTGCGTAAGAACGGCTCCGGGACCAGCGATCCCGCCGGCGCCACGTATTGCGTCCTCGAGAAGATGTTTTGAGTCGACCGGCAGACAGCCTCCGCTTCAGTATCCAAGGTTGCCCTCGCGCGCAGACCTCAGCCCGATCGCGCTATCAGAGCATTCACGAAATCCCCGATGCGCGCCAGGGCACTCGACAAGTCCTTCTCCGAAGCGGCGTAAGACAACCGAACCCAGCGCTCGTCTCCGAACGCCTCTCCCGGAACTACAGCAACACCGTGGTCGGCCAACAATCGTTCGCAGAACTCTTTGGCCGAACCGATCTTGTCGCCGAAATAGCTGTCAACTCTGAAGAACAGATAGAATGCCCCCAGTGGATCAACAAACTCAACACCTGGAATTTTACTACGGAAATAGTCGACCACCATGTCGCGACGGCTGCGAAACTCATTGACCATGTGCTGCACTTCCAGATCCACACGCTCGTCGCTGAATGCAGTGGCCGCGGCCCACTGGGATGGCTGGGAAGCGCCGCTCGTCACATGACTTTGCAGCGCCGCCATGGCTTTGACGACCGCATTCGGGGCAAGGGCAAAGCCAATACGCCATCCTGTCATGGCGAACGACTTGCTCGCACCGTAAATGACCGCAACCCGTTCCAACATCTCGTCAGGGGAATCGAGCACGGATGGAGCCGCACCAGAGCCGTAGTGGATACGCCGGTAAATCTCATCCGATATCACCCACAGACTCCTCTCTCGGGCCCAAGCGAGTATCGCCTTCAATTCCGCGCGCGTGTACACGGCGCCCGTGGGATTGACCGGTGTACAGAGAATCATCCCGGCTGTCTTGGAGGTGACCGCAGCATCGAGCTGATCTACCCCCACCTTCAAGCTCCAGTCAATGTCCCCAGGCACCATGATCGGAGTCGCCCGGGCAAGGTGCACAATTTGCGGATACGACACCCAAGCCGGGCTGGGTATCAGCACCTCGTCACCGAAACCGAAAATGCTAAAGCAGGCATTGAATAGCGACTGCTTAGCACCAGTGGAGACGACTATGTTGTCGGCATTAACCGGGCGCCCTCCGGAGAGCAGTGACAACTGTCGAGCCACGGCCGCACGTAAGTCCAGAATTCCGGCATTGGGCGGATAGTGAGTCTTGCCCTGTTGTATCGCCTTGATGCCGGCATCCGCGATGATTCGGGGGGTTGCAAAGTCCGGTTCTCCCGCCGACAGATCCAAGATGTCTTCGCCGGCGGCCCTTCGTCTTTGAGCCTCTTGGGTGATAAATATCGTTGCGGACGGTTCCAGGTGTCCGAGATTCGAGGACCGGTCGAAAGTCATCTACTCACTACTCCGTAGCGTTTCAGGATCTCAAGGGTCTTCTCCAAAGGTAGCGCCTCAACCGTGCCGCGATCTCCTCGCACAGTGGTCGCCTGAAACAGCGAATTGTAGATCGCCTCTTCGGTCGCTTCGATGGTAGCCTGAAAGAGGGGGCTCATACCTCGATTCCCAACAGGTCCGGCCTCTGCGAGTTGGGACACTCGCACAGTGCTGAACGCGATCACGTAGTCGCCGGATCCGTTGGTCATGGAACTTCCCGTCCGGGCCAACCCGGCCAACGCCCGTCGCGCCACTCGGGTCAGGTTTCGGTTATCAACAGGGGCATCGGTTGCGACGACAATCATGATGGATCCGTCGCCAGAATCCTCTATTTCTCCTCCCTCGAGTTGGTCTCGCAGATAGTACTTGCCCAACTCACGACCAACCGGAGCCCCGCCGATCCTGAGCACTCCCCCAAAATTCGTTTGCACTAGAACCCCTACAGTCCACCCACCCAGACTCTGGGGCAGTCGGCGACTCGACGTCCCGATTCCGCCCTTCCATCCGAAGGCTACGGTGCCGCGTCCCGCACCTACGCTCCCCTGCTCTACGGATCCGGATCGGGCATTTCGTATCGCCGATAGTACATCGTCCTCCTTGATTGGACGTAGTCTTATCCGATTCAAGAAGCCGTCGTTGGTCTCGCCTACGATTGGATTCACCGATCTGACGTTCTCATTACCAGGGAGCGAAAGCAGATAGCCAAGGACCGCGTCTGCCGCCCGGGGAACGCACAGAGTGCATGTGAGCACGATTGGCGACTCTATTTCTCCCAACTCTCTGACTTGAGTAAAACCCATCAGCTTGCCGAATCCATTTCCTACCACGATCCCGGCCGGTACTTTTTCCTGAAACGGGTTCCTACCCGGTGGCATGACTACCGTAACTCCCGTGTTGATAGAGTCACCACTCACAACTGTAGTGTGGCCAACACGAACTCCTCGAACATCGGTGATCGCATTCAAGGGGCCGGGAGACAGCACTCCTACCACTACACCTAGCTCTCGGGCGTTCTGCCGCGCCTGAGCCTCTAGCTGCGGGACAATGGCCAGGATCACCAATGCAACTGATATCCCTTGTTTTCGTAGCATCAGAGTCGGTCTCATAGAGAATAAGATCCGGTCTAGTGATTCTATCGTCAACGTGACGCGAAGCTATCACGTTTCCAGCGATACGGAAGCTCTACGCTGCTCCCACTAACTTGCGCAGTTTCCAATAGGTCGAACGCACTCTGCATGACAGCAATCTGCTGCGCCTTACGAAACGGCTCACCGAACACTTGGCCCAATCGGAATCGTACTACCACGTTCCGAGGAGCCGGAAGTGCGGCCGTTGCGCTGGGCATTACACTAAGTGTGACCGTGGAGATTCCGCGGGCCTCCACCGCCCTAGCTACCAGGCTCACGGACTGGTGACATGTTGGTCAGCCCGGTGATGCCAAGACGGCATCGACTCGATCGTTGGCAAACAGTTCCGCAATTTCTCCCGCGGTATCCTCGACCAACTTTTGTCGTTCGCGACCCAATATGTGGCCCATGAATGCAACATGCCGCGGGGCGCTAGCCCCTACGGTCCGTTCCAAGACCATCTCACGTAGACGCTCTATGGGAAGAACGCAATTTACATCGCGGTCGGCCGCAGTGTGATCGTAGTAATCGTGCGTTATCTGCAAATTTGCCACATCGGCCTCTGCCGGTATGATCCGAAACGTGGCGTCGCCCTCAGGGTTGCCCATATCAAATGGTTCCTGCGAATTGAGATGGACTCCCGCAGATGTGAGCAAGCCGACTCTGGCGCCCGAAAGGGGATCTACCAACCTGACAAGCTGCGGCAACGATATGGAATCTTCCCACCGCTTGCCCTTCACCTTGACATACGCCTCAGTCAGCCAAGGGAGTCTGGTATAGAGGGCCGATTTCATCCGGTTCCAGCGTCTACCCATCCCGATATCCTCCTGAGGGTCCATTCGGCCGTTTTCCAAGACGGTTGCGTGACTCGGCTTCGGAAACTAGCATCCTTTCAGCTATGTAGGTGGTTCTTCTTTGACAATCGAGGTGAAGTGTCCTGGGAACTTGCGCCGGAGTTCGATGCCGCGCAGCGCGCAGCGCTGAGCGCCGGAAAAAGTCTTGTTTATGTCTGTCCACCTGCCTGGTGGACAACCCTTCCCCTGTTCGAGAAACTTGGGACTCCCAGTGGCAACTCTCTCACCCTCGTTCTAGCTCCCGACCGAGCCAGTGTGGCGGACGGAGTCGCCGCACTCGGAGCTATCGAGTCTCTAGCTCCAATACACGCGCTTACAGGTTTCGGTCGCACTGCGAGCTTGCTGGTCGGGAGCAAGATCACAACCTGCATAACCACAGCACCTGATTTCTTGCAGCTGATGAGACGCAGCGGCATCGACCTGGAAACGATAGGCCGTATCGTATTGGCGTGGCCCAACGCTCAGTTTGCGTTGGGCTGGTCCGATGCCCTTGATACGACCCTCTCTCAACTCGGTACAGTTCAGCGCATAGTTCTGACCGAGAATCAGGAAGAGATAAACGATTTCCTGGAGCGCCACGCTCGCCGCGCGCCTGTCGTGGTGGCGGCACCAGCGCCCGGCACGCCAGAGGCGTCCCTGCGCTATGCCGTCACAGACTCAACGCGCTTGACTCAGGCCGTTCGGTCGGCGCTGGACATCATAAATCCAAAAACCATAATGATTTGGGATCCCGACGGATCGCGTGCGGCGACGTGGCAGACGGTTCTCTGCGACGCTGAAATCTCGGTGAACACCGATCCGCCTCACAAGGTAGACTTGGCAATCGCGGTGGACCTGCCAACTGTTGAGGTCCTCCGGGAACTAGCGACAGCCGCTGATCAGATCTTGGCATTGGTTCGCCCAATCCAAGCGAACTACGTAAAGTCGTTGGCGCTCAAGACTAGGGCATTTCGTCTTCAGTCGGAGGCCGATTTGGCACGGGATCGCGCGGGCATGCTGCGCGAACGTATCCGCCACACGATCTCCAGTACGGACACCGACGCCGCGTTGCTCACGCTGGCTCCCTTGTTCGATGAATATGACCCGACTGTTGTGGCCGCCGCCCTTGCCGTTCAGGCCGTGGCGACAACTTCAGAGCCCGCTGACGGAGAGGTACCTGAGGCATGGGCCCGCATTCGAATCAGCGCCGGTCGCGCCGACCGGATCAGAACCGGCGATATTGTCGGCGCCCTTCTGAACGCGGTCGGCGTACAAAAGGATCAGATCGGGCGAGTCGAACAGCACGACAGATTCTCGCTAATCGAGGTACGCCCGGAGGCCTTTCAAAGAGCGCTGGATGGCCTAAACGGCATTGCCATCAGAGGTACCAACATCACTGCCCAGATCGATCGGCGATAAAGCGCCTTCTCAATACTGTGTCGGAACGCCTGGGCCCATCTGGGCCGATTACTTCTTGTTTACGGCGTCCTTGAGCGCCTGTCCTGCCTTGAATGCAGGTACCGTCGCCGCAGCGATCTGCAGAGACTGGCCAGTACGAGGATCTCTGCCGGTCCGGGCCGCGCGCGCGCGCGCCACAAAGCTGCCGAAACCTGTTATCTGAACCTTCCCACCCTTGGCCAGCTCGCCGGCGATGATGCCATCCGACGAGAACAGTGCTTCGACTGCCCTGGTGGCATCCGCCTTCGATATCTCGGCCCTGGACGCAATCGCATCCATCAACTCTGACTTGTTCACCTTTCCCCCAGTCTTTGAAGTTTCTCCCGCGCGGGCCCACACCCAACCTGCCCACGGGGCCATTAGACACCAAAACAAGTAGTAGCTCAAACGCAGTATGGCAAGCGCCTTGATTCTCTGGGAGGGCGGCGATAACCTCATTCTCTCCCGTTCTGAAGGGGTTTTCGTAGTGGCACCAGGCAAGCACGCTGGCCATCTGGAGGTGATTGCCGGCGTAATGTTCTCCGGCAAGAGTGAGGAAATGATCAGGCGCGTCCGACGGGCAGTCATCGCACGCAAGACTGTCCAGGTCTTCAAGTCGCACTTGGACGACAGATATGTCGGTGTTCAGGCGGTGACAACGCACGACGGGCTTACCGTCGAAGCCCAACCGATCGATTCATCTCGGGAGATCGTTCGTGAGATCCGCCGCGATGCCGTGGTCATAGCAATAGACGAGGCACAGTTCCTCGACCGCGGTATCGTCGAAGTGTGCACGCTCCTTGCCAACCAGGGAAGACGGGTCATTCTAGCCGGTACCGATACCGATTTCAGGGGTCTACCCTTTGGCTCGATGCCAGAGTTGATGGCCGTGGCAGAACAGGTGGACAAGCTCCACGCAATCTGTGTCGTCTGTGGAGAACCGGCTTGCCGGAATCAAAGATTGATCGACGGCCGACCCGCGGTATACGACTCCCCCACCATCATGGTCGGCGGCAGTGAAAGTTACGAAGCCCGCTGCCGCGCTTGCCACGAGGTTCCAAGGGTCGACCAGAGCCAGGTAGCATTTCTGTAACCGGCGACCTCCAGTGTTGAACGTAGCGCTGACCGGCAATGTCGCTGCCGGCAAATCAACCGTGCTCACCTGGTTTGCCAAGTGGGGCGCTAAGATCATCGATGCGGACCTCCTCGTACGAGAGGCACAAGAACCCGGTACGGATACCCTCGCAGCAATCGCCCGCCGTTTTGGGAAGGAAGTATTGCAAGACGACGGGTCGCTGGACCGCGCTGCTCTGCGGGGCATTGTGCTGGCTGACGATCAGGCCCTGGCCTCGCTAAACGCCATCATTCATCCCGCGGTGAGACGCCGTCGCGCCGAACTCGCTCGGGAAGCTGCAGACAGCGGAGAGCCCATCCTGATCAATGATATTCCACTGCTTTTCGAGGTACTCGATCCCAAAGATTTCGACCTGATCGTTCTGGTAGATGCACCCGTCGCTGTCCGTCGGGCCCGACTAATCGCTTCACGGGGGCTTGCCGAGGACGATGCGGATCGTCTGATCGCCTCCCAGATCCCTGCCGATCGCAAGAGGTCCCGAAGTGATATCCTGATTGAGAATGACGGTACCGAGGACCAGCTCAGGCAGAGAGCGCAGGTTGCATGGGAGCAGATCCAACAGCGGGCAGTTGACAGCCCGAGCACGCCCGAATAAGCTACGCCTCGCCAACAACATCAGGATTACGGTGAGAGATGTCGCGGATCCCTGAAGAGCTACAGTACAGCGAAGAACATGAGTACGTAACGGCGGCTGAGGAGGACGGCGTGTTCGTGGTGGGCATTACGGACTACGCGCAAGGTGAACTCGGCGACGTTGTCTACGTGGAGCTACCTGAGGTCGGCTCGACTTTCAGGCAAATGGAGGTATTTGGCACGATCGAGGCAGTCAAAGCCGTCTCCGAGTTATTCAGCCCGATGGCTGGCGAGGTGGTAGCGGTAAACGACGAACTGGATGGCAACCCGGACCTGGTGAACCAAGATCCGTACGGCGAGGGTTGGATGATCAAGATGCGGGCGTCAGATCCGGGCGAAATTGATCGATTGTTGTCAGCCGCTGACTACGCACAGCATGTAGGCGAGTAGAATACGGGAAGCGGTCATACGCTGACAGGCACTCAACCAATACGCCCCGTGACTTTCCCGGGGCGTTTGTATTAAAAGGACCA
The DNA here is from genome assembly GCA_036679605.1 of Gemmatimonadota bacterium. Classification (GTDB taxonomy): domain Bacteria; phylum Gemmatimonadota; class Gemmatimonadetes; order Gemmatimonadales; family GWC2-71-9; genus JAZDCZ01. The sequence continues at coordinate 110,129 of JAZDCZ010000254.1, forward strand.
CCAGCGATGGGTACGGTACTACCCCACACTGATACCGAGCAGTTTATCAACCGACATATCGGACCGCGCCCGGGCGACATCGAGGTGATGCTTGAAACCTTGGGGTTCGATTCGCTCGACGCCTTGATAGCCAGAGTGGTGCCGGAAGATATACGACTTGGACGTGCTCTGGACCTGCCACCAGCGGCTCAGGAGCACGAGGTCTTGGCCACACTGGCCGAAATCGCGAAACAGAATCAGATTTTTCGTTCATTTATTGGCATGGGGTACGCCAACTGTATCACACCGGCGGTAATCCAACGCAACATCTTGGAGAGCCCCGGATGGTATACGGCGTACACACCCTACCAGGCCGAGATCGCCCAGGGCAGGCTCGAGGCCCTGCTGAACTTTCAGACCATGGTGTCAGATCTCACCGGTCTGGAGATTGCCAACGCATCACTTCTCGACGAAGCAACGGCGGCGGCAGAGGCGATGACGATGACGGTAGCTGCTACCAAGCCGACCGATAGTACTGCGTACCTCGTAGATCAAAACTGTCACCCCCAAACAATTGCGGTTTTGGAGACCCGGGCGAGGGCACGAGGAATCGAGCTTAAAGTCGAGGATCCACATGGATTTGAATTCACGGAAGGGGTGATCGGTGCCCTGGTCCAATATCCGGGAAGCGATGGAGCCCTGACGGACCCCGCAGCGATCTGTGACAGGGCCCACGCGGCCGGTGCGTTAGTAACGGTGGCAACCGATCTCTTAGCCCTTACGTTGCTAAGATCGCCGGGCGAGCTGGGTGCCGATGTGGCCATCGGGAACTCACAACGGTTCGGCGTCCCACTCGGGTATGGTGGGCCTCACGCGGCGTTCTTTTCCACTCGAGCCGCATACAAGCGACTGGCGCCCGGACGCATCATCGGGGTATCGCGTGACAGTTCCGGCAATCCAGCACTCCGGATGGCGTTGCAGACTCGCGAGCAACACATTCGCCGAGACAAGGCCACTAGTAATATCTGTACTGCACAGGTATTGCTCGCGGTCATTGCCGGTGCCTACGCCAGTTACCACGGGCCCGAAGGTCTAGTGAGAATAGCCCGTCGAGTCCACGCGCTCACCGTAACGCTGGCCAAGCTGCTGGAGCGCTTGGGACACAACGTCATACACGACGCATACTTCGATACTTTGTGCGTGAAGATCGAGAAGTCTCTCGCCGCAAAGGTGCTCGAAGCAGCCAGGAAGTCCGGAATCAACCTGCGCGACATGCCCGATGGTAGAATCGGCATATCATTGGACGAGATTTCTACGCTGGCGGATGTTTCGGCCATCGCGGCAGCGTTCAGATTAGACCACGGAAAAGCAGACGACGCAGAGCAGTTGGCCGAGGAGATTGGGACCAAGACCTCGATACCCGACTCGCTGCGGCGCACGTCTTCTTTCTTGACCCATCCTGTGTTCCACAGATATCGCTCGGAAACGGAGATGCTGCGCTATCTAAAGAAACTGGAAGCCCGAGATCTGTCGCTGACTTCAGCAATGATTCCGTTGGGATCCTGCACGATGAAGTTGAACGCTACCGTCGAGATGATTCCTATCACATGGCCGGAATTCGCCAACATTCATCCCTTCGCACCTCGTGAGCAGGCCAAGGGATATCAGGTATTGTTCGACCAACTCGAAGCTCAGCTCGCCGAGATCTCGGGGCTGCCACACACCTCGCTTCAGCCGAACGCCGGCTCGCAGGGCGAGTTCTCGGGGTTGCTCACTATCAAAGCTTACCATCAGGGCCGAGGTGATACCGAGAGATCTATCTGCCTGATACCCAGTTCCGCACACGGTACCAATCCGGCAAGTGCGATTATGGCGGGCCTAGAGGTCGTGTCCGTCGCGACGGACACGCACGGCAACATCGACGTCGACGACCTCCGAACCAAGGCTCAGGAGCGTCGCAACGAGCTGGCGGCGCTGATGGTGACTTATCCGTCCACCCACGGAGTGTTCGAAAGCACGATTCGTGAGGTCTGCGAGATCATACATGAGAATGGCGGTCAGGTGTACATGGACGGTGCGAACCTCAACGCACAGGTAGGCTTGTGCCGTCCGGGTGACATCGGCGCCGATGTCTGTCACATCAATCTTCACAAGACTTTCTGCATTCCGCACGGTGGGGGCGGACCGGGCATGGGTCCCATCTGCACCGCAGATCACCTGGCTCCCTTCCTGCCGGACCATCCCGTGATCCCGCTGGGTCACGAACTGTCATGTGGCACCATCTCCGCGGCCCCTTGGGGTAGCCCGTCCATCCTGCCGATCTCTTGGGCATACCTTGCGCTTACGGGGCCCGATGGCCAGAAGACCGCAAGCGAGATTGCCATCTTGAATGCGAACTACATAGCGCGCAGGCTACAGGATCATTTTCCTTTGGTTTATTCGGGCAATGACAACCTCATAGCGCACGAGTGTATCGTTGACGGCCGCCCCTTCAAGACAAGCGCGGGAGTCGATGTCGCAGACATAGCAACACGGCTCATGGACTATGGATTCCATGCTCCGACGGTTTCGTGGCCGGTGCATGGGACACTGATGGTCGAGCCGACCGAGAGCGAATCCAAGGAGGAGCTAGATCGTTTCTGCGACGCAATGATTTCGATTAGAGAAGAGATCAGAGAGATCGAGGACGGTCGCGCCGATCGTGAGATCAACCTCCTCAAGATGGCTCCGCACACTCTACAGGTTATCGCCTCGGACGATTGGGACCGGCCCTACTCGCGCGAGCGGGCCGCCTTTCCGTCGCGTGAGACCCGCGATCACAAGAGCTGGCCAACGGTGGGCCGGGTCGATGGTGCTTACGGCGATCGCAATCTCGTATGTTCTCGCCCATCCGTGGCTACACACGAAGATGCGGCGGAGCCGACCGGCGTATAGCAGCGACCGTGCTCTGGACCCTGTCTGTCGACCCTGATGGGCGACCAGGTGCTGACAACATGGCCCTAGATTACGCTCTCTTGCACGCAGCGCAGAACGGTCTAGGGTTCCTCCGCATCTATAAATGGTCCCCTGGTTGCCTGTCATTTGGGCGAAACGAACCAGCTAGGACTCGCTACTGCGTCGAAATGATAGCGGCTCTCGGGATCGATACGGTTCGGCGTCCCACCGGCGGACGGGCGGTCTGGCACGACGCCGAGGTGACCTACGCGGTGGCGGGACCGGCCTCAGCGTTTGGATCGCTACAAGAAACGTACAATATTGTCCATACTACTCTAGCGGCAGCACTGCGAAGGCTCGGCATCGATGCCGAGCTGGCCGCCCGCCCGAGCAAGAGACAGTCGGGAGTTGCAGGCGGTGCGTGCTTTGCCTCGCCCGCAGGAGGCGAAATCGTCGTGGGAGATCTCAAGCTCGTCGGTAGCTCACAGGTGCGTGAGGGAGATGCATTCCTCCAACATGGATCGATTCTGCTCGATGGAAACCAAGATATTGTAGCACAAGTAACTCGGGGTGACGCCACGAGACCCAATTCGACCTCTCTTTCGTCGCTGCTCGGACGAACGGTGACCTTTTCCGAAGTAGCCGAGGCGATGATGAGCGAGGTTGCGCAATCATGGGACGGGACATGGCAACAATGTGACACAATCACCGAAACCGTTGATCGAGAGAGGTTTGCCGACCCGGCCTGGACCTGGCGGCGCTGAACCGATCGAAAGGATCCGTTGGCGATTATGATCAGAAGAAACTCTTTTCGCTCCACCCTCGTGGCGCTGCTGACGTTGGGTCTAGGATCCTGTGCTCCGGATCTAACCTGTACTGATGACTGGTGTGGCACGGCCGTGGTTGTATCCGCTGCCGAGCCCGAAACCCTACTGCCACCGTTGGCACAATTTGACACGCACATTGCCCTAGCTGATCTCCTATTCTGGAGACTAGCTGACGTAGGTCCCCAGGCGACCACGGTGGGTGACTCCGGATTCGTTGCCAGACTCGCAGATGAGTGGCAATTTGAAGACTCCGTCACAATCAGTTTTCATTTGAATCCTGCCGCCAAGTGGCATGACGGTATGCCGGTGACTGCAGAAGATGTGGTCTTCACCTTCGGTGTCTACAGTGACCCGGAGATCAACGCGCTTGCGCTTGCGCGCGTGAACAAAATCGCGTCGGTGACAGCCCGGGATTCTCTAACCGCAGTGTTTCGATTCCACGAGCATTATTCTGAGCAGTTTTTCGATGCCGTTTACCACATGCGCATCATTCCAAAACATCTGCTCGAGGGTACTCCGCACTCGGACTACACTTCCTCTCCGTTCGGTAGAGACCCCGTCGGGAACGGTCCATTCCGATTCGTAAAGTGGGATCCGGGAGCATCGATCGAGTTGTCGGCCGATCCTGAGTTTTTCGCAGGCCGACCTGGTCTTCGCAGAATAGTGTGGCAGTTCTCTTCGGACCCACTCACTATGGTGTCACAGTTGATCGCTGGAGAGGTAGACGTCCTCAACGTGATTCAGGGACCCGAAAACATCCCACGGGTGGCTGAACAAGCGCACCTGAAAACGCAGCGATATTTGTTGGGTGTCTATGCGTACATAGCGTTCAACTTTCGTAGCCAGATCGGCACAGGCCAGCCTCACCCTCTGTTTGCCGACCGCGACCTGCGGCGGGCCATCACTAAGGCGGTAGATCGCTCGACAATCGTAAGCGCGGTGCTGGACGAATCGGGTGAAGTTCCTCCAGGTCCTCTCACCCGTGCACAGTGGGTATGGACGGATGACATAACAGAGATCTCTTTCAATCGTGCAGAAGCAGAACGAGACTTGCGAAATCTAGGTTGGGAGGACACGAATGCGGATGGTGTGCTGGATCGGGAGGGACGTCCGCTATCGTTCGAACTCTTGGTACCGGGCACCAGCACCGCCCGCAAACGAGCCGCAGTAATAATCCAGGATCAGCTCAAGCAGGCCGGCATTGCGATGTCGATCACCGAACTCGAACCGAACTCGATGGGAAGCAGAGTATCAAAAGGTAAATTCGACGCGTATTTCGGTGCGTGGCAGCAAGATCCCAGTCCCGCCTCAATTGAGGAGACATGGACGACAGCAGCGATTGGTGGACCGAACTACGGGAGCTACTCCAATTCTTCGGTCGATCGGATAATTCACGGGGCCTTGTCCACCTTCGATCGCGATGCTTCACGGCGGGAGTGGAAGAAAGCGATAGATCTGATCAATGCTGACGCTCCAGCCATATGGGTTTACGCGATGACGCCGGTTGCTGGACTGCACGACCGGATAGAAAACGTCTCCTTCGGTTCAGATGAATGGTGGAAGACGATTTGGCAGTGGCGTGTGGACCCTAAACGAATGATCGATCGGGATCTGGTCACCGCCAACTAGCGTGGCACGGTATATCGCCGGCCGGTTTGCTAACGGAGTAGGAATTGTATTCCTAGTAGCAACCCTCTCGTTCGTCCTGATTCGGGTAGCTCCGGGAGATCCATACACGAGAATGTGGGAGGCGTCCTCCGCGTCACCCGAATTCGTGGCGAGAGCGCGGCAGCGATTGGGACTAGACCTTCCTTTGCACCGACAGTACTTGACCTACCTCTCCAATCTGGCGCGAGGTGATTGGGGAGATTCAATCTCCGAACACCGACCCGTGTGGGATGCGATCAAGGATCGAATCCCAGCTACAGTTACGCTCGCTAGCGCCGCGTTGCTCATCCAGCTCGTCATCGGCGTCGCCGTTGGTGCGCTTCAAGGAGCACATCCTGGCACTCGCACGGACGACGCTCTGACGGCGGCTACACTGACCCTTTACTCGATCCCGGTGTTCTGGCTGGGATTGATGTTGCTGCTCATCTTCTCCCAGGGTCTAGGCATACTGCCGGTCACCGGCGCGAAAACCGCTGCTATCTACGATCACCTGCCGTTTTTCGGAAAACTCTGGGACCGAGCACGTCATCTATTTCTCCCAGCAGTCACTCTCGGCCTTGCTGGGGCCGCCGGAACCGCACGGTATCAACGTGCCGCAATGCTCGATGCGATCCATCAAGACTTCGTCCGCACAGCTCGTGCGAAGGGGTTGAGAGAGAGCGCCGTACTCTTTCGCCATGCACTGCGTAACGCCCTGCTGCCGATAGTGACCATTTTCGGCTTGTCGTTTCCAATCCTGCTTTCCGGTGCTGTCCTGGTCGAATCTGTGTTCGCCTGGCCCGGCCTCGGCAAATTTGTGGTGGACGCAATCGCGCACCGCGACTATCACGTGGTAACAAGTGCAACCATTGTAGCAGCCATCATGGTGGTTATCGGCAACCTCTTGGCTGACATTCTTTATCGCGTCGTGGACCCCCGCACGAGCGTGGAGGCTCCGTGAACGGATGGCGCCGTTTGCTGCGAAACAGACGCACTGCCGTCGGTATAGGCGTGATCGTTTTCTTGGTTACCGCTGCAGCACTCGCTCCACTCCTCGCATCGTATAGCCCGTCGGCCCAGCTGGACATCACCTCCGGAAGGGCGCTACCGCCTTCGTTGTTGCACCCGTTCGGGACCGATATCTTTAGCCGCGATCTGTTGAGCCGTGTGTTATACGGAGCAAGGATATCGCTCCTAATCGCGTTCCTCTCAATGCTTCTCTCGGTGACGATTGGCACAGGGGTAGGATTGGTGTCGGGTATGTTTGGCGGCATCCTAGACATTGTCATCATGCGCGCAGTCGACGCCGCGCTGGCGATACCTCGAGTTTTTCTGCTCCTAGTAGTCTTGGCCCTTTGGGAGCGCGTTGACGTCGTTGGTCTTATCACAATCCTCGGCCTCACCAGTTGGTTCGGCACAAGCAGAATAGTGCGTGCAGAAGTGTTGAGCCTGATGCAGCGCGATTTCATCGCAGCAACGCGATCGCTCGGAATCGGCCGAGGACGTGTGTTGCTGCATCACCTCCTGCCGAACGTGATCGCACCGATCGGAGTTACGTCGACACTCGGGATAGGTCAGATCATTCTGATTGAAGCCGGGCTGTCGTATTTGGGAGTAGGGGTGCAGGAACCAACTGCGTCACTCGGCAGGATGATGCAAGGCGGAAGCTCAATGCTTCAAACAGCACCATGGATTTCCATCTTTCCCGGTTTGATCATAGTGTTGACTGTGATCGGTTTTAGCATGCTCGCTGACGGACTGCGCGATACCATGGATCCACGAACCCAATGAGCTGCGTGCTCAGCGTTCAGAATCTCAGAACGTACTTCACCACGGATCGAGGAGAAGCTCGGGCAGTGGACGACGTATCGTTCGACCTCTTCGAAGGCGAGACACTCGGCATCGTGGGTGAGTCCGGATGTGGCAAGACTGCAACCGCATTGTCAATACTTCGACTCATCGACCCTCCTGGACGAATTCTAGACAGGAGCAAGATTCGATATGCCGGGCGCAATCTGTTGTTGCTACGACCGGACGAACTTCGCGCCATACGAGGTGCCGAGATAGCAATGATCTTCCAGGAACCCGCTACGAGCCTCAATCCCGTGCTAACAATTGGAACTCAAATCTCGGAGACATTACGAGCCCATCTCGATATCACACGCGCTGGTGCAAAGGACCGCTCAATCGAATTGCTGTCGATGGTAGGAATTCCCGAACCAGAGAAACATGTTCGCCGTTATCCTCACGAGCTGAGTGGTGGTATGCAACAGCGGGCCATGATTGCCATGGCACTGTCGTGCAATCCCAAGATCTTGATCGCTGATGAACCGACCACTGCACTCGACGTTACCGTACAGGCACAGATTATCGACCTAATGCTGGATCTCAAGGAACGCCTCGGCATGGCAATGATCCTGATCACGCATGACTTGGGAATCGTGGCGGGGATAGCCGACAGAGTCGCTGTGATGTACGCTGGCAAAATCGTTGAACAGGCACCTACCAGACAGTTGTTCGAGCAACCGACACACCCATACACTCAGGCACTTCTGCGGGCTATACCGAGATTGGATCAACCCGTCGATCGACTTACGGTGATTCCGGGAGCGGTGCCTCCGGCCACAGATTGGCCGGCAGCTTGTCGTTTTCACCCACGCTGCCCCCAGGCCTGGGAACTGTGCAGGTCGAAGGAACCCCTGCTCGAACATCTCGAGCAACAACACACGGCAAGATGTTGGCTCACGGATCGGAATAAAAGGTGAGCCGCGCGTCGTCGCTACTGACAATCGAGGCACTGGTAAAAACCTATTCCAGATCAAGCGGGCTATTTGGTAAAACAGACCCGGTGCGAGCACTGGATGGGGTGGACATGTCAATCAACCGAGGAGAAGCCCTAGGCTTGGTTGGCGAGAGCGGTAGTGGAAAAACTACGCTGGCCCGGTGCGTGATCCGGCTTGTCAAGGCCACGAGCGGCCGTGTGATATTCGATGGGGTAGATGTACTCAAGGCCGACTCGCTCACCCTCCGCACCCTGCGCCAGCGGATGCAGATCGTTTTTCAGGATCCGTTTGGATCGCTTAATCCGCGGATGACCGTTGGAGCGGCGGTTCGGGAGCCGATCGAGGCACACAAAATCGCAGAGAAACAAGAGGCTCGCGATAGAGTGGAGTCTCTGTTTGAGGAAGTCGGATTGGATCCAACTTACACTTCGAGCTATCCACACCAGCTCTCGGGCGGACAGCGGCAGCGGATAGGCATTGCCCGGGCATTGTCGGTGGAGCCCGAGTTCGTCGTACTCGACGAGCCGGTCTCCGCGCTGGACGTCTCGGTACAAGCTCAAGTGCTCAATCTTCTTTCCGACCTGCGTGCTAACCGAGGTTTGACGTACCTGTTCATCGCGCACGACCTCGCGGTAGTGCGTCACATTGCCGACCGTGTTGCAGTCATGTACTCGGGGCGATTGATGGAGGTAGCGTTCGTGACCGACACGTACGACGAACCGCTTCACCCCTACACGACTTCCTTGCTCTCCGCGGTACCGGTACCAGACCCGCGGGTTCGGAGGGAACGGATTATCTTGACGGGAGACGCATCGGCCCGGCGACCGACCTCTGGGTGCGTATTCGAGCCGAGGTGTCCACATCCCAAGAAGAACGAACTATGTCGGATGGAGATACCTCCCCTTCGAGAGATACGCACGGCACGGTTAGTCGCCTGCCACCACGCGGAATAATGCATGAACGTCCGCATGGACTCCTAGCTTCACGATGCGCACATTGCTAGCCGAAGTGGAACCGCTTTCGATCTTGCCAGTAGCGACTACATAGTTATTCCCGGCGTACCGATGTCTGTAGGCCTACTGGTAATAGTCAGCCTGTTGACCAGGCCCTCGGAACCGGAGAAGTGGGCCCCGTTCTTTGAAGATCCGGACGATCAGCCCGCCTGATCGAACAGGTCGTTCTGATCTGTGGTTTCCACACCTTCGGACTCCAGGAAAGTACGGAGCCGCCGAGTCCAGTCTGCAACATTGAAACGCGATTCTGTAAGCAGCATGCGTCCGAGTACGTCCGGAAAGTCATCGAACGCGTCCAAAAGGTCCGACAACATTTCTCGCGCCTCTTGAATCTGGAAGCGCTCATCGCTCGCAACAGCAACGTCGCGCAAAATGGCTCGTTCGCTACGGGAGGCAACTATGGGCTCATCGATGGTCGTTGTATAAACCTCGGTGCGCCGTCCCGGACCTCTTTCCGATTCAATCGGCATTAGACCGACAATTGCGTCCGATCTCCAATACCTGCCATAGCCTAGTGAAACCATCCGATTTGGTCTGATATCCATAAGTTCTTCCTACTTTCCCATCTTTTTCTTTAAAGCCTCTAGCTGAGCATCTGCTCGTGCCTCACGAGCAGCGCGATCCATTTCGGAGCGAAGCAATTCACCAGCGAGATCGGATTCCGGGCGAGTTCCTCCGGCCTGTTCTATCTCCCGCCATGCAGCTTCGGCGTGACTCGATCCGACCCGCTTTAGATCAGCCATCATATCCGCAAGCTCGCGTTCAGCCAGAGACAACTCAGCCCGCTGGACATCCAGCTTTTGTTCGAGCACCTCCACCCGCTGGCGGTGTTTCTCGCCAAAACGCTCGGCTACCTGGACCGTCTCATGGTCTTCAATCTTGCTCGCAAGCCGTCCCCGGCGTTCTGCGTCCTCCAACTGCCCTCGTTGTACCGACAGCTCTTTGTCCGTATCCGACACAGCCCTGCGCATCAGATCGATTCCCGATTTGGCCTCTATGACCGCTTCCCGCATTTTGCTCGCCGCTTCACGTGGATCTTGCGGAGAGGTGGCTGCATCGAGAGCGGCGTTAAGAGCCGCGCGAAGATTCTCGAACACTAGCTCTTTCGAATTGTCTTGGCATAGAAAGGGGTGAAGACATGCCGAACTTCCTTCGATCCACAGTTACTACAACTCGGCCGGCTTTCGCCGGCTTTCTTTATAGGAGACACTCGAGTGAAGCGTTTGCGACAAACGGTACACTCGTATTCATAGATTGGCATGACCCGAATTCCGTAATTAAAAGATGTAACGTAAAACGATACGCGCGCCTCCCCGAGCGGTCAAGCAACGGGGAGACCGTCCCTCCGACTAGTCAGGGACCGTCGATGAATTTAGGTTCATCAAATGAAACCGATCCTTCTGATTCTGGTGTTAACGCTCACATCCTGCACCGACGGGAACCCGGAAAATAATCCTGTGTGTGGGATCTCCGCCATGGCTGCCGCATCGATGGCGCTCGAGCAATTTGGAACACCGGGCAGGCTGTTCCGGGAAATCCCCGATGGAATCGAAGGTGTGGTGCCGGCCAGAGTGGTCGGTTATGGAACGGCTCGAGCAGTAGCGGGGACAGGTCCAAGCGGTCTCATCCTCGGCTACGAAGGTGATGGATTCCCTCAATTGCCGGGCTTTGGTCTCCTCATGGTAGAGGACTCACTCGAGACCTTCAAAGGAGTCCTCATTTTCGATATAGACCCGCCGCAAGGGATACTGGGCTTGGGAACCATTTCTAATTCCACGGTCACCATGCCACTCTACGGTCTGCGAGTCACATGGAGTGCAGTGAGCAGCGAGCGCTGCCCCTTATTCGCACCACTAGATACCGCTGCGCGGTAGCCCCTCAGATCCGTCCCACGAACGGTTGCAGATCCGTCACGAGAGCAGCCGTGATTCATCAACCACCTGCCTCATGAGCCTGTCGGGATTGGATTTGTCCGGGAAGAATAGCTCGTCTGACAGCTTGTTCAGACCCACGCGGAGCCGCGCGAACGATTCGGCGGCCTGTGAATAGATATCGACCATATCGAAGTCGCGGGCCAAACGATGCTCTGACGCCAACTTGAACCCCATAGTCCCCATCTCTTCAAAGTACCGCATGTTCGGTGCGCCCCGCCGATGTACTCTTGCCGTTATGTGGTCCGGGAAAACTCCGGTCAACCAGAGACTGAAGTTTCCGAGGTGGGCCTGCAGCAGGAATCTGCGCCTCCCCGACTCAGCCTCGATGTCGGCAACTATGTCTGCAACGTACCTGTACACCTGATCGTCGTGACCGGCAATTTGGTAGGCCCGTTCGCGCGCGCCGAACGCAGATAGCAGTGCTCCTACATAGTTGCTGAGACGCCGATCTTCTATGCCTACGAGGCGAAGCGTATTGCGAACAGCAACGCAAATGAAAAGTGCCGGCGATGGCACGTCGATACCCGACACGTCACGTAGCAAATCCAATAGGGTCGGATCATCGAGCAGCTCGTCGATGCCCTGTTCTTCGGCCACCCGCTCAAGCTCGCGCCGCCTCGACTGATCTCCGCGCGACAGCACTTGCACTACCAACTCTACGTCTCTCGGACTGAGACGTTCCTGCAGATTGGCAATAATCATCATTCCACCTCCGATGAAAGGTCGCCATCCAACAGATTCTCATCCCTCTAGTGCACTACGCTGGTGCCCCACCTTCATTATCGACAACGCCCTGCTGATCTGAAAAGATCCGCAAATTTCGCGCCCCAAATACTATTGATCGGAAGTCACGGATCTGCAACAACTTCCGCCAGCCCCTCCATACTTGCCGCACAGCTCGTCTATATTGCGGGACATTTGATTGACCCTTGGGGTAGAATACCTAGACGCAAGCGCGAATACCGTAACGGAAATCACTTCATGATCTATATATGCATTGCAGCAAGAAACGACGCCCCAACAGTGGGACTCTTGCTGTGGAAAATCCGGCAGGTCTTCGACGAGTTTCCACGAGAGTATCATCTCCTGGTTGCAGAAGACGCTTCGTCGGACGATACAGCCGAGGTGCTGGCACCGTATCAGAAGGCCCTACCTATTACTGTGATTCGACACGAGAAACGCAAGGGCTACGCGGCCAGCTTGGAGTCACTCTTCCGCGAGGCGTTAGAACGCACCGATAGGCCGAGACGAGATTGCCTACTGACTGTGCCGGCCGATTTCTCGATAACGCCAGCAGTGCTACCAGATATTATCAAACGTACTGAATCGGGTGCCGATGTCGTCGTCGCAGATGCGATCCAAAACATCCCGTCAGCAGGACTTCGCCTAGTGCGCCGACTGGCCCCCTGGCTGCTCCAACCGGGATTGCGATTGAACGGATTCGGTGACGTGATGTCCGGTCTATATGCGATCCGCCTCATAACTCTCAAGAAGTGCCTGCAAGACGGAAGGGGTCCGCTGCTAAAAACCGAAGGAGCGTGCGCTAACGCCGAGCTAGTGGCGCGCGCCGCTTTAGCAGCCCGGCAGATTACGGTCGTACCCGTTTCGGCCGGTACAAACTCCACGATGGGCAAGAGAGGCAGCCCGATCGCCCTTGCGGTAGACCTTCTCCTGGCTGGCCGCAGGCTGAAAATTCCGGCGCCCCAAGCGATCGTGCAGAGGGCATAGTGACAGATCTCCAATTAGCGTTGCTCGCAATTTCGCTTGGCTGTGCTCCCCTCACTGCTCAATCGAGTGGAGCAACAACGATCGACTCCGGCGCTGCGACTGGGTTGTTTCCGGTGGGCGAGACGCTGCTCTACGAGGCGAAGTTCGGCCCGTTCAAGGTCGGCAACGGCATGATGCACGTCGCGGGCATAGACACCGTCCGGGGGGTACCTTCACTGCACGTCCTCTTCGTTCTGAGAGGCGGACCAATCTTCTACAGGTTGGACGACCGAATGGACTCATGGATCGGAATCCCAGACTTCAGTTCTCGTCGATTCGTCCAAGACTTCCACGAGGGAGGAAGTTACCGGCACACCGAGTGGGACATCTATCCCGACTCCGGCTACTATCGTCAGGACGGAATCGATTCTGTAATGGCGACCTCTGAGCTTCCACTCGATGACTACGCATTTTTCTATTTCATGCGAACTGTCGATCTCGAGGTTGGCGAGACCTACGAGTTCAACCGTTACTTCCGACCGGACCGCAATCCAGTGATTCTCAAGGTGCTCAAGAAGGACACTTTGGACTTACCTGCCGGCACCTTTCCCACCATAGTGGTTCACCCCATAATTCAGGGGCGAGGCATACTGGCCGAGAGCAAAGAAGCAAGGATGTGGATTAGCGACGACGAACGGCACCTCATGGTCCAACTGCGGGTAAAGTTTTCGTCATTTGCGATCACGCTGCGCCTGACCGACATTGTCGAAGAGCCCCCCGCCGACATGTTGAAAGTGCCGACAGAGGGCTCTGGAGAAAACTAGATAGCCCGGCGAGAACGACTAGACCTAATCGGCCTCTTTCGGCTGGCCACGAATCGTCTCACGCATTCGACGTGCCGCCGACGGGCTCACAACTTTGAGAACGAGATAAAATACAAAGCCGATTGCGGCGAACCAAAGCAGCGACATAAACAGTGAGACCGCAAAACCTATCAGGCCAAGCACCAGCTTCAGAGCTACAATGCCGATGATAGCCACGATGGAATACCCTACTAATGTGCGAATCATAGATCCTCTCCGGCTTTCCCATTTTCCAACAACTGTACGAACATATAGTTCACAAAGTTTCGACCTAAACCTGGCATGTCGCTACCAGATATCCTAATTGTGGGTGGCGGCGTGATCGGCGTGGCCTGCGCTCGATCTCTTGCCCACCGCGGCCACACTGTAAACGTGATCGAACCCGGCCCCAAGACGGGTACGGCGTCACTCGCTGCCGCCGGCATGCTCGCTCCATTGGCCGAAGCCGTAGCCGAGGATCCATTGTTGGGCATGGGTGTTCGGGCCCGCGATCTCTACCACGATCTGGCGCCGGCGCTGCTGGAAGAGACGGCCATTGACATTGGCCTGTGGACAGAGGGAATTCTCCAAGTAACCTTCCGAAAAGTTGATGCGTCGGCAGTCAAGAACGAAGTCGCCTGGCAGCGTCAGAGTGGATTCCCGGCCGAATGGCTTTCGGCTGGAGAGCTACGTAAGCGCGCTCCTGGGATATCACAGGATGCTATCGGAGCGGCCCTGGCACCGGAAGATGGTGGCCTCGAACCTCTAGCACTCCTCGACGCTCTCACAAAGAGCGCCGAATCAAAGAATGCCACCATACTTCGTGGGGAAGTTGTAGAGGAAGTGCTGATTCGCGATGGTCGCGTTGATGGTGTCCGCACATCTTCTGAAACGCGTAGAGCCGGCGCCGTGATAATCGCCGCCGGTGCCTGGTCGGGACGCATCGCCGGGCTACCTCGACCGCTGTCCGTCGAACCGATCCGCGGGCAAATGGCTGCGCTCGACTGGCCGACCGACGAACCACGCGCGATCGTATACGGCGCCGGTGGGTACGTTATGCAGCGACGAGGTGAAGCGATAGTGGGAACAACGATGGAGTACGTCGGCTTCGACACGAGCGTAACGCCGACTGGATTGCGACACCTCTCCATGACCATGCGACGACTCTATCCCGCGCTCGAGGCCGTGGAGTTCAAACGAACCTGGAGCGGATTCAGACCCGGTACTCCCGACGGCCGACCCATCCTCGGACCCGACCCCGATGTCTCGGGGCTGTGGTACGCCACTGGGCATGGCAGGAACGGCATCTTGCTGGCGGCGCTGTCAGGTGAGTTGCTCGCTCAGCTCTATGAGGGCGAGTCACCCGACCTCGATTTGTCAGCTGTCGATCCTGCCCGTTTCTGGGCTTCCTGAGCTTCGCGCAAGCAGTTCCACTGGCTGTCAAACCATCCACAGTTTCAACCATTTGGTTGAGGAAACGCGCTAAGTGCCTAGAATAGGCCAACTCCCGTGACTATGTTTCGATCCATGGAGATCGTCCAGTTGACTTCGCGAGATCGCCAGCCGGGACCAACGGTTCAACAACGCAAGCCACACTGGCTCAAGGTCAAGGCACCGGGCGGCAAGAACTACGTCGAGATCAGGAAGCTGATGCGCGAGTTGCGCCTTCACACGGTGTGTGAGGAAGCGCGGTGCCCGAATGTAGGTGAATGCTGGCAACACCGAGCGGCGACATTCATGGTGTTGGGGGATGTTTGCACTCGTAATTGCGCCTATTGCGCCGTGGCACACGGCACCCCTGCCGAGTACGATCCGGAAGAGCCTGAGCGACTTGCAGAGGCCGTGATGAAGATGCGGCTCGAGCACGTCGTGATTACAAGCGTGGACCGGGACGACTTGCCCAACGGTGGTGCGGAAATCTTTGCGGGATGTGTGAGGGAGATCCGCAAACGACTGCCCGAGACATCAGTGGAGGTCTTGATCCCTGATTTCAAAGGATCGGATAGAGCGCTGGAAATTGTGCTCGAGTCGGAGCCCGCCATTCTGAACCACAACCTTGAGACCATAGAGCGCCTCTATCCAATAGTTCGTCCTGGAGGCCGGTACCAACGCGCGCTCCGCTTGCTTCGCAGAGCAAAAGAGATTCATCCGAGTCAGCTCACTAAGTCGGGCATCATCTGTGGGATGGGCGAAGAATGGGACGAGCTGATTGGCGCGATGAGCGATTTGCGAGCGGCTGGCGTGGACATACTCACCTTGGGGCAATATCTGCGACCATCGCGTTCCCATTTAGCGGTGGCGCGGTACTACACGCCGGACGAGTTCGCTCAGCTTGCCAATGAGGGTAACGACCTAGGATATCGCCATGTGGAGGCTGGACCTCTCGTAAGATCCTCGTATCACGCCTGGGATCAGGTACAACAGGCGACAGCCACCGCCTAGCAAGGATGTCTGGAGACTAGATGGCACAACCCGCAATGACAGCGCTGGACACTGAGCGACAGGATTTTTATCAACAGCTCTTGAGGCAAATGCTGTTGATCCGCCGATTCGAAGAGCGAACCGGCGAAGCCTACGCTCAAGGACAGATCGGCGGCTTCTGTCATCTCTATATCGGGCAAGAGGCAGTTGCGGTAGGATCGATGGCCGCACTACGCGAAGACGATTACGTAATGACGAGCTACCGCGATCATGGTCATGCTCTCGCTCGTGGTCTTTCGGCGCGAGAGGTCATGGCGGAACTGTGGGGCAAGGCCACTGGTTGTTCGCACGGCAAGGGTGGATCAATGCACCTATTCAGCGTTGAGCACAACTTTCTGGGGGGCCATGGGATCGTTGGTGGCCACATACCATTGATAACCGGGACGGCCTTCGCGATTAAGTATCGTGACACCGATCAAGTCGCGGTTTGCTACTTCGGAGAAGCCGCGGTTAACAACGGGGCGTTTCATGAGGCTCTAAACATGGCTGCCCTGTGGAAACTCCCTGCGATCTTCATCTGCGAAAACAACCGCTATGGAATGGGCACTGCGCTGGAGCGCGCCTCTGCCGTATATGACGTGGCGACTCGCGCCTGCTCATATGATATGGAGGCAGTGACCATCGATGGTATGGACGTACTAGCCGTGTACGGTGAGACGCAGAAGGCCGTCGATCGAGCTAGGACCGACAAACTGCCGACCCTTTTGGAGATTCGCACATATCGCTTCATGGGCCACTCGATGTCCGACCCTATTCACGGACACTATCGCACGAAAGACGAGATCGAGGAACAAAAGAAACGTGACCCACTTGTAACTTTTTATGAGCGTCTACGGTCTGATGGAGTCATCACTGAGAGCGAGTACAATGCCATGGAGCAGGAGATCACCGAAGAGGTGGCCGACGCCATAGTGTTTGCCGAGCAGAGCGCCGAACCAGCGCCCGAAAATCTCTACACCGACGTGTACGCAGACTAAATGGCGACGATCACATACCGTGACGCCTTGAACCAAGCTCTTCGCGAGGAGATGCAACGAGATTCAGGCGTCTTCCTGATGGGCGAAGAAGTGGGAGTCTATCAAGGCGCCTACAAGGTCAGTCGAGGACTGCTCGAGGAATTCGGCGAAAAAAGGGTCGTAGACACGCCGATCACAGAACTCGGATTCGCCGGAGTCGGTGTCGGTGCAGCGATGGCGGGACTGCGACCGATCATCGAGTTCATGACCTTCAATTTCGCGCTCCTTGCCCTAGACCAGATAGTCAACTCGGCCGCAAAGATGCTGTACATGTCTGGTGGACAGATTCCAGTACCCATCGTATTCCGCGGCCCGAGTGGCAGCGCACTCCAGCTCGCTGCTCAGCATTCACAGGCATTCGAGAGCTGGTACGCCCATATCCCCGGACTGAAAGTCGTAACACCAGCGACACCGTACGACGCAAAAGGACTCTTGAAGTCCGCCATCCGCGATAATAACCCGGTCGTTTTCATCGAAGGTGAAATGATGTATAACGCCAAGGGTGATGTGCCGGAGGAAGATTATGCGATACCGTTGGGAAAGGCCGACATAAAAAAAGAGGGAACCGATGTGACAATCGTCTGTCACGGCAAGACGGTTCCTGTTGCCCTCAAGGCTGCTCAGCAACTTTCCGAGCAACTGGATCTTTCTGCCGAGGTCGTCGACCTGCGCACGGTTAGGCCGCTAGACGAAGAGACGTTGATTAGAAGCGTCCAGAAAACGAACCGCTGTGTCGTAGTTGAAGACGGTTGGCAATTCTGCGGAGTGGGGGCGCAGATAGTCGATACGATTCAGGCAGGCGCATTCGATCATTTAGATGCACCAATCGCTCGAGTCACGCAGGCTGACACTCCCATGCCGTACAATAAGCAGTTGGAAAAAGCCGCCAAACCTAACCCAAAACTCGTAGTCGATGCCGTGAAGAAAGTCGCGTACATCGAGTAACCGATCCGACAACTACCTATGGCAACTAAAGTCTATATGGAAGCCCTATCGCCCACCATGGAGGAAGGGCGAGTGATATCTTGGCTCAAGAGTGAAGGTGACTCTGTTAGCCAGGGCGACATACTCGCTGAGATCGAGACCGACAAGGCGATCATGGAACTCCAGGCGAGAGGAGACGGGGTACTGCGGCGTGTCCTGGCGGCGGAGGGAGCTACTGTCGACGTAGGCACTGTAATAGGAGTCATCGCGGCGGCGGACGACGACATCGACGCTCTCCTTGCGACTGATACCGACAAGGCGGATCCAACGAGCGATGCGCCGAAAGCGCCCGCTGACTCAAAGTCTCCCAGCGTCTCATCCAAACCACACGATCAACCAGCGCCTGGGGGAAAAGAAATAAAATCGTCACCGCTGGCGCGGCGGATGGCACAAGAGCGTAGCATTGACCTCGCGGCAGTAACGGGTACCGGACCCGGCGGAAGAATCATTAAGCGTGATATTGACACTGCACCTTCACCGGGTGCTGCACCAACTGCCGCTACTGGCACACAGCTAGGTGGATTCGAAGACGTCCCGCTCAGCCAAATACGGAAGACCATTGCATCTCGCCTCGCCCAGTCACTTGGCCCCGTGCCCCACTTCTTTCTTACCTCCGAGATCGACATGGAGAGAGTGTGGGAGGCGCGAAAAGCACTTCTTGCCAACAAAGATGCGCCGAAAATCTCGTTCAACGATATCATAATCAAAGTGGTCGCCGAAGCGTTACGCCAACACCGAGCGTGCAACGCTTGGTGGCAAGAGGATCACATCAGGTACTTCAATGAGGTACACATCGCGATGGCCGTGGCCGTAGAAGATGGGCTCATTACCCCGGTCATCCGCAATACGCACCTCAAGTCATTGCGTGAGATAGCGATCGAGAGCCGCGACCTAGCTCTCCGCGCTAGAGATCGCAAGCTTCGTCCGGAGGAGTACATCGGCGCAACGTTCACTGTATCCAATCTCGGGATGCTCGGCATCGACGAGTTTACCGCCGTGATCAATCCGCCCGAGGCAGGTATTCTAGCCGTGGGCTCGATTACTCAACGACCGGTTGTGACGGACGACGGTATAGTTGCCCGCAGACGCATGCGAGTCACGATGAGTTGCGACCACAGAGTGATAGATGGAGCCACCGGTGCCAGGTTCCTCCAGACAGTGAAACTCATGTTAGAAAATCCCTTGGCAATAGTCTGGTAACGGTTTTCGTGCCTGCCATACAGATACTCAAGCTCAACCAGGATCGGCTACGTGGCTAACAACTTCGATATAATCATCCTCGGCGGCGGGCCCGCCGGATACGTCTGCGCCATACGAGCGGCCCAACTCGGTCTCGAAACAGCGGTTATTGAAAAGGATAAACTTGGCGGCGTTTGCGTCAACGTGGGATGCATACCCAGCAAAGCTTTGTTGCACAGCGCCTACGTCATAAATCTTATCAAGCACGATGCGAAGGCACTTGGCATTACAGTAGGGGAAGTCACGGCGGATTTCGCAACGGCCGTGAAGCATTCCCGGCAAGTAAGCGAACAGAATTCCAAGGGTGTCGGCTTCTTACTCAAGAAGAACAAAGTGACGGTCATAGCTGGCGAGGGAACATTACTACCTGGTAAGAAGATCAAGGTCGGCAGCGACACCTACACTGCATCGAAGGCAGTGGTGCTGGCAACGGGGAGCAGCGTCAAGGGCATCCCCCAAATCGGCCTTGAAATCAACAAGCAAACAGTCATCTCGTCCGACGAAGCGCTATTTCTGGACAAGGCTCCTGAGTCCCTCGCGATCGTGGGTGCTGGAGCCGTCGGTATGGAGTTCGCCGACGTCTTCAATGCATTTGGATCGACCGTCACGCTCATAGAGGCGTTGCCCCGAGTGCTCCCCAACGAAGACAAGGAATCTTCGACTGCGGTTGCGAGGAGTTTCAAGAAGCGAAAAATCGCGATGCTCACGGGAGCAACGATCAAGTCTGCCAACGTTACGAATGACAAGGTAACGCTGGAAGTGGAGTCTGGAGGTGCCGGCAAAACAGTAGAGGTCGATATGGTGCTCATGGCAGCCGGTCGCGCCATCAACGTTCAGGGTATCGGACTGGAAAAGGCTGGAGTGGAACTGACCGAACAGGGATTCATCAAGGTCAATTCCAAGCTGCAAACGACACAGGAAGGAGTCTACAGCATCGGCGACGTAGCAGGACCACCTATGCTGGCACACAAAGGCAGTCGCGAAGGAGTCCTTGTGGCCGAACTGATCGGCGGGCAGGAGCCACACCCGATTAGGTACGACAACATTCCTAGCGTCACCTACTGTCACCCGGAAGTCGCCAGCATTGGCCTAACGGAAGACCAATGCAAGGAACAAGCACTGGACTATGTGGTCGGCAAGTTCGCGCTCACTGCCAACGGACGTGCCCGAGCTAGCCGCGAAACAGAAGGTTTTGTGAAGATCATTCGTGAAAAGAAATATGGGGAAATACTCGGTGCACACATCGTCGCATCCCATGCGAGCGAACTAATACATGAACTGACGGTGGCCCGGGAAAACGAATATACCGTAGAGGAAATCGAACTCGCGATACATGCCCACCCGACACTGTCGGAGGCCATAGCCGAAGCTGCACTCGATTCTCTGGGAAGGGTGATTCACACATAAGGAGTGCGGACTACAAACGATCCCGTCGCACTGGCGCTCGCTAGTTTGGTTGCTGGTGCCGCCGCCGGTGGTACCATGATCACGCTGGGCGTTATCGTTCTACGATCCATCCCTGGCCAGGAGGCAATCCAGGAGATCCCCGACCACTTGACTGCCCAGGATGTCGTTCTGCAAGTGAGTCTTCTAGGGGGAGTGGTTGTCGCCGCAACGTCCGGCTGGCTATTGACGCGTGCGATCCCCGACTACTATCGCCGTGGGTTGACTGCGGCCCTCGGAGTCCTCGGAAGCTTCATCTTGGGTGGCATGGCACTGCCGGTGGACATGGTCGGTCACCGAGTCGGCCTATCCGTCCATCTCATCGCCCTGATAGCTCTTGGCAATTATGCTTTCCGCAAGGCTCGTCGAGCAGCGACATCATGAGCCGGGACCTCGCCGTCGTCGGACTCGGACGCATGGGGTATGAAGAGGCGCTCGATACCCAGTTGCGCCTGGCACAGAGCCGCATAACACGCGTAGTCGAGCACGATATTCTCCTGTTGGTAGAACACCCGCCGGTTATTACCATGGGCAGGAACTTCAACGCGGCCAGCCTCCCAACACACCGCAAGGTCCTTGACGATCGCGGCATTGGGTTGTTCGAGGCCGACCGCGGCGGAGATGTGACGTTCCATGGACCTGGGCAACTCGTCGGATATCCAATATTTGATCTGGCCGAACACAAACAAGACCTGCATTGGTTCCTACGTCAGTTGGAGGCATGCCTGATAGTATCGCTATCCGACTTAGGGATAACAGCAGAACGCAGTGAAGGGTACACAGGTGTATGGACATCCGGTCGCAAGATTGCCAGCATCGGCATTCACGTAAAACAGTGGGTGACGTGGCACGGCTTCGCGCTCAACATATCGACCGACCTGTCGTACTTCGACCTAATCGTCCCCTGCGGAATAGGGAATGTGGTAATGACCAGCGTGAAACGTGAACTCGCCGAGCGGGCACCACGGGACCTGTGGGGACGAGCGCTGGATAGTGTCGTGCTTGGTTTCTCGGAAGTCTTCGGTCAGCAACCTCAGATGATTGGACTGGAATCGATTCTGGAACCGGCCTCTTGATCTAGCTCCCCTCCCGCCCCAACAAATCCATGAATCTTCCGAATACCCTAACGCCATTCAAGAATTGATCTACGCCCAGCTTTTCGTTCGGGGCATGAAGCCCATCGTCCGGTAATCCGATGCCACTCAGTATCACTGGCGCACCTTCCTGCGCAAGAGATGGCACGACAGGTATGGAACCTCCGGAGCGAATCTTGACGGGACGCCGGCCCTCTACCTCGTGAAATGCTTGGTCTATTAGGGCAAACACCGGCGACCCCGTGTCCACCTGCACGGGGTCCGCTCCATGAACGAACGCTACGGACACTTCCGCATACTTGGGCGCCGCCGCCTTTACCGCCGCTTTCAGCTGGCGTTGGACGGTCTTCCATTTTTGGTTTGGTACTAGACGTAAGCTCACCTTCGCTGTCGCGACTGCCGGTATCACCGTCTTTGCTCCTTCATCCGTGAAACCGCCGGCTATCCCATGGATCTCCAATGTTGGCAAGGCCCATATGCGTTCCAGCACCGGATAACGGGTGAGCCCGGTTAGGGCCTTTGCGCCTACCTCATCCCTCAGGAAATTGCGTGGCTTGAACGGGAGTTTGCTCCACCCATCCCTTTCCCACTTGGGAGGCCGTTCAACTGCCTCATACAGTCCGGGAATGAGGATGCGGCCGGTCGGACTCTTGAGCTTGGCAAGGATTTGCACAAGTGCCTCATGGGCATTGGGAGCGACACCACCGTAAAGACCTGAATGCAAATCCCCCTTCAAAGTGCGAACGGTAATCTCCGAATAGCATAGACCTCTGAGAGCGGTTTCCACAGCCGGCTGGCCGGGAGCATAGTAGGGCATATCGGCAACCAGTACTGCATCGGCCTGGGTCAATTTTGGTCTACGGTCCAACAGGTCGAACAAGACCGCACCCCCTGACTCTTCCTGTCCTTCGATCAAGAAGCGCACGTTGACCGGCGGCTCGCCGTATCGGCTGACCGCCTCAAATGCTTTGATGATCGCGAAAACTTGGCCCTTATCGTCCGTCGATCCGCGTGCATAGATATTACCGTTTCGAATCGTGGGCTCGAACGGAGGGGTCTTCCACAGATCGATAGGATCGGATGGCTGCACGTCATAGTGTCCGTACACCAACACAGTGGGCTTGCCGGGTATGCGGGGGCCCTCCGCCCAAACTACGGGATGTGTATGGCTGGCCAGAAGTTCCGCCTTCCGACAGCCCAGGGCCTTGAGGTGATCGGCCAGCCACTGAGCGGCCAGACGACAATCGTCGGCGTGCGCCGGATCGGTAGAAATACTGGGAATACGAAGAAGTTCCTTCAACTCGCCGAGCATCCTGGCCCGTTCGGAGCGCACGTACGCATCCAAGTTTGTCATAGCTGGATTATACCTCCCGCCTTGCATAGTGGGTACTCCTCTCACATTCTTCCACTGGCTTGAAATACGGGGCAGCTACATGACGTCAACGATAAAAAGAACGTCGATGACGACGCGCGCGATCGTGCGGAGTCAGTTTGACTTTGCTGCAGATCTTCTCGATCTGACGCCATTCATGCGACGTCTTCTCGCACAGCCGTTCCGGTCCGTTACGGTCGAGGTTCCGGTTCGGATGGACGACGGGTCGTTTGAGGTATTTCGCGGATACCGCATACAACACAACGGTGCCCGTGGACCGTGCAAGGGAGGCATACGCTACCATCCCGAAGCCGATGAGCACGAAGTCCTTGGGTTGGCAACGACCATGACTTGGAAGACCGCCCTGGTCGAAGTGCCTTTTGGTGGAGCCAAAGGGGGCATTCAGGTAGATCCCCGGAAAATGTCGCTGCGTGAACTGGAAGCGTTGACCCGATCTTTCATTAGCCGAATATCAATAGTGCTCGGCCCGTATCGTGACATTCCAGCTCCAGACATGGGTACTAACGCGCAGGTCATGGCATGGGTGCTGGACGAGTACTCCAAGAGGATGGGTTACACGCCTGGCTGCGTCACAGGCAAGCCGGTATCGTTAGGAGGGTCGCTGGGCAGGGAAGATGCGACAGGTCGAGGCGTCGCATATGCCATGGTCGAGTACGCCAAGCATTACGGTGTGCCGCTCAAAGACGGGCGGGTGGTGATTCAGGGATTCGGCAACGTCGGAGCCCATCTTTCTCGCTTGCTTCACGATGAAGGCGCCAAGGTCATCGCTGTTTCCGATGTCGACGGCGGGCTCCATAACGAAGATGGCCTGGATATCCCCAATCTGTTCCAACATGCGTACCAGGAGCGGAAACCGGTGGGCGAGTTCGCCGGCGGAGGAGATCCTATTACAAACGATGAACTGTGGAACGTTTCCTGTGACTGGTTGGTGCCTGCTGCCCTAGGAGGCGTTATCACCAAAGAAAAAAATGCCTCGTCCATTGACTGCAAGGTGGTGGTCGAGGCGGCAAACAGCCCCGTTACTCCAACGAGCGACAGAATTCTCGACGACCGGGGCATAGTCGTGCTTCCTGACTTTCTCGTCAACGCCGGCGGGGTAATCGCTAGTTACTTCGAGTGGGTTCAGAACCTGCAGCAGCACCCATGGACGCTGGAGGCGGTACACTCTGAGCTGAAGCAGAAAATGCTCGTAGCCTACAACAGCGTTCGTGACATGGTCGAAGAGAAAGGCATTCCGTGGAGAACGGCCGCCTATATGATCAGCCTGGCGCGGGTTGCGGAAGCCGAGAGCCTCCGTGGCCAGTCGAGCTCAAACGGGAAGCAAGACTAGACTAGAGAGCGAGTCTCAACCCGAAGTGGTGGGCGGTATCCAGAAAAACGTCATTCTCCTGAAACGCCCAGTCAATGGCAACGTTCTTGAGTACGACAGAAGCACCGAAGGCGAACTCGGACAGATTTGTTCCGGCCGGCCGCGACTTGAAGGCCCCTCGCACAATTATCCCGAACCCCCGGTCGACCACTCCACCCTCTCCACCCAGTACTAGCCGTGAGCCGCGACCTTCCGGCCACTGCAGTTCGGCCGTGGACAGGAGCCTCACGGCATCGAGTGGATCCAAGTAGTTCATTGTGAACCCGAGCCGTGTTAGTCGCGGCAGAGCGAGTGCCGAGTTGTTCTTCCAGTTGCCTCCGATATTCTGCACCGCGAACCCCAGCGCTGCGATATCCAAAAGCGCGATAGCTATTCCGACGTCACCGCTGAACGCCTCGTCATCCGTGGCGTCCACCGACCGGCGGAGATATTTGGTGCTACCTCCGAACGCGATCATCCCGAATCTGTAAACTCCGGACCCGACAAGCCCAACTTCGTCGGCATCAGCACCTGCCGAGGCCCCGGCCCCGAGCAAGCGACCGGGCTCTGACCCAAAGTCCATGCGCTCTACCCCGAAACCCAGATCGAACTGCCGCAGCCGCAAAGCTATCGATGCGGCCGAGAGCGAGCCTCCTGCGGGAACGCTGCGATAGCTCCCCTCCAGACCGCCATGACGCAGCGTGGCGATACCTGCCGGGTTGCTGAAGATCGCTCCGGGATACCCCATGAGAGCGGCACCCGAGCCCTGTAGTCCCGCGCTACGCACTGACGGTGACATCGACAACACGAATGGCCGGTTGGGTCGCGTGACCTGTGCTAATAGTGAGACGGCATCGGTGATAGTTGCCACGGACACGCACACCAGTGCCACGGCCACCCTCGCGGTAAACCGCTTGCGAGGAAGGCGCATCACCCTACCTGATCCGCAAGATGTTCAGCAAAGGGCCGTTGGTGAGTCTTACACCGAAGCCACGCTGGCCGGCTCCTTGCTGAATCAAGAAGTACTCACCCGATCCTCCCACAATCGCACCGCTCACACTAAAACTGCCTGCTGAGAATACCATCGGTACGATCGGATACGGCAAGTCGAATAGGTTGGGAGATTGGTCGTTAAGAGATTCGTATACCTCTCGTAGTTTCCAACTCTCATATTGTAGACGCGCGGGCACCGAAAGTCCTGGCAGATCCGACACGAAGTTCGCCAAGATCCAGTCGCTCAGTAGACCTGGAACCGGTTCCCCTGTGGCCGCGGCGACATTCTCTTGGCCCGTTCGACTCGTTTCCGATAGCCGCCGGATCACATCTGGCCCGAACTGGTCGGCCACCCACCGGATGAAAAGCCAACTGGCACCGCGCTCTTCCAGGGTTCCCGTCCCGGAAGCGAAGATCGGTGAAACCATGCCGGGAGCCTTCATGTACTTGAACGCGTTCAGTAGGTCTCCGATTGCAAACGAAGAAAAGCGGGTCTGGTCTCCCAGGGCTTGGAAATGACGGGCACCCAACTCCTCGGCCAGGTGCGACATGGCTTCGTTCAGCCAAGTTGCCTCGGTGTTACCTCCTCGCAATAGAACGTGTTGATAAAAACTGATCATGTGCTGGAACTCATGAACGAACGTAACGGGCACAAGCCTGCCCACTCGATCCTTAGACATTTCACATGTTACAGTGCCGCTGGGATCAGGCACTATTGAGTAGAAGATCTCCGCCTTATTCGAACGCGGATCTTTATTCGCAGCTGGATCTATGTCCAACGCGAAAAAGAAACCTGTTACGATAGAGTTCTCACATTCCGCCCGTGCGGTCAATGCGTTTACTTTCGGTGACAGCAAGATCAACACACGTCCGTTTTCATCGCGATCAGATTCGGCTCCAAACGCACGCGTGCCCACATCGTATAGGTCTTCGTCGAACAGTCGGCCCAGTTCCTGGAATTCCTGGGCTGAGAACCCTCCTGCTGGAGCATCTTTGTCCTGGTATATGACCGCCCGTTCGCCGACATACTTGACTTCGGCCTGCACTTCCGGGAAATCCTCGACAGGTCGACACTTAATCTTGTCGCAGATGCGAAACTTTTTCGTGTCTCCGACCGAAATCCCCAACTCGATAGATGTTGCTGCGGATGATGCCTGAGGGACTTCACGCAGGATTCCCACCAGGTCCTTTTCCCTCGCCCTTAGAAAGTCGTGGAAACGAGAACTCGAAGTCGGTGGAGACGGCACGCTCAAGCTGACGGGGACGGGCGAGCCGGCAGAATCTCCGTTGAGCTGATACGAGAAGGTCGCGCTTGCATTAGAGCCCGCGGCGTTTGGCACCAAGAGATACTCGGCTCCACCCGGACCCGCATCGGGGAACCTCGCGCATCCTAGCAACAATCCCGCCGGGACAGAAACATACTCACCCACATCGAGTCGCAATGGCACGGTGGATGTTTGATATGTGGCACTCAAACTATTGGAACGGGCAAGTCCGACGCGCGCGGTAATGGCAACCGGCCCGGCACTCAAGCAGGGTGGTACCACTGCTGAAAGTCCGCCCGCGATTACAGAGACCCCTAGGATCTCTGCAATCACACCTGCGATATCGAGCACTACCGAGTCGGTCAGGAACGTTCCCTGTAGCACTATGGTGTCGCCTGGACCGAAGAAAGTTGGAGCGACACTGGACAGCGTAGGTGGACTTACAGCAGTTGCCGAGAACGACACCGTAATCGAAGGCTTACGAACCAGCGTCGCCCGCACCGAGTAGTTGCCCGGTGTTGGGCCCAGCGTCAGAAACACCTTGCCCCCCCCTGCGCCGTCAGATACCGTAATCATGTCGGACAAGGTGGCGCCTATACCCTGGGTTACCTCCCACCTCACCTCACCACGAGGAATCGGCTTGGCGCCTGGGTCGGTGACCAGGACCGTCAGCGGGACGGAAAGCCGGTTTCCGGCAGTCGCCCGCTGTCCGTCTCCATCTACCTTCGTCATATTCTCGGCCTGCGGCAGATCTGGCCCTCCACCTCCACACCCACAAATCGATAGACCCAACCCGACGACGAAAATGCCCGCGAATCTAGACGTCACCGCTCCTCCTCAAGAGTTCGATTCTGGTACCGACGCGCGCCATGCAGTGTTCCGAGGCCTACCATTCCGGGGCAAGGTGACATTCCAGTGCTGCCCGACACGAATCAAACCTCTCCGCCCAAAGGCCACGTAAACCACGGAAACATGGTAACATACGGCATTCTGACGTATTTTGACAACGCTCTGCAGCGTCGGTAGCTTACACGACGTGACCGCAGAGACCCTCCTGGACGCGGCAGAACTATGAGCTTCGTCCATCTACACACTCACTCCGAGTATTCGCTTCTCGACGGAGCGTGCAGGATACCTCACCTAGTAAGAAAGATCACCGAGCTGGGTATGGACAGCTTGGCCGTCACGGATCATGGTAACCTCCACGCGGCTTGGCGGTTCTATGAGGAGGCCAAGACACAGAAGATCAGGCCCATCATGGGGTTCGAGGCCTATATGGCATTCGGACCGCGGCAGGCGAGAGAGAAACCCGCTGATGCGCCGGCCCAATATTCCCACCTCGTTCTATTGGCGCGGAACCGAACGGGATACAAGAACCTCATCCGGTTGTCGTCGATCGGTTTCGTGGAGGGTTTTTACCGCCGTCCACGGATCGACAAGGAGGTTCTGGCACAATTCAGCGAAGGAATCATCTGTCTTGCCGCCTGTCTCTCGGGCGAAGTATCGCTCTGGCTCAGGCGCCACGACCTGGAAAAAGCCAGGCAATCGGCCGAGTGGTTTGCACAGACGTTTGGCCCAGACCGATTTTGGTTGGAGGTCCAGGATCACGGGATTGCCGATGAACGACTTGTAACCGAAGGGATGTTCCAGCTGGGCGACGAATTGGGCCTACCTATCGTCGCGACCAACGATGCGCATTACTTGGACCGGGCAGACCATGAGGCCCACGATTGCCTTCTCGCCATAGGAACCGGGAAGGATTTGGACGATCCGAAGCGCTTCCGCTTCTACGGCCAGGAGAGTTATGTCAAATCCGAAGCAGAAATGGCCGAGTTGTTTCCGGAAAGACCGGACGTATTGGAGAACACTCAACGAAGAGCGTTACGGTAGTCCGCTGCCAGGGGCGGTGCAGCAAAGGCTCGACTACGAGATTGAAACGATCACGCGTCTTGGCTACTCGGGCTACTTCCTCATCGTCCACGACTTCATAAGTGCCGCACGCGAGCGAGGCATCCCCGTCGGACCAGGGCGCGGATCGGCCGCTGGTTCGCTGGTCGCTTTTTCCCTCAGGGTTACAGATGTTGATCCGCTCAAATTCGATCTTCTTTTCGAACGGTTTCTCAATCCAGATCGAGTATCGATGCCCGATATCGATGTCGATTTTTGCTTCGAGCGCAGGGCTGAAGTAATCGAGTATGTCCGCGAGCGATACGGTAGGGAAAGTGTCGGGCAGATCATTACGTTTGGAACCATGAAGGCACGGGCCGCCGTCCGGGACATTGCACGGGTTCTCCGTGTCAGTCCTGCGGATGCCGACAAAATCGCGAAGCTGATACCTACCGGGCCCGCCTACTCACTTTCCGTCGCAGAGGCCTCGGCCAAGATCCCCGAACTCGCCGAGTTGGCACGGGACAATGAAACGATCGCCCGCCTGTTGGTTCTGGCCGAGCGAGTCGAGGGTCTGTCGAGACATGCATCTGTACACGCAGCAGGAGTAGTGATAGCTCCGGGGCCACTGCACGACTACGTACCGGTTTGTACACAGCCACAGCGTGGAAGATCGTCGAACGGGAACGGCAGAGACTCGCTCATCACTCAATTCGACATGGTTGGTCTCGAAAAGATCGGCATGTTGAAGATGGATTTTCTTGGTCTCAAAACATTGACCGTCATTCAGAACGCGGTCGAAATGATCAGCGAGCGGCACGGTTTGGACATCGACTTCGACACTGTAGACCTCGATGATCCCAAGGTCTACGAGATGCTGCGCGATGGCCGTACATCCGGGATATTCCAGTTCGAGTCGCCGCTTGGCACCGATATCCTGCGTCAACTGCGCACCGATCAGTTCGATGACCTAGTGGCAACCAACGCCCTGGTAAGACCAGGGCCACTGGATTCCGGTATGCATCACGTATACATCCGCCGGAAGCGTGGGGAAGAAGCGGTGAGCTATCCCCATCCAGACCTGGAAGAAACTCTAGAGCCCACCTACGGAGTGATTTTATATCAAGAGCAAGTCATGCGCATCGCCAATGTACTTGCAGGGTTCACTCTGGCCGAAGCAGACGTGCTGAGAAAAGCTGTCGGCAAGAAGGACGCACCACTGATCGAGCGAGAGCTAATGCGCTTCGTGGATCGTTGCATCGAGCGCGGTCATGACAGAAAGACCATCGAGGACATTGCTTCGCAGATCACGACGTTTGGCCGCTACGGTTTCAACAAGTCTCACTCTGTCGCGTACAGCATCATTTCATTCAGAACCGCCTGGCTCAAGGCCCACTATCCCGCCGAGTTCATGGCGGCGCTCCTGTCGTCGGAAATCGGGGACACCGACAAAGTGGTGACCTACATCAATGAGGCTCGCGAACTGAACCTTGAAGTGTTGGCTCCCTCGGTAAACGAATCTGGGCTGAAGTTTACGGTTACAGGCGATTGCAACATCAGGTTCGGACTGGGTGCGGTCCGAAACGTGGGACGAGGCGCCATAGAGTCGATAGTTTCTGCACGAAAGTCCGGAGGTGACCACAAGACACTGGCCGATTTCTGCGAGAGAGTAGACCTGAGGCTTTGCAACAAGAGAGTATTGGAATCTCTCATTGCCGCGGGCGCTTTCGATCAGTTTAGCGGGCACCGGGCACAACTCACTGCTGCGATCGACTCCGCATTTGCCGAGGCGCAACTTCGACAGGCCGACCGAGCTTCAGGCCAGGAGAACCTGTTCGGTGACCAGCCGCAGAAGACACCTGCCTCAGATGCAAACTCTTTGCCAAACACCGCACCGTGGTCGGAGGCCGAACGACTGGCCAAAGAAAAAGCGGTACTCGGTTTCTTCATTTCGGGTCACCCGCTAGAAAAATTCCGGGACGAGGTACAACTATTCGGCTCACGTACGACCGCTACTCTCGGAACATGGAGTGAGCACAAGGTGTCGGCAGGTGTCGTGGTGACCATGGTTAAGCGCAAAATCAGCCGCAAGACTGGCTCAGAGTACGCACGGCTCACTTTGGAGGACTTTCACGGCACAGCTGAGGCGCTGGTCTTTCCCGACAGCTGGAGCCGACTTTCACACCTTATCGAGCCCGACTCGGCGCTGCTTCTCACCGGTGCCTACAGCGCGCGGGACCGAGGTGAGGAGAGAGCGCCGTTCATAGTCGAAGGTGCTCAACCCCTGACAGAACTGAGGCAATCCGGAGCAGTGGGAGTTGCGCTAGTATACAACGACCCAACAAACGCGGAAATTGATTCGGCCGGTGGAGTCGTGGCGCTCTGTGCCGCTCATCCCGGCCCAGCCCCGGTGTTCGTTGAGTGGAAGAACGACGACAATGGAGGTTGGACGACGTTGCGCTCCCGTAGACTCCGTGTTCAGCTGGACGAGGACTTTCTGGACGCCCTTCGCCTCTTGGTGGGGCCAGAGCGGGTTCGACTAGTGAAAGCGAAATAGGATTACTGTGGCTGCACCGATAAATCTCGAGTTTGAAAAGCCCATCGTCGAGCTGGAGCACCAGATAGCGCATCTGAAGCGCTTGGCCAGAGATCGACGACTGGATGTCGACGAGGAGATAGCGCCGCTCGAGGTGAAGCTCGCCGAGTTGAGGCGCGACACCTACGAGCGACTGACTCCAATGCAACGTGTGCAGGTGGCGCGTCATCCAAAGAGACCGTTCACACTGGATTACATAGCCAGTGTTTTCACCGACTTCATCGAACTGAAGGGTGACAGACTGTATAGGGACGATCCGGCGATCGTGGGAGGATGGGCGCGGCTGGAAGGACAGCCAGTAATGGTCATGGGACACCAGAAGGGCCGGAACACCAAGGAAAACCTCAGGCGTAACTTCGGAATGCCCCATCCGGAAGGTTATCGCAAGGCATTGCGCTTGATGCAACAGGCCGAGCGATTCGGGGCACCAATTATCACCTTGATCGACACGCCAGGTGCATACCCTGGTTTGGGAGCGGAGGAGAGAGGGCAAGCAGGGGCCATCGCGCACAATCTCGAAAGAATGGCGGTGCTCAAAACACCCATCATATGCGTCGTCACGGGTGAAGGAGGGTCCGGTGGCGCACTTGCTCTGGGCTTGGGCGACCGCGTTCTGATGATGGAAAACGCGATCTACTCGGTTATTTCTCCCGAGGGCTGTGCAGCCATTCTCTGGAAGGATGCCGCGCTCAAGGAACGCGCGGCCGCGGCATTGAAGTTGACTACGAAAGACTTGTTGGCGCTGGAGGTGATAGACGATGTCATACCGGAGCCTCCAGGTGGCGCCCATACCGATCCGCAGGCAGCCGCCTGCGCGCTAAAAACTGCTATCGTCGCCAACTTGAGCAAACTCAAAGAGATGAAGCCGGAAAAACTCGTGAAGCTCCGGGCCGAAAAATATTTGCGCATGGGAAAGTTCCATGAGGACTAGTTGCCCGAGCTGGTAGAGGTCCGGTTCAAGGGCAATCGGCGAGGGTTTTTCTCCTGGGACAAGGACGCCCCACTTTCCGTGGGGGATCCCGTAGTTGTCGAAGTCGAGCGAGGCCGCGATTTCGGACGTGTGTCGGCCGTAGGGGAGAACGCGTCTCTCAAGTGTGGCGGATGCGATGGATGTGCCTTGACCGAATCCGCCGACATCGGTGGAACAATACTTCGTGAAGCAAGCACCGATGACAGCCATCTGAGCGATGAACTGCGCAAGGCCGAGGAAGATGTTCGCCGCACGGTCATAAATCGTGTGCGCACACACAATCTCGCGATGAAGATCTGTGATGCCGAATGGCAGTGGGACCGGAAAAAACTCACGATATTCTTTACCGCAGATAAGAGGGTGGATTTTCGGGCGTTGGTACGTGACCTCGCTGGATCGTTCCGCACCCGCATCGATCTACGACAGATCGGCGCTCGCGACGAAGCCAAGCGCCTCGATGGTCTTGGTCGATGTGGACGGCAGTACTGTTGCTCGTCCTGGCTTCCCGAACTGAAACCCGTCAGCTTATCTCTCGCGAAAGACCAGCGGCTCTCCCTCAATCCCTCGCAGATATCGGGCGGATGCGGTCGCCTGCTATGTTGCCTCCGCTACGAGCACGAGTTCTACGTGACCAGTCGAAAGCGCTTCCCCAAAGAGGGGCGAACAATTCGTACCTCGCAGGGCAGAGAGACGGTCCTGGCTGTTGACATCTTCCGAGAACGAGTGCTGCTACGCTCGGAAGATGGATCACAGCGTTCGATGTCGTTGCCCGAACTCAAGACAGAAATCTCTGCTACGGACGGACCGCTGCCGAAGGAGACGCCAGCCCCGCCACCGTCAGATCTCGTTTCCTTCGACGAGGGACAAGAGCAACTTACGACGGAAGGGGCAGTCGAAGCCGTTACGCCCAGAAAGCGCCGTGGGCGCAGACGGAGACGGCGACGCGGTCCGCGGCGTAACCAAGCCGGTCCCGAGCCGGGCTCGAAGAGCCAACCTCCGGAGAAGCCCGACGACGATCGTGACAACTAAGTTCTATATCACAACTGCCATAGACTACTCTAACGGCGAGCCGCACCTGGGGCACGCTTATGAGAAGATCGGAGCGGATTGTATCGCCAGGTACCGGCGGCTGCGCGGTTATGAGGTCTATTTCGTTATCGGGATGGATGAGCACGGGCAGAAAGTCGCACAGACCGCAGACGAGATCGGTGCCGATCCGCAGGAATGGGTCGACGAGATAGCTGAGAAGTTCCAGGCTGCCTGGACCGAACTGTCCATTAGCAATACGGATTTCATTCGCACGACCGAAGAGCGCCACGCACGCGCGGCACAGGAACTCCTACGACGCATTGAGGAAGCCGGGCACATCGCTCAAGGGATCTATAGCGGTTACTACTGCGTTGGATGTGAATCGTTCAAGCAAGAGAAAGACCTCGTCGACGGACAGTGCCCAATCCATCCAACACGGGAGATCAGCTGGCTGGAAGAACCCAACTACTTCTTCAACCTTGGGGCATTCCGTCATCGCCTGCTCGAGTTCTACGAAGCGAACTATGGCGACGCCCGCGACTTCGTTCGTCCGGTGTCAAAGTTCAACGAGATCCGCAACGTCGTTGCCGAATGGGACGACGACTACGGGATGTCCGCGAGCCGTGCCCGACTACCCTGGGGTATTCCATGGCCGGGAGATGAATCGCACGTAATCTACGTGTGGTTCGAGGCGGTCATAAACTACCTCACTGCGACTGGGTTCCCTGACGTTGGGTACGACAATATGTGGCCTGCCGATGTCCACGTGATCGGACCTGACATCCTCCGGTTTCATGCGGCCATCTGGCCAGCCATGCTCATGGCCGCCGACCTCCCGATCCCCCGCGGAGTATGGTGCCACGGTTGGATCAACACGGCCGGTGCGCGCTTCTCGAAGAGCGCCGGCGTCTCACTGACATTGAGACACGCAATAGACCGGCACGGACCCGACGCACTCAGATACTTCCTGCTGCGTGAAATGCCATGGGACGCTGACGGGAATTTCTCTTGGGACCGGTTCGATACCCGATACACTTCCGAGTTGGCAGACGGGTACGGCAACCTCGCAAGCCGCATTCTCGCCATGATCGATCGCTACCTCAACGGACAGATCAACGAGGGTGGCGGTGAGACCGCTCTGGACCGCGCTGGAGACGATGTTGTCGTCGATTACGGCAATGCTATGGACGCACACTTGCTACATGAAGGCGGCGCAGCAGCGTGGCAACTAGTGGCGCGTGCCAACCAATTCTGCGAGGAAACTGCTCCTTGGACCCTCGCCAAGGAGGGGCCGCAATCTGAATTGCAGGCGGTACTTGCCTCGTTGGCTCGAGCGCTCAGTCGGATAACTGTCATGGCATCGCCGTTCATGCCCAACAAGACCCAGCTGGTATGGGAGGCCTTAGGCCAGGTGGGCCAGGTCCGCGAAGTGACTTGGGAGGCGGTAGAAACACCGACGGTCAGCGGGGCCCTCGGGAAGAAGCTCCTACCGCTGTTTCCCAAGCCCGGGGTTAGCACCGTAACTCCTTAACGTTTAATGGCTTACGAGTCATGGATTCGGCAACGGAAACACCTTGACAGGGGCCTAGCCGTTAGTCTATCTTCTGCCCGCCGACAATTCCTTCCCTCGACCCGGCTTGTCGAGGACATGCTTAAATACAAGTGTTGCGCTTAGCCCGTCGTCCCGTGAGATGGATCACGGTTGCCCTACTCCGCTGGAGTTAGGTTCGCGCCGTCTCTCACTGACTCGGCTTTCTAGTTGAGAAGCGAGAAAATTACTTATGGCAGCACGACGTTGGACAATCCTGATCGTACCTCCCGCAGCAGGGGTATCGAGATCGATGACGATCTCCTTGATCGCCCTGAGGGTAACGCTTGGCGTTGTAGCGGTCATTACCGCCGCAGCCCTGGGATTGGGGTACACGTCTATCTCGAAAGCGAGAGCGCTGTCCCAGCTGGACAGGATCGAGCGACGCAACGAATTGCTAACCCAAGAACTAGATCGGACGAAGGCGCTGCTGACGGAGGTGGCTGACACCATCGAGGCCATCTCGAGGCAAGATCTCAAGGTTCGCTTGCTGGCGGGGCTCGAACCCACCGATCCGGAAGTTCAGCAGGCGGGAATCGGCGGACCGATCGGCAAATGGACTGAAGACGAGCAGATCCTCTCGGAGGGCGTTGGCGGACGCCGCATGTTGGCGATGCGTACCGACTTGGCCACACTCATACGCCGAGCCAATCTACTTGCTAACTCATTCGATGCCGCCGCAGATAGCCTAGAGACCCATGTGGACCTCCTGAAGCGGACACCGTCGATCCGGCCTACCAAGGGCTGGCAGACGAGTCTCTTCTCGCAGCAGCGCATGCACCCGATCTACCATGACGACAGGCCACACGAGGGAATCGACATCGCGGCACGAATGGGAACGCCGATCCTGGCACCTGCCGCCGGCACCGTCAAGAGCGTTTTCCAAAACAGCGGCTACGGTCTCATGGTCGTGATCGATCATGGCAACGGCGTCGTAACCCGTTATGCTCACTGCGACAAGTCCCTGGTCAGAACCGGCCAACGAGTTTCCCGTGGAGACAAAATTGCGCTGGTAGGAAGAAGCGGGATCGCGACCGCACCGCATCTTCACTACGAAGTCTTGCTCAACGGTAGACCGCAGGATCCGCTCAAGTACATATTCAATACGATCGTAGACTGAGCGACGTTCCGGCGCTCCAGCTATCGAGCGCCCCTATCTACAACCCCTACCCCGCCCGAGGGACCAGCCGCTCCAAGGTCCGGTTCTCACCCTTCCTCTTGTGCCTCGCCGCCATCTGCATCACGCAAACCGGGTGCGGTTTTTCGGAAACCCTACTGGAGATCCGAGCCTTTAACAAGGACGGAACACCGCTGGCTGGACTTGAAGTCACAGCACTGCCATTTGACGCTCAGCGTTTGTTTGATTCGCTGGCTAACGTGGCCGGAACCGAGCGTCCCAGCTTTCCTGGATTGATGACGGAGCTGGAGTCTTATCGGAAGCCCGGAGAGGACCAGATGATACAGATCGCCGCCCCCTGGCGTATGACACGGGATAGTGTGGCGAAGCTGGCAGATTCATTGCGTCTGGTGTCACCCAAGTCCCCGGGCTATCGAGCCGCGTACAATCGGTTGGGGGAGCGGTACCGCCTCCTAGCCCAGCGGGCTGCTGAGCGGGACGCCAAGCTCAGGGAGCACATGGGCGACGACCGTGAGCTAGCTATTAGAGCGGCGGCGGCTGCAGACCGAATTAGGATATGGGAACGGGCAACTTACGCGGTGTTCGCCTCGCTGGCAGATTCAGCGGTCGCCGGCGCAGGAATTGACTGGCAACGTGGCGTGACCGACAGCTCTGGGACCTTGCTTCTTAAGCTTGAGCCCGGAAAGTGGTGGCTCACCGCGACCCATCAGCATCGTAGCAATCCGTTCTGGGAGGACTATTGGAACGTGCCAATAGTGGTCCGCAGCATAGGACCAACGGTAGCGCCACTGTACATTGAGAACGTAGAAACCAGGTGGAGACATTGAGCGATCATAGGGTAGAGGAAACCCATTCTGAGCCGCAAGACCGCGACGCGCGAACAAGCGTGAAGAGAACCAGATTCATTCCGTTTATCGCAGTCGTTCTCGCCGTGGCTGCGGGTACGGGCTGGGCCATAGCCAGTCGTTCGGGGGAAACTAACGTGCCTGCCGGTGAGCCCGCACTCACCTCCCAAGGCCAGCCCGACCCGCTAATAAGCCAACGCACCATTGGTGACGATGACGCTCCGATTACGATCTACGAGGCAAGTGATTTTCAATGCCCGTACTGTCGCGTGTTTTGGGAGGAAACACTTCCGCAGATCAAACGGGAGTACGTCGAATCCGGCAAAGCACGAATCATATTTTTGAACTTCCCCATACCGCAGCTACATGCGAACGCCGCGGCGGCCCATGAGTTCGCGATGTGTGCGGCGGCACAGGACCGGTTCTGGCGGATTCACGATTTGCTGTATGAGCATCAGGCACAGTGGGAAGAACTCGACCAGCCGCAATCATTTTTTATGACTTTGGCAGATTCAGCGCACCTCAACCGAGATTCGGTCACCACTTGCGTGGAGCAAGGGGCTCAGCGCTGGTTGGTCCGGCAAGAAGCTCAGGCAATCGCGCAGAGTGGGGTTACCAGCACCCCATCGTTCATCATAGAGGGAGGCCTGCTAAAAGGTGCGGCTCCGATCGACGCCTGGCGCCCTCTTCTGGACTCGCTGTTTCAGGCTAAGACGAAGAAGAAGAACTAAGCAGAGTCAAACCGATATCGTATAGGGCGTGGGTCCACGCTGCAATCCCGAATCCGCGAGCCACATATAGTCCGCTCAGGATCACGCCGGCAACTGCCCTGTACGCAAACGACGGGATAGTAAATTCATCTCCCAACGAGCCTACGTAGTGAAATGAGCTAAACACGAGGGCGCTACCTAAAACTGCCACCGTAATAGACACCGGGCGACTCCACGCCAAGCGCGCACCGACGGCGACCAGCCCACCGACGAGCAGCACTCTGAACAGCAGCTCCTCATAGATTCCCGCGCCTAGAGACACAACCAACTGCGAGCCCAGTGATAGTTGCTCGGCGCCACCCTGGACGGCATAGAGCGGCGATTGTAACAACCAGGACGTGAGCAGCGAGACCGTACTCCCAAGCATTGCGGCGTACAGCAAGCTCTCTGCGAACATCCCGGCAAAGATTCGGGATTTGACCCCACCTTCATTTCGCCGCCGATCACGCCAAACAAACCACCCACCGATGCCCAAGAGCAGGACATCGAAGACTAGCAGTCCGTTCCGCCCGCCCAACGAAACGAACAGGGTCTTGAGAAGTACGTCCGCCCCGTTTCGAACTCCCGCAAACGCTGACTGCGATGAGACTGCTGCAAGGACCTCGTACAGCAGTAGGAGCGGAACCGCGAACATGATGCTGTATCGCGGCTCTCGGGTTGCTTTCAGGTATACTCGTAGCGACATGGAATCAAATCTATAACATTCAGTATGGTTAATATCGCCTACCGATGCGCCGCCCGCGTTCTTCACCGTGTGCCGCTCCCAAGCAGCAAGCTGGCAACCAGCATCGCCGGACGTAAACAGGCGAGTCTACGGTGGCGCGAATGGGCTGCAAAGCACCGTACGGACGAACCCTTGGTTTGGGTTCACGCAGCTTCAGTCGGCGAGAGCTTGAGCGCTGACCCTGTGCTTCGGCGTCTCAAGCAAGTTCATCCAGAATTCCAGATCGTGCACACATACTCGTCTCCCTCCGTGGCCGAGTGGCCCGGAGAGCTGTGTGCCGACCGGTCCGACTACGTGCCGTTGGACGAGCCTGGCGTCACGGCGAATACGCTCGACGCATTGAGGCCGGCGCTGATGGTGTACTCACGCGGCGATCTCTGGCCCGAACTCACGGTCCAGGCGGCCGCCAGAGCGGTTCCCATCGCAGTGATTGCCGGTGAGGTACGAGGAGACAGTCGTCGTCTGTCATGGCGGTCGAGCAGTGTGATCCGACGGCCTCTTGAACGCGTCAATTGGCTGGGTGCAGTGTCTGAGGTTGATGCTAGCCGTTGGAAGACCATGGGAGTCGCGGAAGATTCGATAAGCATTTCCGGCGATACCAGACACGACCAGGTCATCGAGCGCATTGCCTGCCTAGCTCCGCTTGCACGACTCATGGATGGCAGACCAACATTGGTGGCTGGTAGCACGGACTCTCGAGATACCGGCGTGTTACTTGACGCTCTCCAAGAACTGCTGCGACATACTCCGTCGCTCCGTTTGCTGATGGCTCCGCATCGACTGGAGCCGCGTATCGTGCAGCGAACGTTGACTCAGGCTCGAAAGCTCGGCGTTACGTCTGGTGAATGGCAAGTTGATGATGAGGCACCTAGATCCAGCTTGGTAATCATCACGTCGTACGGACTGCTGGCAGATCTCTACTCGCTGGCCGACGTGGCCTATGCTGGGGGCGGGTTCCGAAAGAAGGGACTGCACAACGTTTTGGAACCTGCTGCATTCGGCGTTCCTGTCATCGTGGGACCCGAGTACAGACATTATCGCGACGCCGAAATGCTGGTCAGTGCCGGGGGAGCGACCTCGCTACCGCGGCAGTCGCCGACTCAGCACCTCGTGAAGCAATTGCAAAATTGGATAGAAGATCCATCACGGCGCACTGCGGCAGGGCTCGCCGCGCGAGGTACGTTGGAGGAAGGTGCGGCTGAAACTACGGCGCGGGCGTTGCTGGCGCTCATCGAGTAGGTGACTGTTGGGAACAGTGATGGGTGAATGGGGAGTTGGGAGTGGGGAGTGGGACGTGTCACTCCCTACTCCCAACTCCCCACTCCCTAGTCCCCTATAACTCAGAGCACCCCGCCCGGAATCCCCAGGCTCGGCACGTTGAACTTGTAGTGAATTCCAAAACCGAAGACGACTGGCGACTCGCTCATTCCCAACACATTATCTATCGTCATCCAGTCTACTGCAGCGTGGAACCCCAGGCCCATGGGTAGGCCGAGATTAACGCCCCCCGAGACACCAAATCCGGTCTTTGTTTCATCGAAGTTAGTGCCCACCCCCGTGCTGCGAACATTGCGAATGTGAATGCGAGGGGCGATCCATGGCTCGAACGACACACTGGGGTTGGGAACGTTGATCCCTAAACCCACGCCGATCGGTACATCCAGTATCTTGAATTCTGGGAACGCTCCCACCGCATCAAACTTTACATACCCAACACCGGCCTGCAGATCGACCACGACCGGCGTCATCGGGGCCTTGAAAAGCGTAAGCGCAAGGTTTCCTCCCAACGCGACTTCCGTATCGAGCGGGCCCTTGGGATCCACAATGCTTATGCCAGCCGTAATCGTGACCACCGGCAGCCCAAGTGTTATGTGGCCGCCATAAGCCACCGGTGTCTCACCAGCCACCAGTTTGGCATCATCGTTGGCGCCGATACCAATATCGGCCCCAAGAGTGACTCCGGTTCCGTGACCTGGGTTATGGTACACGGGCTGGTTGAAGATCTGTGCAGATGCAGAGGCCACTGACACTGCAAACGCCATCGACACAACGAA
This sequence comes from Gemmatimonadota bacterium, assembly GCA_036679605.1. Taxonomy (GTDB): domain Bacteria; phylum Gemmatimonadota; class Gemmatimonadetes; order Gemmatimonadales; family GWC2-71-9; genus JAZDCZ01. Next base: position 150,652 of record JAZDCZ010000254.1, read on the forward strand.
AAAAACGGCGACTACTCTTTTCATGACAAACTCCTTGGTTGAATGCTCCCTTTGCGCTTTGTGGGAACGGCTCGCAAATGAAGTTTCACTGCAACTGGCTACCGGATCCAGACGGCACTCACCGATATGCCCTGAACGTCGCCCAGACCAAGACTCAGGCGGGCACCGAACCTCGTGCTGAGTTGAACATCCGCACCAAACCCAAGCGCGATCGCCACGTCGAGGTCCTGACCGTCGCCTGCCGTGAGAAAGACTGTAGGCTGAGCAAAGGGCACTATACTCACGATCGATTCTTCTGCGTTGAACCTTCGCCCCACCGAAAGCCCGACAGGTACAACGAGTGTCGTAAAGTTCGAGACAAACTGCCCTCCGATGCCTGCTATCAAAGCACCGTCGAGCGGGAACTCCTCCGAACGCGTCAAAACCTGTTTTCGAACTGAGACACCTGTAAGGAAAACTACATCGCCCGGCCGGTCTCGATCAAACACTCCTCCACGTATCTCCACATCCAGTTCCTTGGTGGCGAATCCATAATGACCCTCTAGAGCCACCCCATCGCCCCCGATCGGCCCACCTCCCTTATCGGGAAAACTCAGGGTTCCGCCAAATTCGTAGCGGGTGAACGATCTATATGGAGATGTAAAGGTCGGCAGGCCCGTGGATTGCGCGACCGAGTGAGACGCGGCAGCAAAGACGAGCACAATTGTAATGACGGCAGATCTATGATCCACTCGTCTCCTCCGCATGTTCGGCGATCACGCTCACAACGTCGTCAAGAACTTGCAAAAAACCGCCCCTGACGTCGAAAGTCCTAGCCGAAGTACCCTCGCTCACACGGAGCGTTCCGTCACCCAACAGCGTCATAAACGGCGCGTGCCGTGGCAATATGCCTACCTCACCGTCATATGCCGGAGCGACAACGGCAGTGGCGTCGCCGTCGAAAACAGATTTCTCGGGCGAGATGATCGTGACATGCATTAGGACTCGTCCAACGTCTTGGACCGCTCGACGACCTCGTCGATCCCGCCTACCATGTAGAACGCTTGCTCCGGCAAGTGATCGAATTCGCCCGCTACGACGCGCTCAAATGTCTCAATGGTGTCCTCCAGCTTTACGTACTTTCCAGACATACCTGTGAACTGCTCCGCAACGGCAAACGGCTGCGAAAGCAATTTTTGGACGCGGCGCGCCCGGGCCACGACGAGCTTATCGTCTTCCGACAGTTCGTCCATGCCGAGGATTGCAATGACGTCCTGCAGATCTTTGTAACGCTGGAGGATGCGCTGGGTTTCGACCGCTGCCTTGTAGTGTCTCTCGCCCAGGTATTGGGCGGCCAAAATGCGGCTTGAGGAGTCAAGCGGATCTACCGCGGGATAAATGCCGATCTCCGTCAGTGCACGAGACAATACGACCGTTGCATCGAGGTGACTGAACGCAGCGGCCGGAGCAGGGTCGGTCAGATCGTCGGCCGGAACGTAAATCGCCTGAACAGACGTGATCGAGCCTTTCTTGGTGGAAGTGATGCGCTCCTGGAGATCGCCCATTTCAGTGGCCAACGTCGGCTGGTATCCAACCGCGCTGGGCATGCGACCCAGCAGAGCAGAAACCTCCGAACCAGCTTGAGTAAACCGGAAAATGTTGTCGATGAAGACGAGTACGTCCTGGCCTTCACGGTCGCGGAAGTATTCTGCGACCGTGATCCCGCTCAAGCCAACTCGAAGACGGGCGCCGGGAGGCTCGTTCATCTGACCGTAAATGAGAGCGGCAGACTCCAACACACCGCTCTCCTTCATCTCCAGATAGAGATCGTTGCCCTCACGCGTGCGCTCACCTACGCCGCAGAACACCGAGCGGCCGCCGTGGCCTTTGGCAACGTTGTTGATCAGCTCCATGATGATGACCGTCTTACCCACGCCGGCTCCGCCGAACAAACCGATCTTACCACCTTTGACGAACGGCGCGATCAGGTCAACGACCTTGATGCCCGTCTCAAACACTTCAGTCTTGGGCTCGAGTTCGTCAAACTTCGGTGGATCGCGGTGGATCGGCCAGCGTTCGACCTCATCCGAGATTGCGGCTCCTTCGTCGACAGGTTCGCCCAGGACGTTGAGGATGCGACCCAAAGCGGCGTCACCAACGGGAACGGTGATCGGAGCGCCGGTATCGACAACCGGCATCCCACGAACGAGACCGTCGGTAGTGCTCATTGCTACGGCACGCACCTGATTCCGCCCGATATGCTGTTGAACCTCGACGACCACCCTGATCGCAGGTCCACCGTTCCCCTCGGTCTTGATCTCGAGAGCGTTTAGCAAGTCCGGCAGCTGTTCCGGCTCAAACTCTACGTCCACAACGGGTCCGATAACCTGCACGATTCTTCCTGTATTATCTGCCATTCGTAATCCTCATCCTGAAAGAGCCTCGGCTCCTCCGACTATTTCGGCCAATTCTTGCGTGATCTGTGCCTGCCGTGCCCGATTGTAGCTGCGGCGCAACCGGTCCAAGATATCTCCGGCGTTGTCCGTTGCGTTCTTCATCGCTGTCCGCCGAGCACCCTGTTCCGACGCGGCCGTCTCAACTAGCGCACGGTAGAAAGCGTTTCGGACATACAGCGGAAGCACCGCACCAACGATCTCCTCCGCAGACGGGCGTAAGATATAGTTGGCAGTTCCACTAGCTGAATCTTCGACGGTCGGTTGATCTTCGCCTTCCCATTCACCGGGGGACTTGATCGGGAGAATCGGCATGAGTCTTGGCGGCGTTGACAGCGGAGTAATGAATTTCGCAAACACCACCTCCACGCCGTCCAGCTCTCCCTTGGCGAATGACTCGATGAGAGGTTCCATGATCTCCACCGCATGGCTCGCGGACGGCCGATCGCCAACATCGTCCCTCGCAGACGCCAACTGCCGACCGATATACCTGAAGTATTGGATGCCTTTGCGACCTACCCCGTGGAGGTCCACCTCAGTTCCCCGCTCCTCCAACTCAGCGACACGGGCCTTGGCCTCTCTGATCAAATTTCCATTGAATGCACCGCACAGTCCACGATTGCTCGTAATCAGGATCAGCGCGACCCGAGACTGGCCGCCCTTCGGCTGGCGTAACAGAGCGAAGCGGTCAACCAATTCAGGCGAATAGAGATTTGAGATTACCGAACGCAATGCTTCGGCATACGGCCGCGCCGCCACCACCCTGTCTCGAGCCCGCTTCAGTCGCGACGTGGCGATCATCTCCATCGTGCGGGTGATCTGACTGGTGTTCTCTACCGACTTTATGCGGCGGCGCAGCTCACGAGGTTTGGCCATATCTCGCCGTTACCTCATCGCCGCGTAATCTTCGATCGCCTTTCGAAGCCGCCCTTCTAAGTCGTCATCCAACTGCCTCTTGGTACGAATGTCGTTGAGCACGTCCTCGTGCTTCGCATTGAGATACTGGTAGAGTTCCTCTTCCCATGTGGGCACCTCACCGACGTCCACCTCGTCAAGGAAACCGTTCGTCACGGCAAAAATGATCGTAATCTGATTTTCTACGGACTCGGGTGAGTACTGCAGCTGCTTCAAAACTTCCACGATGCGAGATCCCCTGGCGAGTTGGCGCTGGGTTGCCTCATCCAAGTCCGAGCCAAACTGTGCGAACGCCTCGAGTTCACGATACTGCGCGTACTCCAGACGCAACCGGCCGGCCACCTGCTTCATCGCCTTGATCTGGGCGTTGCCCCCAACACGGGAAACAGAAATACCGGGGTTGATTGCCGGTCGAATATTTGAGTAGAACAGGTCGGTTTCCAGAAAAATCTGGCCGTCTGTTATCGAGATTACGTTGGTCGGGATGTAGGCCGATACATCACCCGCTTGAGTTTCGATGATAGGGAGAGCGGTCAACGAGCCGCCTCCCTCGGCGTCCGACAATTTCGCTGCACGTTCCAGCAGACGCGAGTGCAGATAGAAAACATCGCCCGGATAGGCCTCGCGCCCCGGAGGCCGCCGCAACACCAGTGACATCTGCCGGTACGCCTGAGCATGTTTTGACAGATCGTCGTAAACGCAGAGTGTGGACCCACCCTCACCGTACATGAAGTACTCGGCCATGGCACAACCGGCGTAGGGAGCAATGAACTGCATGGGAGCCGGATCTGAAGCGCTGGCCACCACCGCAATCGTGTAGTCCATGGCTCCGTGTTCCTTGAGCCGCTCCACCACCGCCGCCACAGTAGAGTTCTTCTGGCCGATCGCCACGTAGACGCAGATGACCTTCTCTCTCTTCTGGTTGATGATGGTATCTACCGCGATCGCGGTCTTGCCCGTGCCACGGTCGCCGATGATGAGTTCGCGCTGGCCTCTTCCGATCGGAATCATGGAGTCCACGGCCTTGATCCCAGTCTGGAGCGGCTCCTTCACCGGCTGCCGCGCGATGATTCCCGGCGCCTGGGATTCGAGCTTCCTGAACTGGTCGGTCTTTACCGGTCCCAGGCCATCGATCGGGTTGCCCAGAGGATCGACCACCCGCCCAACCATGGCTGGGCCGACCGGCACCTCGAGTACGCGGGCCGTGCGCCGCACTTCATCGCCTTCGCGCAACTGAAGAAAATCGCCCAACACGACGGCGCCCAGATTGTCCTCCTCCAGATTGAGCGCCAAGCCAGTGATGGTATTTCCGGTTTCGGAGACGGAGAACTCCAACATCTCTCCGGCCATTGCCGAGCCCAACCCATAGATGCGGGCTATGCCATCTTTAACCTCGAGCACCGTGCCGACTTCCTGGGTGTCGAGCGCCTTGAGATCGGCAGCTTCTATCTCTTTGAGGAGAACATCTTTCAGTTCACCGGGCCGGAGGATCGAATCTGTAGTCATGGACGACGCCGCAGTTCCTTGCTGAACATGTGAATTATGATTACCAAAAGGTTGTGAAAAATATCACAAAGAGCGCACCCGGCAACCCGCAACCGTCTATTGCGCTCATCCCCATCTGACCCGCTAGACTCTCGACCTAGTTCTACCTCTAGTGAATCGGCGCAACACACCACCTGGCCCCAACTCCGCCAGGATCCGTGGAGTCACGCCCGCCACCCGTCGTGCAGTCCCAGCCAGGTGGCTGGCGGAGGACAGGCCGAGGATCGAAGCGACCGTGCCGACGGTGTAACCGGGGTTCCGCAGCAAATCGGCCGCCCATACCGCACACACCAGGTCGATTACTCGCTTGAGGTTGGGTGCGCCACCGGCCCCGAACTCACGAGACAAATGCTCGCGAGTTCTGTTCAGACTTTCCGCCACATCCGCCGTTCGGGTTGGGGTTCCGACACGATCCAGCACGACATGCCACGCATCCATCTGTAGCGGCTCGCTCAGTCTAAACAACCTCGGCGCTTCCCTAAGCGCCTCCCTCCTCACGCTACTCGCTGACCGTGCCGAGATGATCTCTCCCGCCGCCGCGTCATCGACGCCCTGTACTATGATGCCCCTTACCCCCATTTCCAAACACGCCACCAGGAGTCGCCCGTCGTCCGGCCGAAAGGGACTCATCGCGAACACTGGAATGCCCGGATACTTGCCGGCAAGCAACGAGAGCAGATCGACGCCATGGGTGCGTACGTCAATCACCACGGCATCGACCAGTTCACTCTGCAACAGCGATTCGATGCGGCCCGGACTGCGGCACAGCCTGACCCTAACTCCGCGCGGCAATCCCCTCCTTATCGCTGTGCGTAGGGCAGCATCGCGGTGCATCACCGAAACGACAGCCAAATTATCTCTCAGTCGGGGGAACCCGCCTCGGAGTAGCGTTTGGAAACTTCTTCACCTGCTTTTTCAAGAATCTTTCTGGCATTGTCGTACGAGATGTTCTTGACGGCATCGGGATATGCGTACCACCGGCAAGCGGTTATCCCCTCTTCCAACTGCGGCACTGCCGGACCCGAGGGCGACTCAAACAAGAAAAAGTGACAATACTTATGGATCAACTGACCACGGAAACGAAAAAACCAGTCGATGACCCCCAGAGGACCGAGTGGGATCAACTCCGTAAGACCAGTTTCTTCTCCCGCCTCACGGAGTGCCGCTTCATCAGCACTCTCACCGGTATTCAAGTGACCCTTGGGGAAACCCCAGTTCTTGTAGGAATCATTTATCAACAGAAACTTGGGCCCCTCCGCAAAGCTCCGGAACACCACTCCGCCTGCGCTAGTCTCCTTCTTGGCTCGTGCCGATTCTCCCATTAGAAGACCGAGAATTTGAAGTACTTGCGCGGGTTCGCCTTGATGTCTGCAATCAGGTCACGCAACTGAACCACTGCGTTGGTGGATTCGATGTATAGAGTTGAATCTCCAAACAGGAGTCCCAACGTTCCCGTCATGTTCTGGAGGCGTGTCATTATTGAATCGGCTCCCACCAGAACGCGAACGAAACTCGCCTGGTTATCCTGAGCCGCCGCTACCAGTGCGCGGACATTGCTGAGAGCAGCCTTCATTTCGGCCGATGACTCCTGGAGATTCGTTATAATAGAGTCCAGCTTGCCGTCGCTCGTAGCAGTATCCACGCGCAAGAGCGTCCGTTCCAACATGATAGCGGCGCTCTCAACGGCATTGGAGCTTTGGCGAATACTTGCAGTCACCTCTCCCAAAACTACCGTCTGCTGTTCGGTGAATCTCGTCAGAGTATCGGCTATGCGCCCAACATCCCGTATCGACCGCTGAACGTCCAGCACCGTCTGCGAATCGAACGCGGTCGTGATGCGGTTGGAGAACGTGGCTATGTCGGTGGCGATGCGGCCTGCCTGCGCAGTCAGCTGGCCGATGTCCGGCAAAGTGGCGCCGGGCCAAACGTCACCTCCCTCCGCCGCAGCCGCCTCTATATCACGCACAACGGTCGGATCGTCCGGCAGATTATCCATGCTGACTATTTCGACCTGCCACTCTCCAAACAGGGAGGCCGACGCCGCTATTATGGCTGGGTCCTCCGGAATGAGCGACCTATTCACCCAGTCCTCGTAGATCTGCAGTTGGGCTTCCACCCACTCAGTACTCCCCTGGAGGATGTCGATCGATAGCACCCGCCCGACGCGTACGCCGCGGAGTACGACCGGGTTGTTCACGCCCAACCCACCGACCGTGCGAAACCGGACCGTCTGGATCAGACCCTTGGATCCGAGCTGCGTCTGCGACAGCCAAAGCCCACCCAGCGACACTACTGCAAGGGCAAAAAAGATCGTCGCACCAACAATCAATTCGTCGCGTCGTCTCATGAAACCACCTTGGTCGTAACGCCCTCGGCGTCATCCACCGCTTCGGGTCTTCCCTCGATGAACTGGCGAACGATTGGATCGTGGGTGCGCTTGATCTGATCCACTGTACCAACCTGGCGGATCGCACCCTTGTACAACATGGCGATCCGATCGCCCACCGTGTAGGCACTGCTCATGTCGTGGGTTACAACTATGCTCGTTGCACCAAGTTTCTCCTTGGTTCGCACGATCAACTCATTGATGACGGACGAGGTGACCGGATCCAAGCCCGACGTGGGCTCGTCGTAAAGAATGTAGCGTGGTTTCAGCGCGATCGAACGTGCAATGCCCACGCGTTTCCTCATGCCGCCCGACAGTTCGACCGGATATCGTTCGTCGGTCCCCTCCATGTCTACCAGCGCAAGAGACTCCCGCACCCTCTCGTCGATTTCGCGGCGGGCCACCTGTTGGCGTTTCAGTCCCAATTCAATATTTTGCCGCACAGTCATCGAGTCGAACAACGCAGCGAACTGAAAGACGAACGCGACCTTCGATCTGAGCCGGAACAGCCCGTTGCGATCCAGCTCGTGAACGATCTCACCGTCGACCTCGACTTCGCCTGCATCGGGATCGAGCAAACCGACTACGTGCTTCAGTGCAACGCTCTTGCCCGTGCCCGAGTAGCCGATCACGACCACCGTCTCTCCCTCCGGCACCTCCAAGGAGAATCCGTCGAGCACCTGCTTGGGCCCAAACTTCTTATAGACGCCGCGCAACGCTATCACGAAATCGGCAGCCCCATCCGACTCACAGTAATACTACCGCCCAGAACGCATCGAGCACGAGGATCATCTGCGCGGAAATGACCACCGACTGGGTAGTGCTGCGCCCTACACCCTCTGCGCCACCCGCCGTCTTGAGTCCCTTGAGGCAGCCAATCAGCGAGATCACCAGGCCAAACGACATGGCCTTCACCAATCCGAACCAGATATCCTTGAAGTGGTAGAACAACCTGAGGCCCTTGACGAAGTCGCCGGTCGAAAGATCGAGGAGGTTTACCGCTGTAATCAGGGCTGACACAACCCCAATAGCCATTGCGAGTGCTACGACTATCGGAAACATGATAGTCGCGGCCACAATGCGTGGAACCACGAGATATGAATACGGATCGTACGCAAGCGTTTCGAGCGCTTCGACCTGCTCGGTCACGCGCATCGTGCCGAGTTCTGCTGTGATGTTGGCCCCTACCCTTCCGGCCAGCGCGAGCCCGGTCAAAACTGGGGCGAGTTCCAGCATAATCGTCTTGCCGACAAGGGTTCCGACGAAATAGAGTGGGACCGCTCCAGTCAGGGTGTAGGAAGACTGCATCGCGAGCACGATTCCCATGAAGGCAGCGATGAAAAGCGCGATGGGCAACGATTGAACACCGATCCGGCGCATCTGGACCACAGTGAGACTAGTCCAGATACTGACATCCCGTAGGCTCCTGACAATGTCATAGAGAGATCTGGCGAGACCGCCGATATTGAGAAGCCAGCGGGCAACCCGCTGGGACATGAGTTCATACACGAGGCGAATTTATCAGACACACGCGAAAGAGGCTAGTAGCCCAGGAACAGCGCCTGCGGGCGCGTAGGCGCATAACAATAGGGGCAACGCATGCGTTGCCCCTATTCTACCTTACGCGTACCTACTCAGATCTACGCTGCGAAGCTCGCCAGCGCCTTGCCTACATCGCCTTCGCGTAGCCTCTTGAGGGCCCGATCTCGGAGCTGGCGTACTCGCTCTCTCGTTACACCGAGCATTCCACCAATCTCCTCCAGTGTGTGCTCGCGTCCGCCGTCCAGGCCGAAGTAGAGCCGTACGACCTTGGCGTCACGGGCCGGAAGCGTGGTGAGAGCGCCCTTGATCTCGTCGGTGAGAAAGCGCTCCATGGTGCGCTCTTCGGTGTCCGGAAGATCTTCGGCGATAAACCGCTCTATCAGAGCGCGGTCTCCATCGGGATCGAGCGGGGCGTCGAGCCTGACCTCTCCCGTATTGAGAGCGGCAAGAGACTGGACTACCTCGAGCGACAAAGTTGTGGCCTTGGAGATTTCCTCCGGCGTTGGTTCGCGGCGCAGTTCCTGCCTCAGAGCCTCTGCCGTCTTCACGATCTTGGAGAGATCGGCCGTCCGGTTGAGCGGTACACGTACCGTCCTGCCCTGTCGGGCCAGCGAAGCCAGGATCGCCTGCCTGATCCACCACACCGCATAAGAAATGAACTTGACCCCCTGATCGGGATCGAACTTGCGGGCAGCCGTGAGCAGCCCAACGTTGCCCTCGCCGATAAGGTCGGTGAGCGGCAAACCCCTGTTCTGGTATTTCTTTGCCACAGATATCACGAATCGGAGGTTCCGCTTCGCGAGCTCCTGCATCGCCGCCTGGTCGCCGGTCCGAACCTTCTTTGCCAACTCAATTTCCTCTGTAGGTGTGAGCAATGGAGTCTTGCTCACTTCAAATAGATATTGGTCTAGAAGATCGCGGTCGTCCTCGCTGACAGCGATAGCCGCAGTGCGACGGCGGCGCTTGGTCGTTTTACGCTTCTTTACTTCTTTTACTTGTTTCATGGCACCCCTATTATGCTCCGAATCGCTGCGGCCGCAAGGGTCGGCGTTTTCGGGTAAGTACATAGACTATTCGCACGTTCTGTTACCCCGAATGCCGCCCGAAGTTCGCTTGCTGTCAAGAGTTAGGTTGACACCCTCATAACGCTCAGCTAGCTTTTTTTGTTCTGGTCGGACGGCACTCTGAGCGGCCTAATATAATGGGGGCGTAGCTCAGTTGGGAGAGCGCGTGAATGGCATTCACGAGGTCAGGGGTTCGAGACCCCTCGCCTCCATTGGCAGGGACGGTAGAAAAGGGCGGTAATACTGGGCGGATAGGAAAAAGGGCGGTAGAAAAGGGCGGTAAGACTGGGCGGTAAGGGGATCGGTTGGGCGGAGTCGATATGGATCAATGGCGTGGCCTCATATTGCAGATTGCGGGAATAGCTCAGCTGGTAGAGCACAACCTTGCCAAGGTTGGGGTCGCGGGTTCGAGTCCCGTTTCCCGCTTGTCCCGTCCCATCCCCGGGCGGTAGGAAAAAAGGCGGTAGAAGACGGCGGTAGGAAAAGGGCGGTAGACCATGGGCCACCAGTAGCATAACGGCGCGGGGTGGAGCAGTCTTGGAAGCAGAGCTGAAGCTCTGACTCATTGATTAGGGGCGGCCAAGGCCGCCTATTTGTACAACGGCGCGGGGTGGAGCAGTCTCGGAAGCAGAGCTGAAGCTCTGACTCAAATTGATTGGAGGCGGCCGAGGGCCGCCTATAGCACAACGGCGCGGGGTGGAGCAGTCTGGTAGCTCGCCGGGCTCATAACCCGGAGGTCGTGGGTTCAAATCCCACCCCCGCTATTGCGGCAGATCGGCGGGTCGATGGATGGGCGGTCAAGAGCCGCCGATCCGACGAGCCGCCGATCCGACGTTTAGGGGCGGTTAGCTCAGTTGGTTAGAGCGCTACGTTGACATCGTAGAGGCCACAAGTTCGAGTCTTGTACCGCCCACCAGCGCCCATAGCTCAACTGGATAGAGCGTTTGGCTACGGACCAAGAGGCTGGGGGTTCGAATCCTCCTGGGCGCATCTGGGTGGGAAAAGGGAAAAGGGAATGAGACGGGGCGTAGCGCAGCCCGGTAGCGCGCCTGCTTCGGGAGCAGGAGGCCCCCGGTTCAAGTCCGGGCGCCCCGATTTTCGGCAAAAAAAGAAGCTCGACGAACCACCTACAGTCCAACACACGAGCCAATCCTATGACCCAACTATTTGACATGAGCAAGATCCAGCGCGGGGCCCGCATACGACGGTCCCCGTTCTTCGAGGCGACACATCGCGCTGGATGCTCGGCATATACGGTCTACAACCACATGTTGCTGCCCACGGCCTACGATGACCTGAAGAATGAGTACCAGCGGTTGTTGAGCGGCGTCACGGTGTGGGACGTGAGTGTCGAACGGCAGGTCGAGATCAAGGGTCCGGACGGGTTCGCGTTTACCAACCTGCTGACCCCGCGCGATCTCAACAAATGCAAGGTCGGACAAGGCAAGTACGTCGTGATCACGGATCAGGACGGCGGCATCATCAACGACCCCGTGTTGCTCCGGCTGGGAGAGAACCACTTCTGGCTGGCTCTCGCGGACAGCGATGTCCTGTTGTGGGCGAAGGGCATCGCGTACCGGTCGGGCATGGACGTAGAGATCTGCGAGCCCGACGTAGCACCGATGCAGATCCAGGGACCCGAGTCGAAGGCGGTCGTGCAGGCGCTGTTCGGAGACGAGGTATTGCAGCTTCGTTATTACTACTTCCTCGAGACAGAACTGGACGGCATACCGGTAATCGTCACCCGAACGGGTTGGAGTGGCGAAGTGGGATACGAGATTTACTTGAGGGACGGGAGCCGGGGTCAGGACCTGTGGGACAGGGTGATGGAGGCGGGCAAGCCATACGACATCGCCCCGACCGGTCCATCGGACATCCGGAGAATCGAAGCCGGCATTCTCAACTACGGAATCGACATCACTATCGAGACCAATCCGTTCGAGGTCGGCCTCAAATGGCTGGTCGATCTCGAGCAGGATGCAGATTTCATTGGGAAGGATGCGCTGAGCCGCATCTGGGCCGAGGGTGTCAATAGAAAGCTCGTCGGTGTGGAGATCGACGGCGAACCATTGGACCTGAACGTGACCAAGTGGCCTGTCAGCAGCAACGGTTCATCGGTGGGCAAGGTAACATCGGCCGTGTACTCGCCGAGGTTGGACAAGAATATTGGCTATGCGATGCTACCGATCGAGCTATCTAAGTTGGGAACGGAACTGCGCGTTCAGGTACCGAGCCGTGAGGCCGGGTTGAAAGTCGTAGCGAAACCGTTTGTAGACCCGACGAAGGAGGTTCCCAAGTCGTAGTCGGGTCTTAGTACCGAGAGATGAGTTCAATATCTTGCGCCAGTAGCTCAGCTGGATAGAGCGTTGGCCTCCGGAGCCAAAGGTCATGGGTTCGAATCCCGTCTGGCGCACTCGCAAGTAGAAATCCCATCGTGAGTTACACACGGTGGGATTTTTTCTCGCACCCGCGTACCCGCGTACCCGCGTACCCGCTGAATTGTCACATACTTTTGTGACAACGGCTGTTGGCCTCGTCAGCGCCAGGAAAAATTGTCACAACGTTGTCACAACGCCCACCGACGTAACTACAGTCCTCCGGAGCCAAAGGTCATGGGTTGATGTACGCGCGTGCTTGCCTAACGGCGGCGCAACTTCTTCGGGAACGAAGGAGAGCAACACCCGCATTCCCCAATACGCAATGAACAATGAGTTACCCGCCGGTTGAATACTCGAACCCCTCATATGCAAACGCCCTCTCGACGGCGCTCACATCCACTTCACTTCCGCCTGCGGCGCGAACGGTCTTTCGCCACTCGGCGTTGACGAGCCGTTTCATCTTGTCGATCACGGCGTTCGCCTCGTCGGGTGACAGGCCGAAGCGTGGCGCCTGGGACAAAATGTTGTCCCGCCTGGCTACTCGACCGAAGCGACCGCAAGCAAGTGCCAGGTCGCGCCGTTCGATGGAGTGCATCGGGTTCGGCGTGAGATCGTATGCGGGTGCGAGAATCCATTCCTTTCCTGGAGCGATGAGCGCGTGGTTGCGTGGGTGGTCGTCGGTATTCGAGATCAACGCATTCAACACGATCCGCCGGAACAGCTCCTGCTTGTCCCGGATCGGCTCGGCCGACCAGCGTTGCAGTTCGTCGGCGAGGAGGACGTAGGACCAGTTTCGCCGGTCCACCGCGCTCTCTTCCGCGTCCAGCACCGTGAGGGCGCTAACCATCCGGTGCCGGTGATATCCGCCGGTCGCGCGCGCGCGATCGAACCGCCGGACGAGCAAGATGGACTCGCCGGCAACGCGCTCGATTCTGGTTTCCGGGACACGAATCCCGCACCGTGAGCCCAACTCGAGCATCGCGGTTTCGACCGGAGCATTGTTCCAGCGATCCCCCCTCGTGGGGAACTTGGCGATCCACAACCCGGCATCATCCTCAACCACGGCCTTGGGCCGTGCTCCACCCATCGAGCTTCCCGGTGCAAGCAGCTCGGCAACTTGTTGTGCCAGCGGATCGTCTTGTCGGTCCTCCTCGACAACGGCGGCGGCCTTCTGGAGTTCTGCAAGCTGCAACGCCGACCGATAAATGGCTCGACGGCGCGGCGGCACCGCCATCGATCCGAACGACAGCACGCCTGCACGGTCGTCACCCGCAGCCTTGAGGTAGTCGAACTCGTCTAGATCCTGGTGGCCCAGCCGATGCTCGATGACCCTGCGGCCCCACGCGTCCGGCGCTGCATCTCTAAGCACACCGAACATCCCATTCAGCTTGGCGGTACGGTATTCCCGGGGACTCAGCGGAAGCTGGAACGGGTCTAGCGCGACGGCATCCTCACGGCCGAGAAACGAACGGCCGTAGATCAGTCGGCCTATGAAGGCGCCGCCGCGCGTAGGCTCCCGGACGAACCGAGCGCAGGGCACTACCTCAAGAGATCGTGGGAGCTGGAGGTAGACGAAGCATTCCTTAGAAGTCATCGCTCAACTCGCGCGACATTCCTACCCGGGCCGGCCGCCTGGCAGCCTCTAGGGTAGTCCCCTCTACGTCGTCGTCTGGATGGGCCAACCGCGCTACGGCGTCGTGAAGTCCCATTGCCCAGAGCACTGCGGTGTAAGCGCCGATGCCGGTACCTAGGGCGCCCGCCTCGATGCGGTTCATCGTGACTTTGCTGATGCCGGCCTTCTTGGCCAGATCTTCCTGCCGGAGTCCCCGTCGCACGCGGGCGGTGGCGACGTTGGCGCCGAGTTGCTGGATGGCGGAGGTAATGGCGGCCGGGGCGGCAAGATTGTTGATGTTGCGGCGTGGCATGATCAAGTGTCCAGTACAATAGAGTTTATCTTAACACTGATAACATATACTCTATTATAATTAGCTGCAACTATAGGGTACAGTAAATTGCTATCCGACAAGCAGGGGTAACTTCTATTATACCCGATAATTGATACGTGGTATAGAACACCTTTCTCGTCGACAGCGGGCAGTGCAAACGGCACGGAGCGGTCGTTTGACGCCCACGCCACCCTCGCGTATACGTAGGTGCCACGCGGCGTTCCTGTGCTGCGCCCCCAGGCACTGGTGCTCCAATGTGAAAAGACCGTGAAATCCGAGTGAGGCTTCGCCGCGCCCGATCAACGTTGGAAGAAGTCCGGACACCAACTTCCGGACATCGTCGCACTCCTTCCACGACGGGCGCGGTCATACCTCTATCCGAACCTTAGGAACCCACGAACCCCAGCCACGGCACCGGCAATCGCGATCAGACTCGCTGTCAGCAGCAAGAGATGAAAGCGATGAAGGAGGCGGAAGGCTCTATCAGAGTCGCGCTTGGCAAACTCCCTGAACCAGTGATGAAGGAACAGCGGCTCAAGAACGAAGAGCACCAACGTAAAGACCAGCCAGACGAGGGTCATGAGATGGACCCACCAAAACGACGGATCTTGGTACCGACCCCAGGCATCAAATCCCTGGAGCATGTAGAACCCCGAGATTCCGGTCACCAGCGTGACCACGCGAGCCTGAACCGAGAATCGGCCCTCAATCGCTTCGAAGAACCTTAGGCGCTCCTCGCCGCTCGGCAACCGACGAAGCGTCGGAATGACAACGGTCGTGACGAAGGCAACCCCGCCAATCCAAAGGACGACGCCCACCACGTGAAGCACTCTGGCAAAAACCAGCGACCTAGCGCTCATCAAACCATTACCCCCACAAGCGCAGAATCGTCACACACTCTTGTAACAACGGCTACACGCCTACGCCACTGACCCGTTTTGCCAGCGGCAACAACGGTGAGAATGCCGCTGTCAGCGCCTTGAGCAGATCATCTTGAGCGACCACGGATTCAACGGTGTGTCACGGCCTTTGTCCCTCGTTCCTCATTGCTATGTAAATGGTGTCCCCTCTCACCGTCGGATACACCTGGATCGACATGCTGATCCCCTCTTCGCCGACCCGAAGCCGGCCGCGGAAATCCAGCGGTGCGTACCCTGGGCTACCACTTCATTCTCTTGTTGGTTGGGATGCCGCTCAGCTGCGCCCGGACCCGTTCGACCCCTGTAGCGCCGCAACGATCTTCTCGACCGTCGGTACTCCCTGAAAACGCCCGTCAGCGTTGGTATACACACGACAACAGTTGGAATCGGACTCGGAACCCTGTCCGTCGATATCCTGTTCGTCCACGAGGATGGTGGGAGAACCGTACTGTTTCACGTACGATGGCGCACCGTCCGCCTCGCGATCCCACTCGGTCCAGACCGGGACCTCGCCGATAGTCGCAAACACCTTGCTCAACTGCTCACGGGCAGCAGCGACGTTGGGACAATCCTTGTCAATTACCAACTCGACCTTGTGGGTCATCGCCATATGCTCCTCCCTGCCCTAGTGTGAATGCTCTGCGTTCGGTGTGCTGTCAGCGTTCGGCATCTCCATCTTCCCGTCACCGACAACTGCGGACGTGAATCCGGTTAGCCGCGTGAGTTCCGCAATGGACTCGGTCTCAGCGGCTCGAACGTGCTGCTCAGCCCCGCCCCAGAGACGCCAAGCGTGACAGCCACAAGAGGCCCGGCGCAGCAGAGTGCCGATCCTACCGCCGCGCCAACCCCTCCAAACGCCGTCATCGTTGCTTTGATCATGTATCCTCGCTCCGAGCTTCACGGTCGCTCGGCTCAGCCAAGACCGTTAGGCTTTGGTCCTGATCACTATTCTAAACCACTTACCATGGTATAGAGTCAAGGGCTCGTACCGATATGTGAGTTCAATATTTTGCGCCAGTAGCTCAGCTGGATAGAGCGTTGGCCTCCGGAGCCAAAGGTCGCGCGTTCGAATCGCGCCTGGCGCACTCGCAAGTAGAAATCGCATCGTGAGTTACACCCGGTGGGATTTTTTCTCGCACCAGCGTACCCACTGAATTGTCACATACTTTTTGCAGTGGTTAGAGATGGAGAACGACGATCCCCTCGCCGACCTCACGGTCGCGGACGTTGCGCGGCACCTCCGCCGATCACCCGCCAGCCCTCAGCGGGCCACCTTCCTGGATGTGTCCGTCCAGCGATCGAAGAAACGCCAGCAGCGCCGCTTTGTCGCGGTCGGACAGCCCGAGCGGCAGTAGGCGTTGGTCGAGGTACGGATTCGCGTGCCCACCCCCGTCGTAGAAATCGATCACCTCTTCGAGCGTGGCCAGACTTCCGTCGTGCATGTACGGAGCGGTGCGCGAGACATGCCGCAGAGTGGGCGTCTTGAACGCACCTACATGCTCGGCCCGTCCGGTTACGAATGCCCGACCTGAATCCGCCGGCTCCCCATTCCGCCAAGCGACGCCCGTGTTGTGAAACGCCAGGTCGGTCAGTAGCGCGCCGAGGTGGCATCGGGTGCACCGTGCGCGCCCTTGAAACAGGTTCAGACCTCTTCGTTCGACTGCATTCAAAGCGTCCCGATCGCCATCCGCGAACCGATCGAAGCGTGACCCACCGGCACGAATGGAGCGGACGTACACCGCCAGGGCTCGGGCCAGGCCGTCACGCGTAACCTCTTCCCCAAGTGCTCCATTAAAGAGTCGGGGGTAATCCACGTTCTGACGGAGCCGCTGAACGACCTGGTCCACGGTCATGTCCATCTCGTTTGTCGCCACGAGCGGCTGAAGCACTTGCTCCTCGAGCGTCGTGGTCCTGCCGTCCCAGAAGAACGTCTTCCCCCAGGTCAGGTTCAAAATGGCGGGAACATTCCTAGATCCTATCCGACCAAACACCCCCACACTGACTTCGCTGCTATTGGCAAATCCGCGGTCGGGCTGGTGGCACGAGGCGCAGGCCAAACTAGAATCGCGGGAAAGGTCCGCGTCGAAAAACAGTTTTCTCCCAAGCGCCACGACATCCGGCCCCACCCTGACACCGGGAGGTAACGGCACGTAGAGATCCAATCCGGCAGGGGCCACTGAAGCCCGTCGGGCCTGGGCTTTCGCCGTCACCGGCAGCGCGGCTCCGGCGGTAAGCGCCGAAACCGCAGCTGCCACGAATACAAATCGCAGAAGCCGGTGCACAATCTCCCCTACCGACCGGTGTCGTCCTGCCAGGGGAAGCCTTCGGCCACCCAGAGCTCGTTGAACCCTTTCCATGTCGAGTACGCGATCCGCACGCCGTCGGGATGAAACCTCAAGTTGGCCAGTTGATATGGCGTGATCGGGAGATCGAGAGCTCTTGGCACTCCCCCGTTTACATCGACGATCCGGATCTCAAAGTCGTCCGCATCTCCGCCGGTCGGCTCGACCGCATAAATCAACTGCTTCCCATCAGGCGTCCACTTCAACGCGATTACACGCCCTGAGTGCGGTTCCCCATGCTCGTAATCATGCTCGACGCTATCGAGCTCACGTGGTGGGCCACCGGTCAGCGGGAACACGACGAGAACCGAGATCGCCGCCGTGTCGCTGTTCAAAGCCGCCGCGATCGTCTTCCCGTCGGGTGACAACTGCCAATAACCCATATTGGTCCCCTCGTCCCCCAAATAGGCGAGTTGCGGTATGGGTTCACGCTCCCCGTCAGCGAGCGAACGGATCCATTTTATTCCGTTCCGCACCAAGAGAAGATCCTCACCGGGGCGTTGCGGTTCGTCGCCGCTCCCGAAAAGGTTTTGGTCGGTCTGTCCGACGATACGAATGCCCGAAGAGCGCAGCCCTCGCGCCTGGCGTCCGTCGGTGAAGTGAAACTCGGTATTGGCGCCCGCCACCGAAGCCATGCCCGCGAAATCCCGGCGGTATTCCTCCCGTGTGACTTCGCCGGTCATCGCATCGATGCGGTACGACACACGACCCCGCGCATCACTCTCGAAATCTCCCCCCTCCACCCAAACGAACCGTCCATCATGGGACCAATCGGGTCGGCTGTGTCTGTGAAGCTCCCGGAATGGAAGGGGGTGAGCAAGTTCCTCACCCGTCGAGACGGTGTTCACGACCAGGTGTAATGACTCCTGGTCAACGCCGCGACGGGAGAGATACGCAATTCGCTCGCCGTCGGGCGACCACGCCGGCCGCAGGTTGGTGCCCAGGTGTGACTCGGGAAGTCGCGACGTGTTACGAAGCGATCCGGAACCTGAGAGGTCCAACTCCGCCACATACACCTCGCTTTCGATTCCGCGGACCGCGAAGTACGGTGCTCCCGAACTGGTGAGACCCATCGGAACCATCGGCCCGAGGTTCGGCTGCACCAACTCGGGCTCGCCTTGGACGCGCCCGTCCTCCCACGGGACGGCCCACAGACCCCTCTGTCCCGACCGGTCGCTCGTAAAGACGATGCGACGACCATTCGGTGTCCACATGGGCATTTCGTCATCGGTCGGATGCGGGGCAATCGGTATCTCCTCCGATCCGTCCGTGGCCAGCACGAACACGTCGTGCGTTTCTTCCCCTTCGGCTGGCGGATACCCGAAGGCCACGTAACGCCCGTCGGGAGAGAGAGCGAGAGATGCCGGGCGGTGGGTCCCAAGCGTCTTGAGGATGGTGAGCGACCCATCAGTGGACACGAGACCGACTCTGAAGACGTCGTCCCAACCCTTCAAGATGACGGCCACGGCCGAAGTGCGAGAGGAGAAGGCCCCCGGCACCACCTCCGCAAACTGGAGGTTGTCGAGGATCGCCCGATTCTCCGATCCGTCGGGTCGCACGACGCTAAGCCGCTGATGCGTCCATTCCTTTACCCACTCGGCATAGGCCAACCACGCACCGTCCTCGGACCAAATCGCGAGCGTGATGTACCCATCGATTGGGCCCTGCGACCAACGGTCAGTGACGACGCGCGAGCGTCCGTTTCGAATGTTGTATACGGCAACATCCGCATGGCCTCGAAGGGGAGGAGCATCTGCAACTCCCCAGTCCACGAACAGAACCTCGCGGCCATCCGGTGACAGGCCCCCGGGATTGAGGAACACGCCAGCGGACCACAATCGCCGGGTTCTCAAGCCATGCTCATCGGTGTTTCGTTGCGCGTCATCCCCCACCAGCACTGCAAGGCGGGCGCGAGCACGTTGAGCTGCCTCGCGCTGATCCGCATAGTCGCTTAGTACGCGATTGTAGGCCACCTGCGCTTGCGCCTGGCCGAGCGTTTCGTACACCTGGCCGAGTTCGACGAGGGCCAGGGCGGCGATGTCGCGATAGTCGGGAAAATCCTCGATGAGACTCCGGTAGAGACCGATGGCCGCATGCGCGTCTCCACGGACGTCGACCTCGTAGCGGGCTGCCTCGAGAAGAATCTTGGGGCTGGCTTGTTGTGATGCGACTGCCGGTGCCGCAAGCAGAAGGATCATGGCGAAACTGCAGAGTATGGACGTTTTCATCGGTGACCTCCAACAGGGACATGCCAAATCGTATTTCGATGCAACGATATCCCTGTCGTTCGACGCTTGCCCGAAGCCGGGATGGGCGCTTGGTGAAGACTACACGAAGTTCATTCCGCGAACCGGTATCCCACGCCTCGGACCTGAATGAGATGGCGGGGCTCCGCGGGATCGTCCTCAAGCTTCCTTCTCAAGTTCGCTATGTGCGTATCGACCGTTCTGGGAAAGACGGAAGCGGGATCATCCCATAGGTGGTCCAATATGTCGGAACGGCTCACCGCCTCGTGGCGATGCTCGATCAGATACTTGAGGAGATCGAACTCCAACTTGGTCATTTCCAGCGACTCCCCGTTCCGTGTCGCCTGGTACTTCCGGAAATCGACCTCGACGTTCCCAAATCTGCAGGTATCCATTGTCGCGGGTGTGGGCCGCCCCCGTCGCAGTATCGCCTTGATGCGAGCCCCAAGTTCTCGCGGGCTGAACGGCTTGGTGACGTAGTCGTCGGCACCAAGTTCGAGACCGAGCACCTTATCGACCTCCTGCCCCTTGGCCGTGAGCATGAGTATCGGTGTCTCCACCCCTTCGCCGCGGAGTCGCCTGCACACGTCGAAACCGTCCATGCCAGGCAGCATGATGTCCAGAATGATGAGGTCGAGCGAGGTCTTGCCGGCCTTGCGCAAACCCGATGGACCGTCCCTCGCCGTCTCCACCTCGTACCCGTCGAGGGTGAGGTGATCTTCGAGGGCCATGAGAATGCTCTCTTCGTCTTCGATGATCAGGATCTTCGACATCACGTCCCCCCGGTATTGTGAGTTACCGACGGATCGGCGACGAGCGGGAGGCGCATGGAAAACGTGCTGCCTCGACCGAGTTCACTGTGCACATGGACATCGCCTCCGTGCGCTCCGACGATTTGCTTGACGAGCGTAAGACCGAGGCCGGTGCCCTTGACGCTCCGGGTGAGTTCACCGCCGCCCCGATAGAAACGATCAAAAACTTTGTTGGCCTCCTCAGGTGCCAATCCGATTCCGAAATCCCGGACGGCAATGACGATGTGGGCATTCTCGCGGAAGCTCCTCACGACCACCTCTCTCGACGAGCCGGAATACTTCACTCCATTGTCGATGAGGTTGTTGAGTGCCTGGCGGATGGCATCGGCGTCGAGGAACGCGCGGGGAAGCTGGTCTTCGAGTTCGGCGCGCACGGTGAAGCCCTCGTGAACCACGCGATGCTGCGCCTCGGTGACGATATCCTCGACCAACGATCTCACGTCCACAGCCGCCCTGGACATCTCTCGTCGGCCTTCGTCCATCCGGGCAAAGTCGAGCACGTTATCGATGAGCATCGACAGGCGTTCGCTCTGCTCTACAAGGACGTCGTAGTAGCGACGCCGTCTGTCCTCCGATGGAACCATGTCTGCCTTGAGCATCTCGGCCAATTGACGTATTGCCGTGAGCGGGCTCTTGAACTCGTGGGACACCGTAGACACGAAATCCGACTGCATGCGGGCCAGCTCCAGCTCTCGAGTGATGCTTCGAATCGTGAGAACCAAGCCAAAAAGCAGAATGCCAGCAAGTAGCACAAACGCATAGAGATATACCGCGCGCCGCGAGATCAGGAAATTCTCCGCGAGACCGATCGCTTGCGGTGATAGTTGCAGACTCCAAGGCGGAAAGTCGCCGAGGCTCGCCGTGACCGCAAGCGAGCCCGAGGGCGGTGCCGCACCAGACGCGGCGAGCGTGTCACCGCTCTGCGTTCGCAGAGCCCAGACCACTCGTCCGGCGTGATCCGGGAGCGGCGCCTGGACGATGTCCCGCGCAAACGCCCCGACATCGAGCAGGAGGCCCCAGCCGATGGACGCCGCCCCGGACGGGCGGTGGATGAGCAGCACCGTGTGAAACGCGCGGCCCCCGGGGCCGACCAGAGAGCGCCGCACATTGCCGCCTCCCACATCCAGTTGGCTCCTGGCCACCACCTGGAATTCGAGGAGCGACTCAGCATGCTCGCGACTCACTCTCTCGGCAGCGATGAGGCCTGCCACGGTATCACCGTACGAAAGGAATGCGTCAGACCGTGCAATTCCTTCGAGCACCTGACGCGCACGGCCTGCAAGCATTTCGAAATGAGCCGGAGTGACGGACCACCGCCCATCCACGAGGGATTGGTAGAACTCGAGATAGGCGTTAGCCCCGGAGACGCTATCTCCTGCCTCGAGCAGGATCGCTCCGTACTCCAATCCGGCAGCCGCTCCGAGCGGCAGTCCGCTCGGCATTCGTACGTGGCCAAACCCGTCGCGAATCTCTTTGTATGTCTCACCACCGTTGGCCAGGTTGCCGAGCTTACGCTGGACACGGGCTACAGCATTCAGGGCCTCGCCGCGCTCTCGGTCGTTGGCCGCACGGACTGTCAGTCGCTGGTAACTCATCAGTGATCCCTGGAGGTCGCCGGATCGAAATTCGCGCGTCCGGGCGGCGTGGAAGCTGGCCGTCCATTCGTCTGTCGTGGACGCCGGCGCGCGCTGCTCTGGCTCCATCTCGAATCGGAGACCCCTCGTCGCCACGACACGCAGAGGGCCTGCTGGTTCCACAGAGAACACCGCCTGCACCAGCGGCTCCTCCCAGACCAGTCTGTCGACACCCGCCAACACATCGGAGCCCAGCGAGTCGGCTGACGCGATTACCGAAGCAAGCGCCTGTTCGAGGCCGTCCAGTCGCCCCTCCACCGCCCGCCGAATCTGGACCGCGATCTCCTGCAGTCGCGTCCGTTGCTCGCGCTCCACCAATGCCTGGTCGTTTTGGATTCCCCGAAACGCCAGATACGCGAGAAGGCCGCTCGGGAGCGCAATCCCAAACACAAACGAGAGCAGGATTCGGTTTCGGGCGTGCCGACTCGACATCATATGGAATGCGATCCGATCAAGAAGAAGCAGGGCCTGGCTCGAGGCTTTCTATAATGGGGCTCTTCACAAAGTAGGGAAGTCCCTGTCGCCCGCTTGAAGGGGCGGGGAAGTTCGTGTCAAGGCTGTGTGAAGGCGACGCTGTCCACCGCTGGCCAGATGGAGCTTCAGATCCTCGGCGAGGTAGACCGTCGCCATGCCGCCTTCACCGAGGTGGCGTTCGATCCGGTACCGGTCCGCCAGGGCGGTCGAGAGCCGGGAGGTGATCTCGGGCATATATAGGAAAAGATGCTCGCGTCTGCTGTGCATCGAATCCCGTCTGGCGCATTGGTAACTAGAAATCCCATCGTGAGTTACACACGGTTGGATTTTTTCTCGCACCCGCCTACCGACTGAATTGTCACATGCTTTTGTTACAACGGCTGCTGGCCTTGCGAGCCAACGCTCCAAGCCCGGGGTCGTGAGTAGTACGAAGATGAGCATCGAGGACCGACTCCGACAAATCGTGACCGCGCTTCCCGAACAGGCCAGCGTCACCCTGCCGGTCCTGTTGGTGAAGGAGTGGCGACCTAGCCACCGTTGAACCTGATATCGGGCATCGGGTAGTGCTTTCGGTTGAGTGTCCACAAGCAGACGCCCGTCGTCGTCGCCGCCGCCGCAACCAAAGCGTCGGCGAGTTCGAGCCCGTGTGATCGTGCGTAGCGCGCCAGGTAAGCGCCCGCTCGCCGACCTACATGCCCGTCGAGCACGATCTCTCCACGGGCCTCGAAGAACGCTTGCGTTAGCGGTTCTTCGCCGGGCCGAAGTCCTGCGTAGATCTCCGCCCAGGCGATTGCAGTGCAATAGATGGGTACACCGCTTGCTTCAAGCGCAGTTGCCGCATCCACAGTCTCTGTCCGGCCGCGGAGAATCTCGATGATAACGTCGGAGTCGTAGAGGACTCCGACTAGTGCCGCTTCCGACGTGTACTGCGACGGAGCCGCCTCACGTACGCGTCGGTGCTGTCGAGTTCTTCCCGGTCGTGCCATAGCGAGGTAATCCCCTCGAGAGTTGCCATGCGCTCATCGACGTGCCCACCCACGTATGCTCGCGCGACCGCTTCCCGCACCAAATCGGAGATGGTGCGCCCCTGCTTTTCGGCCAACCTGCGGAGCCGCTGATGGACAGCTTCGTCGAGGTAAAGTTGCGTCCTAATCATATGATGTATATACATTGCTGTATAGAGGCTGTCAACGGGGTTATTCGACTACCCTAAGGCGCTGCCAGGCGCTACTTACGGTCAGTTTGAGAACATAGCCCCCACAGTGCGGCTTGAGTTTGGTGCGCGTGCGGCGCACCATCCGGCAGGAACATTCTCTATCAGGCCCTACGCCGCCGAGACTTCGAGGAGCCCGACCTCGATGAGATCATGGCAGATCTTACCAAGCTGGAGCCGCGCCTGAACGCCTTGTACCTGTACCAGCTGCAGCGGCCCGTAACACTTGAAGTTGCCAGCGCGTTAACGATCGCTAGCCGGATAGGCTCCGCATTACAAATCAATCCGAAGGACGACGACGTAGGGTACGTCGAGTTCATCGAACTCAACTCCGTACAATAGGTTCCCGCGTACAATCGGCTGGGGTGAGCTGCGCAGCACAACGGGGAGCGTGATTCGCCTGAGGAATGCGCCGTCCGCATCATGAATCTCCATCACACGGTCGGTACCGTCGGTGGTCAGGAGGGTCCAGATCCGATCAGCCTCGTCGAGAAAGAACCCTTGCAAAGCCGGTCTTGCGCGTGGGATCCTAGACAGGTCAATGCGACCGCCGACGCGGCGGAATCGAGCCAGGGCTTCAATAGCTGCTTCGCGCGCCCTGTCGGTGACAGGCACAGGCTCCAAGCGGCGCGCGATCACCGGGCTCTGCGATTGTCTGCCGGGCGAGCGGGGACCGCCACACCTATATTGCACCATTCTTCGCCAAGCAATCTCGGGAGTCTTGCATGCTTAGTACCCTCGTTCTAGCCACGCTGATCCAGATCTCTGCGCCGCGTCAGGAACTCGCACCCGGCACCCGCTACGATCCGGCGATTCCGACCCTGGGAGACGTTGTAGGGCACGACTTCCGCGAGCTGGTGACTCGTCCGGACCAGGTGATTCGGTACGTGGAGGCGCTGGCAGAGGCTGCTCCGGACCGCACACATCTCATTCGCTATGCCGAGAGCTGGGAGGGTCGCCCGCTCGTCGTTCTGGTGATCGGCTCGCGGGAGCGGATGGCGCGGTTGGATGAGATCAAGACCGACCTCGCCTTGCTTGCGGACCCCCGGGGTCTTTCCGACCAAGACGCCGAGGCCTTGGTCGCGCGCCTGCCTGTGGTGACGGCCTTGATGCACGGCGTGCACGGAAACGAAATCAGCTCGAGCGGAGCCGCGATGGCGGAGGCGTATCATCTTCTCGCTGCACAAGGAGACCAGGACGTCGACATGATCTTCCGCGAGTCGCTTGTCCTCATCGATCCAATGGAGAACCCCGACGGACGCAATCGCTTCGTCAATCAGAACACGATGGCGCAGTCTCGCTGGCCGGATCCGAACACGATTTCAGCGGAGCATGACGAGCCGTGGCCGGGCGGGCGCGTGAACCACTATCTGTTCGACTTGAACCGGGACCTCTTCATTCAGAGTCAGCCGGAGACCCGCGGTAAGATCGAGGTGTTCCTCGATTTCCAACCGCAAATCGTAGTGGATTTCCACGAGATGGGAGGGAATGCCACCTACTTCTTCCCTCCTACCGCTCCGCCGGCGAATCCCTGGTTCGGGGAGCGTCAGATCGCGCTCATGGACGTCTTCGGTGCGGCGAATGCCGAAGTTTTCGACGAGCGTGGGTTCGCGTACTTCAACCGCGATGTTTATGACCTGTTTTTTCCGGGCTACGTGGATATGTGGCCGATGAGCAATGGCGCTCTCGGGATGACCTACGAGCAAGCCTCGGCGCGAGCGCTCGTAGTCCGACGGCGTGACGGTGACCTGCTGACCTACGGGGACGGTGTACTCCATCACTTCACCGCGGCCATCCAGACGGCGAAGACGGCAGCGCAGCACCGCGAGCGGATCGTTCATGACTATCTGGCGTTCCGCCAGGAGGGAGTGGAGCTGGGACGGAGCGGCCCCGCCGAATTCGTCCTGCATTCGGCGCACGACCCCAGCATGGCTGAGGGCCTGGCGCGGATGCTCGCACGAAACGGCATCGAGGTCAGAGAAGCGACAGGTCCGGTGGAAGTTGCGGGCCGCACACTTCCGGCCCGTGGCACCTACATCGTACCGCTTGCTCAGCCCTCCCATCGCCTGGTGCATGATCTGTTGGACGATCACGTGCCCATGCCGGAGGCGTTCATCCAGCGCCAGGTCGATCGGCGAGCGGAGCGGCTGCGGGATGAAATCTATGACGTGACCGCATGGAGTCAGTCGTTGCTTTGGGATGTCGAGGTGCTGACTTCGGACCGACCGACGGGTGGCGCCGGTATGATCGTAGCCGCCGACAGACCCTCCGTAGCAAACACTACGCTGCCTCCCGCACGGGTCGCGTATCTGATACCGTGGGGCACTGCGGCGGCCGCCACGGTAACCGAAGCGCTTGCGGACGGGATTCGAGTACGCTCGGGCGGCGGCGAGTTCGTCCTGGGGGACCGCTCCTACGCTGTCGGCACGGCGATTGTCCGCACCACGGAGAACGGTTCCGACCTGGCCGAGCGGCTGGGCGCGATTGCCGCGAAGCACGGCGCCGAAGTAGTGCCCATCGACGACTCCTACGTTCGTGAGGGCATGTCGCTGGGGAGTGGCCGCGTGCGGGCTCTGCGCGAGCCCAGAGTGCTCCTCGTCTACGATCGACCCGGCTCGACCTATTCGGTCGGATGGGCCCGCTATGTGCTCGAGCGCCGCTACGGGCAGCGCACCACCGTCGTTCGCGCGTCGCGTCTGGGCCGCGTCACACTCTCCGACTTCGACGTGGTCATCTTTCCGAGCGGCAACTACTCAGACGCGGTCGGTAGCAGACTCGTGCAAAGACTTCAGAACTGGATGCGCGATGGTGGTACGCTCATCACATTGGGAGAATCCACACGCTGGGCTACCCGTGAAGAGGTGGGCCTGCTGGCCACGAAGGCCGAGCGGCGGGGTGGGCGTGCCGAGGGCACCGATGCACCGTCGCACGACACACCCGATCAGCCCATCGACTTTCTCGACGCCATCGTCCCGAACGACGAAGGGCCGGAGTCGGTTCCGGGTGTGATCCTTCGGGTGCACCTGAACACGGAGCACTGGCTCGCCTCCGGGACCGATGGGGAAGTGGGCGTGTTCGTGAACGGTGGTCGGGTATTCCAGCCGATCACACTCGATCGGGGCACCAACGTCGGGCGTTACGCGGAGGTCGACGACCTGGTGTTGAGCGGAGTGGCGTGGGAGGAAACCCTACCGCAATTGGCCAACAAGGCGTTCCTGATCCATCAGCCTGTGGGGCGCGGCCGGATCATCGCCTTTGCTGAAGACCCCAACTATCGGGCTTACCTGGAGACAACCCAGTTGCTCTTCATGAATGCCGTTCTGCTCGGCCCGGGGAGATAAGATGCGGAGGATGATTTCTATCCTTGTTGGGACATGCCCGTGACAACCGTACTCGAACTCGATGAGATCAAGAATCTGGTAGATATCCCGCAGGTGATCCGCGAGATCGAAGCCGGATTTGTTCTCTATTCCGAAGGTCAAGTGGAAGTCCCGCCAGTGGGGTTTTTGCATTTCGAGAAACCTCCAGGTGACGTCCACATCAAGTACGGTTTCGTGACCGGCGACGACTACTATGTCCTGAAGATGGCGTCCGGGTTCTACAACAACGCCGAGCTGGGGCTGCCAATCGGTGATGGCCTGCTTCTAGTTTTCAGTCAGAAGACAGGAGAACTAGAGCTGATTCTTTTGGACAAGTGTTGGCTCACGGACGTGCGCACCGCCGCAGCTGGGGCGGTCGTAGCAAAACACTTGGCACCGAAAAACATTCATCGAATCGGGATCGTGGGAACGGGCGTGCAGGCAAGGATGCAGCTCGAAATGTTGCGCGACGTAGTCGACTGCACGAGTTGTCTAGTCTGGGGACGGGATTCGACGAAAGTCCAAGGCATGATTGCCGACCTTCGGGCAAGCGAGAGTGTTCAGGTTTGGGGGTTGGAGATCGAAGCGGCACCAGCGCTTGACGATCTGGTTTTGCAATGCAATCTCATCGTGACCGCAACATCGGCACGAAGTCCGTTGATTCGGGCCGAGCAGGTGCAGCCGGGAACACATATCACTGCGATGGGATCGGACGATCACGGGAAGCAGGAACTCGAACCAGAGGTCCTCGGAAAGGCGGATCTCGTGGTCGCCGACAGCGTGTCACAATGTGTCGACCACGGCGAGTGCTTTGGTGCGGTTCAGGAAAAACACATAGAGGTAAATGCAATTCTTGAATTGGGCCACGTCATCAAGAACCCGGGAATCGGTCGCACCACCAATGACCAGATCACTGTGGCGGATCTTACCGGAGTTGCGATTCAAGACATTCAAATCGCCAAGATGGTCGCACGTGCACTCGGGGACGCACCCCTGCAAGGGAGGCAACGATCATGACCACCGGTGAGCAACTCCTGGACGTGCCTCGATTGGTCCTGGAGGCCAACGAAAGATGCGAAGGCCACCTTTCGCCCACTCCTCTCGAATACTCGATGTATCTCAGCCGGCAGATCGACGGCGAGGTCTGGCTCAAGTTGGATTCGATGCAAAGAACCTCTTCCTTCAAGTTCCGCGGAGCCCTCAACAAGATTCTCTCGCTCACCGAGTTGGAACTCGACAAGGGGGTCGTCTCGGCCTCGACAGGGAACTACGCCTTGGCGGTTGCAGAGGCCGTGAGGATTCGAAAACGCCACGCCACAATCTACGTGGCCGAAGATATGGAGCCGTCGCGTCTGGAGCTGTTGCGCGCCCATGGCCTCGATCTGGTCATTCACGGCGAACATGCCTGGGATGCTGAGAAGGAAGCCAGACGCGTAGCGGGAGAGGAAGACAAGATTTATGTGTCGCCCTACAACGACCCCATCGTGGTCGGTGGACAAGGCACGTGCGGGTACGAGATCTCCAACCAACTTCCCGACCTGGACGCGGCCCTCTTCGCTTGCGGGGGGGGGGGCTTGCTAACCGGATCGGCGGGGTGGCTGAAGTCCCATAACCCCGACGTGGAGGCCTTCGGCGTCTCCCCTGAGAACTCCCCAGTAATGCATGAGTCCATGCGGACCAAGAAGATCGTCGAGATGGAAACCTATGCAACGCTCGCAGACACCTGCGCGGGCGGTGTGGATCTAGACAGCATCACTCTAGGGCTGTGTCAGCGATATGTGGAGGAAATCATTTTGCTCAGCGAGTCAGAGATCGAGGAGTCCATCCGCCTTCTCTTCGAGCAGCATCGCCTCGTGGTCGAAGGTTCGGGAGCCTTGGCCGTTGGGGCTCTTCTCAAACGGAGAGAGCGATTCAAGGGGAAGAAGGTCGTCGCCGTCGTCTGCGGGCGCAACATCGATCTGGAAGTGTTCAAACGGATCATTCAGTAAAAGGTTGGACCCGCGGCCTAAGCGCCCCCTAAGCAATCGCAACGCCTCTCATCCGCGTGCATCCGCGCGGCGTCCTTCTGATCGACACGGATCGTCAGCGGTCGCCTCGAATCGGCGCGCCTACAAAACGCTCCCGAGCGCGACGCGAACGGCTTCGCCGCTAACACCGCTCGACTCTTCCGACGCGAAGAAAGCGATCATCTCGGCGACCTCCTGAGGCGTGGCGACACGGCCCGGCAGATACTGGTTCGCTCGTTCCTCCCACACCTGCTCGGGTGTGACGCCACGTTCTTCCGCCTCGGCGCGTGCCGAGCGCTCGGCCATCTCGGTCCGTACCCAACCGGGCAGTACGGCATTCGCGGTAACGCCGTGCGCGCCCGCGTCCTGTGCGACCGATCGCATCAATCCGATTAATCCGTGTTTGGCTGCAGTGTAAGCGCTTCCCGCGTATTCGGCGACCAGGCCGGCCGTCGAACTGGTGTAGACGAGGCGTCCGTAGCCGCGTTCGACCATCCCGCGCGCCACCAACCGCGAGAGGTGGAAGGGTCCGTCGAGGTTGATCTGCATCGTCTCGCTCCAGACCTTCGGATCCTGCTCCCAGATCACCCGCTCGTGGGCCGAGCCGATACCGTGATTGCAGACGAGGATGTCAATCGGTCCCAAGCGGCTCTCGGTTTCCGCTACGGCAAGCGCGCAACCCTCGGGCGTGCCGAGATCTGCGACCGTGTACTCGAGACCGAGTGCGGCCAACTCCTGTTCGCTGCGCGAGACGCCCATGACCCGGGCGCCACGCGCAGCCAGCAGCTCCGCGACCGCGCGCCCGATGCCTCGGCCTGCGCCCGTGACGAGCGCGATCCTGCCCTCGACTCCTGCCATGCTCCGAACCTCCGTTGTGTCCTATCGCGTTCGCTCGACCCACGCGCGCGCGCACACTCGTAATTGTCTCGGCCGGCACATCTCCGTATGCTACACCGCCCGGACGTTGACGGTGATGTGCAACCCGGCGATTGTATTTTGTGGCGCGATTCCGACTTTTATGGCGCGATCTTCCATTTTATGGCACGATGATATGTTATATGACGCGATATATACAGTAAGAGAGTCACCCACCAAATCCGTGCCGTCCGAAGGATATGCACCTCTCTCCGTAGCAGCCACAAAGGTCCTCGCGCTCGTCCGGCAACCTCTGTCGCGTCGGATGCCGAATACATTGGGTTCAATCGCCCGACAGTGCTGGCATTTCACGCGGCGCTGTCTGAGAACTTGCCCTAGCCCGGCAATTGCCGGCCTCCCATTCGTCTTTCAGCGCAGCCTCACCGGAGCCAACCCGGCAGCACGCCGCTTCGCGTTCAGCGCATCGAGACCCGATACGCTGAGTTCACTCCAGCGTTGCATCACGTCCCGCGCCTGGGCGCGCGCTTTGTCTCCAGCCGCCACCCTCCGAACCGTAGGCCCGACGTCCGCATCGGCCATGGCCATCGCGGCGCCCATCAGAGCGTTGCTCACGCTCTGGAGCGTGGCTGGTCCGGCCGGTCCGCGCCGGAAGAACCGGCGTCGGGGCCTCGGAGCGGGCGCCAGAGCCTCAACCTTGGCCCTGAACGCCGCGACATCCGCACCCTTCAACGCCGCGAGCTTCGTCACCAGAGCACGCGCCTGATCGTAGGCGGCGCGCACCTCGACCGCTCCGTCGTAGAGACGCCGCGACAGGGACGCCAATTGAGCCAAGTCCACAGCGGAAGTCTTCACCCTCGGATCGAGGCGCAGCTCGAGCGGCCGGGTGAACTCCTGCCCCTCGACACTCAGGCGGACGGTGTAGGTCCCCGGAGGAGCCCACGGAGCCTGTATCGACGGGCGGGTATGATGCGGTACAGCGCCGGCGGAGCCGCTCGCCCTGGGCTCCTCGCCGAACGGATCGAAGGCCAGATCCCACGCGAAGCGGCGCACCCCCTTCCGGGTGGAGAGCGTCATCTGCGGGGCCACCCAGTAGAGCGGCACGTTACAGTTCGGGGCCGTGGGTTCCCTCCGGCAGACTGCGTCATACGCTTCCGGATCAATGCCGGGATCGGGGTCGAGCACCGGGTCATCGCTCGAGTAGGAGCGCACGACCT
The DNA here is from genome assembly GCA_036679605.1 of Gemmatimonadota bacterium. Lineage (GTDB taxonomy): Bacteria > Gemmatimonadota > Gemmatimonadetes > Gemmatimonadales > GWC2-71-9 > JAZDCZ01. Next base: position 181,956 of record JAZDCZ010000254.1, read on the forward strand.
TCCCGTCGGCGTCCAGGATGTCCAACCCGACCGCCCCTGAGGCATCCGAGACGAGATAGTAGTCGATGATGCCGCCGGGAAGCGGGTTCTCACCGGCCGGCAACTCCGGCGGCCACTCGGTGGGCGCGTTGGTCCCGGAACGCACCCGCACGGCAGTCGCGGGCTCGAAGAGATACGCGATGCGGGCGGCCCGCGCCTCGGCCGCCTGCCGTAGCGGCGTGACGTCGTCCAAAATCCAGAAACCGCGACCGTGAGTGCCCGCCACCAGGTCGGAACACAAGCACGTCGTGTCGTCCTTCAACTCGATGTCCCGTACAGACACCGCTGGCATGTTCATGCGCAGCGATTGCCATGCATCCCCGTCATTGAAGGAAACCCATACCTGCGTCTCGGTCGCGGCGTAGAGCAACCCTTCCTTCCTCGGGTCCTCTCGGATCGAGTTTGCGACCGCACCGGGGGCAAGGCCGCTGTTGATTTCCGTCCATGTGCTGCCGCCGTCGTGCGTACGCCAGAAGTGCGGGTTCATGTCATCGATCCGCATCGTGTTCGCGGCAGCATACGCGGTACCTGCGCCGAAGTGACCGGCTTCGATGTTGAAGATCCGCGTCCAGGGCTCGATCTCGGGCGGCGTCACATTCCTCCAGTGGGCGCCTCCGTCGCTCGTAACCTGGATGTTGCCGTCGTCGGTGCCCGCCCAAATCACGTCCACGTCCAGCGGGGACGGAGACAGCGCGGTGATCGCGCCCTGCGGTCCGGGCGTTACACCGTCGGCATACTTCCCCGCGCTCGTCGGCACGTCCCAACTCGGGCGGGCAAGGTCGGGGCTCACGCGACTCCACGTGTGACCGCGGTCCATCGTCTTCCACACCACGTTCGACGTGTAAAACATCATGTCCGGATCGATCGGCGACCACTGCAGCGGCATCGTCCGCACGTCGCGATTGAAGGGCCCTCCCCGCGGTCCCATGTCGGGTCCAACACGCGTGGTCTGGCCAGTTTTTCTGTTGTAGAGCGTGACGTCCGACCGGCTACTCCCGAACACCATGTCCGGGTCCCTCGGATCCGGTGCCGCAATGCCGTACTCCTGGATGTTCGCAGGATGCCAATCGTGGAAGGTGATCTCGCCGTCCATGGAGCGACTCGCGACGCACGCGGAGCCCGAGTCCTGCTGACCGCTGCACACGCGGTACGGGAAGTCTTTGTCTGTGGTCACATGGTACATGGCGCCAGTGGGCTGTGTGTACCAGTTGCTCCACGACGCACCCCGGTTTGCCGAGATCACCGCTCCCTGGTCGGACACTGCGAGGATGATTTCGCGGTGGTCCGGGTTGATCCAGATCTTCTGGTAGTCGTCACCACCGTACGCGCCGCGCACCGCCGACCAGGTGATTCCCCCGTCTTCACTGCGCCACATGACCACCGTGGCGCTGTAAATAATGTTCTCGTCCTTGGGGTCCACTGTGACTGTGGGCAGGTCACCGCCGCCGATACGCCTCAGCGGTCTCGTATCCACATGTGGCGTAGCGGCGTCCAGCGGGCCCTCGGGCACATCCACGGGTGTCCAGTGCGCTCCACCGTCCGACGAGGTGTAGAAGCCCACAACCCCGGTGGTACCGCCGTCCCTGCCGGGCCCGGCGCCGGTCGCGGCCTTGCGGGTGCCGGCCACCATCGCATAGAGCCGGCTCGGGTTGCTCGGCGCGAGGGCCAGGTTGGCCTCGATCACACTCGGCAACCCTTCGGTAAGCGGATTCCAGGTCGTGCCGCCGTCCGTGGATTTGTAGATGCCGTTCCCCGCGCCGCCAAATTCATAGCTCTCGCGGAAGCTCTGCTGCTGCTGCCAGAGGGTCGCATACACGGTGTTTGGATCCGACGGATCGATGAGAACGTCGTTGCCGCTCGTGTACTCGTCGCGGTAGAGCACCTTCTCGAACGTCTGCCCCCCATCGGTAGAGCGGAAGATGCCCCGCTCCTCGTTGGGACCGTACGGGTGTCCGAGCACGGCGACGAACAGGCGGTCGGGATTCGTCGGGTCGACAGCGACGTCGGCAATCATCTGGCTGTTCCGCAGCCCCAGGTGCGCCCACGTCACACCAGCATCCGTCGACTTATACATCCCGTCACCAGTGGAGAGGTCCGGGCGAATGATGCCCGCACCGCTACCCACATAGATGATGTCCGGATCGGACGGCGCCACTGCGATGGCACCGATGGAGCCCGTAGGCTCCCGATCGAAAAGTGGTTCCCAGTTCGAGCCGTAGTCGGTCGAGCGCCACATGCCACCGTTGTCGAATCCGATGTAGAACACGTTCGGCTGCGTTCGCACGCCATCCAGGGCCCGGGTGCGACCCGCGCGCGGCGGGCCAATCGAGCGCCAGTGCATCTCAGCGGAGATGTCAGGAGACTGGGCGGCGGCGAAAGAGGCAGAGGCCGCGAGAAATGTGAGTGCGAGAGCGGTGCGGAGAAACGTGGTAGACATGAGTGAACGCCTCCTGGCGTACCCGGTGATCACTAGGAATTTCAATCGGTGCTCCGAAGGTATAGCGCGGTGGCTTGTGACGGTACCACTTCCTCACGATCTCGGCTCTGAAAAGCGCTAATGAACTCATGGCGTCGTTCCCTCGACGTTCCAGTTCTGGGACAACGTCCCGTTGCTTCTCGCCGATGCGCGCGTCATCTTTGGTGCCCAGGCAAACCGCTAACTGATGCGCAGGACAGGTAGCCGTACCTACTGTAACCTCTGTCGCATGCCCCCGTGCTGCGTCACGTTTTTCGACTGCGGGTCTCGACAGTTTGCAACGCACCGACACAAATTTTCGCGAGCTTGTAGCCGGGATACACACGACCCTGGAGGTATTTGAAATGCGACAACTCAGAATGATCGGCTTGGCTGCCTTGACACTCACTCTGAGTGGGGCAGGCTCGCTGGCGGGTCAAACGACGGCCCGCTCCGAGGACGCGGCTTCCGCCAACACGTCAAAGGACTGGGAGACGGTGTTCCGGGCCGTACCGGATCCCGACAGCCTGCGCTCCTACATGAAGCGACTGAGCGCCCGGCCCCATCATGTCGGCTCGGCCTACGACAAAGACAATGCCGAGTGGATTCTGGCGAAACTCAAATCGTGGGGACTGAATGCAAAGATCGAGCGCTTCGACGTGCTCTTTCCGACTCCCAAACGCCGAGTGGTGGAGATGGTCGAGCCCACCCGGTTCACAGCAAGCTTGCACGAACCGGCGCTCAAGGTGGATCCGACTTCTGACCAGCAGGATGAACAGCTGCCCACCTATAACTCCTACTCGGGCGATGGCGACGTAACCGCGCCCCTCGTGTTCGTGAACTACGGCATTCCGGCCGACTACGAACAGCTCGATCGGTTGGGAATTTCGGTAGAAGGCAAGATCGTGATCGCGCGCTATGGACGCTCGTGGCGAGGGGTCAAGCCCAAGGTTGCCGCCGAACATGGGGCCGTCGGCTGCCTCCTGTACTCGGATCCCCGCGACGACGGCTACTTTGGCGGGAACGTGTTCCCAGACGGCCCGATGCGGCCGGAGTTCGGCGTCCAGCGGGGCAGCGTGTTGGACATTACGCAGCACCCGGGCGACCCGCTCACACCGGGAGTGGGTGCCACCGAGGGTGTCAAGCGCGAGCCGATAGAGGGCAACCCTAGCATTCAGCGCATCCCGGTCCTGCCACTTTCATATGCGGATGCGCGGCCGCTGCTGACGGCGATCGGCGGTCCACTGGCTCCAGAGGAGTGGCGGGGAGGTCTGCCTATCACCTATCACGTGGGCCCCGGCCCCGCCACGATACACCTGGCTGTGGAATCGAACTGGGACATCAAGCCGGTCTACAACGTCATCGCGCAGATTCCCGGAGCGGTGTACCCGGATGAATGGATCGTCCGAGGCAACCACCACGATGCCTGGGTGAACGGCGCCGAAGACCCGATCTCGGGCCAAGTCGCACTACTGGAAGAGGCTCGCGGCCTCGGGCAGCTGCTTAGCCAGGGCTGGCAACCGCGCCGCACGATCATCTACGCCGCATGGGACGGGGAAGAGCCGATGCTGCTCGGCTCCACCGAATGGGCGGAGGAGCACGGCGAAGAGCTTCGCGAACACGCGGTCGTCTACATCAACACGGATAGCAACGGCCGTGGCTATCTGGGCGTGAGCGGGTCGCACACCCTGCAGCGTTTCATCAACCAGGTTGCCGAGGACGTCCAGGATCCGGAGACGGGCCTGAGCGTTCGGGAGCGCCGCCGCCGCGCCAACATCGCTCGCGGATCCAAAGAGGAACGTGCCCGGCTCCGACACGGGGGCGACGTGAAGATCTGGGCGCTCGGCTCCGGGTCGGACTACACTGCCTTCCTCGACCATCTCGGCGTGGCCTCGCTGGACATCGGCTATGGCGGAGAGGATGACGGCGGCATCTACCACTCCATCTACGACGATTTCTACTGGTTCACACACTTCTCGGACGTGGATTTCGTCTACGGCCGTTCCCTTGCGCAGACGGTAGGCAGCGCAGTCATTCGGTTGGCCGACACCGACCTTCTTCCCTACGACTTCACGGGCCTCGCCGAGACTGTGAGCGGCTACGTGACGGAACTCAAGGAGCTTCTGAAGAGCCGGCAGGATAAGGTGGCTGAGCGCAACCGGCAGATCGAAGAGGGAGTTTTCACGGCCACGCAAGATCCGAGAAGACCCACTGTCGCACCGAAACGCCAGGACGTGCCCCCTCACCTGAACTTCGCACCGCTGGATAATGCTGTGGACGCGCTGAAGGGAAGCGCTCAGGAATACGAAGCGGCACGGAAGGAGTTCAGATCAAAGTCGGGGGACTCCCCGGCAACCGCTCGGTTGGCTGAACTCAACAAGCTCCTCATCCAGAGCGAGCGCCGGCTGGCGAGTTCGGAGGGGCTGCCTGGCCGCGCCTGGTACAAGCACCTCATCTACGCGCCCGGTGAGTACTCCGGCTACGGGGCCAAGACGATTCCCGGGGTCCGTGAGGCAATCGAACTCAAGCGTTACGATGTGGCGGAGGCCGAGATCGGACGAGTCGCCCGTGCGCTGATGACGGAGGTGGCGCTCATCAATCAAGCCACGGGGCTGCTAAAGAATCTGCAAGACGGTTGAGCCGCGAGGAGGGGGGGAGATGGAAGTGGGGGATTCGACCGCGGCATTCGCGTGGGCGGGTCGGAGCAGTCCTACGCAATCGCCCTACTCGATGTGGATCGCGACGGTGATATCGATGTCGTGGTGGCAAACGTTCGGGGACGAAACGAACTCTACCTGAATGATGGTTCGGGAACGACTTGGACTCGCAGCATGATCGGGGACGAATCCTCCGTCACCTATGGCGTGGCCACCGCCGACCTCAACGGAGACGGGTTCCCCGATCTCGGGTTCGCCAATTCGGGCAGCACCAACCTGATCTTCCTCAACGTCGCGGCCGAACGTAACCGGGACTAGGAGACCACGCCGGCTAGCGCTTCACCACAATCTGGATCTCCACGTTTGATCGCCCCATGAGGCGACTTCCCACCACCGTGGGCTCCGGCGCGTCAGTTCCCAGTGTCTCGTCCAGTACGGCGCGCACGGCATCCCAGTCTCGAACGTCGGCCAAATAGACCCACACGTTCTCGACATCCCCGAAACCCACAGAGGCGGCGTCGAGGGTCGATCTGATTCTGTCCAACGCGGCCCGGGCCTCCTCCGCTGCGTCACCACCCCGCCCGGTCATTCCAGCGACGTACACGCGATCACCCGTATCGATTCCGGGCGAGAACGGGAATCGCCGACGGGCTTGTCCCTCGGCGAGCACTACGCTTCTGTCCGACGACGACACCGCCACGCACTGAATTTCAGTGGAAAACGCGACGTTCATGAGCGCCGCACGCACGGTCGCACGTGCCGGAGGATCCTCGACGCTTACAAATTCCGCATAAGCCTCATTCATGCTACCGAAGCTTCGAGGGTCATCGAGGAAGACTCGGCAGGTGACCAGATCTGCGAAGCTCATCCCAGCCTCCTTCAGCACTAATCCGATGTTGCCGAAGACCCGACGTGTCTGCGTCGCCACATCACCCGTTACGGGTTGGTAGGTCTCCGGGCTCCTGCTGGTCGCTCCAGAGAGAAATAGCATGTTAGCCACCTTGATTCCCCAAGAATACGGCAGCTCCGGAGATCTCAAGCCGCCCGGCGTAACGATCTCCTTGGGGCCACCGGCCGCCACGACCGAGATCTGGATGAGAGCCTCGGGATCCAGCAAGTCGGCTTGAACCGTTGCCCGAGTGGGAGGCCTTGTCTGGAAATAAGTACGATAGACTCCGTTCATCGCCTGGAAGTGGCGCGTGTCCCTCAGGAACACGTTGGAGACCACCACATCGGAGTAGTCGAGGCCGCGCTTCCGCAGCGCCTCACCCAGATTGTCGAGCATGACGGCGGTCTGCTCTTCGACGCCGACGACCGCCATCCCTCCCGACTCGGTGCCGATCACATTCGAGATATAGACCAGCTCCGCGCCTTGCGCCGAGATCCGTACCGGCGACACGAACGCGAGAAGCAGCAGGCACCCAATTACGGTGCGTCGAAAGCACGGTACATGCTTCATACTCATGCCAAGCTAATCAATGACAATTGTTTTCAAATGGGTCGGCGTTATCACTTTGGAATTAGGTGAAATGGCCGCAACCGCTCTGATAAAAGGTACAATGTTTCTGACAACGGCGGCCTCTTGAGAAAACCCATAAGGCAATCGGAAGTTATCCCAATGGGTGGGTATGATGATGGGTGGATTGCCGGTGACTTTCAGTAACCGTTCGTCATAATTATAAAGGCCCAACGTGGAGCCATTGACCCCGGCCAAGAGTATATCAGGGCTGATGCCTTCCAATTCCCGCTCAACGAAATTCATCGAGCCCATGGTCAGCACATTATGATGATCGAACCGGGCTAAGAACATTAGCGAACCACCTTCGATGAACTGATTTATTCTGAGCGGCGCTTCAATATCACTGTCGCGGTTCAAGCGCCTAGAATCGAAATAATGCTTTTCGCCCAAAGCCGAGTGAATGGATGGCACAACCCGAACCGAGAAGTTTTCGAACTGATAATCTTCGCCGCCACCGACAGCATAAAGCTGTTTGTCTGGAATGCCGTAGGCACGCAAGATGGTGATGGTTGTTTCCGTACCAATCACTTTGGCGCCGGTCTTTTTGGCGATGTAGGGCACATCTCCTAAATGATCAAAATGCCCATGATGCACCAAAATAAAATCGGCCCGAGTAATGATGCTATCAATTAAATCCGTATCCGATTGGGCCACGTCATCGCGCGCAAAACTCGGGCGGTCATCGTTGGGATCGCCGCCGCCGCCATATTTCAAACGCGAGATATAAGGATCGATGAGCACAACAACGTTGCCATCAGATATTTCCCAACCCGCAGCGCCCAGATACTTCAATTGCAGGGGTGCACTATGCTCTTCGCTCTGCGCGCCAGCTTGCGACGTTAAAAGCGCCACACAAAACATGGCGACAAACACTAAGATCAATTTGCTAAAACGTTTCATAATATTCTCCTAGTCGCGCGCCTCAATTTCAATTTCCAGCGTGTGGCCAAGCGGCAACGATGCCACGCCGCCTTTGCCGAGGTGGCGGTCCGCGTAGGCAGATTTCAGACGCGCCGACTGCTCCGATATATAAAGGAAAGATGCGGCCTGGCAGGATGGAACGCGAGCCCGGCAACGTCGTTGAACGTTGACGCAAGAATTGTCACAACGCCCACCTACGCTCATCGCGGAACCGCTGTGACCCCTCCGACTGTTAGGCATAGTGTCCTTTGGTCCCAACCCAGCAATCCGAGGAGTACCCGGTTTGGTAATCAGTCTGCTGTTGCTTGGCGCGACATGCCTCCTAGCGTATTCAAACGGGGCGAACGACAACTTCAAGGGTGTCGCTTCCCTCTTCGGCAGTGAGACGACGGACTACCGTACCGCCATCGCCTGGGGCACGCTCACCACACTCCTCGGCTCCGTCGCTTCGGTGGTCCTGGCTCAGGGACTCCTGGCAGCATTCTCCGGGAAGGGACTCGTTCCTTCCTCAGTTGCCGGTGGGGAGTTGTTCCTCCTAGCCGTGGCGGCCGGAGCCGGCGGAACGGTCATCCTCGCCACGATTTTGGGCTTCCCGGTCTCTACGACGCACAGCTTGGTGGGAGCAATCGTCGGTGCCGGCTTGCTTGGTGCCGGTAGTGGTCTGGACCTCACCGTCCTCGCCACGAGTTTCATCGCGCCGCTTCTCGTGAGCCCCTTTGTAGCGGTTTTGCTGGCCGGCGTCCTCTATTGGGTGCTACACCGTGGCCGACTCTGGTGGGGGATCACTAAGCACACTTGCGTGTGTGTTGGTGAAGCGGTGCCATCCCTCGAGTTGGCGGGCGGCTCCCTCGCGATGCTCCAGCAGACTACTCCAGGGGTCAGTCTGACTATAGACACTGAACATCGCTGCCAAGAGCGGTACGCCGGGCGTTTCGCGGGCGTGCATTGGCAACGACTCATGGATGCAGCGCATTTTCTGAGCGCGGGTGTCGTTTCCTTCGCCCGCGGATTGAACGACACCCCGAAGATCGCTGCCCTACTTCTGGTCGTTCAAGTGGTGGACGTTAGGGGCGGACTGATCGTGGTAGGCGTGGCGATCGCTGCCGGCGGCCTTCTCAGCGCACGACGCGTTGGGATGACCATGGGTCGTAGGATCACGTCCATGAACCATGGTCAGGGGTTCGCCGCAAACATTGCTACCGGCATCCTGGTAATCTGGGCCAGTCGACTCGGCTTACCAGTGTCCACGACGCACGTGTCGGTGGGTTCCCTTTTTGGTATCGGCGTCACCACCGGGCAAGCCAACGTCGCGGTGATGCGGAATGTCGTTCTCTCTTGGGTGCTCACCTTGCCATGTGCTGCGGTTCTTGCCGCCGTGGTCTACACCCTGGTGGCAATCCTATAGATAGCGACTCGATCGGATGAACGCCGACGGCGGGGTTCGTCTCTAGAAGGACCAGTTGACGATCGCCCTCGTCGCGATTCCCGTTGTCTTTCACTCCGCGCGCCGATTCGGAATCGACAGATGGCTCTACGCACGTTGGCCTCGAGCCAGGATCTGGTAGTGGCGCCCACAGGTACCCTGACTGAGCGTTGTCAGGTATCTTGACTACACATCTTTCTGACATAACCAGCCCGATGCTGGTGGCGCCTGGCCATTTCGTTCCAGACCGCCCCCATGCACCGCGACACACGAAAGGATCTGTATGGCCCAGCTCAGGACCGTAATCCCGCCCACTGATGCGCCGGGCGAGGATCACCATAACGACATAATTCATCCGGCAACGCTCCCATTCGTGCTGGCCCACGTGGTCTGTGTGGCCGCGATCTGGACCGGAGTGACCGCCCAGGCCCTCGCCATCTGTGCAGCTCTGTACCTCGTGCGCATGTTCGCGGTGACGGCCGGGTATCACCGATATTTCTCTCACCGGACGTTCCGGACCAGCCGGGTAGGTCAGTTCGTGCTCGCTTGGGTCGCCCAGAGCACTGCCCAGCGGGGGATCCTCTGGTGGGCGGCGAAGCACCGGCAGCACCACAAGTATTCCGATACCGCGCTCGATATCCACTCGCCCCGGCAACAGGGTTTCTGGTATGCACACGTAGGATGGATCTTTGCGCCGAAGCAATGTGAAATCGACTACGCCACGATTCCGGACCTCGCCAAGTATCGAGAGTTGGTGTGGTTGGACAAGCATCCCTACCTGCCGGCCATCGTCCTGGGCACAGTGACGTGGCTCGCAACAGGGTGGACGGGACTCATAGTGGGCTTCTTCTGGAGCACGGTACTGCTGTATCACTGCACGTTCTTCATTAATTCCCTAGCGCACGTGCACGGCAATCAGCGGTACGTGACGGGTGATGACTCGCGCAACAACTGGTGGCTGGCGCTGATCACTCTCGGCGAGGGGTGGCACAACAACCATCACGCCTACATGGCGTCGACGCGACAGGGATTCCGCTGGTGGGAAGTGGATTTCACCTATTACATGCTCAAGATGCTCTCTTGGGCGCGCGTCGTATCACACCTAAGCGAGCCACCGAAGGCACTGGTCCGAAACGAGAAGAGGTTGGGGCGTGGCATGATCGAGAAGGTCGCCCGACACCTCGCGGCCACGTCTGTATCGGTCGAACGGATCGGTGCGGAAATGCGGGAAGCGTGGGCCAACACACCCACCATGGATGAACTCCGCGAGCGCGCCCGAACTGCCCGCTCCGATGCAATCGCGATGCTGGCCGATATGCACCTGCCCGATGTACCCACCGTAGAGGAACTGCGCGCGCGCGCGCGGCAGATGTTCGCGGCCACGCCGTCGCTGGACGACATTGTGCTTCGAGCGCGGGAACTCATTCTCGAGGCGCTCACAGCCGAGCTGCTGCCGGCGCCGACACCGGAGACCGCGTAACACTACCACCGACTCCCGACATCTGGAGGCAAACGTCATGTTCGCGTTGAGGCACACTCGCCGTGCGACCCTAACAGTAATCCTTCTCCTGGCAGCGGCCGTTCCAGTCATTACCCAGGCACAGGAACAGCACCCGGAAGCCGTCACGAAGGAGACCTACCTCCGCCCGGCACCTGATGTCGCAGAGGCAGTACTGGCACCGCGGCACCTGAACGTGACACTGGGTAATCCAAGCCCTGATGGACGCTTCTTCCTGCACCAGCGGGGCGAAGGGGCGCCGACCATCGCGACATTCGCGAAACCGTTCTACCGACTGGGCGGCATGCAGATCGATTGGAGAGCAAACCGAGAGCGTCGGATGACAACGCGGAGCGGCACCGCTCTCAACGTGACCGACGGGGAGAGCGGCAACAGCACTGCAATCCAGGTACCGGACGGAGCCGGCGTCTCCTCGCCCACTTGGTCACCGGATGGATCGCAAATTGCCTTTTTCGTACACTTGGAAGACGCGACACACATATTCGTGGCCGACCCCACGAGCGGCAGGTCGCGTCAGGTGACGCGGAAACCCGTGCTTGCCACTCTCCAAACGTCGTTCGAGTGGACACCTGATTCGCGCTCGATCGTTACGGTGCTCGTGCCCGATAACCGTGGCGCTCCACCGGTCGAGCCACAGGTTCCCACGGGACCGCAGGTCCGCATCACCACCCCCGACAAGAACAGGCTTCGCACGTACCCGGATCTGTTAGAGGGCCCCCACGAGAAAGCATTGGTCGAATACTATAGCACCGGCCAGCTAGCGGTTGTCGACGTAAGGCGCCGTCGAGCGCGCACACTCGGCCAGCCGGCCATGATCAGAGAGATAGAAGTTTCTCCTGACGGCAACTACTTGCGCGTGAGCACAATGCAAACGCCGTTCTCCTACATCGCACCGACACGCCAGGCCGGAACTAAAGATGAACTGTGGACCATGGAGGATGGAGCCATAGTGGCTCTCTTGAGCGAACAAGAAGTCCGCGATGGCACTTCCACCGACTCGACGGCGAGCGACGCCGACCCTGACAAGCGCAATTTTGCATGGCGTCCTGACGGCAGTTTGGGCTTTCTCCAGATGGTACCTGAACGGGACGGAGACAGTACCGCGAGCGACGAAGACCACGTTGGGGATCGTGTCTTCCAGTGGCTGCCACCATACGACTCGGCGTCGACAACAGTGATCTACGAGAGCAACAGCAAGCTCTCCAGCGTGCGGTACTCGACGGATGCACAGACACTGTTCCTCACCGAGCAGACTGGCGAGAGGGTTCACGAATATGCCGTGCTGCTCAGCGATCCTGAGACAAAACACACGATCTGGCGGGGTAAGAGAACCCGTTTCAGCTTCCGACGGGGCACACCCAGGCTCCTCACGAGAACGCTGGATAACGGCGCCTCGGTGGTGCGGACGTCGCTGGACGGAGCCAGCGTATTCATGTCCGGGATCGACTACGCCGACGACCCGATGACCGAGGGACCGACATCCTACATCGAGCGAATCGAGATTGAGTCGGGTGACAAGGAACGTGTCTACGAAAGTGAGAATGACGGCGTGTACGAGCGTGTGCTCGGGGTGTTGAACGACGACGCTACACAGTTGCTCGTTTCACGGGAAGGTCCCGTGGACGTGCCGGACTCCTACTTGCGCAACGTCTCGACCGGCACTCTAAAGCAGCTCACGGAGAACACCGACTACACACCTGACATCACACATGCACAGCGCACACGTTACGCCGTCAGCCGAGTGGATGGATTCGAGTTTGCGGTCGACGTGACACTGCCGCGGGACTGGTCCGGTGAGCGACTGCCCGGCATGATATGGTTCTACCCGCGGGAGTACACCGACCAGGACGGTTACGACGAGACCCGCGAGACATACAACAAGAACGCGTTCCCCAACCTGCGCGCACGGTCAATGGATATCTTGGTGGAGGCAGGCTACGCCGTGATCGAGCCGGACGCACCCATCATTGGAGATCGTGGCAGGATGAACGACAACTACGTCAACGACCTGAGGAACAACCTCGCGGCGACAATAGATTTTCTCGACAAGAAAGGCATCGTCGATCGCGAGCGCATGGGCGTGGGCGGGCACAGCTACGGCGCCTTCGGCGCAGTGAACGCAATGGTGCACACTCCGTTCTTCAAGGCTGGTATCGCTGGTGACGGAAACTACAATCGCACCCTGACTCCATTCTCGTTCCAGTCGGAGCGACGCACACTGTGGCAATCGAAGGATACGTACTTCTCCATGTCACCGCTGTTCTTTGCCGACCACCTGAACGGCGCGCTGCTGATGTACCACGGCGCGGACGATCAGAACACCGGTACATTCCCGATCAACTCTTGGAGATTGTTCGAATCACTGGAGTCACTGGGCAAGACCGCTGCGCTGTACGTGTACCCGTTCGAGGAACACGGACCCGCCACGGAAGAGACGTTGTTGGACTTGTGGGCGCGCTGGACCGCCTGGCTCGACAAGTATGTAAAGAACGCGGGGCAGGAAGAGAAGATTACCACGGACGCGGTGGGCGCAGGCAGTAATTAGAACAAGGGATAGTGGGACAGAAGAGACCGATAGGACGAAGTGATTGCCCTATCGGTCTCCTTGTTGTCACACTGCCCTACCGAACCGCTCAGGATGCCTATGGACCACGGACCGGATACTTGCTATTCGACAATTGATGTGCGAGACCGCGCAGTTCGGGCGGGCGGAAGCGTACGGGGCGTACAGTCGTGAATTGGTGGACCTGATCTCCGTCCAGCCGTACTGCCGGATCCAGAACGTCGTCGAGGCGGGCATCGCGAAACGCCAAACGCCACTGTCTATCTCAAGAAGCTTTGCAAGGTGGACGTGCTCCAAGAACTCATGGTCGGTCGCGAGAAATTGTTCATCAATTCACGCCTCATGCGACTGCTCACCGCCGAGGATCCCGGCGACCTGACGTTCCCGCCACCGTAGCGCATCGCCAATCCCAATCGAAAGCGATCTTGAAGGACGGCGGCGTGGGGTGGCAGACGTGCATGCCTCCAAGAGGCGGCAGCCACATGCTAGGGCTCCATGGGTTCCCTGCCCTCCTCTTCGATCCATAGGTGCTCGACGATCATGGCTCTGTTATTTTGTATTCCCCTGACCCTACGATGTGCCGCGCGAAACCTCACGCCGTTATGTAGGTAGGTGACCGGTATCTCCGCTCCGATGATGTCCCAAAGTCCCCGCATGTGCTTGTCCGCTTCCTGCTGGTCAATCGTGTTCCGGTAGGCATCCACGAGTCGACTGAGTTCGGCGTTTTCGTGTCCCGTACCGGACGGGGCTTCTCTCTCGCCCTCCTGGATAAGGTGAGGGATCCAATGGGATCGGACGATGGCTGCATCAAAGTCGTGCGCTTGGGTTCTCTGTCTCAATACGCTGCGATCGTACGTACTGATCTCCGCGCGAATCCCCACACGGCGGAACTGATCCTGAAGGTAGACGGCCTCCGCTGACTCGTTCGGGGCGGTACTCAGCGTGAAACGAAACTCCTGCCCATCCTTGTCGAGGATATTGTCGTTGTCGGTGTCCACCCACCCGGCGCTCGCAAACAATTGGGCGGCACGCTCGGGATCGAACGGCAGGGGCTCAGGTACCACGCCTTGAGCAAAATGCCGGGCACGCGCTGGGACATCGAAAATGGGGAGGTCGTCGGGATAGTTCAGGACCCGGTGCAGTTCACGCCGGTCGATGGACATTGTGAGCGCCCTACGTACGTCAACATCGCCAAACAAGGGGTTCCGATGGTTCCAGCGGATCGCAACCTGTCCAATATGCCGAACTTGGTGGTAGATCCGGAATCGATGATCAGCAGCGAGTCCCGTACTCGTTCTGGCCTGGTACGTGAATCGTCAACGTGGTGCGCTCGGTCTCATTCCCCCGGTCATCTCGAGCGCATTGGACGTTGGCCAACGCGATGAAGCAGATGCAGACCGTTCCGATTTGGCCCGCTCATTATCGGAACATCTCCTCTACGGCACGCCGGAACGCCGGGGCATGAATCGCTGGGAAACGATATAAATCTGGTTCGAGGCGATCGAAATACTCCAGCGCCCGTGCCGCATCAATCAGGCCTCGGTCCCTCATCGCCTGTACATCGGCCAAGTCTTGTTGGTGACCACGTTCGACTTTGGCCATCGCCTGGGCATACAGATCGAAGTGGAAGAATGAAAGCCTATCGAGCTGGTCGATAAACACGCTCCGCTCCTCCCACCCTGAAGGAACCGGGATAAAGTCGGCCGGAGAAGCCAACTCGATATTCAGACGCAAGTCTTCCTTGATACTCGGAATCGCTCGCAGAATAGCGTCGTTGTCGGGAACGAACTTGACATCGACATCGATCGTGCTGGCACGCCATCCCATGAGCACAGCCGTCCCACCACCCGTGAGATACGCCCGACCGACCTCGTGGGACGCCCTGCCGAGAGCCTCCATCAACTGCCGAATTCGGCCAGCGTCTACGAAGTCGCGCATTCCACCGCCCGCTCGTAGCTAACGAGCCGACGCACCAACGCGTTGTAGCGGGAGTAGGCGGTCGCGGGGTCGGCCCTGTGCAAGAGTTCGTACAGGCTCCGCTCCGGTGTCGCGATAGCATTCGGAATCGAGTAGCCTAGTTTGCGGAGTCGGGGGGCCCCGATAGAAACCAACAAGGCGGGCGCCGACACTACGTCGCGTGAAAGATCCTCGAGTCCGGCCCGGACGAGATCCTCACCAGGATAGTCGTGTTGCTCCATTCGACTCAATATATAAGGGTCATCCGGCATTTGCCGTGTGCGGTGAACGGTGCTCCGTCGTGCCACCGCGCGTTGCGGCGGAGCTAGATGGTCCAGCGAAGCCTGTACGGAGATCTATGACGTCAGCGCGATCGTTTGCAGTACATGCAAGAGCGGCAAAACATGCGAGGAGAGCACTTGCGGTCCGTCTCTCGCATCCCAAACCACAAGGCTCTCGACGTGACGACGGTTTCAGTCCTGTCGCTCGATCCATAATCTTTCCGCGAACTGCATGGGATTGGCACGATACGGGCTCTCGAGACCTCGCAACCACTGTGGCACCACATAGGATTGTGCTTCAGCGAACAAGAACGTGACCGGTATATCATGCTGGATCAACGACGTGAGACGTCGATAGATACTATCAAGCGGCGCCGGATCCATGGTCTCCTTGACTGACTGTAGGAGCTGCACGACCTCCATGTTTCGATAACCCAACAGACCTTGTGGGCCAAACCAACTCAGGTATCCGTCAACAGCATTCCACAGCGGGTGGAACGCCGCATCGAAATCGCCGGACCGCACTCTGCTCCGCACCACGCTTCCGTCGAGCATTTGGATCTGCATGTCGACACCAATCCGTCGCAGCTCAGCCTGAATGATCACCGCTAGCTGTTCCGACACGGTCCTTGCCATGACCAACGCTTCAAAACGTAGCGCGTCCTTACCTCGCCAGCCGGCGGTCCGGCACATGAATCGTCAACGTGGGCCTTTCGGTCTCGCTTTCACCGCCACCTCGTGAGCATTGGGTGTTGGCCAACGCGACGAAGAGGATGCAGGCCGTGATGATCCCTCGGTTGAGGCGGCGCATGTTAGGGCTCCCTTGGTTCCGATTTGGCCCGCTCAGTTCCCATCCTCCTTCAAGACTCGGGTCAGGAACCGCTCCATTCGCTGCAGCACATCTTGAACGATGGACCCATTGTTCAGCATCTCATGTTTCCCACCCTCGACAATGATGAATTCAACCGGCACACGCGCACGGGTGAGGGCAGTCTGCATCGGCTCGATCTGCTCGATTGGGAGCGTACCGTCTTCCGCACCGTGGGTAATCAGAAATGGGGGATCATCATCGCTCACGTACCTAACCGGTAGGGCTGACTTTCCACAGCTCCGGTATCTCGGCGTAGGCGCCCCCAAAAAGAGGAACCAGGTCAACCACGAACTGGTACTCATCCGACCATACCTCGTGTTCGGCAAAGTACACGGGATCCAGCAGAGGATTGATGGCTACAACCCCGCGCACAGCAGCGTGATTGCGTGCCGGCCGCGTCCGGCGCGACCCCTAGCATGGCTGCGAGGTGACCACCTGATGATTGCCCGACGAGGGCGATCCGCTCCGGATCGACTCCGTAACCCGTGCCGCTGCTCCACATCCACTCGAGCCCGGCTCGGCCGTCGGCCAGAATCGACGGCCACGTCGCACCGTCGGGACCGATGCCTCGATGCTGGCACCGATGAAACCTCGAGTGGCGAAGTAGGCAGCTTCCCTCCAGAAGGAGGCCTTGTTGTTTCCGTTGTACCCGCTGCCCTGGATGAACAGAATCGCTGGAAGGGGGCCCGTCCCTGGCCCTGGTGCGAAGAGATCCAGGTGAAGATCCCTACCATCAGGGCTTGCGAAAACGATATCGGCCTCCACCCGTACGCCTTCCGGCAGGATGTAAGGAGGATCCATTCTGGCCAGAAAGTACTCCTGAGCGGGCGTGGGGTTCTGAGCCAGCACGCTCCGGCTCAGGGCCAACATCGACAATGTCAGAACCGCTAGACCACACGCGATTCGCTTCATCCAATGCCTCGTCTTTCATTGGTTAGACAGGTACCTTCCACAGATCGCTGCTGCTTGGGAGGGTGACTCGGCTGTTTGTGCCCGGTGGACCCTGCATTGTCAAGCTACGCTTTTTGCTGCAGTTCACCAGTTCGAAGGTGGGGAAGTTGCTCTCGATATGGTATTGTCAACTTGATGTAGTCGGAGTGCAGCCGAGGCAGAGAATCGGTCGGAATTGCTCAGGCAACGATGGCCGCACTCCAGTCTTTGAAAGAGCGAGCACGCAACAGTCGGTAATTCTCTGAGCGCAGTTGGTGGCGCCCGAGTCTGAAGAAGTTCTGGATGACCCCGTGGACTGACAGAAATCGCTGTGCTTGGCCAGCTGACTTGAACCTTCGCATCTGACGCTCTCGTTGTCGCGTCGGCTGATGCGACACCTCAGCTCGGTTGTTCTCGTAGCGTGCCGTGTTGTGATCCACAGAAGGCATAATGCTCCGGTGGGCGGCGCCGTAGCTTTTCAACTTGTCCGTCACCAGCCTCCACGGTGTGCTCCCCTCCCCCTTCAGTAGCTTGCGAAAGAACCGTTTGGCCGCATGGGCGTTGCGATATCGCTGAACCAGGATCTCGATCACGTCCCCGTCTGGGTCCACGGCTCGCCACAAGTAGTGGCGCTCACCTCTGATCTTCACGAACACCTCGTCCAGGTGCCACACGTCGCCGAGTCGCCCCTGGCGACGCTTGAGATTGCGTGCGTACTCAGGTCCGAACTTCCGACACCACTGCCTGATGCTCTCGTAGGAGACGATAATTCCACGTTTTGCCAAGAGCTCCTCGACATCGCGGAAGCTCAAGCAGAATCGGTGGTACAGCCACACGCCGTGACCGATGATCTCAGGAGGGAATCGGTAGCCCCGATAACATTTCGAATTCGTTTTCATTCGCAGAGTCTGGCGGGGCTGGCCCAAGTTGACAATACCGATCGAAGCCTGGTACAACCCCCGCCGGCGGCACTCCAGCCTCGGCCGGGTCTCGCCCCTCACGTTCGAGCGGCGTCATGCTACGGCGTGAGCCCAGTCCTCACCCGTCCACGGAATGGGGGCAACTCCACAGGCACAGAGCGCAACGCAAAATAACTATGCGAAGTATCAGTAGACAAAGTAACATCCGCAATAATCTCCAAACGTTTCATCGCCGGCCCATCATAGCGGAAAATGCTGTAATCGCGGTAACCCTGCCTCGTATTAGAAGTGATCGTGATTTGGCTAGCAGTCGAAGACACTAAAGGCACCGTTGTATTAGGCTGCGCGGTTGATCCATCTGCACCAGTGCCATCACTCGTCAAATCCCCGCTCAGAATCCGAGTCCAGTTCGCTGAATTGAGCACACTCCCATTGGCGTCAAAGCCTCTGAACTTCATCACATCCTTATCATCGATATCACTCAAGATCAGATCGAATTTTGTCAGAGGAGAACTAAAAGTAAGATCCGCCGTCATCACCCCCCCATTTCCCAGCATCCGCCAACTTGGAAGATCCTGCCCTGCAACAACCCCACTGTAGGAAATAAACGCTGGATCCGTGATATTCGAATAACCAGAACCCAGAAAAGTCTTATAAATCTGCATCTTCTGCGCACGCGGCCCTGAAGTCGCCGTTGCCTTCACAATCACACTCGCAGCAGCATTTGTCGCATCCCAAGCCACATTATTCCAAGTATAACTAGCGCCCGCCGCCAGATTCCTAGTATCGACATTAGGTAAAAAAGTCTGCGCAGCAGCAAAACTGGACAGCCCGACAAACGTCACAAGAGGTAATAAATTCATGATTAAGATCCTTGGTTATAGTGAGAAGCCGCAGCTACATAGCGGAGGCAGAAAACATCCTTCTTATAAAGAACCATCTTTGTCAAACAATTCCCGTGACATTATACGACTATCCGCCGCCAACAACACACAGCCACTAGCTACGCCAGCAAAGTGATCTCCCAGTCCCGCCCCGCCTCACTTATCCAAAAGATCCGGCTCCGTCTCCCCCAGCTCCACCCTCTCGATCTGCTCATCAATCGTCCGATCCACCCCCGTATCGATGTAGGAATGTCCACGCTCCCACCCTCTCCAGGTGCCGTATTCCTCTTCTTGGGCATCGATACCCAAAGACGAGTACAGCCCCACAAGCCAGTCCTGAGCGCGCTTGAGGTTGGGCGTCCCCATGAGACGCGGGCCGAGGGAATCGAAGAGCGCGTGCGCCTCCGCCTGGAGCTGGGAGTTGTGCATCCCCTCCTCGTAGATGTCCCGGATGGTGCGGTCCTGCGTCGGGAAAGTCTGGGCGGCCAGCGGAACTCCGGCTGCGAGGAAGATCGCGAGCGAGCAAAGGAGAGGGCATGTACGCATAGTTCGGAGCCTGCGGCTTGGGGAGGTATGGTCGACGTGGGTCATCATCCCAAACCTAGCGGACTAGGTCGCGGCGCGCACGAGCGGCTGGGGGTTACTGGAGCGGAATGGACGTTGGCCAACGCGATTAGGCAGGCTGTGACCACACCTCGCTTGAAGCGGCGTACGCTAGGGCTCCCTGGGTCTACTGCCCTCCTCTTCGATCCACAGGTGCTCCACGATCGAAAAGAGGTCTGTGTTATTCTGCAATCCTTTGACCCTTCGATGAGCTGCGAGATACTCCAACCGGGGATGTAGGTAGGTTACGGGTATCTCCGCCCCGAAGATCTGCCAGAGTTGCCGCATGTGCTTGTCCACTTCATTCTGATCAATCGTGAACCAGGCGGCATCCCTGAGTCGACTAACTTCGGGGTTTTCGTATCCCGAAACACGAAACTCCCCGAACTGCTCGATGTAATTGTATGTCTGGATTGCCGCATCGAAGTCGTGCTCTCGTGTCTTAAATATTAATGTTTCGCGCTCGTACGTACTGATCTCCATGCGAATCCCCGCACGGCGGAACTGATCCTGAATGTAGACGGCCTCCGCCAACTCCCTCTCGGTGATACCCAGTGTGAAACGAAACTCCTGTCCGTTTTTCTCGAGGATATTGTCGTTGTCGGTATCAACCCACCCGGCTCTCCCAAACAGTCGGGCGGCACGCTCGGGAGCGAATGGCAGGGGATCAGGTACCATGCCTTGAAGGAAATGGCGCTTCTTCGCTGGGACGTCGAAGATGGGGATATCGTCGGGATAGTTCAGGATCCGGTTCAGTTCGCGCCGATCAATGGACATTGTGAGCGCCCTGCGTACGTCAGCATCGCGAAACATGGGGTTGCGATGGTTCCAGACGATCGCAACGTCCTGACTATACCGAATTCTGTGGTAGATTCGGAATCGGTGGTCCGCAGCGAGTTGCACGGCTTGCACCGGCGTGATGCTGCTTACGATATCCACGTTCCCGCTCAGCAGCTCGATGAGGGGGTTACCTCCGTATCGCAGCACGATCCTCGGGATCTTCGGTTTCTCCCCGTAGTAGTCAGGGTTTGCTTCGAGTTCGGTCATGGTCTTCGGAACGTGTCTCACGTACCGATAGGGACCGTTTCCGACGGGCTGGATCCAGAATGGCCAACTGAATATCTGGTGAACATCGAGGGTGTCCAACAAATGCTTCGGGAGCATGGGCTCGAAGTTGTACACGAAGATCTTGGCGGCAGGCGGCTGCTTGAACCTGATGCGCAACGTGTGGCTATCCAGGATCGTGATCTTCTCAAACCACGGTAACTCGTAGAGGACTTCGGGGTCGGTCCACAGCTCGAGGCTGAATTTCACATCCTCCGCCGTCACCGGCACTCCGTCGCCCCACCGAACGTCATCCCGCACATGGACCGTCCACTCGGTGTAATCGGGCGTGTGTTCCCACCGGTCCAGGAGTCGTGGCTGGGGGTTATCGGAGTATTCCGAGCCGGCAGCCAACCCCAGAAATACGAGGAACGAGGGCCGAAGGCCGAGCGGACCGAGCGCGCGCTCGTCCTGGTCCGGCACATGAATCGTCAACGTGGGGATGTCGGTGGATCTGTCCTGTTGTGCTCGATCAGTGCGTCCGCATCCGATGGCGGCCAGCGCGCACACGATTGCCGAGAGGACCCTCGTGGTGTTCACTCTATATTACCCCCCTCCTAATTCGAAGGATCTTCTACTACATCATCGCTAACCCAGAGATGTTCCAGCCCGCCAAACGCGTGTCGCCACGTCATCCGTCGCATAATCGTGCCGGGCTCTCCGAAGCCCATGAGTCGTGCGTCAGCCACGAGTACGTCCACGGACGCATGAAGGAAAAGGGCCGGCGCGAGATCTCGGTATTGCTCGCCCGCGATTCTCCATAACTGCAGCCTGCGATCGAGGTCCGGCTCAGCATCGATCGCAGCCACCGCCTGGGCCAATTCGCGGTCCAGCACACCAAGCGGAGAGTCCATGCCGACGACCGGGAGTTGCGGTTCCCAGACGTTGGTTGCGATAATGGACTCGAAGTCGCCAGCATCAAAACGCTCCTTGAGAACATTCCCGTCCAGCACCTGGAGCTTCATGTCGATGCCAATCCGGCGCAGCTGATCCTGCACGAAGACCGCGGCCGTGACGGCCCGGCGGTCCAGTTGCAGGGTGAAGGCGAACGGCTCTCCATTCCGATCGAGCATGCCATCACCGTCGCTATCGCGCCACCCAGCCTCGGCGAGGAGCTTCCGAGCACGTTCCGGATCATAGGCATAAGGTGCGGGAGCCTGAATGTTCTGCGGGTCACACACCCAGAAGACACCATCTGTGACGGGAACACCGTCGGGGAATCCCAGGACCCGCTGCAGTTCTGCGCGATCCGTGGCGTGCGCCAAGGCCTGCCGAACACGTAGGTCAGAGAACCGAGGATCGGTGAAATTCCAAAGCAGCCAGACCGACGGCACCCCATATCTGTAATAAGCGTTGAGACCAGGCTCTTCCTCCAGCATGCCGGCTTGGATCGGGGAGAGACCCACCATATCCACATTGCCCGCAAGCAGCTCCATCACTCCGGTTTGGTCCTGGCCACCTGCTTTGAATTGGATACTAACTCGGTCAATAGACGGGCGACCGAGGTAGTAATCGGGATTCGGCTCCAACTCGACCATGGTTTCGGGAACGTGCCGCACGTAACGGAACGGGCCGTTGCCGACCGGCCGAGTCCAGAACTCCCACTCATAGAACTTGGCGGGATCGAGATCCTTTAACAGATGCGACGGGTACGCAACGGTACCCCACCCGTTGATCGGCCAATCGCTCGGCTTGTCCAGATAAACGCGGAAACGGAGAGAATCGAGTACTTGGATGGAGTCGACTGGTCCAGCTTCAGTGTACAACACATCAGGGTTCTTCCAGAGAGCAATGGTGAAGGCAAAGTCGGCGGATGTCACCGGCACGCCATCGTGCCACCGCACGTCCGGACGCAGCTCGATCGTCCAGGTCTTCCAGTCGGGAGAGTGATCCCACCGCGCCGCAAGTCCACCGACGATGTCACTACAGCTGTTCGCCTCGTAGGTGACGAGCGGCTCGAAGATCAAGAACTGCGGGGTATCATCCCACACCGGTCCGAAGACTTGCTCGCTGCCCCCACTGTACAACACTCGGACCGTGCGGAGACCGTCCTCCATTGGGAGAGCCCGATCGGAGCGGTCCGGTTGACACCCCGACATACAGATTAGAGCTAGGAGTAGACTCGACTTACCGCACATGACACGCCGCCTCATGTCCACCATACTTGCGTTCGAGTTTCGGGTTCGCCACTCGGCAAATATCCTGCACCTCTGCGCAGCGAGGGGCGAACGGACACCCTTCGGTGAAGGCTCGGCCCCAGGGTGGCTCCGGGGGAAGCTGCACCCGCTCCACGCGCTTGCCTGGAACGCCACTGGGCACCGCCGAGATAAGCGCCTGGGTATACGGGTGGAGCGGCGTATCGATCAGTTGTGCGGCGTCAGCAATTTCCACGATCTTTCCCTTGTACATGACGGCGATGCGATTGGCGACGCGCTCGACCACGGCGAGGTCATGCGAAATCAACAACAGCGCAATTCCCTCGGTCCGTTGTAACTCCAGCAGGATATTCAGGATCTGCGCTTGCACCGAAACGTCGAGTGCCGAGACTGGTTCATCTGCCACAATGAAGTCTGGCTCTAGTGCTAGAGCGCGCGCGATTGCGATGCGCTGGCGCTGCCCGCCGCTCATTTCATGGGGATACCGTTGGCGAAAATACGTCTCGAGCCCCACCTTCCCGAGCAGCTCGATCACGCGGTCTCCGACCTCGGCCTCCGGTACGATACTGTGCAGCCTGATGGGCTCTGCGATGATCTGCCCGATCTGCATCCGCGGACTGAGTGACTTGTACGGATCCTGAAACACCACTTGCATCCGCTTGCGCAGCCTACGCATCTGCACACCAGAAAGGCCGAGAACATCAATGCCATCGAACCGTACGGAACCACCTGTCGGTTCGATCAACCGCAGCACGGAGCGGCCGAGCGTGGTCTTACCGCTGCCGGACTCCCCCACGAGGCCAAGCACCTCGCCGCGTTTCACGGTCAGGTTCACCCCATCCACCGCGCGAACCCACCGGCGCGCACCGACCCAGCGCCCGCCAAACGGGAAATAGGTTTGGAGGTCGGAGATGTTGAGCAGAACGTCGGCGGGCGATTCGATCATGAGACCTTGTAACACGCGCACTGCCGTCCCGGCGCGATCTCCTCGGTGGGTGGAAATGAGGAGATGCATCCGTCATCGGCGAGGTTGCAGCGTGGGTGAAACGTGCAGCCCTCCGGAAGCTCGAGAAAATCGGGAACCGTGCCCGGTATACCCCGTAACGGTTCGCCGCGTCCTACTCCCAGTTGAGGCGCCGATCCCAGCAGGCCCTGGGTGTACGGATGTCGAGCATCCCGAAACAGCGTGTGGATATCGGCCGTCTCGACGATCTTCCCTGTATACATGACCATCACGCGATCGGCCATCTCCGCCACGACACCAATGTCGTGCGTGATGAGCAGCAGCGCCATGTTGTATTCCTCCTGGAGATGGCGGAGCAAGTCCAGAATCTCTGCCTGCACGGTGGGATCGAGCGCAGTGGTTGGCTCGTCGGCAATGAGCAGCTCGGGCCGCCCCGCGATCGCCGTCGCAATGAGAGCACGTTGTTGCATACCACCCGACAGTTCAAACGGATACGCCTTTGCCCGCTCCTCCGGGTCGGCAATACCGACGTCTCCCAAAAGCTGAACGGCTTCCGCCTGGGCCTCGTGTTTGCTCAGGCCACGGTGCAGTCTGAGGACGTCCGTAATCTGATTTCCCACCGTGTACACCGGGTTGAGAGCCACTCCGGGTTCCTGGAACACCAGTCCGATATGATGTCCGCGGACCTTTCTCATCTGCTCCGCGTTCATCGCTCGGAGGTCCTGACCGTTAAAGAGCATCTGCCCATCCACGATGCGACCGGGCGATGGAATGAGATCCAGCAGCGACAGCGCGACGATGGTTTTCCCACACCCCGACTCACCAACCAGCGCAACGGTTTCTTTCTCGTCAATTACGAACGACACGTCGTCCACCGCCTTGAGGATACCTTCGTCCAAAAAGAAGTAGCTCTTGAGGTTTCTGACTTCGATCAGCATGGCCTACACGAACCGCCGCATGAGAACCTTCGGATCGAGCGCATCGCGGATACCGTCGGCGAATAGGCTGAACGAGACAAGCGTCAGTGCAAGCAATGCACCCGGGAAGAACGCCACCCACCATGCCACTAGCAGCGCGTCTTGCCCACCACTCACCATGTTGCCCCAGGACGGTGTGGGTGGGCGGATGCCGAGTCCGAGGAACGAGAGCCCAGCCTCGGCGCCGATCATACCTGCGACCGAGAGGGCCGCGCTCACCAGAACCGGCGACAGGGCACTCGGGATGAGGTGCCGAATGATGACCAAACGCGGTGGCAGACCGATGGCTCGCGCCGACTCCGCGAACTCTTGCTCTTTGAGTGATAGGATCTCGCCGCGAATGTAGCGGGCGGTTCCCGGCCAACTGGTGAACCCAAGAATCAGAACAATCAGCAAGATGTTCGCTTCGAAGACACCGACCAACATGAGCATCAAGTAGAACGTGGGGAATGCGATGATTACATCCACCAAGCGCATCAGGGTCGCGTCCACGATTCCTCCGAAGTAGGCAGCGACGGCTCCATAAGACGTCCCGATTACCTTCGAGAGCAGCATCGCGATGAGCCCGACGGACAGTGACACGCGAGCACCATACAAAGCTCGTGTAAACAGGTCGCGGCCAAACTCATCCGTCCCAAAGATGTGCGCGCCTGACGGAGAGAGATATCGGGTCTGGAGCACGTTATCGATCGCCGATGGATCGTACGGCGCGAGTAGGGGTGTGAGCAGAGCTGCGATGTAGAAGATCGCAATCACGTAGATGGACGCCACCGCCAGCGTGTTTGCACGGAACCGGCGCAACGCGACGCGCCAAGGACTCTTGCTAACTACCAGGGGTTCGTCCCCGCGCTCCAGTAATCGCTGTACGTCCCACCGGGAGTACACGACAACGAACAGGAGTGACCCGATCAAGAACACCGAAGCAATCCATTGATCGATTGCGCGAGAGCCGAATGCCGCGACCACACGTTCCGAGCGCCAGATGAAAATGAACCCTGCGGCTACCGTCACCGCGAGCAGATGTACTCCCTTGGCGCGTCGCCCGAGAGCCAGATGCCCGAGTCCCGGGACGAACGCCAGCCAAGGCGCAGCCCTAGCCTTAGACTCGCTTCTTGCCGCCATATGACACTCGGGGGTCCACCCATGCGTAGGTGATGTCCGCCATGAGATTGCCCATTACGGTGAGTACGGCAGCGATCAACATCGTCGCCATGATCAAGGGGTAGTCGCGACCACTCACTCCACCTACGGCCAAGCGTCCCATGCCCGGCCACGCGAATATCGTCTCGATGATCGTTGCACCACCCAACAGAAATGGGAGCGACAACCCATAAATCGTGATGATGGGGATCAAGGCATTCCGAAGGGCGTGCTTCAGAATGACGAAGCGTTCCGTAAATCCACGTGCGCGAGCGGCGATCACATAATCTTCGCTCAGCACCTCCAGGAGTTTATTGCGCATGTATCGGGCGGTACCGGCCGCCGAGGCGATCCCCATCACAAAGACCGGAAGCACGAGATGCCAAATACGATCTCCGACTTTGCCCCAGAACGAGAGGAACTCGTAATCCATTGAGCGGGTCTGCGATGTGGGGAACCAACCGAGATTGACGGAAAACACTAGCACCAACATCAACGCCAGCCAAAACCCGGGGACCGCATAGATGATGAGCGATCCCAATGTGACGACCTTATCCCACAGTGAGTACTGCTTGACAGCGGATATGATACCGAGGGTGATGCCGATCAGCGCGTCAAACAACACCGCCAGCACAGTGAGCTGCAGCGTGTAGGGAACTGCCTCTGCGAGCAGGTGGCCAACAGGGCGGCGGTGACGGAACGACTCGCCGAAGTCGCCGTGCAGAACATTGCCTAGCCATCGTACATACTGAATGTGAATCGGTTGATCGAGTCCGTACTTCTTGCGCAGCAACTCGATGATCTCGGGATCGACCCGCCGCTGGCGCTGCGGCTCGAGATACATGTCGAGCGGATCGCCCGGCGCCAACCGCATCATGAAGAACGTGGCGGTCACGATCCCGAAAAGCAGCGGGATGGCATAGAGAAGTCTCTTAAGAACGTGGCGTCCCATTAGAGACCAGTTTCCTTACGAGTCGCCGCTCCTCCGACTTCTCCCTGACGTCTCATCGAACACCAGTGAGGGTGAGAAGGGTGAGAATGGAAAAATGCGACTACTGTCTCGTTCCCTCGACGAGTTTCGCCATGAGCGCTCGGAGACTGTCCTCCGGCACCACGGTACTGGCATACACCATGTGAGTTTCGAGCCGCAGTATGCCGACCACAGTGTCGCCCGCTGCGGCGTTCACAATCAGCCGCCCCACCCGCGCCGGTCCGGGCGCTAACGTCGGCGTGGGGTACGATTCGATCGTAAAAGCTGTCAACGAATCGAGCATATGCACTACGCGGAAACCGGGCGCGCCCTGGTATTCAATCTCGGATACTTCGCTTACGGGAAATCCGTCCAGCACGATAGGACCACGCGCCACAGATAACGAGTCAGTCCCGGGTGCAGCAGAATCCACCGCGCTTACTGCCACAGGTGTGCTGTCGGACGGAACCTCCGTCGGAGGTTCCGCTATTGCCGCGCTGTCCGATGTCCCCCCAGCATCTGCTGCCACCACCGCCTCCGTATCGGCCGCGATCGCGCCCGGTACCAAGCTGTCTGTGACCGCACTGTCAGCCACTGCCAGCGACAGTGCGCTGTCTGCAATGGCACTTTCAGTTGTGGTATCGGCCGCCGGAGCAGGAACCGGGGCTGTTAGCGGTCTCGTCGCTAGCTCCGGTTCGTCACCGCCTCCACCACCACCGGGGATCACGCCGGCCATCGAGAGTCCGATGCCGGCCAGCAAACCCACGACGACTCCACCGGCACCGAACACCAACCGTGACTTGTCTTTCGCAGGCGGCCCGCCGAGCGGCACACGTGGCATTGAGGCGCGAGCAGGCTCCACGGGGGCCACGAACGGCGCGGGCTCCGGCGGCTCCGGCTCGCTCGCTGGTTGAGCTGCGGCCGCTAGAGCGTCCTCGCTCCGCTTCGCCTCGGCTCCAAACGGCACGGTTTCGAACCCCCCTGAATGCGAATGCTCACCTGCCGCACGAGACGCAGGCTCCGCTTCGGGCTCGGGCTCGGGTTCTGGTTCTGGTTCTGGTTCTGGTTCCGGCTCTGGTTCCGGTTCGGGCTCGGGCTCGGGTTCTGCCTGAGGCTCTGCTTCAGCTTCTGGCTCGAATTCCGCCCGTGGTTCCAACTCCGATGACGCAGGCTCAAGTTCCGTCTCGGCGGCGCTCGGCGCACTCCCCAACTCACCCGCCGCCTCATCAACCACAGCCATGATTTGGGAGGAAAGGCGCCGCGCCGCCTGCTCGGCATCTGCGCGTTCTCCTTCAGCCAGGGACGCGAGGAGACTTTCGAGCATCGGCTGAATTTCCTCGCTCGGCCGTCCGGCAAGAGCCTCCAGTGCCTCCACCACATCCGGCAGATCGACCTGCTGTGCGTAGTCCGACAGCACATCGCGGGCAGACCCGACGTGGTTGGAATCGACCAGAATAGATGCATATCGCACGTGCGCCGGGTCCTGACCTTCCGGTACCAAGGGCAGGATCTTCTGGCAGAGGGAGTTGACGCGCTGCGCGGCACCATCTCTGGCATAATGTTCGGCGGCCTGCTCGTAGGACGTCACCGCTTCAGCTGCGCGATTGAGCTTCAGAAGCAAGTCGCCGACCTTGACGTAGAGCGGGAGGACCTTCGACACGGCAGGAGTGCCCTCGACGTGGCGGAGAATGTGCTGGTAGATCGTAACCGCTTTCGCCAGCTCACCCCGCTGCTCGAAAACTCTGGCCTGATCTTTGAGTTCGGAAACGGTAGCCACTAGAAACCCTCAGTTGTTGTCTACCCCAATACTATCACTCCGACGACTAGCTTGGACAGGGTGCGCCGGCAAGCGACAAGGATTCCACCAATTTGGACCAAACACCCGCGTCTCGCCATATCTGGCTCCCGGCGATTCGTCGGGTGCCTATGGTTGTCTTGCGCGAGGAGTAGCCGCCCAAATTAAGGCAGCTGCCCCTTCTGAAGCGGCTGGCCCCTACGACTGGTCGCGCCAATCCCGCCTGAATATCAGGACGTGGCCACAGTTGTTGCATGCCTCGACGTGCCACAACACGTCCACCTCGCCCGACTCGACTCCGAATCTCGATAGCGATCCGCGTCCCGCATACGAGTCGGTCTCGAGTCGCGTTACATAGACACCATCCAAACAAACGAGGCAGGTGCGGTCTGGCATGGACCTGCGCTCGGATTTGCCCTGGGCCACTGGCTGCTGGCTAACGGTCATGTACGTTTACCCCTCTACTATAGTGTCCGGTGGATTACCTTCCGCTCCCAATAGCTTAACCGTCGTCCGCTCAAGCGGAAGGATCTGATGGCAGTGTCCTCGAAGCACCCGGAACTCGAAGAATTGCTGCGGCCAACCGCGTTCATCGATTGCGACCATCCCGAGGTCATAGAATTCGCAAGGACTACCACTGAAACCCTTGAGACCGACGTCGCCAAGGCCATTGCGCTGTACGACGCCGTACGAGATGGTATCCGATATGACCCCTACCGCGTAGACCTGACTCCACAGGCGATGCGAGCCAGTGCGGTCCTGGCCAGGAGGTTCGGATTTTGTGTTCCCAAGGCGGTCTTGCTCGCCGCCGCGGCGCGTGCGGAAGGCATCCCCAGTCGGCTCGGTTTCGCGGACGTCAAGAACCACCTAGCGACCGACCGGCTGAAGGAATCGATGCAGACCGATCTGTTCGTCTTTCACGCGTACACGGAACTATTTCTGGACGAGCAATGGGTTAAGGCAACACCGGCGTTCAACAGCTCTCTGTGCGAGCGGTTCGATGTCGAACCATTGCCGTTTGACGGCCACCATGATTCGCTGCTCCAGCAATTCGACCGTAGCGGAAACCGGTACATGGAGTATGTGCGCGACCGCGGTCAGTTCTCCGATCTACCGCTTGAACAACTCAGCGCCGCGTTCGAGAAACATTACCCGTCGCTAATGTCCGAAAAAACTTACGACATTGAGGGGACGTTCGAGGAAGACGCCTAGGTTTGAAATCACGGAGATAGATTGCATTACATGAGGCGAGTGGCTCTAGGAGCCGCACGACAATTGGGACAGTTGCACGACGGGCTCCGTCAAACCGAGCACATGTACATGGTGCTCATCTCGGTTGTCATCGGCCTGCTCGGCGGCTTGGGAGCGGTGGGCCTGCGTTTCCTCATCCGCGGAATCAACTTCGTAGCTTGGCGGCAAGGCGAATACACTCTCGCCTACCTCCGCGACCTTCCGTGGTGGTGGAAGTTGCTGGCCCCGGCGGCGGGTGGCCTCATCGTCGGACTCATTATCCGCCACGTTTCGAGCGAAGCCAAGGGTCACGGTGTGCCTGAGGTCATGGAAGCGGTCGCGTTGCGGGGCGGCCGCATTCGGCCGCGTGTGGTGTTTGCCAAATTATTCGCGTCGGGGATCTCGATCGGATCGGGCGGCTCGGTGGGCCGGGAAGGTCCTATCGTGCAAATCGGATCGGCCATCGGGTCGGTTATCGGTCAGTGGCTCAAAGTAGACCAGGCCAGACTCCGCACACTCGTCGGATGCGGCGCAGCAGCCGGAATAGCCGGAGCGTTCAATGCGCCCATCGCCGGCGCCCTGTTCGCCGTAGAGATCATCCTGGGTGATTTCGGAGTATCGCAGTTCTCACCCATAGTCATTTCCTCGGTGAGCGCGACGGTGGTGAGCCGACACTTCCTCGGCGACCTACCTGCCTTCGAGGTGCCGACGTATCAGCTCGTCAACGCCAACGAATTATTGGGCTACGCGTTCCTCGGGGTCATGGCGGCCTTCGTTGCCGTCGCATTCATCAAACTGCTCTACGCGGGCGAGGATCTGTTCGACAAAGTGAAGACGCACGTGGCTAACAAGGCGATGGTGGGCGGTCTAATTGTTGGGACAATCGGAATCTGGGCGCCCGGAGTATTCGGCGTAGGATATGAGGCGATCAATGACGCGCTCGGCAACGCCGCGACATGGCAGTACATGCTCCTGTTGGTTGGGCTCAAGATCTTTGCCGTCTCGGTCACGATCGGTTCAGGCGGCTCGGGTGGGATCTTCGCTCCGTCGCTTTTTATTGGTGCCATGCTGGGGGGCGCACTCGGGACCATGATGCACCACCTGTGGCCCGCTGCTACCGCCGCGCCCGGCGCGTACGCGCTGGTGGGAATGGGAGCGCTCGTTGCCGCCGCAACCCATGCGCCGATCACCGCGATTCTCATCATCTTCGAACTCACCAGCGACTACAAGATCATCCTACCGCTAATGATCAGCTGCATTATTGCCACGCTCGTGTCCACCAAGATCCACAGTGCATCAATCTACACGCTCAAGCTGTTGCGCCGCGGTATCGATGTATATGGCGGCCGCGCGGTGAACGTACTGCGTGGTGTCCCTGTATCGGAGGTCATGCACGAGGCAGCACTGACCGTGGAGCCCTCGAAACCGCTTGGTGATCTGATCGCAACCGTCATTGAGCAACCCAACGCAACATTGTTCGTGGTCGGCGACGATGGCACGCTCCACGGCGTAATCGCAATAGATGAGCTCAGACCGGTAATGTCCGATCCGTCAGCCTTGGGACCGCTCATCATTGCGCAGGACGTGATGGCCACTGAGGGATATCCTAAGGTGAAACCGGACGAATCACTGTCCGAGGTCATGCGAATGCTCGGCGATTACCGCGGAGAGATCCCCGTGGTAGATGGGGAACGTCTAGCAGCAGTTATCCGGCCCCATGATGTGATAGCGCGCTATAACGCCGAGCTATTCAAGCGCGACGTGGCACACGGTATGGTATCGAGCCTCACTCCCGACCGTCCCATGGCAATGCTTCCTACATCCGATGACACAGCGGTGGCGGAAGTTGCCGTACCACCCGAGTTCGTGGGCAGAACGATCGCTGAACTCAATGTTCGCAAGAAGTACGGCATCACGATCCTGCTGATTCGGAAACCTGCTACGGACGATCGGTCCGAGCGGTTGGAGACCGCCCCGGAACCAGACTATGTTTTCGGCGACAGGGAACACATGCTGGCCATGGGGACGAAGGACAAACTGCGTGCGTTGTTGACTCGCACAATCTAGGTTCGAGATGCATGTTATGATCCAACGATGTATGGGTTTGGATTCTCTTTTCCAGAGAGTATATCCCGTGTCTAAAGGCATTTTTCTACTAACTGTCGTCAGCGTCGCTCTTATGGCGGCCCACCCCATGCAACTCGGGGCTCAACAGTACGGTCCGGGCATGTTCAACGAGATGCACTGGCGCATGATCGGACCGTTTCGGGGCGGTCGTACGAAGGCGGCTGCCGGCATTCCGGATCAGCCCAACGTATTCTACGTGGGAGTGGTCAATGGCGGCGTGTGGAAGACAACGGACTTCGGTCGTATCTGGCGCCCGATCTTCGACGACCAACCGACGGGCTCGATCGGCGCCATTGCAATAGCACCGTCTGATCCGAGCATCATCTACGTGGGCAGCGGAGAGGGACTGCAGCGGCCCGATCTGTCGACCGGAGACGGCATCTACAAATCGACCGATGGTGGGAAGACCTGGACTCACCTCGGCCTGCGTGATGGTCAACAGATTCCGCAGATCATCGCAGATCCACGAGATCCGAATCGATTGTTCGTCGCCGTGCTAGGCCACCCGTACGGACCGAACGAGCAACGCGGAATTTTCCACTCCACCGACGGCGGCAGCAGCTTCGAGAGGGTTCTGTATCGGGACGAAAACACAGGCGGTGTCGATGTGGCATTCGATCCGAGCAACGCTCAGACCGTCTACGCGGTAATGTGGGAGGCGCGTGAGGGCCCGTGGGAGAACGGCGTCTTTCGCGGCCCCGGCAGCGGAATCTTCAAGTCGATCGATGGCGGCGATACGTGGCATCCACTCACCAAGGGACTGCCCACATTCGACGACGACGGTTTGAGCAGGATCGGGATCACGGTAGCGCCAAGTCTGCCGAGTCGTCTCTATGCCACGGTCGAATCCCGTCGTAATGGTGGACTGTACCGCTCCGACGATGCAGGTGAAAGTTGGTATCGCACGAACTCCGATCCACGCGTCACCCAGCGCGGTTCGGACTTCGCCGAAGTCAAGGTTCATCCTACTAACCCCGACATAGTCTTCACCGGCAGCATCGTCGTTTGGAAATCAGTTGACGGTGGCAAGACATTCGAGTCGATCCGCGGCGCGCCGGGAGGCGACGACTACCACCGCCTGTGGATCAATCCGATCTTCCCAGACATTATTCTCATCGCAGCCGACCAGGGTGCTATCGTCACGGTGAATGGCGGCGCAACCTGGAGTTCCTGGTACAATCAGCCGACCGCACAGTTTTATCACGTCACCACCGACAATGCGTTTCCCTATCGAGTCTGTGGCGGTCAACAGGAGAGCGGCTCGGCATGTGTGCAAAGCCGGGGGGACGACGGACAGATAACTTTCCGCGAATGGCATCCCGTCGGGATAGAGGAGTACGGCTACGCCGCGCCGGATCCACTCGACCCGGACATAGTCTACGGCGGTAAGGTCTCGCGCTACGACCGGCGCACAGGACAAGTACAGAACGTGAGCCCAAGCCCGCTGCGTGACGGTGGCTACCGAGTCATTCGTACAATGCCGCTGCTCTTTTCGCCGCTCGACCCGCACACTTTGTATTTCGCATCCAACGTTCTCTGGAAAACGACGAACGGCGGACAGAGTTGGGACCAGATAAGCCCTGATCTGTCGCGAGAAACCTGGGAGGTGCCACCCAACGTGGGCAAATACCGCGGCACACGTGCCGCGCGCGTCACGAGACGCGGAGTCATTTACACGGTTGCTCCTTCTCCCATGGACATCAACACTGTTTGGGTCGGAACCGACGACGGCATGATTCACCTGACACGCGATGGTGGTGACAACTGGAAAGATGTCACGCCCCCTGAACTGGCACCGTGGGCCAAAGTCTCGTTGATGGATGCGTCACATTCCGACGTGAACACGGCTTACGCCGCCATCAACACTTTGCGACTCGACGACTTGCGCCCCCACATTTACCGAACGCGCGATGGGGGCGACACATGGACACATATCACGGATGGGATCCCGGACGGTGGAACCGTGAACGTCGTGCGCGAAGATCCCAAGCGACCGGGATTGTTGTTTGCGGGTACGGAACAAACTGTGTACGTGTCGTTCGACGACGGTGACCATTGGCAGTCTCTACGCCTCGACATGCCAGCCACCTCCATTCGGGATCTGGTCATCAAGGACAACGACCTCGTTGTTGGTACCCACGGGCGCGGCATCTGGATTCTCGACGACATCACACCACTGCGCCAAATTACGCCGGAAGTAATGGAGAGCGATGCTTTCCTGTTCGAGCCGGCACAGGCGTGGCGCTTTCGCTGGAACAAGAACACCGACACACCACTGCCACCGGACGAGCCGACTGGAGAAAACCCTCCCGACGGTGCCGTCATCGACTATTTCCTAAGACAGAGAGCACGTGGCCCGGTGACTTTGGAAATCACCACTGAGGCAGACGAACTTATCCGTCGCTACTCGAGTGCGGATACACCCGAGTCAGCGCTCGAGGGCCAAAACGTACCTGCGTATTGGCCACGACCTCCGCAGGTGCTCCTGGCACAAGCCGGATTACACCGCTTCGTGTGGAATACGCACTACCCGCGGCCTGCTGTGCTGCGGTTGCGGTATCCAATCGCGGGAGTGTACCAGAACACTCCGGTTGTTCCACTGGGACCATCGGTGTTGCCAGGCCGTTACACCATCAAACTCACTGTCCACGGAGAGATCCACACTCGGCAACTCACGGTGAATATGGACCCGCGGGTGCAGACGGCCCGAGCGGAACTCGAACGTCAGTTCCAGCTGTCCATGAAACTCGTTGATTTGTTGCGACGGGACTTCGAAGCGCTCGGCGATGTGAGAGCCCTCAGCGCCAGCCAGACACAGAAGACCGAATCTGCCAAAATTGAGACAGAACTCACGCGCATCAACCGTTCACTCAGTACTCTCTATCGGATCGTCGAGGGTGCGGATGTCGGGCCTTCGTCTGCGGTGGTCGCGGCTATCGGAGCACAGGAGCGAGCGTTGAACGAGGTCCTAGCAACGTGGCGGTCGCTCAAGTCCAGGTAAACTCGCAGAAAGCTGTCCGACGTATTCCGCCAATCATCCTTTCGGCTTTCTCGGCCACAGCATGGGCGTGTTTGCCCTGTACTCCAGGTAGGATGCCCCAAACCGAACTTCCAGCTCCCTCTCCTCGTACACTTTCAGGAATACCAATATCGCTGGCGTGAACAGACCAACCACCCACAGCAGAAACAGCGTTGATTGCAGCCATAGCCCCAAGCCTGTGAGAAACACAAAAGCACTCAGAACCATCGGGTTGCGCGTCCACCCATACAGCCAACTCGTCGCCAGCCGCCGGGTCAACGCAACGGCAAACGGCGCCCCGAGACCCTGCAGAGCAAGATCCACTACAGTTGACAATAACACCGGTGCCGCTACCACCATCACCGCTAGGCCAATCTCTCTTGGGAGTGGAATCGCCCACCCAGGATAAGCCTTACCAATCCCTATCGCCTCAATGATCGCCGCGCCGAACAGCACCATCAGGGAGAAATGAACAACCGTTGTTACCCACACACCACGGTCGGGTGTTGGCTTCACATCAAGCACTCTTCGCCCCACCCAAACAACCGGAAACACCGTGAGCATACCACCGACCATAATGAGCGGTCTCAGAACCGGACCAAACTGTTGCTGGATCACCCACCACCAAACGGCTAAAGTGAGGGCAAAGCCTACGCCCCCTACAAGCCTCGGGACCCGTGAATGCCCACTTACGCGCACGTGCTCCCCCCTCTTGAGACCAGCCTGCCTGTTCCGCAGAATGCGGGCGCCCAACGGCGCGGAAACTCAAGTTCCTTTAGAACGTACATGTCCGCCAGCAGCAGGCGCCAGTTAGGTGGCAGCCTTCACCCGGGAACGCTGACGGTTTGCACGAGCACAGTTGTATCGCGGACTACAACGCCCTGGTAATGGTGGGGTCAACGTTATCTCGTAGACCCCTACAGGCACGGGGGCCACTTGAATCCGGTAGGCGAACGTCGCGACGACGGTGATGCACCGGACGTCCTGTGGGATCGCCTGGAGCGTGATTACCAGCGACGAACCCGAAAGTAGAACTGCCGCGTCAAAGTCGAAGCAGGGCACGCTGGTGCCTCGGAGCAGGCCAGGCAGGCTGCGAGAGAAGAACCGCGTAATGGGTTCGCGATCTCCAGAGTCTTCGCATCGACAATCTCAAACGGACATACCTTAACCGCCGCTCCGCCGGAAACCCGCGCCGGTTCCGTATGAGTACTGCACCACGGTCTCGACACCGATCGAGTCGCGCGCGATGCCAAGGATGTAGTCCGGGCCGATGTCCGTTGGCATGAAGCGCGCCGGCATGGTGATGTCGCCTAACCAACGATCGTCGCGATCAAACACGCTCCACACGCTCGGCACAAGGGGCGATGTCGCCAACTGTCCGGCTGCGGGCGCATCGGCCAAGTGTGCTTCTCGGACCCACAGACGCCCGATGCGATCCGCGATGAATTGGGAGTAAGCCGGGACCTCGCTCGCGTACGGATCATCGCGCAGGTCTTGCTTCTCCTTCTCCGCTTGCGGTCCCGTCGCCTTGACCCAGCGTTTAGACCATTCCGTCACATACTCGTTGATGTCAGCGCGTGTCACACGGACAGGTGTCCAGCGACGGCGTATGATGCGTTCCAAGTCTCCATTGGACGAGAGAACCCGAATCGAGTATTCGCCACCGTAGCCCGCGACCAACGAGGCTCCGTCGGCTGCAAAGACCGCGGTCGGTCCGAACCACGGAGGCCGCGGATCGTTGCCATCCATGACCATCAGCATGCTCGGAAAGGTTCCGAGCCTTACCCGCACGGCCGTATCTCGGGCAATCAGCTCCAGCGGGATGGAGTCGACCCAGCGTTTTCCCGGTGGACTGCGCGATGGCGGGGCGGGCGACCCGACCACGACAGATTGGTCGCCGAGTACAGCGACGATGATCTTGATCCCATCACGTAGCCCGTTCGAAGGATTGAACGCATTCACGCGCCGAAGGAATTCCCCGTGCGCATTGAAAAACGTGGCTGTCCAGGGCATTGACAGAGCGACAATCGTATCGCCTGCTAACGTCGCGAGCGCGCCAAGCTGCCTGAATTCACCCGGTCCGTCACCGCGACCGCCAACGAAGTTGATGAACTCACCCGCGCTATCAAAGAATCTCAGCTGGAGACTGCCCCCATCGGCAATGACGATTCTGCCGTCGGAAAGGCGGGCCGCGCCAGCTACTCGGCTGAGCTCATAGTTTGAGTCCGGGCGATCACCAATGACGAGTGCCGGTGAGACAGAAAGGCGCGGTGCATCGGCCGCCGGCCAGAGGGGCCGAGTGTTTTCGACGATCCGGATTCCCGCGCTGTCGCGCACGGTCGGCGCTGCTGCCGACTCGGGGGCCGGCTCGCCGCAGGCAAACGTGGTGGCCAGAATACCGAGCGCGAGTGTGTGTCGGAAACGCATTACCGATCTCCCGATCATGATGCGCCACCTAACGACTCCGCGCTTCAGCTGCGGGCGACCGATCGGCAGGCACGCCGCCGTAGGCGGACTTCAAGAGCTGAACGTGCACAATCCTCCCTAGGCGCACAACCCGACGCCTTCCGTACCGCACGTAAGCGCCCGCCAGCCGCAAGCGCCTGTTGGGCAGCAAGCTACCTACGCGACGTATCGCGCCACAGAATCCAAAGCGGATGTGCCCCAAACGCTACCGATGTGAAGCCACCCTCGTACGCGACGCGGGGGCGCCGCCCCAGCTGCGCGCCTAAGAACGAAAGAAACTCCCTCCGCCGCATCGACTCGCTCGGCAGTCGCACGGTCGTCGTGGCCACGACCGAATCCTCCAGCGTAGCAAACAATCGAGGGTACGGGCGCCCAGTTTGGAGTGCGTGAAGACTGTCTACTTCACGCAAGGTCGCCCGCGACGCCCCGAGGACGGGTACGCGCCGATCGAGGTATTCCAGCGGTGCGACCGCCGCTGCTCCAACCACGAACGCAACCACTAGTGCCCGTACCACGGCACCCGGGAAAAACCCGTGGCGTTTGGCTCGCTGGCGCTCGCGCCAAACGAGGAGAGGTATCCACACTATCGCGGCCGGCAGTAGCCATCCGTCGTATGGAGCAACACTGAAGAAGATGCCCCAAGCAATAGCCCCGAGGGCCTGCCGCAGGATTGCCGGATCCTTCCTAGGCAGTTTGGACGCCACGAGTAGCTTGCTGCCTAACAAGTAGTCGGCGACTCCCATAACGGGTTCGCATCCTACCCCAAGTCGCGTAGCGAATATGCTGTCAAGAGTGCCTCCTGGGGTTCTCCAACAATCCCAACAACTTCGAAGATGCGGCTCACCGCGACACTTGGCAATATGCTGCAAGGGCGGGAGATTGCCACGCTGCGTAGCGGGTTACCAAGCGGGTTATCCCAACTCGTCCGCCGGGCTGGTCACGCCGAGTCCCGGCCGGTTCAACACATGCGTATAGATCATCGTCGTCCGCACGTCGCGATGGCCAAGTAACTCCTGAACTATCGTGTGAGGTGTTGCATGTTTCCTGATGGAGGTCGCCGCTTGAATAGGACGGCACGAGGGCACAGATGAGTTTCTGGGCCGCAGGCAGCAATGGCTCCCTGCACAGAGAGTCTCGATAGTGCTTAGTGCAGAACATTTACACCGACTTTGAAATGAAGTCAGAACCGCTCGATGCTGGAAACCGAACCGGAAAACGGGAAGCACGAAAACTCGTGTTGTCTAGCTACGGCCGCTTGACACCGGAGGCCTTATAGGTGTTATGCGGCACTGATCTCGCTGCGCGCAGGTCTCCGTCAGCTCAAAGGCGCGGCGTGCGCGCGATGCACCCCACGATCAGCGACAACAAAGGAGCAGATGTTGGTGCCGTCAACTCGCCGCGCAGCACCGCAAAACCAAAGTTCCTATGCGGTACCTCTGGCGCCACGTCGTTCAGCTGAAGGAAATGCCTAGCGCCTCCACGTGAAGAGCAGGCCGGCCGCGCGGGATGCCGGGAAGTAGGCCGGCCGCAGGGAGACCGCGCCAAGCCGCGGGTTCCGGGCTCGGACCCGGTCATCCACACGGACGATGTCTACCACGGCGAGCACGGTGGTGGCCACAATCCCACCGAGGGCGAGCATCGCCGCCGCGGTAAACGCTCCGGAGTTCGGGCCGAAAAAGTCGCACTCGTCCACTGATGAGCAAATCAGGACGGCACCTCCGACTGTGGTGCCCAGGACCGCGGCTCGGATGCCCGCGTGCGCCATCCCGCGCCCCACGTCCCCCGCGTATACGTAGCCGACGGCCGGGCCGAGGACGAGTCCACCGGCCGTGAGCGTAAGCCCCCCCCTTGTGTTTTTTGCGAGACCCAGCGCTATGGGGGCGACCGTTCCAAGAACCGAGAGTGCGACGGCCGCGCCCGGCGATCTTGCCCGGTAGGGCTCCTCCTCCTGGGCGGCAAGCGCCGCCGCCGTTCCCGCCAATAGCGCGCCCGCGCGGGCGAGGACTCGAAGCGACCGCAGAACTTCCCGTCTCATAACTTCCTCCTTCCGTGAGGGGGACGTGCTTCCAAGCTCATCCGAAGCATCGCCGGGCGCCGTCAAGCAGGAGTCAAGGCACTAGGCGCGGGACACCCCCCCTTCCACCACCGAGCCCGTGAACGCGCTGCGGCCCGAGCGCCGCGCATCTCTGAACGGAGGAGACTGCCGATGTGGACACCAATCCCTCTTCGGTTCGGCGGTCCTGTCCGCATAACTAGTGGCCTGTAACACGTGAAACAGTAGTGGGACTGATGCGGCGGCGCGGGTTTGAATAGGTCCAGCGGATCGGCCGCGGTTCGTGATTGTACCGTCGGATATAGAGCA
>JAZDCZ010000255.1:0-6181 GCA_036679605.1 Gemmatimonadota bacterium
GCTCATCGGGCAGGGACGCTACGCGCCACCCTGCCAAGTCAATGTCCCGGAGATCTCTCGACTGGCCGCTTTTCAGACGTCGACGACTGGCCGGTTTTGGGTGTTCACCGAGGCGCGCACAATACATGCCCAGGCGAGCAACTCAGGTAATAGTTAGGCAACGGGTTGGCAATCGGAGGTAGAGATGTGAGGATTCTGGGCGGCGTTACAGTCCTTCTGATTCTCACCGTCAGCTGCGCCACGCAGCAGCCAGCTCCAGCAATGCCGAAGTACACCACCGAGGCGGGCAAGGCCTGCGCGCGTAGTTGTCAGGCCACGTACGCGCAGTGCAATCTCGCCTGTAGCCAGATGATTGGGGGCACGCCCGCCGCGCTTCAGCGCGGCCAGTGCTTGAACAACTGCAACGCGACGCTTTCGGACTGCTATTCGACGTGTGAGTAATCCTGTCGGAGGCGCGCTGCCTAACAAGGCGCTGCACAAGCCATCGTGATGCACCGACAGCATCTCGTAACCGATCGAAGCGACCTTGTAGGCTTCCTCCCAATCGAACGAGAGTTCCGCTTCTCTGGGGGCTCCTTTACGCCGGTGGCGGATTTCCAGGAGTCGCTCGCCGCTGTTCAAAAGCGCACCAACACGGATCACTTCCTGTATCCGCCGACCGAGACGCGGCAGACTACCGAGTTCATCGATCGAAAGACCGGCAAGCTCGTTCCCGAAGAGGAACGCGAGCAGCGCGAGTTGCCTGGAACCGAGCGCCCGGCTCTGCTCCACCACCTTCCCCCGTCGCATCTCATCAGCCTCGATTCTCCGTCCATTAAGGGCCCTCTGCGCGAATCGGACGGAGCGTTCTTGATGCACCTTCTTGGGTACCTCTTCGGCCACCGGATGCAGTTCTACGACTGGTGGTTCGACGGTCGTGTTCGAATGAAATCGGCCCACCACACAATGGTCCGGCGCGAGAACGAAACGCCCTTCATCAGCACAAGCTATGAAGCCTGGCGAGCCTGGCCGACTTCGTCTCGGAAGCGTTTCACTAACGCTCTCTACGTGCTCTCTCGGGCGCCGACGTATGAGTGGGACTGGGAGCGCTTCCTAATCTATTATACGGTCTTCGATGCCCTCTATCGTGTTGCGAACGAGACGGCGAGCGTTACCGCGAAGAGCCACGCAGAACGCCTTCCCACGATGTGCAGCACCTTCGGGCTCTATCAGAATGCCGATCACTTCGCCGCCATCGTGGATCTTCGCAACAACCTGTTTCACGAGACCCTCTGGTCTGGCTCGCAGCCGTGCAGCACGATCCGTGAGAGGCATTGGCGACAAGTCAATAACCTCCGCCGCCTCAACGAGCGACTGGTCCCGGCACTTCTCGGCTTCCGGACCGACTACATAGCTAATCCCTGGGACCACATCAGCATGGCGGTTTTCTAGTGCGAGGGGCAGTGGCTAACAAGGTGCTGCAGCTGACGTGGCGCAGCAAATTTCGATCGAGGTCCGGTAGCCTTCTGGCATCAACCTTGGGTGCCTCAGTGACCTTCGG
The DNA here is from genome assembly GCA_036679605.1 of Gemmatimonadota bacterium. Taxonomy (GTDB): domain Bacteria; phylum Gemmatimonadota; class Gemmatimonadetes; order Gemmatimonadales; family GWC2-71-9; genus JAZDCZ01. Next base: position 1,541 of record JAZDCZ010000255.1, read on the forward strand.
CGGCCTGTGCCATGCAGCTGAGCACCGATCCGTTAGGTAACAAGGAATGCCCATCGACCGAAACAGCTGGCCCGAGTTTGTGTATCGATACGTCGAACACTACCGCTGGGAGCCGCAGCACCTTGGTCCCGACACCACGGCCTTCTACCGTAAGATTCGGTCGCAAGAAGTGCCCTTGAACTTCCTATTCAACATCCTGCTTTACGCTCTACCCCCAGCAGCCGCTCGATCACTTCTCTCGCTGACAGGCGCCGTTGCAGCGCGAGGAGCGCCCCTAGACGTTCAGAACGCGCAGGACGTAAGCTTCACTCAGGCCGATGTCCAGCTTGAATCGCTCCGCGAGCGGGTCTTCGTTGAACTGAAGGTTCAGGCGAAGACGGGGATCGAGCAGGCCCAGAAGTACGCGCTCTTGCATGCCAAGCTCGCTTCCGACGATCCGCACCCGAAGGCACCGTCACTGGTCTACATCACCGGGAAGCCCTTCGCTCGACACTGGTCTCCTGCACGTGAGGCACCCGAAAATGGCGAGGTTCTTGCGAACGCACTCGCACGAGCCCCTTTGTCGGAGAAGCTCTCGCGCAATCGAGAGGCTAGATCCTTGGAGACGAGTTACCGCGAGCTTTGCTCGGGGTTGCATGTAGGCTTCGCAACTTGGCAGCAGGTCGGCGACCGTTTGGACAGACAGTCCGACGGTAGCGCGAGGGTGTCGGACTCGTTCGTCCGAGGCTTCCTTGCCGACCTTTCCCGCCGCGGTCTATGGGCCGCCGGCGAGGGGTTACAATGGTTCGATTAGCAGAAACGCCTATGGTGCGGGCGTGATGTGCACCGCTTTCCCTTCTTCGCTTAGTTGTCGAAGTCGGAAAATCTCTCCTTCAACCGCTCTACCGTATAGCGCCACTTCGGCGTAACGGGCTTGCATACCGTGTTCTGGTTGCCAAACAGGCCAACCTCCGTAATGGGTTTCTCCAGAGTTGTGGTCTGCGACCACCTAACTGGCACGAACCACTCACACCGCTCCGTATCATCTGCGGAATCACGGAAGTAGTGCCCCCGCTTCGCTAGATCGAGTAACGGGATCTTGCCATCGGGCGCTTCGACCTCGAACGATGCAGCGGGCTGAGCGCGTCCTGTAACGCGGCCGACGCCGACGAAGCCCGTGCGAGGTACGTTTACCCAGATGCGGTCACCTGGCGCGAGGAGTCGCAGGGTCTTGCTGTACCAAACCCCGCCGCCGCCCGAGATGAAGCCGTACTCAACCGCATCCACCCACGAACGCGCATCGCCGTGGCCGAACGACACGTAGAACTCGCCGTTCCAAGGCTCGTCGGCCCCCGTGCGTCGGGTGGCCGTGCTAACCTGGGTCTCGACTGGGTCGAGCAACCAGGCTCGGCTTAGCAGTTGTTCCTCCCCGTGCGTGAAGACTTGGAAACAGAGTACGTTGATGGGGATACTTCGCTCGTTCAGATAGGCAACGATGCGCTCGGTACTATCGTCGAGGGATGCGGCCACGATGACGATCTGGTGATTCTGGTTCAGTGAGTCCTCATCAAGGTCCTGCCCAAAGCGTTCCCGAAAATCCTTGGATAGACTGCGGCCCGCTGCAAAACGTCCGTAGATCGCCGCGATGTCTTCCGCCTGGAGCATCTCGACCCAGCTAGCGTAGTCTACGGCTTGGGCTACCACATCTCGCGGTGTCCGATTGCGCTTCAGTTCGACTAGGATCAGTGTTCCGTCTGGGGCGATCGCGAGCAAGTCGATACGACCGCCGAAGGCCGTGTCTTCCTGGCGTCCGATAAGCATCCACTCGTCGGAGAGAATTCGCGGCTCCGCAATGATCATTTCCTCAAGCAACTGCTCCGTTACGAGCGATGACTCACTGAGCGGCTGAGGCCGCGGATCAACTTTCCAGATCGCGTGGCGGATCGGCACGGTCAGGCTCGCTCAGGCCGCCGAAGCAAGGGCTTCGTGAATAACCGCTTCAAGGAGCTGGCCTCTCGCACGTTGTGCCGTAGCGAGCTGCGTTTCTAGCCGACTGCACAGCACCATAAGTTCATCGACCTTGGCGACAATGCGATGCTGTTCCGCGAGGGGTGGAAGCGGGATGGTAAGAGCAGCAAACTCCGTCAAGTTGACGTTTTTAAGACCTACCGCAGACCTTATTGGCTTCTCAATCTGGTCGCGTACGTGATCGGTATTCATTGCCACCCAAATGAAGCGGCTGAGGAGGTTCCGAGCACTCAAGCGAACCCGCACTAGGTAGCCGGCAAACGCCATGCCTTCGGCGGCCGTGCCAACCTCTGCCGCGCGTCCTACCAGCCGCAGGCTTCCATTCGACCGTATTACAAGCAAATCGCCGCGTCGAAGACTTAGCTCCTCGATCTCCTTGTCGCTCAGCGACCCGTACTTCAAATCCTCCAGACTGACTTCGCCACCTGAGACATTGGGTATGCGTAGAACCGGCACGCCTTTGTACTCATAGCCACACTTCTTCGCAGTACCGTAGCGCATCTCAAGAACCAGTTCCCCTAGGCACGTCCATATCCAAGTGGACGGTAGTGGGAACGGCTCCTTAGACCCCCGAATTTCGCACTCGCGTATGCGTTGTTTGCGCCCTCGCGACAAATAGGAGCGTCTTTCAATTGCCATCCGCTTCAGAAGCGCCAACGCTGGCTCGTCGTTCGGGTCCTGCGACACGAGCTTCCCGCGCGCCGCGAGGTTGAGGATAGTCTGGCGGTGGTTCTTGATCTGGTCGGGGCGGGCGGTAAGCGGGGTGAGAATTTCCAGCGTCTGCGTGGCATGGTTTCGGAAGGATTGCTCATCCGGGTCGGGACGCTTCAGGCGGGCGAGGCTCGCCGCCGCCAGCCGGTCGCGCGTTACCTCGCGTTTGTTCCGTGCTGCCTCTAGCCGGTCGCACAGAGTCATCAACTCATCGACCTTAGCAACGATGCGCTTCTGCTCGGCGAGGGGTGGAAGTGGAAAAAAGCTTGAAATCGCGTCGTCAGTGCGGAGCCTAGGCATCTTTGTGCCTCGCCCAAGGCGTGTCACGTAGTCGACGAAATCTGACCGCCGAAATGCCAAGGCGCAGTAATTCGAACACAGTGGCAGAATGGGTCGGATGGCGACAATCTCAGTCGTTGAGTAGCCCGGCGCATCCGCGACAAGCACCTTGGTTAAGTATGGGCGCAATTTTCCATACAAAATATCGCCAATTTTGAATTCAGACTTTGTGCTGCGGGGCTGGCGATCGCGGACTTTGAGTCGCGAAAGAATCCTCGAGGTGCCCTTCTCGATATCCTCCAGTTCCAATAACCATCGGGCATTTTCCAACTGTTGAGGATCGCGCTTTGTACCTGCGTCGTATATAAAGAGTTCGCCTACACGCGCCCACGCCCATGAAATTGGCAGCAGAAATGGCTTTTTCTCGCCCGTCGCCTTAGCCGACAGCTTTGGCTTCTTAATCTCCCCCGCTTTCACCAGCCTCGCCTTCTCCGCTGCTATACGTCTCAGCAACTTCAAAACGGGCTCGTCGTTCGGATCTTGGGGCGCCAGCTTCCCCCGCACCGCCAGATCGATAATAAAGCGGCGCAGGCGCGGAATGGCGTCGGGCGCCTCGGCGATACGGTCATAGTGGGCATGTAGCTGTTCGGCGTTCATCGCGTCAGCGCCTCCGCTAAGATCGCCTTGAGCTGGTCGCGCAGCGCCGCCGTCTCGCTTTCGGCGGCGATTAGTTCCGCCAGCAGTTCCTCCGGATCACCGTGATTGTCCTCGACAGCGTGCGGATTCTTGATGTCGAGGTTGTAGCTGCGCGCCTTCACCTCCTCGACCGCGACCTTCCAGGCGCGCTCGGTCGCCTCGCGACTTTTGCGCTTGGCCCCGCCCCACCAGTCGATACAGGGTTGCAGGTGTTCCAGCCGGATGGGCCTGGTCATGGAATAGGCCTTCTGTTCTTCGGGCACCCGGTGCTCATAGAACCAGGTCTCCTTCGTCGGCTCGCCTTTCTCGAAGAACAGCAGATTGGTGCCGATGGAGGCGTAGGGGCGGAAGACGGAGTTGGGCAAGCGGACAATGGTGTGGAGGTTACACTCCTCCATCAGGTGTTCCTTGAGTCGGGTTTTAACACCCTCGCCAAACAGAGAGCCGTCGGGCAACACCACAGCGGCACGCCCACCCGGCTTCAACAGACGGATGATGAGAGCAAGGAACAGGTCCGCCGTTTCGCGCGTGCGGAAGTGCTGCGGGAAGTTGGATTCGATGCCATCCTCTTCCTTCCCACCGAATGGTGGGTTGGTGAGGACAATGTCCACCCGGTCCTTGCGCTCCCAGCTGATGTAAGGACGGGACAGCGTGTTGTCGTGGCGCACGAAGCTCGGGTCTTCAATGCCATGCAGCAGCATGTTGGTGACACAGAGCATGTGAGGAAGCTGTTTCTTCTCCACTGCACGCAAGGCCACCTGCATCGCCTGCTCGTCCTCTGGTCGCTTCACGTAGCTCTCGCGCATGTGCCGGATGGCGCAGGTCAGAAACCCCCCGGTGCCGCAGGCGGGATCGAACAGGGTCTCGCCGGGCTTGGGGTCGATGCGGTCCACCATGAAAGCGGTGACAGCACGTGGGGTGTAGTACTCGCCCGCATTACCGGCCGAT
>JAZDCZ010000256.1:0-7972 GCA_036679605.1 Gemmatimonadota bacterium
GCCCCACCGTCGCTTGCATCCGCGATTACATAACAGCTCGCCGCGCATGGCGCAAATTTGCCTATCTTACCACTTCGACGCCTAACGCAACTGCATACGGCTGAAGAGTTACGTCTTTTCTTTCTGGCCTCCACATAGATTAAAATCAGCATCGAATCTTCGGTCGTCATTCCAGAGACGAGGATGGACTGACACCTTCAGCCTACGCCCTGCATCGTCGTTTTCCAGATTGACCGTCAACCAGTTGTACCGTGGTCGCCAGTCGGGCTCTCTCCGATCGGGATGAACCGCGCCGGCAGTCACCAATAGCGAGCCATTTTCTGTTTTCATTGTCTGCGAGTGTTTGTGTCCAAACAGTGCAATCCTGGTGTTTGCAATGAATCCTTGTTTCGTCTTGTCCCCGTCTTGCCACCAATCTGGAGGATGGTGGCATATTGCCAGATTCTCAACACCAGGGATGTACGCTGGAATCTGATGTTCCCCGAGCGAAACGGTCTTGTACTCATTATCGTTGTGGTCCGAACCAAGACAAGAATTCAAACCCCACACTCGTAGGATGGAAGTGTCTTCCATTTCGAAATGGGCTTTCCAAGACGGCTTCTGAGGGCTAATGGGACAGCCGAACAACGCGGCAAACTTATTGTATTGGGTGAGCGGCCGGTAGATCACGTCCGGAGCAGATTTGTCGCGCATGTGCTTTGTGATTACTCCATCCAATCCCTCAGGAGCGGCGTTTCTCAGATCGCTATGAACGAGCGACAGCAGTGAATCCTCCTTGATTTCGGTCTGATCAACATCATGATTCCCTGGAACACAGAACACGTGGGAGAACGTGCGGCCGTGCCTCGTGCAGATCTCGCTGAGCCAGACCTTCGCACTCTCGTATTCATCAGCAGAACCGCTGAAGGCAATGTCACCGCTTACAAAGATCGCGTCGGGCGGCCCCAAGTCCTTTACGACTTGATCGATGTCAATTAGCAATTGATGGCGAAGGGGGTCGTCGAGATCGTAGGGGTCGCCACTGCACCGTCTAAAGTGGATATCAGAAAGATGCAAAAAGGTTAGCACGCTATGACTCCGCAGGACATTCAACTTGCCTCTGCACAGCATGATAGCGTCGTCAGCCCACTGCTACCAGATGCTCCGAATAGAGCTGTTGGAGGTTTCGGTTCACGATCACTTCCCTGCCTCAGCTAGTACGACAGCGCAGAATTCGTTCCCTATCGCGGCTGGCGGCTTCGAAAACGCGGTTTCCAGATCCGACCAACCGGCGACCGAAAGCCCCAATCGCGGTTCGTAGCGCTGTCATGTTAACCGCCGTGGCGACGGAGGCAATGTCCATGGAAACCCATCTACCGTACGGCTGCGTTAGCGCTCTGAACTGCGCAGGTTACACCGCCCACGGCAGCCCGCCAAACCGCCCCCTGCCTGCTCTTCGGCCTGGACGTATCAGTCTGCGGCGCTCGATTCGAGCCGGACCAACCCGAGCGGGCCAGCGCGACGCTTGAAGCTCAGGCCCAGGCCGCGGGCGCGCCGCCGCGGGGGGCAAGCTCAAGGCGGCTCCGGCACGGCGGGCCGGGCGGTGGGAGGCTGGTCCGAAGGCTGGTCCCGGCGGGAAAGACCCGCCCGATCGAAGCCGGCCAAACCTGCCCACCGGGTGGATGCCGGATGGTTCGATCTCCGGCTCGGGGCCGGCGAGTCTCTGCGAGCCGTTCCGCGAGGCCATCAACCGGCACATCCCTTCGCGGAAACGTAGCGGCATCGAACGCGGCGTAACCCATCTGCTGCGCAAGACCGAGTTGATCGGTTCACACACCGGAGCCTGGGCGGCGCAGATGGTTCACCAGCGGGGCATCGCAGGCGTCCGCGTACTGATGGGCCTGTTGAGCCTAGCCAAGCGGCATCCCGCGGTTCGCATCGAGCAGGCCTGTGAACTGGCTTCCGGGCACGGGGCGTACCGGCGGCGAACGATCCGCGAGCTGATCAAGCGACAGGGCGACCGGCAGGATCGTTTCGAGTTCATCGACGAGCGCCCCATCATCCGCTCGCTGAGCGACTACGGAGAACTGGTTCACACGGCATTTACCAAGGAGGCATGGCCATGAACGAAGCATTGCAGACCACGTTGAAGAAGTTGAGGCCGTCGGGATTGACGTTGTCGCTCAACGTTCGCTTGCAGCAGGCTTTCGGGAACGGGCTGAATCATGCCGAGTTCCTGGAACTCATCCTTCAGGATGAGCTCGCCGTCCGCGCCGAGCGGCTGATGAACCGGCGCACGAAGGCCGCGGCCTTCCGCGATCGTCACACGGTCGGGATCGATCTGGATTTGGCTGCAACGAAGGACCAGGGCCTGGGGAACGAGAGGATTGATCATCGATGCGGACTCCATTCCGCGGACTTGGGATCCTTTCCTTGGATCCACTCGGAGCCCATTTTACCTCTCAGGCTGTCGCTGGGGTGCGCTTCACCAAGAGTGCGGGAGAACCGTTATCAAGCGCCCCATGACACCCAAAATACGAGGCGACCAGGTCGGCATCAGGCGCAGGGGCGGATTCGCGTCCCAGCCGTGATTCAAGAGGTCTGATTCACCACCGAGTAGTAGTCAGAACAATTCTAATACATCGACCGCCTCCCATTGATCATGGACTACGACAACGAGGACTTGAGACAATCGGCGCACAGGCAGGCGGGCTACTTACCAGCTGCGATTCTATCGCTTGGACTAATTCCGCTAGTCAAGTTTCTGTCATGTTCAACAAAGAGAGTTGAAGGCGTTGTTACGGGTATTGAAATCACTTCTCCTGGACGAGCGAAACAACTGCATCCTGATTGGATACCAGTACCATTTGATGGAAGGAATTATCGCCACGTTCCCTCGCGCGCAATTCTGACATTGAGACGAGATAATGGAATCGAATATGTGTGCTCGATTAGCAATGGGTTTAGCGAGGAAGAGGCACGGACCATTATGAAGCCGAAACTAGGTGACGTAGTCTATGTTGAAGTTGCACGATTTGGCGTGCATACTACCTTAACTGGTGACGAGCGCCGATTTCATGATGGAGTATGTTCCCTAAATGCGTGCCCCCGCTATCCTGCGGTTGAACGATGGGGTGTCTTGTAAGTAACGATCACAAAGAATACGGAATCCAGATTCGAAAATAGACTAGCGCACTGATCGTGCTGCACTGACGCGGTATCATCGAACCTGTAGACAGGCGTGGATCCACCCGCGCGGCCGTTCAGTGTTGCAGCAGTACTGTGGCTCGGACAGCCAACATCCGAAATCGCTCAGCTGGTGACCCGCAAGCCATCGCATCTTCTTGCATTAACCGCCAAACCGCACGAACTTCGCCGCTCAGCCGTTGAATCGCCTCCCTTAATTGGCTTTCTTCTGGAATCAGTACGGTGGCTCTCTCAAGCGCTTCTCCCGTCCATGCCAAGACAGCGTCCACTACTTGGAACGAAAAAAGCATTTCCGCGACTTCTTCATGATCCCATCCCTGAACACACTTGCCGGTCCTATACTCCAAGAGTCGAAGAGCAAGACTGTCAGACTGGAGGCGCAGGTCTGACGGCCAGTCCAATAGATCATCGATTAGCTGAACAGCAAGCGCGAGCTCATCCAATACTTTTCCGAGATTCGTTGCATGCTCCCAAGAATCGTTCTCAGAGGCTAGGAGCGGTAGAATTGTCTTACATGTGGCGCCACGCCGTGCGACATGCTTTAGATAGTCTTCAAACGGCGGAAATAGCCCGGCCGCGCCGCGAATGACTCTCTCGGCGCGACTAGCTTCCTCCAGGTATTTGTGGACCAACGGAAGCACGACAGAAGGAGCCTTACTTATTTCCGCGATGATGCCGACACCGGCGGTTAGGAGGAGTGAAGCTGCGTGGATCTTCGTAGGTTCGACGACGGCTCGACGATCGATGCAATCGTCAATCAGCTGTACATGTTGATCCAGGCAGAGGTACGCAACGCCAGCTTGTTCAATGAAGGCGTCATTCGCCACTTGCAGCGTTTCCGCAACCAACCAGGGCAGATAGCAAAGCAGCGGCGGCTCAACGTTGGATTGTCCGGTCAGCTGGTCGAACTCCCGTTCAACCTCGGCTCTGATGTCTTCGTCGAAACGCTGGATCATACGCCTGTAACTCTGACTGAGCCGATGCGCGTACCCATTCAGTGCTGATGTTCCGGATATCTTCGACGTGAGTGTATTAGCGAACACATCTCTCATAACAACACGCTCCTTCGCCGCTCGCGAGACACTGGCCTCGCTATATAGCGGCCTGGATTATTGGTACGAAAAAAATCAACACGCTCAAGGCCATGCGTACCAGATTCATTGGTGCCTTGACCGTGGCTGGCCACACCCACGTAAAGGTGTTGTCTTTCTCATACGCGTCGGGTGCTACGAACCGTTCCGTGCTAATCAAGGCCGAAATAATGACTGCAACAGACGCAAGGAAGTAGAATATGAGAAGTAATGCGATAATGCGAGGCGTTTCAGCCACTAGTCCGCAGAACAGAAGAACGACCCCCCACACGGCGATAGTGAGGCACGAGTGCAGGGTCAAGACAAGATGGGTCACAATAGTCACTTCGACTTCCGTTAAATGGCCGGTCCGAACTCGCCTGAGGCGTGTCCACAAGTGCTCGGCCAGTCCGGGCAAAAGCACCGCTGCCAAATATGACAAGAGAAACACTACAACGCCTACAACGTCTCCCCCTTTAACGTACGCCCACACCAAGGGAAAGACAAACGTGCCGAAGTAGAGCAACATCCACAGGACGACCAACCGTCGCGACCCGCGGCGTCGGCCGGAGCTGGCTCCAATTGAAGTACATGAGGTCATTCCCGGCCTCCGTTCGACAAACTCACCAGCCGAGGTACTCTAACGAAATTGAGCGCAACGAGCCCAAGTAAGATCATTGCGCCCATCAGCACGAGCGCGATCCGATAGCGACCACTGTCAGTCTCAGGGAGTAGGGCGACGGGCGCACTCCAAACAAGCGGACCGATCAAACTCGCTACTCGTTCAAATGATGAGTAGATTCCGAAATAGCGCGCATGTTGGCCCTTGGACACAAGTATAAGCAACAAGGCGCGAGCGAGAGTCCAGGTACCACCAAACAGTAAACCGATCACGCCAAAGCATACCGCAAATACCCCTCGTCCCGAAAGGGGCGCAGTCACCAGTATTATACAAATCCACGCCAGTAGGATACCAACGAGCACACGTTTCACGCCCATGCGGTCTGCAAGCGTGCCAAAGAAAACTCCTCCCACGGCCGCAGCGGCAAGTAACAGCAGAAAGAGATACGCCTTTTCATTATCCGAGTAGCCCAGAACCCGATCCAAGTAAATCGTTGAATTGTTTTGGATCGTTAGGATCGCGTCAGCAAAGAGGAAAAACGAAATGAGGAAAGCGAGAACACCTCTCCGGGATGGTAGCGTGCGAATCATTCGGAATACTTCGGAGTATGTCGATGCGAAGCTCCAGCGTTCGTGGTCGCCAATTGGATATCGTTGCGGTAGTAACGCTAGGGCCGGCAGGACGAACATGCCGTAGATAAGAGCCGAAGGCAAGAAAGCTTGATCACGACCTCCCGGCTGAAACCAGGGTACGTGGCCCTCGACGAAAGGGAGCACCATGAATATTCCGAGTATCCCTCCCAGCCAGCCTGCCGCTAGGCCATAGCCGGACAACCGGGAGTACGCGGACTCGTTGGTCAGGCCGCCCAGCATCGAGTTGTAGAAGACAAGACTTAGTTGGTAACTATACATGATAACAAAGAAGCCAGCCAACCCCAAGAAGCCTCTTAGATGGGACGGCGTCATTGCCTGAGCGACTATACCGAGGCCAAGGGCAGCACCGAACATCGTTGCGCTCGTCCAACGGAGGAAGAAGACGTTCCCACGGACCGTGTCGGCTACAAGACCAAGGGCAGGAGCGGTCAGGATCAGCGCAATTGACGAGCAGGTGATCGTCACGTTAAACCAAATATCGCTGATGGAATTATCGATGACAACCCACTGCGGAAAGTAAAGGCCCCCGTTAATAATAAGAATTGAGTTCGCGAAATCGAATAAACACCAAGCAATGATCTCACGCCGCGAAACCTGGCGTAAAGGGCTGCATACGTCGCGCATGCTGCACCTCCTGCGTCCGACGGGACACCAAGCTGTCAAACGCCACCGAGGTGTACCCAGTTCGCGTTGACCCGGTGAAGCTCAAGGCGGTGAGGATAATCCAATTAGCGATGAGTGGCAACCGAACATCTTGTCAGGAGGCGCCCAAAACGGTTCTCCCGCACATTTGGTGATCTTCGCAGCCTACGATCATGTGAGGGCGGATTCATGGAGGAATCCGCAAGTTCCGGAATGGAGTCCGGGCCATGGTCAATCCGCTTCTGCCCGAGGTGGAGGCTCTGCGCTGTCAGCGCGTCATCATCGAGCCCCGCCTGGTTACGATCGTGGTGTCGTGTATTACGCCGTTCGGAACCTGTCCCGTCTGCGCGCGTGCCTCCCCGAGGGTGCATAGCCGGTACACGCGAACGCTGGGCGATAAGCCTTGGCAAGGCCGAGCGGTCCGAATCCACTTGTGCGTGCGGAAGTTCTTCTGCGCTACACCGTCTTGTCCGCGCCGCATTTTTGCGGAACGATTACCTGGAATCGCCGCCGTGCGCGCTCGTAACACCCTTCGTTTGGATGACGCGCTGACTGGCATTGGCTTTGCTTGCGGAGGGGAAGGCGGCGCCCGGCTGGCTGGCCGATTGGGGATGCCGATCAGCCCGGACACGCTTCTTCGGCGTATGCGACGGTCGTCAATTCCAGTTGCGGGTACCCCGCGCGTCCTTGGCATTGATGACTGGGCCGTCCGCCGCGGGCAGCGGTACGGCACTATTCTCTGCGATCTCGAGCGCCATCGTCCCGTCGAAGTGCTTGACGATCGCCAAGCCGGGACAGTCGCGGCTTGGTTGCGTGAACATCCAGGGATCGAGGTCATCACCCGGGACCGGGCCCGCTTCTACGCCGAGGGCGCCACAGACGGCGCGCCGCAGGCCATGCAGGTGGCTGATCGTTTTCACCTGATGCAGAACTTGCGGCAGGCGCTGGTCAGAATGCTGGAACGCCGCTATCGCGGGATGGCTGCCGCAGCCCGTGACGTGGTTGGCGCGCGCTCGCCGCCGGGAACGGGTCCGCCCGCGAGAGATCTCCCGTACCGAAGCCGGACGCGCCGGCTGCCCCGCGGTCCAACACTCCGAGAGCAGCGGCGTGCCCGGCGAATGGAACGGTACAAACAGATGGTCGAGTTGCACCGGCAGAGAATCTCGCATCGGGCCATCGCCAAGCGGCTCGGAATCAACCGAGAAACCGTGGGGCGGTACATCCGTACTGGACGATTTCCCGAACGCGCCCCGCGCAAGCACGCCAGCAAGACCGACCCGTTCACGGACTACCTGCGAAGACGCTGGGCAGAGGGATGTCACAACGCGGCGCAACTCGCACGAGAGTTGCGTACGCGAGGCTTCGCGGGGTCATACTGCAGCGTTCGGCGGCGCGTGGCGCACTGGAACGCAGCAGAAACTGTTGTACTGACCGAAAATTCCTCATTGAAACCACTGGCGGTGCATCCTCCGTCTGCGCGGCGATTGGCTTGGGTGCTCCTGAAGGATTTCGATGACATCGACAGCGGTAACCGGCGATTCATTGAGGCGTTCTTTCATCGTTGCCCCGAGGTGGCTGCCGCGGTCGCGTTGGCACGCGACTTCGCTGCAATGGTTCGGAAAAGTCGAGACGAATCGTTGGACGCATGGATTCAGCGTGCCTGGAGCCGCGGCGTACCACGCGAAATGCGGACGTTTGCCTCCGGACTGCGCGCGGACTACGACGCAGTGAATGCGGCGCTGACGACCGCGTGGAGCAACGGTCAGGTCGAGGGACAGGTCAACCGGCTCAAGCTGATC
>JAZDCZ010000257.1:0-2915 GCA_036679605.1 Gemmatimonadota bacterium
GGCGTTCGCGGCGACGCTGGCCGGCCCTGCGGTCGGGGCTGCGCCCCTCCCTCCGGCCCGGCCAGCGAGAACCTGTTACCCTGCTCAGACTCTCATAGCCACTGGTACATAAAATGGGGGCAGGTCACAGCACCAGCGTATCCCAACGAGAGCTCCCATCGTGGGGTCCAATACATGAAGTAATACGCGAAGGCGAGACACCCCACTCCAATCGCCCCAATCGCCAAAGCAATCCATCGCATCAACCACTCTCCGGCGTCTGCCTATCTGCGTCGTCCCGATCATCGGGTGCTTCGCCCTTCGGCCAGCCCCCCGGCAGACGCTTCTTCTCCAGCGCCTTCTTGACGGCCTCTTCCCAATTATCCTCATCTATCTGGAGGCGGTCAGGGTCCGGGCCGGGTTTGTCACGCTTGCCGTCCATGGCGCTCATTCTACTCCGCTACTGGCTCTCGATACATGAGCCGCTTTCCCTCCGCACCCTGTACGGCCAATCGCAGACGAGCGCCGTCACCCACCTTGCGCGTGTTGTATCGAAACTCGAACTCATCACAGTAGCGCTGTAGATGCTTCCGGCTGACGTTGTGGTAGATGCCGTTCAGGCCGCGCTTCAGAATAGCGAAGAACGACTCGATTGTGTTCGTCGTCACCCCATCACAAACGTACTCTTTGATTGAGTGAAAGACCGTCTTGTGACTTGCGTACTCTCGGCCGATCGGACGATAAATCAGCGCCTCATCGGTTTCGAGATTTGCCGACTTGTCCACAAGGTCATTGACCGCGCTTCGTAGCGTGGCGCTTGTGACATCGGGAATGACGCGGACGCGAAGCTGCCCCGTCTCTTTCGAGACAGCGCCAAGCACGGGCTGCTTGGGTCGATGCTTGGGCCGATTCGGTCCTGTTCGTGCGTGGGGGATTCGGAATCGCGGCTTGCCGCCGACATAGGTCTCATCGACCTCCACAGTGCCACCGAGTTTCGGCCCATCGCTTGTTGGGGCCATCGCGTACCGAATGCGGTGCATCATGAAGAGCGCGCTCTTGTAGGTGACGCCAGCCTGCCGCTTGATCTGAAGCGCACTCACGCCCTTCTTTGATGACGTTGCCGCCCAGAATGCAAAGCACCAATGCTGCAACGGGATGCGGCTGTCCTCGAACACAGTCCCGATCCGCACGGTGTACTGCCGCTTGCAATCGCGGCACCGCCAGAGGAATCGCTTGTTCCGAGCGCCGGTCTCGGAATCCTTCATCTGGTAGATGGCCACACTTCCGCATCGCGGGCAGCATGGATCATCCCCCCAGCGGAGCCGTTCGAGAAACTCGAAAGCCGCCCGTTCATCCGCACAGACGACTGGAACATCGCGGACGATCTCGCACTTGTCGGAGGCGACTCGGGTTTTCTGTCCTTTGCGTGCCGTGCCATTATGATACCTGACGCATATGGTTGCGTCAAGTAGAAAGTTGCTGGAATCCGAGGATATCTGTAGCGTTTGGAGGCAGCTACAGGCCCGACTTGCCAAGCAATCACTTAGAAGTTATACTCATGACGACATATCAGGTCGAACTCGTGTTCGAGGGGGAGACCGATGTCTGGATGACTGCTGATGCCTTCGATGCGATTGCCGATCACGATGGCAGCCAAGGGCAGATTGTCCTCGATGATCCTGGCAAGGGGCTGCTGCGGAAGATCAAGTACTATTCGGGAGCGGGATTTGGGAACTTCGAGTATGGGAAAGGCGCACCAGTCAAGCACGAGGGGAACGGTGTCTACCGAGTCGGGTATGGTGACCTCTTCCGGGTTTACGGCTTTTACCATGGTCCAAAGCGACGAGAGTATATCGCGCTTCGCGCACATCTGAAGCGCAAGCAAAAGAACACTGCTAGAGAACGTCAGGTCATTGCGGAAGTACGGAGGACAAAAGACAATGGCGACTGGGAACGTATCACTTAGACAGAGCGCCGCGCGTTTGCTTGAGGACTTCAGAGAGAGTCCGCAGAGTATCGGCTACCTCTGGAGACTGGATCTGTCTCGCATTCTGATCGAGCGGATGGAGGAGAAGCGCTGGACCCAGAAACAGCTCGCAGACGAGACCGAAATGCAGCAGCCGTTCGTGAGCAGGATCATGAACGCTGATTCAAACTGCACGTTCGATGTTGCTGGGCGCCTTCTATTCGCGCTGGGATTCAGGGAGGGTGATGTTGTTCTGATGCAGCGGCCCCAGATCACTTTTGGACGTACTGAAGGTGATCCGCTTGCCCGTATTGGGCAAATCGCTAAGACGCCATACTCGGAACCACTGAGAGGCACAACCGATGTCCAAGAAGAAGAATTCCACGGATTCCAAACCGAAGCCGCGCCAGGGAACAAAGGTGTTGTCTTTGCTGGAGCTTCCAACGATCGAGAGCCATATGCCGCCCATATGGGTTGATGTCATGAGCATCAACATCAGGGGCGATGTAGGCGTAGCGACCTTGACGTTTGAATCGGTGCTGCCAGAACGGGGGCAGCGTGTTGAAGCGATTCGGCTGCAAACATCGGTACCTCACATCAAGAGCATGATCAATGTTCTAGCCAAGGCGATCGAAACCACCGAATCCCACAAAAAGCAGCCCGCTGAGCGGATCAAGACAAAGAAGATCAAGCAGAAATAGCCACAGAGAACCAACAACCATGGAGGGTCCGTCGATGCGATGGATTGCAATTGCGACACTCTACTTAGGGCTGCCCTAGCAGCCCGGCCTCAAGCCAAAGCACAACCTCAAGCCGCTTGTTCGTGGCTTGCAAACCAGAACGGCTGAGGTTGTGTCCTAGCAGCCCGTTGAACAACCGCCTTTCTACGCGGGCGGTTGATCGGGAGCGAGCGGTCGCGTGAGTACAAGTCGGGCGAGAAGGGGACCGGCTGTGGAGCGGGTTCGATCCA
>JAZDCZ010000258.1:0-2664 GCA_036679605.1 Gemmatimonadota bacterium
ACCGCTCCGCCGACAACCGCTGCTCCGGCGGTGCTCTTGACGGTTTCGGCTCCCGCGCCGGAAACGTAGACGCCGCCTTGATGTGCCAAAGCGGTGCATTGGTTGATGTCGGTTTGCGCTTGAATCTGGCCGCCGTTTTGCCACTTTGCATTAGGGTATAGAACCGGGTGCTGAGGAGCGCAGGCAGCCAGGAAGGACGTCGATACGAGCAAGACAAGAACCACCCTCGTGTCTCTCATATCCCTACTGCTGACATAGGGGACGGTGATCGACAAACGGGGCGCCGTTCAGGCTGAGGGTGGGTCTGAGTCACGACCGTGGCGGACCACGCGCACGGCGATGAGATAACAGCCGGTTGCGGCGGCCAATCCGCAGATGGCCCCCCCGATGGTCAGAGGAGCAAGGATGTCGGCACCGACAAACAGTAGGGTTTTTAGCCGTTCCGGCCAGTACCAGACCTCTTGCTGTGAGGCTTGTTGGGACAAGCTCCCGAATAGCGGTCCCACGCCGGATGCCGGCGGACCATTCCAAAACTGCGTGCCGACGGCGTAGGTCACCGCGAAGATCGGAGGTACGGTGAGGGGGTTGGTAATCCAAACCCCCATGACTGCAACTGAGCGGTTGGCGTTGAACAGGGTCGCAAGGCAAGCAGCGATCGCAATTTGAAATCCGAGAGTAGGAGTCAGAGCTACGAAGATACCGATCGCGACGCCTCGCCCTATCTCTTCAGGGGAAGCCCGCAGACCGATTAGCCAGTTGATGCTGCGCATCAGGGGTCCGGCGTTCGTACCTGGAGGGCGAGGTTTCACCCTTACAGCGTACCACGAGGGCTAGGGGGTAGGTTTCACTGGAATTGTGCTTCCACCTGACATAGTGCCGCGCGCGCGCGGCTGACGGCTTCGTTGATGCTTGTCGCAGGCGTCGCTGAGACGGCAGGGAGCATAGGCTTTGCGTAGGTCAGGTTGACTGCCCAGCTGTGATCGGGGTCGAGTTCGCCGCGGGATTGCATAACTCGAACCGAAGCCGGCACGGCGGTGATGACTCCGACTATCTCGGCATTTCTGTTGATCACCGGCGTCCCGTAACGAGAGGATGCCGCTGCGATAGTGGTTTCAAAGCGACTCCGTTCACCGGTCGGACTGACGGTTCTTTGCACCGTGCCCTCATCGGTTTCAGAAGTTTCTCCTCCTGGTTGTGACCACGCGGATGACGGCGCGACATTGAATACCCGCAAGCCTTGTTCCAAGCCGGGTTCCTCGGCCAGGGCCAGAAAGCCGGGGGTGGACGTCGCGATCTGTAGGAGCGCCAAATCGAGGGCCGGCGCTACCCTGGCGACGCTGGCCGATAGTATGCGCCCGTCTGCGAGGTGCACCCGGACGGCTGTTGCTCCGGCAATCGCCCGGTGCGTGCTCAAAACCTCGCCGTCGGGTCCGGCCAGGAAACATGCGCCGGTTACCTCGCCACTGAACTCATCGGCGATGGCCCCGTGGACCGCTGGTTGCTCGGCTGCTCGTACGGCGCCGTGTTGGCCAGTTTCCGCCAATGGTGACGCCGAGGATCGTAACGAAGCGATGCGCCGTTTTAACTCACGACGTACCGGTTGGTCGTACCGGGGTGGTTCCGGATTGGTTTTTGACTTGCGAACCGCGACGACCCACATCTGCATCGAACCGTCGCCATGCTCGCGAAAGTAGATGCCTATGCGCTCGCCGAGCCCGCTCGTGCTCAGGCCGCTGGTTGCGCCGACGAATCCAGCCTCGGCGTTGACGGTGTGGAGCGACAAACCTAACTCCTGCAGAGCCTCGACGGCCAAGCGGGAGGCTTCTTGACGACTGCCCACAAAACTCAACGCGTCGGGCTCTTGTGCCTTACTCGTCGGTGGGGGCATGGAAGCGGGGGGTAAGGTCGTGCAGGCGGCGAAAGCGCCGATCAGGAAGAACATGGCGAGGGTGGACGAAGAAAGCTTCATGGCAATCTTTTATTGTATGCCGAAGCCACGCGCCAGTACCAAACAGAGGTAAACGCGGGCGAGGCCAGGGACAAGGGGGAAAGGTGACAAGGGGGAAAGGGATCGTCTTGCCTTTGCGTGCGTGCTAGGTGCGGACGGGCAACGGCAGGAGAGGGAGCTATGAATAGCCTTGAGGGCAAAACAGCGGTAATTACCGGCGGGGCCAGCGGTATCGGCGCAGCAACCGTTCGCCGGTTCATCGAAGAAGGCGCAAGGGTTGTGGTCGCCGATATCGCCGACGACCAGGGGCACGAGTTGGTGAGGCAGGTGGGAGAGCGCGCCTGCTACCTACGCGCCGACGTAGGTGACGAGGCCCAGATCGTGGCTGCCCTCGACGAAGCCGTCGAGAGGTTCGGTTCCCTCGATTGTCTGTTCAACAACGCGGGCGCCGGCGGTGTCGACGGCATGATTGAGGAAACCGATACGCAGGGGATAGACGCGACGATCTCTCTTTTGCTGCGCGCCGTAGTGCTCGGCATGAAACACGCGGCACCGATTATGAAACGGCAGGGCTCAGGGTCGATCATCAGCACGGCGAGTGTTGCAGGTATCGACACGGGACGAGGTCCGCACGTGTACAGCGCGTGCAAGGCCGCCGTGATTCACCTCACGCGTTCGGTCGCCAAGGAACTGGGCGAAAGCGGTGTACGTGTAAA
>JAZDCZ010000259.1:0-54051 GCA_036679605.1 Gemmatimonadota bacterium
CCACGGTCACTGCTAGATCTCTGTTTCGGTGTCATGGCTAGGCTAGCTTCCTCCAGTCGCCAAGATACGCAACTTGCGAGAGAATGACGAATCCTGAGCCATCCCTTGCATGGCCCGGGGCTTCTTGGCCATTATGTCGTGCCCTAACCAGGACCGATCGAACTCATGGAACAGTCACTGCGGCACTTCATCGAGGCCTTCTCCAGCTTCGTCTGGGATACGGGGATCCCTCTGGGCGACGAGAAGATCCCCTTTGTCGTCATAGCACTGGTCGGGGTCGGCATCTTCTTGACGCTCCGCCTCGGCTTCGTCCAGATACGCCACCTGGCACACGGATTCGCAGTCACGTCCGGCAAGTACGACGACCCGAACGAGCCCGGCGACGTGTCCCACTTCCAGGCGCTGACGACGGCACTCTCGGCCACCGTCGGCATTGGCAACATTGCGGGAGTGGCGATCGCTCTTCACTGGGGGGGGCCCGGAGCACTGTTCTGGATGTGGGTCACAGCCGCACTTGGCATGGCTACCAAGTTCACCGAAGTGACCCTGGCGCAACGCTACCGCAGCGTGGAGAAACTCGGCCCCGACGCACATAAGTGGGAGGGATCGGTCTCGGGCGGACCGATGTACTACATCGAGCGCGGACTGGGACCCAAGTGGAAACCACTCGCGATTGCTTTCGCCGCGATTCTGGGCATCACGGCATTTTTCACCGGCAACGCGATCCAAGCCAACACGGTGGCCGACACCATGAACACTACGTTCGGAGTTCCCGCGTGGATCACCGGACTTATCACCTCGGTTGTAGTCGCCACGGTTATCCTGGGAGGCATAAGCCGGATCGGAAAGGTCACCAGTATCCTCGCGCCGGTAATGGCGGCGATCTACGTGACGGGTGCGGGAGTTATCATTCTGCTCAACATCGACCAACTATTGCCGGCCTTCATGCTGATTTTCCGCGAGGCGTTCAATCCAACCGCTGGCGTAGCAGGAACCGGAGTCGGTGCCGTTCTCGTGACGATGATGTGGGGCGTCAAGCGCGGGCTGTTCTCCAACGAAGCGGGCCAGGGCTCGGCTCCGATAGCGCACGCAGCAGCCAAGACCGATGAGCCGGTGTCGGAGGGAGTGGTCGCTTTGATCGAGCCTTTCATCGACACGATTGTGATCGTGACCATGACGGCGCTCGTCATAATCATGACAGGCGTATGGAACCAGAGAATCCCCACGGAAATCACACTTGGTGGCGGAGACATCTCCTATGTCACCTACGACGACGCCGGCAAGCGCGAGCAAGTACCGGCACCCTCAGAGCTACGCTTTGAGGATGGGAGACCGGTAGGTACGGCAGCAGGATCCGTACAGCTTGCCTGGCATGAGGTCTCCGTTGAGCGGCTGTACACGGATGCGGGCCAAACTGCTCCATTCACTGGTGTGGTTCGTCCTGACCAGGGGACCGCCGAATCTGCTGACGGTTCTACGTACCCCGTACTGCACGGTGACGCAGCCGAGAACGGTGCGCCGCTAACGGTGTTGGGCTTCCAACGTGGCCTGGGGGATTGGGCTCAATACATCGTTGTGATCAGCGTGCTACTTTTTGCGATCTCGACCGCCATCTCTTGGAGTTACTATGGCGACCGCTGCGCCAGGTATCTGTTCGGAGCCAAAGCCGTGTTGCCGTACAAGATCGTTTACGTTCTCATGCACTTCGTGGGCGCGGTGCTCGCACTGTCGGTCATCTGGGACATGGGCGACGTGTTCTTAGGCATAGTGATCCTGCCCAATCTGTTGGCGCTCATAATTCTGTCGCCCAAGGTCGCCGAGATGAGCAAGAGCTACTTCGAGCGCAAACCATGGATCGAGAACGCCGAGGTACACAGGCGTCTAAAAGAGGAGCACAAGCTCCACTAAGTCGGGTAAGGGAGCCTACACACTGTAGTTGGGAGACTCGCGCGTGATCACGACATCGTGCGGGTGAGACTCGCGCTGTCCGGCCGGAGTCACCTGGACGAACTCGGTATTGCACCGCAGTTCGTCCAGCGTGGCCGCTCCGCAGTAACCCATCCCGCTCCGGACACCGCCCACTATCTGATAGATCACATCGCCAACCGGCCCGCGGTATGGCACTCGCCCCTCTATGCCCTCCGGCACGAGCTTGCGTAACGACGCGTCGTTTTCCTGGAAATAGCGGTCTGCCGACCCATCTTGCATCGCTGAAAGCGACCCCATGCCGCGCACGGTCTTGAAGCGGCGGCCTTCGAGCAGGAAGCTCTCGCCCGGGCTCTCCTCCGTGCCGGCGAGCATCGAGCCGAGCATTACCGCCGACGCACCTGCCGCGAGAGCCTTGACCGCATCGCCTGAATATTTGATACCACCGTCCGCTATGACGGGGACATCGCTCGACCCGCGCACTGCCTCCACCACCGCCGTTATCTGCGGCATACCCACTCCCGTAACCACGCGCGTCGTACAGATCGAACCGGGCCCGATGCCGACCTTGATTCCGTCGATTCCCCTTTCCACCAACGCCATGGCCCCTTCGTAGGTTGCCACGTTGCCGCCGACTAGCTGCGCATCGGGAAAGGCGTTGCGAATCTTCTCGATCGTCAACAACACACCGTCTGAATGTCCGTGCGCCGAGTCGATCACGATCGCGTCAGCCCCGGCGTCCAGCATTGCCTCTGCTCGCGGACGCGAGTCATCACCTATGCCTACAGCACCCGCCACTCGCAGTCGCCCGTGTTGATCTTTATTGGCGTTGGGATGTTCCCGTCGTTTGAAGATGTCCTTTACAGTTATGAGACCCTTCAGAATTCCTTCGGCGTTCACTACGGGCAACTTTTCTATGCGATGCTTGCCCAGTAGCTGCTCGGCCTGATCGAGAGTGGTTCCTTCCGGCGCGGTGACTAGGTTCTCTTTCGTCATCACCTCGTCTATCGTCCGGTCCATCTTCCGCTCGAACTGCAGGTCCCGATTGGTGATTATTCCGATGAGGTGACCTCGATCATCAACGATCGGGACTCCGGAGATCTTGAACCGTGCCATGAGAGCCGCGGCCTCACCCAACGGACGATCCGGACCGAGTGTGATCGGATCCAAGATCATGCCGCTCTCCGACCGCTTTACTCTATCAACCTCGGCTGCCTGGCGCTCAACGGTCATGTTCTTGTGAATGACCCCGATGCCGCCCTCACGAGCAATTGCAATCGCCATCTCCGCCTCGGTCACCGTGTCCATCGCCGCAGACACGAGGGGGATGTTCAATTCTATTCCTCGAGTGAGCCGACCCGTGACGTTTACATCTCTAGGGTGCACCGTCGAGTGGCGCGGTACCAGCAATACGTCGTCGAAAGTCAGGGCATGTCCGGAACGCAACTTGGCCATACCTGCCGTCAGTACGCAAAAACCCGCCGCGCGCAAAGCGTCGGGCGGGTCAATTCAAGGTGTGTTGGGATATCCATGGGGGAAGGTACCCGCGAGACTACGGGGGGTCAAGATGAGGCGGGCGGCTCCGTGTCCTTCTCAGCCACCTCTTGTTCGTCATTTTCCGCTGGGTCAGATGTATCATCCGGCGAACTCGGTTCGGCCTCATCGGGCTTTCCAGTCCGCTGCAAACCGTCGACAACCGCCCTGCCCGCAGCTGCTACGCCTCGCACCACGCTCTCCGCCGTATCAATTACCTGAGCGGGCCCAGCTACCCCGAGCGTTCCCTCGATGTTATCGGCCAGACGCTCGAGCACTGTGCGATCTCTGCTACTGCGATTGTATTTCGATCGTAGAAACTCGATGTAATCGAGCAACTGTCTCCCGGATTCATCGGACAGTTCCTCCAATTTTCCGCTGATCTTTCCAATAAGTCGTTCATTCATCTTAGTCGCCTCATTGTTCTCGTAACGTAAGATCCAACAGCTCTACCACAGGATTGCCGAGATACTTAGACCGGGCCGTCTTGACCCGTACAAGAACCACTATCTGGGAGAGCGGCGTCAGTTGTTCGACTTCGTCCAACTGGTCTGTCGAAATCATGACGTACACAAATCCTGCTTCCGGCAACGGACCTCGCGTCAGTATGTACTTCCGACCCAACGGAATCTCACTACGAAGTTCGTCGGCCACCTGGATCGCCAAATACTGTAGTGTCCATTGCAAGACCTCCCCTTCATATTCCCGGGGGCTGGCCCGTACCTCAGCGCCGCTGACACCAACAAGGACTCCGGGAGTCTGGGGCTTCAAGTCGGTCTCCCGCACCCAACCTTCGGTTTGGACACGTACCCACTCACCCGACCGCGCGAGCACTTTAACGGGAGCGTCCTCGCTGAGTGTAGCAGTCTGATCACCCTCTGGAACAGCCAAGAGTGGAGCGGAATGAGCCACCATCGCACGTTCCAGATTTATTGCAGAATCACCGGCGATCCGGCCAGACGATTGTGCTCCGGTAGCGGTCTCCCTCACTCGCTCCAAAGACGCAGACCACATCCATCCCGAACGCAGTACCTGAATCCACTGACCATTGCGATCGACTCGCGAGAGTAGGGCTCCCTCAGACAAGCGTCCCACTATCGTCCCGTTGGGACCGCTGCGCAGATTTTCACCGCCTCTGGCAGTTACACGCAAATCGAATTCACCCTGATCGATTGAACTCAACGATCTCGCCCAAACCCAGCCTGCCAACGTGACCGGTGTCCAATCGCCGTTGGCCGGATCGCCTTTCAGTTTGGTTCCCTTGGAAACCCGGGCCAATACCGGAGCAGTCGTTGATGGCGATCGACGGAAATTCTCTGCACTCGTGACAGTGTAGCCCACCTGTGCGTGTAGATGGGCCGGGCAGACTACTGAGCCGAGAGCAACAGCGGCAAGGTAGGCTGGTAGGAGCAGGGGGAGGCGGCTAGATTGCCACATTCTTCTCAACAATGTGAGGATTTTAGGAGGAAGCAGTCGGGATGTCAAACGTCTTTCGTGCCAGTGTGAAACAACTCTTAGCCTTGGCCATGCTGGCTGGGACAATGTCCGTAACGCCAGAGGTGATTTGGGGACAGGTCGGACATCCCCCTGGATCGTCACCTTACCAAACCATTCGCGCAAGAAAAACGCTGTACCTAACGGCTGGAGCCTTCGGAGGCTCGGCCGGCAGGGTTGGGGTGGGCCCCAAAGACGGCACTTTAATAGGCGCGAAATTTGGCTTCCACCCCGGTGGACCCGTCGAGTTCGTCTTCGGAGTCGGTTCCATGAGCCTCGACCGCACCATCATCGATCCGACGCAGGACTCGACCAGCCGGACTCTGAAAACAGTATCGCAGACCGTCAAACTCTGGGACGTCGGTGTCGACGTGCGACTGACTGGTGCTAAGTCCTGGCACCGCTTGGCTCCATATGGTGGACTTACATTCGGCATCGCAACTGGATCAAAGGTTAGCGCCGACACATTGAGTGGCTTCGGCTTTTCAACTCAATTCCAATTCGGCCCGCAAGCTGGTGTTCTGTGGTACCTATCTGACAAGTTCAATCTCAGGTTCGAGGCCCGAGACGTTCTTTGGAGATTAAAGTACCCAGATGTTTTCTTTGCGACACCGGTAAATGCTCCCAACGAACCGTCTATTCTGAATGGGAACATCGACAAAAATACACAGTGGGTTCATCACCCTTTGCTCACCATTTCACTTGGATACGCTTTAGGGTTCTGACGGTTGGACTTTTTTGCCGATGGCCTACGCCGTGGCGCGAACCTGATTTTTTCAGGTGATGCCGAAGTATTCGGAATAACCCTCCTTTCGCTCCGCATAGCCATTATTGCAGCAACAGTCGCCAGTGCTATCGGTGTTCCTCTTGGTTTCTTTGTCGGCACCACGCGCTTTTCGGGCCGGCGAGTCGCCATTACCGTCCTCAACACGATGCTGGCCTTCCCAACTGTCGTCGTGGGTCTGTTGATTTGGGGATTGCTCACCCGCAGCGGGCCGTTGGGATCGACGGGACTGCTATATACATGGTGGGCAATCGTTATCGCCGAAATCATCTTGGCCGTACCCATTGCGGCAGCCCTAACGGCCGCTGCAGTCCAAGGTATCGACCCTCGGGTCCGCCGTACTGCGTTGACGTTGGGAGCGGGATTCCTCAAGACTCAGATCGCCGTCGCACGAGAGGCCCGGTTTGCGATTCTGGCGGCGGTAGTCGCGTCATTCGGACGGGTACTGGCAGAATTGGGCGCCGCGATGATCGTGGGCGGCAACATTCTCCACCACACACGAACTCTTACGACTGCAGTGGCTCTCGCAACGTCACAGGGAGACTTTGCCCTCGCCATGGGTCTGGGACTCGTCTTATTGGCTCTCGCCTTTACGGTTAATGTGCTCCTACAACTACTGCAAGGTCGTGGCGATGCTTGAGGCCAACGATCTTCAGCACAATTACGGCAATCGGCAAGTCCTGAACATCGATCACTTCGAACTGCCGACCGCTAGTGTTACCGCACTGACGGGCGCGAACGGGTCCGGCAAAAGCACGTTGCTCAGAATCTTGGCGTTTTTGGAAAAACCGACGAACGGGCAGATTTCTCTCAATGGACAGTTGGTCCAGACCAGGCAAGAGAAGGGCGAGGCGCGTAAATCTGTGACTATGGTCGAGCAGCAGCCGCTGCTCTTTGGCGGAACTGTACAGCAAAATTTGAAGTACGCCCTAGGTCTAAGAGGCATTCATGGACGAGACGCAACGGAACGAATATCAGTTGCCTTCGAACGTCTGAGTATTGCAGACTTATCCGAGCAGCGCGCTCGATCTCTGAGTGACGGACAGATCCAACGCGTTGCCATAGCTCGCGCAGTTGTGCTTCGGCCAATGGTCCTGCTACTGGACGAGCCCGTCTCGGCTGCCGACGGCGCCGCGTCCGCTCAACTTTTCAAGGTGTTGAAAGAGGAGACAGGTAACGGTACTGCTATCTGCTTCGCATCCCATCAATTAGAGCACGCTTTTCGCTGGTCGGAACGAATTATCTCACTCACGGATGGACGCACGGGCACTCTAACGCCTGAGAACTTATTTCGCGCGACATTGCCGGCAGGGACCGGGCTGCGCACGATCAAAATCGGGACGTTAGAGCTTCAAATAGTGACCGACAAGTCGGGCCCCGTCACGTTGGTACTTCCGCCGGACGAAATAATGCTGAGCCGCCATAGGTTGGAATCGAGCGCGCGGAATCAGTTCGAAGGGCAAGTGAGGCAGCTTTCCGACGACGGTCACGGCAGTGTAACTCTCAACGTCGACGTTGGAATCGACCTTGCCGTCAGAGTCACTCGCCAAGCGCTGGATGATCTGGACATCTCACTTGGCTCTGCGGTAGTTCTGTCCATCAAGGCCATGGCCGTGCGCGTGGTCTAACGCCAGCGTAGATTGTGATATGACTACCGTGCATCTCACTCGGGTCGTGAATTTCTCTGCTGCTCACCGATACTTCAGGCCGGACTGGACGGCCGAGCGCAATATGGAGGTGTTTGGTGAGTGTGCCAACGAACATGGCCACGGACATTTCTACAAGTGCAGCATTACGATATCGGGCACTGTATCAAGCGAAACGTCGATGATAATGAGCCTGACAGATCTGGATGCCGCGATCCGTGAGGAGATTTCACAACGATTCGACCATCGGCACATCAATTATGACGTACCGGAATTCAAATTTGGCAAGGAGATCCCTACGGTTGAGGCACTGGCAGTATTTATTTGGAACCGGATGATCGATCGCATGCCTGACTCGACGAAGCTGGAGTGTGTTCGCGTCCAGGAGGGACCACATCTTTATGCAGAATACCGGGGGGACAGATGAGACACTTCACCGGTTGGCAGTCGTGCAAGAAACGGAGGTAGCGGTATGCGTGGCGCTGTTCTAGCAGGCGGAAACGCCAGTCGGTTTGGCGGTAGCCCTAAAGGACTGGAGTCGGTGGGAGGTGAACGAATCTTGGACCGCGTGGTCCGATCGGTGCACGCCGCTACTGGTTCCTCTCCTCTCTTGGTGGCGAATTCACCTGAGGCTCCAGACTGGAACCCCGATCTCGAAGTGGTGCAAGATGCTATACGAAACTGCGGGAGCTTGGGCGGTATCTACACAGCACTGACAGCCGGCGAGGGACCGGTCCTGGTTGTCGCCTGGGACATGCCGTTCATCAGTGCAGACCTATTGAAGGCCCTCATCGAATCCTCCAACGACTACGATGCCTATTTGCCGATGAACGGTGACTCAGGCGAAGTGGAGCCACTCTGCGCCGTATACGGGCCGGCATGTAGAGGCCCTATCCGAGAACGTCTGGCCGGTGAGGATTTTCGAGCATCCGGCTTCCTGCACGAGGTTAGGTCGGGGACACTCCAACCCGAAGAAACCGAACGGCACGGTGATCCGAAGACCTTGTTCTTCAACGTGAACACGGCTGCGGACCTCGCTACTGCTGAAGACATGTGGCGGAGTCTCCAAGAGTAGGATGCTCTCGAGGATAACTCCCACCGAAGCAGTAGACATCATTACGGCGGCTGTTGCTCCCCTTTCTACCGAGACAGTAGCACTATCGACTGCACTCGGCCGCGTCCTGGCCACCGACGTGAGCAGTCTCATCGATCTGCCTTATTGGGACAATTCCGCGATGGACGGCTACGCCGTGAGAAGTCACGACATCGTCGGACGATGTCCGGTGGAGCTGGATATCGTTGAGCGGATTCCGGCCGGAACGACTCCCGTGCTCACGGATTTTCACGGGAGCGCCGATACCGCAAGGTGCGGATAGCGTGGTGAGACAGGAACATACTACGCAGGTAAATAACAGACGTGTCAGAGTAGACGAAGAAACTGACGCTTGTGCCAACATACGCCTCCGCGGCGAAGACATCCTGCAGGGGTCGGTGGCTTTGACAAGTGGATCACAACTTGGCGCCGCACACATAGGGGTTCTTGCGTCCCTAGCCGAGACCTACGTTTGCGTGTACCGCAGGCCGACAGTGGCAGTAATGGCCACTGGCGACGAAATAGCCGACTTGGCAGAGCGAGAGGCCATTCTGGCGGGCAAGAAGATCGCATCGTCGAACACCTACACTTTGACCTCAATGGTGCAGCAGGCGGGGGGCGAAGTGATCAACCTGGGGATAGCCTCCGATGATCCCACCGACCTGCGGAAACGCATTGCCACAGCCGCAGACGCCGATCTTCTAATCACGTCGGGCGGCGTAAGCGTCGGCGAGCACGATTATCTCAGACCGGTGCTCCAAGAAATGGGCGCCGACATGAAGTTCTGGCGCATACGAATGAGGCCCGGTGCGCCAGTCGGTTTCGCGGTATTGAACGGCCTTCCGTGGATAGGACTACCCGGCAATCCCGTAAGCTCGATGGTAGGCTTCGAACTCTTCGTGAGGCCTGCCATCCGCAAAATGCTTGGGCATGAAAAACTGTTTCGCTGCACCTTTCCGGTTACGACAGAGGACGAAATTCATCTCAAGGCACCGCTGTGTCATTTCCTGCGCATCGTAGTCACAGAACGGGATGGCAAACGCTACGCGAGTCTCACGGGGGCGCAGGGATCGGGGATTCTCAGCTCGATGGCAGCAGCGAACGCTCTGATGATTGTCCCCGAGGACAATCTTGACGTGGAGCGAGGTTCAGAATTGAACGCAATGTATCTGGAAGAGTCACGGCACGTTGGCGCCGCGCCGTTCTAATAGAATTACTTACATACGTTTATAGGCTGGCCCTGCTCCCCCTTCCCGGGGCGTCCACCTGGGACCCAGTATGTCCGTCGCCTTGCAGTCCACACAGTTCGGCGGGTTCATACGTAACTCACCGTCCGACTCCTCATATACAGCTGCAGGACAGACATGCGAGTAGAAGCGCGCGACGTCAGCTCCAACCCGATCGTCGAGCTTCAAGTGACTCGGAATCGTATCGCGCGTCATGTTTCCCGACTTGAATACGCCGTCTACCTTACTAATTGCAAGGCGACCGTCTGGGGCAAAGGCGTCCGCCGCTGTGATGTTTTTCGGCACCCCAGCATCCTTCTCCATATCGATCTTCCTGCCCGGAAACCGTCCCCCTGTGAGTGTCATGATTCCGGCCCTAATGGCACCCCGGTAGAACCCATTCTTAAACGCTAGCCGTATGTTACGAGTTCGGTACAGATCTTTCACGATATAGGATTCGTCAACTGATCTATCGTACTCCGCCAACCGCGTCGACGATACGTCTTCCGCTTTGAGCGCTGCAAATATCGCGCGCGCCGCAAGCATTCCGGAGTGCATAGCGAAGTGAATGCCTTTCAGCGATGGAACGTCGACGAAACCTGCCGAGTCGCCAAGTATAACAACCCCATCACCGTGCCGTCTCTGCGGAATCGAATAGTATCCGCCTTCGGGAATCGTCTTCGCTCCCCACTCGATCATTTCGCCGCCATCTAAGTATTGGCGGAACAGCGGGTGGTGTTTCATGCGTTGGAGCAAGTGATGAACGTCTAGCCCAGTGCTGCGGTAGTCCAGTCCTACCACCAGCCCGATTGCAGCTAGATTACCCTCCAATGGATACATGAAGCTCCCACCGAAGGCGTCCCTGGGGAGTGGCCAACCCATAGTGTGAATGATCCCATCCAGCCGTTTCTTCGTTTCCCACAGTTCCTTGACGCCAAGTGCGAAGATCTGTGGGTTCCCCGACTCGATCTTCTGCCACTCCGAATACGCTTGGGCCAGCATTCCCCGCGTGCCTTCAGCAAGAGCCGTGACTTTGGCTAAGATGTCTGTAGGCGGCATGAAACTGGATCCGGGCGTTCCATCGCGTTCCAACCCGGAAGCGACGGTCCGTACTCCCACAACCCTGTCACCATCTACGCGCAACGCTCCTGCCGGAAAACCGGGAAACAGATCGATCCCAAGCGCCTCCGCTTTTTCACCCAACCATCTCACGATCTCGCAAATCGATGCTACGAAGTATCCGTGATTACGCATCGTCGGCGGCGTGGGAATCCGTAGGTGTCTGCCCTCTGACAACAAGAAGACGGATTCCTTCTGGACCGAAGATCTGAAGGGAAATTCCGAATCGGGCATTCCGGGAAAGAGTTCGCGGAAGGCTCTAGGATTTACGACTGCCCCGGACAACGAATGCTCACCCAATGTTCCGGCCTTCTCGAGAATTCCGATGCTTACTTCACCTACCCCGCCGGCCTGCTCGTTGTCGGTCTTCACCAGTCGAGCCAATTCAATGGCGCCCGCCAACCCTGCCGGGCCTCCTCCAACGAATAGGACGTCAACTTCAAGTCGTTCGTCGTCTGGTGGTCCGGAAAGAATGAGTTCGTCTTGCGCGAGACTAGGCTGATGATCTGCGGGGACTATCGATTTGTCAGCCACCGAGTCAACTCACTCGAACTTTTCTGATTTCTTCTGTCAATTTGGGGACAATTTCGAACAGGTCGCCTACGAGACCGTAGTCGGCGATCCTGAAGATGGGTGCATCTTTGTCGCGGTTGATCGCGACAATCACCTTTGCCGTCCGCATGCCTGCTATGTGCTGTGTAGCACCAGAAATCCCAACCGCAACATACAGATTCGGGCTAACGGTCTTGCCTGTCTGACCAACTTGTTCGGAGTGGGGACGCCAACCCGCATCTACGACCGCCCGTGAAGCGCCAACCGCTCCGCCCAGTGCATCCGCCAGCTCCTCGATCAAGCGGAAGCTTTCGGGATCCTTGAGCCCCCTTCCACCACTCACCACTATGGAAGCCTCCGCCACGTCGAGAGCGGCGCGCTCGGGCTCTCTTGTCGCTACCGTTCTGGCGGCTGAGTCTTTGCCGCCATCAGGAACCGGCAGCTCCTCGACAAGTCCTGCGTTACCCGACTGGTTGGCCGGGAAGACATTCGGCCGAATGGATGCGACAAACGGCGACCATGTGATGCGCAATTTGAGAATTGCCTTTCCCGCATAGACAGGGCGTGACACAACAATGCCGTCGCTTCCCGATATATCTATTATGTCGGTAGCCAGCGGACACTTGAGCCGTGCTGCCACTCGTGCACCTAGATCCTTGCCCATGGATGTTGCCGCCAACAGGACGGCCTTATAATCACCCGATCGAGCCAGACTTGACGCAACCTGCGCATAACTATCGGCCTGGTACAGTTCGAACGCGTCATCCAAACACAAGAACACTTTATCCGCATCCAGACCGTCTGCGCTAATACCTGGTGGGCCAACCACCACTGCATGGACATCACCGCCTACCTCACCGGATATGCTGCGGGCAGCGGAGAGAACCTCGTGCGACACACCTTTGACAGATCCGCCGCGCTGTTCCAAAATTGCCAGTACGCCCGGCATCAAAGCACCTTCGCTTCGTTACGTAACGCATCGATTAGGTCCGCTACCGCGTCCGGCCCTTCTCCCACAATTCTCCCTTGCGGCCGCGCCGCAGGGACACTCATCTCCAACACCTCGATGCCTCCTGCAGTGATGTCCACATCCTTCGTTTCCAACGGTTTTTTCTTCGCGAGCATGATACCGCGTAGAGCCGGGTACCGCGGCTCATTGAGACCCTTGTCGGTCGTCAGAACAGCTGGTAGCGAGAACTCCACAACCTCCACGGCACCTTCGATTTCCCGTTCAGCAGTGCCCTTCCCGTCGTCTATAGTCAGATGCGATATCGATGTGACGCACGGCAGGCCCAGCAACTCCGCCACCATCGGTCCTACTGCTTGGCTGTAATCGTCGATGGCAAGCTTGCCAAACAGAATCAAATCGAAACCTCCGTCCTCGAGTTCCGATGCCAGAGCGCCTGCTGCCACAAAAGGATCGAGCGTTCCAGTTGCAGTCTTCAACAGAACACCGCGGTCCACCCCCATAGCGAGCGTGGTTCGAATGGTTTCTTGCGATGAGTCTCCACCTAGAGAAACGGCCACAACCTCTCCGTCTCCCGATTGCTCCTTGAGCTTTAGAGCCTCCTCAACAGCAAACTCATCGTATGTGTTCATAACGAATTTTACGCCGCTTTCGTCAAGCGACTTGCCGTCACCAGCTATCTTGACGCGGGTCTCAGAATCTGGAACCCGCCTTATACAAACAGCGATCTTCACGTCAACCTCATTGCCATGTCGGGTTAGTAAACAGGCCGGTAGGGCGAAACAGTTTCAAGTTACCAGGGAGGTCCGAGCCCCGCAACGGAGTCAAACGGGCCCCAACGCAGCTATCAATTCGTCATATTGCAAAGTGTTCAGCACATCTCCTCGTTCCACCCACGCTCTCCTGGCTTGCTCTATGCCATAGCTCATGAGATCCAAATCGCCGCAGCTGTGCGCATCGGTGCTAATCACTATCTTGAGCCCGAATTCTCTCGCCTTCAGCAACTCAACGTCGCTCAGGTCCAGTCTGTTTGGATGCGCGTTGAGTTCGACCGCCACATTGCATTCTGCGGCGCACACCAGCACCGCGTCGAGATCGAACTTCATTGGATCTCGTCTATTGATTTGCCGGCCAGTCGGATGCGCAAGAATGTTCACCGATGGGTGCTGGATCGCCTTGATCATCCGATCGGTCTGATCAGCCGCCGGTAGGTCGAATCTAGAGTGAACGGAAATCAACACTACATCCAACTGTGCAAGCATCTCATCCTCGAGATCCAGTCGGCCGTCTGCTAGGATATCGATCTCCATGCCCCGCAAGATCTTGATCTCTCCATGACGTCCAGCGATTTCCTCGATTTCAGACCACTGCTCGCGCAATTTTGCCGCGTTCATGCCGCCTGTCATTGCTAGAGCCTTGCTATGATCGGTGATGGCGAAGTAGTCGTACCCTCGCTGGGTACACGCTTGCAACATTACCTCGATGGTCTCCTTACCATCGGACCAAGTGGAGTGCATCTGGAGATCACCGCAGATGTCGTCAATGGTGATTAGCTCGGGAAGCTCGCCGCGCACGGCTGCCTCGATCTCGCCACGATCTTCTCGCAGCTCCGGCGCGATCCATGGAAGCCCCACGGCCCGATAGAGGTCTGACTCGTCTGGCGTATCGACCAGGTCTACGGTGCTCGAATCAGCGCCCTCGACTCCACTACGGTACACGCCGGCTCGAGAAAACCCGAGGCCCACCGCATCGGCACGAGCGCGTAGCTTGTCGTTGTGCCGCTTAGAACCCGTCAAGTAAGTAAGAGCGGCGCCCCTACCCTCGGCAGATACTACGGACAAGTCAGCCTTGATTCCTGATTCGAGTACAACTGTAATTTCTGACGACGTCGAGTTCTCTACTCGCTCTACTTCCGCAAATTTTGCGAACGATTCTATCACTGTTTCAGGATCATCCGTCGCTATAAGTAGGTTTATGTCACCCACCGTTTCACAACGTCGCCTAACGCTTCCGACAACATCGGCTTGCTGAACGGCTGGATGCTCGAGCAGTCGTTTGAGCAGTGGGACGACGATGCGGTCCGCATCATCCAACTTGGTACGCGCACGATGCCGGCGGTACCGCTCGATCGACGTGATGATCCTCTGTTGCGTTTTCTTACCGAACCCTGCCAGCGCTTCAACATCTCCGTCCAGTGCGGCGCGCTCCAGGCCGTCTATTGTCGTAACATCCAACTCTTCCCACAGTTTCTTGGCTCGCTTGGCTCCCAGGCCAGGTAAGCGTGTCAACTCGATGAGAGACAGTGGAATCTCCTGCGCAAGTTCCGCCAATGTGCTCGATTTACCGACAGTCACCAACTCTGTGATATGGCGTGCCATGTCCTTGCCGATCGCAGGTAACTCCGTAAGATCGGCGCCGCTAGTCACCATTTGACGAAGCGGTTCGTCGTTGGTTTCAACCACCTCGGCGGCATTGCGATAAGCTCTGATTCGGAATGGGTTGCCACCCTTGATCTCAAACAGATCGGCCATGTCTCGGAGCACTCGGGCGATCGCTAGATTTTCCACTAGACCGTCACTCCCCGCTCCCGCAGGAACTCGACGAACTCGTTCTCGGTCAACGTTGCAATTCCTAGATCAACCGCCTTGTCATACTTGGAGCCCGGTTCCGATCCCACCACCACGTAGGCCGTCGCTTTACTCACCGACGAGGTGACACGTCCACCTAGGGATTCCACAAGATTCTTCGCCTCCCGCCGCGAGAGGGCCTTTAGTTCCCCGGTAAACACCCACCTCGTCCCGGCAAGCACTCCGCCGGCGCTGCCACTCGACTCCATCACGTTCAGCTTCCCATCCAGCAATCCGTCGAGAATTTGAGCATTCCGCTCGTCGCCAAAAAAGGCTACTACCTGTTCGGCCATCCGGGGTCCCACTCCTGCTACAACTTGCAAATCTTCCATGGTTGCGACTCGTAGTCTCGAGACGGAGCCGAAATGCTTGGACACATCCTTCGCCACGGTCACACCGACCTCTGGAATTCCCAACCCATAAAGGAACCGGTGCAGTTCTACCTTGGCAGCACGCTCTATCGCTCTAACAAGACTCTCTGCCGACTTGGCTGCAAAACCTTCTAGCCGCATGAGATCTGCCGACTCGATGTCGAACAAGTCAGGAAGGCTTCGAACCACGCCCGCCGCTACAAACAGTTTGGCTGTCTCCTCACCTAGCCCGTCGATATCGAGCGCCTCCTTGGAAGCGAAATGCTCCAACCGACCTGCCAACTGCGCCGGGCATCCGAATTGATTGGGACAGACAGTGAATGGCCCGCGTTGGAACAGATCTGTGCCACACGAAGGACAACGTGTGGGCATTTGATAGGGCTTCGCCCGCCTCCTGCCCGGCTCCGGCACTCGCTCTACAATTTGCGGAATGACATCTCCGGCCCGCTGGACTCTGACTAAATCCCCCTCGCGAATGTCCTTGCGGGCTACTTCTTCTCTGTTATGCAAGTTGGCCCGACTGACTGTCACGCCACCCAACTCCACTGGGCGCATGATCCCTCCCGGTGTGACGACGCCGGTTCGTCCGACACTGGGCACGATCTTCAGTAACCGTGTAATCTCCTTCCTTGGAGGAAACTTGAAAGCGAACGCCCACTTTGGGTGGTGCGACGTGGCCCCCAGCTCGTCTCTCGATGCAAGATCATCTAGCTTGACGACCACTCCATCTATTTCATACTCAAGATCGTCGCGTCTCTCCTGAAGGTCGCGATGATACTCGATCACCTCATCGACCGACTCCATCCGCCGGGGCAGATCATTTACCCTGAGACCCCACTTGGCCATGGCGGCTAAGGCGTCCCACTGCTTGGCTATTTTCAGGTCTGGGGCACTTAGAATGTCGTAGACATATATGTCCAAGGGCCGAGATGCCGTGACTAACGGGTCGAGCTGTCGCAGGGCACCGGCAGCGGCATTACGCGGATTCGCGAACGGCGGCTTCCCCTGCGCCATCAGCTGTTCGTTCAACTGTTCGAACGCATCGACGCGCATGATTATTTCGCCGCGGACCGATAGAGGACTGGGCAAGCTCGCACCACGGCCCATGAGTCGCAGCGGTACAGCATCGATTGTCCGCACATTGTCTGTGATGCCTTCACCCACGGAGCCATCTCCTCGGGTGGACGCCCTGACCAATACACCGTCTTCATAAACCAACTCGACGGAAGCACCATCGAGCTTCGGTTCCACGACATACGCGACATTCTCGAGAACCTGCCGTACTCGAGTGTCGAACCTCCTAAGCGCCTCGTCAGACTGGTCGGAGTCAAGACTCAGCATTGGGGCTAGGTGTTCTATCTTGGAGAATTGATCTAGTAGCGCACCTGGTACGCTCTGCGTTGGAGAGTCAGCTGTAACGAGTTCAGGATTCTGTGTCTCCAACTCCTTCAGTTCAGAGAACAGCCGATCGTAGACCGAGTCCGAGACCTCCGGGCGATCTTTAACGTGGTACAGGTAGTTGTGATGCCGGATCGCAGTCCTAAGCTCTCTGATCCGTCGCTCGGTCTGGGATTGAGTCATTGTTGTCGAGTTCAGTATTGCAGCGGATGCCCTGGACACAGAATGTAGCACACAACGTTGCTACCCACAGGTCCTCCAGAAGGGTAGCCTCGATACTGCTTCCACTCTATGTTGCAATTGCTCGGTCATAACCACCCCCACCGGTAGGGACAGATGAGGCCAACCTGGTTGGTAACGATAGGGCTCGTGACAGTAGGCGGCTGCGGATCTGAAACGCACCGTCCGCCGGTCGTGCGGGACAGCGTCGGTATCACCATCGTGGAAAACCTGGACCCCGCGTGGGCAAGATCCGATCGCTGGACTCTGTCGGACGCACCGATTGTGGACATTGGAACAGCGGAAAAACCGTCCAAGAACTCCCTGGAACGTGCAGTCAGCGCCGTGCGACTGGCGGACGGCACGATCGCAGTAGCCAACGGGGGCAGCAAGGAAATCCGCTGGTACGACGACGCAGGTCAATATCTGCGCGCAAGCGGTGGCAAGCTGGGGGCCGCCATCGAGTTCGTCAACATCGAGCGAGTTGACCGGCTGGGCCCAGATTCCGTCATCGCCTATGATTTCGGGAGCTTGGGGATATCAGTTTTCACCAAGGATGGCACATTCAAGCGTGCCACCAGCCTTATCGTGGCTTTTGGGTCACCGCCGGGTTCATTACGCGGAGTGTTCGCGAACAGATCCCTCTTATTTGTTCGCGGGCCAAAATCATGGGTTCGCTCACTGATCAGATCTGGCCAAGCACCCGACGGTCTCATGCGGGGCCCCGCCGACGCATTTCATTACTCGAATGAGGGAATGTTCCTGACCATCATAGGCAGTTTCCCGGGCTCGGAGCAATTCTTCACTAGAGGTACCAGGTTCGTGCGCTCATCAGCCCGACCGTTTGGTCGCGATGCGGTCTTTGCCGTTCTGGGTGATCGGTTTTACGTCGGCTTCCAGAACGACTACGAGATAGAGCTGCGTGACACCAACGATTCACTGAAGGCTCTTGTACGTGTGCAACGCGAAAATAGAATGGTGTCGCCCAGGGATATTGAACAATTCAAGATAAATGGCTTGGCCGGTGTACACGAACGAAACCGAGATGAAAAAATAGCGGAGCTAGATGCTCTGTCGTACCCTGAGACAATGCCGGCTTACGGCGGCATCATCACTGACGCCGATGGCAATCTTTGGGTGGCCGAGTACGATCCTTTTCCAGACGAGACGTTGAAGTGGACCGTTTTCAACACGGATTACTACATGTTGGGGACGGTAGAGATTCCGTCGCGGTTCTCTATCTATCAGATAGGGAGCGACTTCGTTCTAGGACGAATGATCGACCGACGGGGCGTTGAACATATCCAAGTCTACACTATTGAAAAACCGCCGACCCGGATAGAGTAGCAGGCTTGACTCGATAGGTCGTTTTTCGGTCGACTCCTGCCTCACCCAAACGCAGGTCGACCCACAATGGCCGGACCTACCTATCTCTCCGAACTTGCGCTGTGGCCAATCTGGATATGTGATACTGCACTACACGCCACACCCCGTCCTGCTTGACTCGGGTGTCAGAGTAGCGCCACGTCCCCTCACGCGTCGTCCCACCCGGAAACGTTACCGTCCCTTCCAAGTAGGCGATTGATACCGCAGTATTGCCGTAGATCTTCGTATCGATGTCACGCGCGTCAACATCGAACCGAAAGCCGGCTGAAAGAAGAAGCTTGAGGGACATAGCACTGAATCCCGATATTGCCCGTCCACCGTCCAAATTGAAACCTCTGGTGTCCTCGCTGAAATACGCTGCGAACTCCTTGAGGTTTCCGGCTTTCCAGGCATCGAGACTCCGTTGTGCGTCGGCCCGAGCCTCCTCGACTTGTGCGGCTGCCGGGGAAGTGGCGAGCACGAGTACCAGGAAGAGAAGAATTCGAGGTGACAAATGAGATAGGATCTGTGGTTTACTATTTCGCATCGAGTTCGATCTCCTTGGATATGCGTTGGACGGAACCTTTCAATGTTGCCGCCTGTCACTCATCTTGGTACCCCACACCGAAGAGGAGTTTCGACATTGAAATCTGGTCCGGCATGGTTTTTTGTCGCTCTCACAGGGTTCATGACCTTGGCGGTCCTGAAATGGGTCGATCTCGCGCCCCGAGTAGAGCGCGATTTCTTTTTCTCACCAAATGACCCCCAACTCCAAGCGTCAGAGGAGCTTTCGCGTCGCTTCCCTTCACCAGACCAGATCATAATTCGGGCGGGCGCGCCGGACATTCAATCAGCGTCATACCGCTCTTCTATCAGGGATCTCACCACGGCGCTCGGCAACATCGAAGGTGTGACCGGAGTGAATAGTATCACGACCGACGATGCCTCTCGCAGCCCACTGTGGGGTCGGCTTCTCCTCAATCCAAACGGAGAATCGACGAACATCATAGTGCAGATCGACGATACCGAACCATCTACACTGGTGAGGAATATCGAGGCCGTAGTAGAGCCGCTCAACAACTCAGATTTCGACCTCAAGGTGTCGGGCGTTCCATTCATTATCGAGTTGATCCGCCGTAGCCTGCTACGGGACCTGGCTCTATTCAGTGCGGCGGCGCTCCTTCTATTCGGGTTGCTCGTAGCCGGTATCTACCGCAACAAGCATATCGTGCTGGGCACGCTTACCACATGCCTCCTAGCGTGCGTCACAACGCTCGCGGTCACCGACATCCTAGAAATCCGCATAGGACTCCTGACTGCAAATATCGCAGTGATCGTCTTCGTCGTGACACTTTCTCACATAGTGTTCCTGACATCCAATTGGAAGCGGGCCAACATCGATCCCGGGAATCAGAGAAACGACGCTGCAAGAAACGCGGTCAAAGTTACGTTCCCGTCTTCCTTCTGGTGCATGGTTACGACCGCACTGGGATTCCTGAGCCTGTTGGTGGCATCGGCACGACCTCTAAGAGAGCTAGGTACTGCCGGCGCAATCGGGACGGTCACGGCGATTCTCTTGGCCTATACCATCTACCCAGCGTTCTTACGCAGTGCCTCAGCTACGACTCCCCTTACGGTCGGCGGCACCAGGCGAACGCCTCGCTTGCGATTGCCGCAGCGACGCCCACGAGTTTGGCTTGGCGGTATCGCATTCGCAGTCTTTGCGGCGGTCTTGGGATTCCGGCAGCTAACCTCAGACCCCAGCCTGCTCTCCTATTTTGCGCCCGGCACCGAGCTGCGCGATGGCCTCGACGCGATCGACCGAGACGGCGGTAGCAGTCCGCTCAACATCGTTGTTCGCGACTCTGACGGCGCGTCACTGGATAGTGATGAAGCGAACGACAAAATGTGGCAGCTTCAAGACGCACTCGAGAATGATTCATCTGTCGGAGTCGTTCTGTCGCCTGTCGTCCTATTGGCACATGCGAAGCTGGCCCCATTTGCAGGATTTCTAAACTGGGGCGCACTCCTCGACATTCTAGAGAGTCCGCTCCTGGGAAGAATCGGGCTCAGTTTCGTCACTGGTGATCGGAGCGAGGGAAGATACTTCCTGAGAATGAAAGAGTCCGGTCGCGTGGAGCCTCGCGCGGAAGTGATAGCACGCATAAGAGATCACGTGCGAGAGAGCGGCCTGCAACCGACACTTGTCGGCGGACAGTACGACTTGCAGGAGAAGTTGGGCCGACTCATAGCCTCTAGTCTCAGGATCGGGTTGGGCGGCTTGGTTCTAGCATTCGTTGGCATTGCGTTCATAGTGTCGCGGTCGGTTCGCGGTACAATTGCCATGGTCTTGTGTCTGACTGCGATCCCACTGGTCGTTCTGGGGCTGATGGGTCACCTCAACATGCCGATCGACATCATAGTGTCTCCCGCCGCGAATGTCGCGCTCGCCATGGGAGTAGACTCGATGATACACCTGGTGCTGCGAGTTAGGCGACTGTCTGCGAACTCATCCAGCGTCTGGGATACCTGGCTCGAGGCCAGGTCACAGCTATGGCAGCCTATTCTGGGGGCGGCTCTAATCATCTGCGCAGGATTCGGCATCTTTGGTCTCTCGTCGTTTCCACCCACTCAACGATTCGGATTCGCCGTGATCGTCGGGACCCTGACGGCGGCGCTGATGGCCCTGGTTGCTCTACCCTTCGGGGCCGGGGCAAAGCTGGCCGGACGTTAGCCGAGGCCGAAACAAAAGACCTCAATGAGCCGTAGTTCGCCATGGATGCATTGAGGGGTATTGTTCATGCCAATCAGACAAATCCTTGACCGACTAGTGATAGGCGGCGTTTTAGTCGTATCGGCTCTGGCCTACGAGGCACTTCCGGTGCTTCTCTGCGGCCTCCTGGTCGGTGGCAGCGCCATACCAATAGCTATCAGAGCAATCAGATCCGGGAACCGGCTGGCAGGGACCCGCAGTGGTGTAGACCTAGAGGCCATGCTGAGTCAGCGGTTTGGTGACCTCGAGGACCGCCTTTCTGACATGGAGTATCGCAATACTCAGTTGTTGGAGTCGGTCGAGGAGCGAATCGATTGGGCCGAAAGACTTCTTTTGGACCGCGGCAAACCAATAGTGGAGCACCAGATGGGTCTGCCGGAGGTCACACCAATACGACTCGGTCACATGCCTAGGGCCTGATCCTACTTTTCTACATCCACACCTTTCCAAAAGGCAACATGATCTTTGATTTTCCTCGCCGCATCCTTGGGCTCAGGATAGAACCAGGCGGCATTCTCATTGACCTTGCCGTCGACTTCCAGGTTGTAGTAATTCGCCTGGCCCTTCCACGGACACGTCGTTCGATATTCCGAGGCCGCCGTATAGTCGGAGTTCACTGAACCCGGGGGGAAGTACACGTTTCCTTCGACCACTTCGACGGTATCCGACTCGGCGATCACCGCACCGTTCCAAACCGCTCTTGCCATGTTGAAATCCCTTTTTCTTGTTTTCCGTTTCCACCCAACATCCCGTTACCCTCCAAACGCACTTATGCCGGTAATCTCTTGTCCCAAAACCAGAGTGTGTACATCATGCGTCCCTTCGTACGTGTACACACTCTCCAGATTAGCCATGTGTCGCATAGCCTGGTACTCTGCGAGAATACCGTTGGCCCCGAGAAGGCGTCGTGTCTCTCTAGCGCACTCCGCCGCCATGTTCACATTGTTTCGTTTCGCTAGAGAGACTTGCTGCGGGGTCATCGTACCTTTGTCCTTGAGCCGGCCGAGTTGCACACACAGCAGTTGGGCCTTGGTAATCTCCGTAAGCATCTCGGCCAGTCGGGCTTGCTGGATCTGGAACCCACCGATAGGCTGACCGAACATCGTTCGGTTCTGGGAATAGCTAACGGCCTCGCTGTAGCATGCCATCGCAGCCCCAACTCCTCCCCATGCGATACCGTAGCGAGCCTGCGTGAGGCACATGAGCGGACTCTTGAGGCCGGCACTCTTGGGTAGTATGGCATCCTTGGGCACCCGGACGTCTTGGAGCACCAACTCACTGGTGTCACTCGCCCGAAGAGACAGCTTCCCCTTCTGATCCTTCGACGAAAAACCGTCTGCGCCGGTCGGCACAATGAACCCTCGAATACTCTGAGCGTCCTCGAGTTCTCCAGTCTTCGCCCAGATGATAGCGGCCTGTGCCGTCGAACCATTGGTTATCCACATCTTCGCACCGTTCAAGATCCAGGAATCCCCGTCTTCCTTCGCCGTCGTAATCATGCCGGCCGGGTCGGATCCGTAGTCGGGCTCGGTCAGCCCAAAGCAGCCGATCACTTCGCCGCGCGCCATCTTGGGCAACCATTTCTGTTTCTGCTCTTCGCTGCCAAAGGCAAAAATGGGGTACATGACGAGCGCCCCCTGGACCGAAGCGAACGATCTAATGCCACTATCGCCGCGCTCCAATTCCTGCATGATCAATCCGTATGCGACGTTGTTGAGTTCGGCACACTCGTACTTTGCGGGGAGGTTGGCCCCGAAGAGTCCTAACTCGGCCATTTGGGGAACCAATTCCATCGGGAACCGTCCCTCTACGTAGCATTCCCCAATGATTGGCATCACTGCATCGTCTACCCAACGTCGGACGGTGTCGCGCACCGCCAGTTCTTCTTCGCTCAACAACGTATCTATGGCATAAAAATCAACGCCCTGGAACGACATCACACCTCCCAATCTTGCTTGCTAGTCCTACCTGGTAGCGCGGGGTTTGACTCCAACGCTACACGCCAGTCTACGAAAGGTGGCACCATGGTCGACACTCAATCCCTTTTCGGCCTGCCACTGGTGTATCATCTCGTGAAGCACCGTATGTTCGACTTCTTGCCAGCCGTCCCGGCTCACATGGAATCGGCTGATCGCAATCTCGGTGGGCCTATCGGTCTCTGAATCTAGTGAAAGTTCTCCCAACTTGGTTCGCATGCGACCAGAAATGCGGAACGGGATAGCCGATAGTTCACCGCCGAAATACAGGCTATTGAGTCTACTATGAATGTTGTTGAGTTCTCGTAGTAACGGGCGATCGGCCGGATCGAGTCGGGTACGTCTCCGTAACCTCTTTCTCGTGTGAACGAAGCTATCAATAGGAAAATTTACGATGGCCCGCCGAGCCTCTGCCCGCGCGTCCCGCCGAGAACTTGGACTCACAAAGACAATTACCGCTCGCAGTATACGATCGGAACCGTACGCATAGCCCCTGTGCACTCGCATGACACCCCGACTCGTCAGGCTCACCAGGACGGTTCTGTTCTCATGTACCTGTATGGAGCGTCTCACACCGAGCTGTCGTAGCCGTGTCACCAACAGGGCCTCATCGGCGTTGCGAGCTAGCTCCCTAGCCCACGCTAGCCGCGACCTTGATGTCATTTCGTTTCTTAACGCGTCCGAATGCATATACGTCGGAACGTCTAAAGACATGTCGATCCACGTCCCACCGATATATCTCGACCTGGATTGAGTCGTCGTCCCAACACACTCTGTTGAAAACCGCTGCCCGCTCTCCGCGGGAGCGACTGGACAGCGTCCCCGCACATGACACAACAACGTTGTCTAGCAGGTCGGCTCGTTCTTGATGGTCGTGTCCGCAGAGT
Organism: Gemmatimonadota bacterium; assembly: GCA_036679605.1. GTDB lineage: Bacteria > Gemmatimonadota > Gemmatimonadetes > Gemmatimonadales > GWC2-71-9 > JAZDCZ01. The sequence continues at coordinate 23,957 of JAZDCZ010000259.1, forward strand.
ACCACATCGGCGCCACATTCTACGATTCGTGACTGCGCTCGCTTCCATCTGGCGAGACCGATCCGCTCGGAGATTTCACCTGGCAGTACATTGTGGTGAATTACCAGAACGCGTAATTGGCCCGGATTAGTCTGTTCGAACACACGTTTTACACGCTGCACTTCACTTTTTGGTAGGTGTCCCTTGACCGCGATATCACGCATTCGAAGTGTGAGTGATCCCCAGCAAACTCCGTGAGACGTGAGCACTCCGGCCAGACATGCTTCTGGAAGAGTCAGCGTAGGCGCCAAGATAGGACCAAAGTACTGCGTATACTTTCGGTACTTGGCCTCCCTCCCGAACGGCACCAGCGGCCGTCGCCACCACTGAACTTCGTGGTTTCCCGGCACCACTACGACCGGGGCCGTTCTTTCCAACTCCTTAGCGAACGCCTTGGCTGCCTGCAGTTCTCCATGGCGGGATCTCTGCGTAAGATCTCCTGAGATAACCACGGCGCACGGCTCCAGGTCCGGCACCAGGTCCTCCACAGCCTCGATCTGGGCTAGGTCTGCCAGTTTCCCAAAGTGAGGGTCGGACAGATGAACGATACTCCTACTCATGCCAGGTCGAATCTCACCGGCGATATTCTCGCATAGTTCTCCTAGTGATCAGCCCAGTCAGTACGAACCACACGACAACGGCGACGATTCCGACCAGCCGTGCGGTGCGGTCTTGAGGCATGCGAACGTAAATGTAGACCGCGAGGATGAGCGTGGTCGCTCCCGAAATCAGACGTGAGAACTTCCGGGCTCGCTGCTCTATCTTGGCGCGGCACTCGAGACACAGCTCCCCAAGCGGCAACTCGACCTCGCAACCACACCTGGGACACTCCTTCTCAGTTAAGACGCCCAATAACGGCGTCTGTGAATTCGGCCGTCGTAGCATTGCCCTTTAGATCTGGAGTTCTTACCTCACCGTCTCGGATGGATTGAATTAGCGCTGTACGTATCTTCGTAGCGGCCTCCTGCTCGTCGATGTGATCGAGCAACATGCAAGCACCAAGTATCATTGCAGATGGATTCGCTACGCCCTTGCCGGCAATATCCGGTGCGGATCCATGCACTGCTTCAAACAGACCATGCGAGTCACCAACGTTGGCACCCGGCGCCAGTCCCAATCCACCGATTAGACCGGCAATTTCATCGCTAAGGATGTCGCCGAACATGTTTGTCGTCACAATCACATCAAACTGAGACGGGTCAAGCACTAGCTTCATGGCGCAAGCATCTATGATGACATCGTCGACCTCGACTTTGCCTTCGTAGTCTCTCGATACGTCCCGTCCAACTTCGAGAAACAAACCGCTCACGGCTTTCAGGATGTTAGCCTTGTGACAGATCGTGACTTTTTGACGCCCTTTGGCAACTGCATAGTCGAATGCGTAGCGAATCACACGCTCACAGCCCTGGCGCGTTACTACAGCGATCGACTGCGCAACAGCCTTTGGGTCGTCTCCCACTGGAATCGTGGTTTCAAATCCAACGTAGAGCCCCTCGGTGTTCTCTCGTATCAGAACGATATCTACGTTGTCGTAGCGGCCGTCTCGCAGTATCGTTTTCGCGGGTCGCACATTCGCATACAGATTGAACTCGCGACGCAATGCAACGTTGACCGACTTGAAGCCGGCACCGACTGGAGTCGTGAGCGGACCCTTCAGCGCTACCCCGGTGTGCCGAAAGCTCTCAAGCAATGCATCGGGGAGGGGTGTGCCCAGCTCATCGAGAGCTGCCATACCTGCGAGCTGCTCATCCCACTCGATCGAGACTCCCGACGCATTTAGAACAGAGAGTGTGGCCTCAGTAATCTCGGGCCCGATTCCGTCGCCGGGCACGAGCGTGACGCGTCGGCTACTCACGGAAGTCCTGGTAGCAGACCTTTGAGAGCTTTTCGCACCGCAACCCAAGGGTCTGCGTCTTCCCCGCGGGCCACCGTGCGCCACCCAACTCTGGCGGTTCTGACGTCAACCATGACCATGGTGAGTTCGGCGCGTCCGATACCCGTATCACCTTGCGCCAGAAATACCAGACTGGCTGGGATTAATGCGTATCTTCCGCCGGCTACTCCCGTAAGCGCCCGCAGCTGACTGCGCAGTGGATCCGGAAGCTGCGTGAACCGCGATCGGAGCAATGCCGTACCCATCTGATCTGGATTGGGAAGCATGCCTGGTGCCTTGCGGGCTGCACGCCTCAGCGCGGCTGGCAAGATCCAAGTGACTTCCGGCGCGCGCTCGGTAAGAAAGGAGGCGATGAGGCTGTCAACGCGATTTAGCGCCTCGCGCCTGGGTTTGAACTGCTGCTCCCATCCCAAAGATTCTTCCGATGCGATGAGAGTCATGGGATATACCGAGACATCTCGACCAGCTATACCCACGACAGGCAAAGGCGAAGTCGTTTCCGGAGTTGGCTCCGTCGTCTTCTTTCCTCCGCACCCGTTCCCCAAAACTAGTAGACTGCCCACCAGTAGCCGGAATCCTAGGCGTCTTTCCACTTCGGCTCCCGCTTCTCTACGAAGCTACGTATACCTTCACCTGAGTCGTAGGCTGAGTAATACGACTCGACCTGTGCTCGCTTTGCCAGCTGCAGTATCGGTCCGGACTTGCTCGTGAGCTTTGCAACGAACTCCTTGAGTCCATCCTCGAAGTCACTCGCCGGAAATACACGATTCAAGAGCCCGAATCGCTCCAGGTCGGCGGTGGGTATTTCGTCACCCGTCAGAATCCACTCCATAGCCTTCCGACGTGGACCGGCCCGCGGCAAGACTACACATGCGAAAGGAGGAAATGCACCGACCTTGATCTCCGACAGCTGGAAACGCGCCGAATCCATTGCAACGATGAGGTTGCACCCCAGCGCCAGCTCGAATCCGCCTCCGAAAGCTATTCCCTCCACAGCGCTTACCGCAACCACGTCGAGAAGACGGATTGTTTCGAAAATGCGGTGGAACACATGGATCAACCGCGCCACCTTCTCGTCAGTGTGATCCGCAAGGTCTACACCGGCACTAAAAGCCCCGTTAGCTCCCCGGATCAACAACACCTTTACATCGCTCTGCCCTCTCAAACTCAGGAGCGCTGCATTCATCTCCTCCATCATTTCGATGTTCATGATGTTATGCGGCGCCCGATTGAGACACAGCGTAGCTACTCCACCATCTTGTGTGAAGTCAATGGATTGGTACGTCACACTAAGCTCCGTTAACCGAAGATGTCACAGCGAGTTAACCTGCTCAAGTTACGTGGAGGGCCGCAAGTAACAAGGTCTACAACGCTCTAGGTGAGCGTTACACCTCCATCAACCAAGATAACCTCGCCGGTAATGTGGCGGGCGTCATCCGAACAGAGGAACATAACGACCGATGCGATTTCGTCGGGTTCGGCCAATCGGCCAAGTACCGAGCGGTGTTTAGCATCCTCGAGCAAGTCCACTGGTAGGCCGGCCAGTAGTTCCGTACGTACGAAACCTGGCGCCACGCCGTTCACGTTCACATTGTAGGGACCAAGCTCAACGGCGGCAGCTTTTGTCAAGCCAACAAGCGCAGCCTTGCTCGTGGCGTAGTTGGCAGTGCCGAAACCGGGCCTAAATGCTTTCTGCGATGCGATGTTGACGATCTTGCCTGAGCGTTGTTGCCGAAAATGAGGAGCTACTACCCGCAAACAGTTGAAACTCCCAGTCACATTTGTGTGGAGAACCTCATCCCACGCCTTTTCCGACAGCCGCCAAAGCGCTCCGTCACTGTGAATGCCCGCATTGTTGACCAAATGGTCGAGACCGCCCATGAAGGATATTGCTCGGGCGATAAACTCCTCTACGTCGCTTCTGTTCCGCACATCACAGAGCTGGCTGTACACCTTCACCCCGCAACTCAGGAGAGTGGTCTCCGTGAGAAGAGCTTCGGCCGCAATGTTCCGGCCCTCGAGGTGTACGTAGTTGAAGGCTACATTTGCGCCACGCCGCGCAAACTCGAGCGCTATGGCGCGCCCCAACCCCGTCGCTCCGCCGGTCACGATTGCTGAACTTCCACGCATGTCGCGTTTAGACCCCTTTTCGGGGTCTGGTTGCTCTGCTAGCGCCGAGCCAGACGTACGTTCCGGCCGTTGACCGAAACCGGCCGGCTGTTGTGCGGCAAAGGGAATAGGTTAGCCCATCCTTTAGGGAGCAATCGAACGTACGCCCAGAGAGACGATGGAGCAATAGGCAGTACGAGCAACAGTTTCAAGGTTCTACCTGCAGGGGGTCGGGCTGTGTGGACGCCATCGCGCCGGTACGCTCAGCCAGCACTCTTCTAACGGCAGCAACTCCCTCGAACATGAGCCAGAGTTCCAGAATGAAGATTACCCCGCCCACCCCCAACAGCAGCATCTGACTATCGCTATAGTAACGGATGAGGTTCAAAATCATGCCCCACGTTGTCATGAAAAGGAGGAAAAGCATCGGCCCGACGGTAAGCCAGATCGGCCGCCGCAGGCGGATCAGGAAAAGGGTGATGACCAGCAAACTGAGACCGGCAGTCAGTTGATTGGTGGTACCGAAGAGCGGCCAGAGCCGCATGCCTCCCGCTCCACGATCGATGCCAAGGGCCAGTATCGCACAGCTTACGACGGCGATCAGTGTGGCGACCCACCTATTCTGAACAGCCTTGATCTTGTACTCGGATCCGAGTTCCGAAATGATGTATCGCTGTAGCCTTACGCCAGTGTCCATAGTCGTGGCCGCAAAGCTGATCACAACCACCGCCGCAAATATTACCGCCAAAGCATGAGGAATACCTATCCCTTCGGCCAACATGCCGATACCATTTACAAACGCGGTGGTCGCACCAGCAGAGGCCTGAGCCCAAGATCCATAGTGCTCATGCCATCCATCGACTCCTACGAAGAGTGCGAATCCAGCAGTTGTAGCCAGGATCGATATGATCGCAAGCGCACCCTCGCCCAGCGCTCCACCATAACCTACATATCGCGCCTCGGTTTCATTGTTGAGTTGCTTGGAGGAGGTACCCGACGCAACCAGCCCATGAAATCCGCTTATGGCACCACACGCTATGGTAATGAATAGGAGAGGAAACCAATTGGGAGCATCCTTGGGAAGGTCATGATTAATCGCCGGTGCAACGACCTCGGGGTTCGTCACGATGACCGCAACCGCAATTATTCCAAGCGCAACGAAGAGTTGATGGCTGTTGACGTAGTCCCTCGGCTGCAACAGTAACCATACCGGTAACACGCTCGCGATGAACGCATAGACAAAAAGGATGATTACCCAACCCGCCCGTACTCCATCCGTTTGGGCTGCGACCGCTGCTGCAGCCGTATCCCCTTGTGACGCTGCCAGCTGGGCCGCGGTCGGCGCGAACCCGAAGAAATCGGGTAGCACAAACGGTACGTATTGGCCCAGCCAGATCAGGACATACAGGATGGCCAATGCCCCAAGCGATGGCCACAAGATCCCCACCCCCCTCTTGTAGATGAGGAATCCGACGATTACGGCCACGACAAGTGCGCCCCAAACCGGAAGCACGGTTCCCGGATTTGCCAGGAGAAGGTTGGCGATCACCACCGAAAAAACTGCGTTGACCAGAAGCAGCAAAAAGAAAATGATGAGGAGGAACAGAACTCGGCCCCGATCGCCGATCAACGATTCCGCAATAGTGCCCACCGACTGAGCCTTGTGCCGAGTCGAGATCCAGAGAGTGCCGAGATCATGAACTGCCCCCGCAAAGATTGTCCCGAGAACAACCCAGAGGAACGCCGGCAACCAACCCCAGATGACGGCGATCGCAGGCCCCACTATCGGAGCGGCACCGGCTACCGAGGTAAAGTGGTGTCCAAACAAGACGTGCTTGTTGGTCGGTACAAAATCGACCCCGTCCTCAAACTCGTGGGCCGGGGTCCGGTAGTTTGGATCGAGGCGAAAGATCCGCTCGGAGATGAACCGTGAATAGATCTGATAGCCCGCCAGAAAGGCCGACAGTCCTACGACCAACAGTGCGATTGAACTCAAAGCGCAACCTCCGGCTGCCCGAGAAGAGGCGATAGCCTACGTTGTGGCCTCACCCCATTAGCACACGGACCTCTGACACAGTAAACTAGCTAGCATCATACGCCGTATGTTCCAAAGTGGCCAACCGAAGCAACGATTCTATTCCGACTACATCCTTTTCCTGTAGCGGCACATGATAGATCGGGTAATCACCAAGAGAGCGATCGATGCGCCTAAGATACTCTTCCTCTTGCTCCCTGCGCTTGGCCAGGAAGGCACCATCTGCATCACCGGGAAGAACGCGATTGACAAGAATCGCACCAACCGGTATTCCATACTTCGCGAGCGCGCGAACGGCTCTCTCGGTTTCCAGTATCGGAAGACGTTCGGGAGTGAGTACGAACGTGAATGCCGTGTGTTTGGCATCGGTCATCAACTGCCGCACTCGGTGGAACCTCGCCTTTCGTTCCTCGAGCATTGCTATCACCGTATCGCTGCCTTCTTCTGAAACATCGCCTGCAGCAGCCCCAGCGACATTGCGCCACATGCGACCTAAGACGTTGACCTTACGACGCCTGCTTATTAGTCCGCTAATCCACACCGACATCAGCTCTGGCAGCGAGAGCAGTCTTAGAGTTTGCCCCGTCGGTGCGGTGTCGAACAGGATTCGTTCGAACTGGCGACTCTCTGACTCGATTAGCCTGGCAAAACGCTCGAATAGCGCAGCCTCTTCCGCGCCTGGCGAAACACGTGCGATGTCGATTTGCCGTTCGACCTCGTCGACTAGCCTGGGTGCGATGGAATCTGCCATACGTTGTTTGACGCCGGCTATGTAGCGATCGGTCTCCTCTTCCGGGTCGATCTCCATCGCCCAGAAATCAGCACGTATCGGCCTCGGATCCGCACCGAGGTCAGTTTGCAGGATGTCACTGGTCGAGTGGGCGGGATCGGTGGAGACCAACAACGTTTTCTTACCGAGAGAGGCGCTACGAAGCGCAAATGCAGAGGCCATCGTCGTCTTGCCTACTCCTCCCTTTCCACCGAAAAAGAGGATACGCTTATTCAGTAACGAGCTAATTGCATCCATGAGCGAGACCAACGTGAGGCGTCCACCTCAGCAGCACCGGAATCCTCCTTCAGGGGCGCGCGGCATCCCCATCCTTTTGTGCCACTCGTGGAACTGCTCTATGAGTTCCGGATATAGCTCGAGAGTGTAAAACCCTACCGGGTTCGGTACGCCAATTAGATCGGAGAACCCTAGCAGCAGAAACAGGTCGCGTTGCTCGAGGTACTCCCTATGTATTACCGAGCGGTAGGGAGCAATGTACATCCCTTCATAGATACTTCGCGCAGCACGGACCTTTCGTCGCACTACCCGTAGGACCCTCCTTAGGAGATGCTTCACTCGACCGTCCCCGCTCTCAGATCGTCAGTTATTGAGGCCCATACCCCATTGCATGAGGCTGACGGGCAGCCCTCCGTAGCTGAGAACCTCATCATGGAATTTCCTCAGCGAGTACTCGCTTCCCTCTCTATCTCGGTAAGCTTCGCGCAAAGCCTTGAGTTCCCGGCGCCCAACGGCGTAGCAGAGCTGATACGTAGGATGTGCGCAGTAGCGTCGCACTTCTGCGCGCGCACTACTTACATCAAAATGGACCCTGCTAACCAAGAGATCTACCGCTTCGTCGACAGACATGCCCCTCGTGTGAAGGCCGACATCCACGACGACCCTCACAGCGCGCCACATGAGGGCTACTCGCTGAAAAAAGCGCTCTTCCACCGAGCGATAAAACCCGAGTTCGTCCATCATATCTTCGCAGTACAGCGCCCATCCTTCTATGCTCACCGGAGTGCCGATCACCTTGCGCACCTTACGCGACTGAGTCTGCGCGCTGAGAAACTGGAGGTGGTGCCCCGGTACACCCTCGTGTAGAGAAGTACAGGCAACTTCGTATGTGCAGTGATCTCGCATGGCACGCTCGAGATCATCGTCCGCTAAGTCGCCCGGTGGTGGAGTCACATAGAACCATCCTGACTTGTCACTTGAGAACGCGCCCGGCGGTTGATAGGCCGCGAAGGGAATCAGCGGACGTAAGAACTCGGGCGTGGCAATCACCTCAAGACGCCCATCGGGAATAGTTACCAAACTTCGGTCCTCCACGAAATCTCGCGCCCGCTCCATTTCGTCCGCGTAAGTCTGTATGACTTCGTCCGGTGGCGGATGAATTCTGCGAAGCTGCTGAACCAAATCAGGCCATTGCACTCCAGGGGCGATCTCATCCGCCAACTCAGCCAGTTGACAGTCGGTGTCTTCGATTAGACGGTGTCCGTAGCGCCACACCTCCGACGCCACCATTCGGAGTCCGTGTTCGTATTGTAAGCGGAAGTTGAACGCATCTTCGCCAATAGCGAAATCGTTGTTGGCCGCACTTGCATCCAACGTCTCTAGGTGGTCAACGAATGAAGACAGCGCCGACTTGGCTTCGCCACACATCTCATCATATGAGTCATCATCGACGGGACGTAGCTCGCTAGCAACTTGATCGATGAGCAAACCTCCAGCCCGCACTACGTCGATCGCTGTCTCCACGAAAGGGGCTGGGCATTCCTTTAAGGTGGCCGCCGCCATATCAAGAAAATCGGGAATGGCCGCAATTCTCTTTGCGGCACAATCGGCTCGATGATCTCTCGGACGGTCTCGCAACGCGAGCAACAGATAGAGGCCCTCGAGAGCGTGCGTGGCCCAGAAAGACGGATCCTTGACCTGTGGTTTTTCGCGCTCGAAGCGATGGACGGTAATTCTGATGGCGTTCAGGACTGCTGTGAGGTCGATCTCGTCATCGAGTGAGTCCACATCACACGCTTCTAGGCCGGCCTCGAGTGATTTCAGTGCGGCGATGTACCGAGTGATATCATCGTCGCCATAAGCGCCGAGTCGATCGTCATAAATGCTTATTCCGGCCCCTGTGGCCTCCACCGGATCGATATGCCACTTGAGGTCCAGATATGACTCAACCAGGTTCGATAGATGCGACGCCATGCTCAATCGGCGTCCGTTCCTCCACCAAACTCGGCGACTAGACTGTGACACTCGTCCTCGCTCAAGACCCGGTCACTCCGCTTTGCCGCATCAAACAATCGCTGCAATAGGGCTTCGTTGGCGCAGTCATAGCCATGATCCGAAAGCCAGCATTTTACGTTGGATAGTCCCGATACCGGAGAAATCTCTATTACTTGCCGTGCGCCAAAGTTGCCGGCCGGTACACTGGAATAGACTCGGTCGGCCAACCAATCGTCACCCTTGGCCTTGGCCTTGACGATCGCCGCCGCATGCACACCCGTGCCTGTTCTAAAAGCGTCCTCGCCCATCACGGGGTAATTGGCCGGCAGAAGTGCGCCAGTTGTCCTGGCGGCGAGCAAACAATAGTCACGCAGGCCGGAAACGTCGTGGCGATACGCTCCCAATAGATGGAGATTCACGATCAGTAAATCCATTTCGGCATTGCCCACACGCTCACCGATGCCCAAGGCGGTGGCATGAACGCGGTCAGCTCCAGCTTCTATTGCTGCCAAACAGTTCACAATTGCTAATCCACGGTCACGGTGACCGTGCCAGTCGAGCTTTACGTCTTCGCCCGACGGGCCGATGATCTCGTCCCTTACAAACTTGACGAGATTTCGAACACCGTGCGGCGTGGCATGCCCGACAGTATCGGCAATGCAGAGTCGCCGGGCGCCCCACCCAATGGCGTTACTATACAGAGCCTTCAGAGTTTCGGCCCTCGCCCGAGTAGTATCCTCCGTCACGAACATCACGGGCAATCCCTCGGCCACGGCGAACTTCACGGCCTTCTCGCTCACCTCGAGCATGCGGTCCAACGTCCAGTTCTCGGCGTACTGACGAATGGGAGACGACCCAATGAATGTCGCGGCTTCGATTGCGATTCCTGTTTCCTGGGATATGCGGGCGATTGGTTCGACATCCGCGATCACCGTTCGGGCCGCGCAGTTCGGGAAGATCGGCAGCTCCGCTTCAGCGATTTCACGAGCCAAGAGCGTAACCGACTCAGCCACGTGAGCGCCGGCGCCTGGCAGGCCTATATCGGCAGATGCGATTCCCAAAGCTGCCATGCAATGGAGCAATTCTATCTTGGCCTCGATCGGCGGATCGATGGCCGAAGGAGACTGAAGTCCGTCCCGCAAAGTCTCGTCGTTCAGATCGACACGGACGGCACCCCAATCGAAACCGTCAACCTGGTTCCAATCGTAGATTAGATCGCTTTCTTGCATGGCCGAAGTCTCATCGGAGACACTCGCACCGTCAAGGATAGGGGTCAGCAGGCCCTCGAGCATCTGTCTCTCTCCTCTGTTGTTGATGTCTCGGTCAGTCTATCGCAACGGCGGAGTCATCGCCGGCGAACGCCGGTGCTTAGTCGCTTGCTCGAAGGAGTAGGCAATCGCAATCAGGCTGGGCTCGGTCCATGCGTCGCCCAAGATCTGTAAACCCACGGGAAGTGAGCCCTGTACAAATCCCATCGGCACCGTGATGGCAGGGAATCCTGTCGGTGGAGAGATGCGCGGGCTGTTGTTGCCGTGGGGAGAGTTCAAATCTCCAATCAAGCGGGGAGGATTGCTCCAAGAGGGATACGCCAGGGCGTCCAACCGATGTTCGGCTAGCACACGTCGCACCCCCTGCCGCAGTTGTTCTGTGTTATCTAGGGCCGCCAGACATCCCTCGTCCTCATCAGGCCCTTTCTCCACAGCTTGGAAAAAACGTAGTCTCTGAGAGATCGAGGGATGAAACCGCCCGGATTCAATAATTTCTTCCAGAGTCTTGACCGGAGCGGCAGGACCCAAGCTGCGCAGGTACGCGTTGATGTCGGTCTTGAAGCGACGGCACCAGAGCGTGCCCTCAATGTCGTCCAGTTCGGGAATCGTGACCGAATCTACAACGATTGCGCCAGCGGCACGCATTGCCGCCAACGCCTCTTCGAATCGCTGCAGAACCTCTGGGTCGGCCGTCTCGGTATTCGACAGTTGCCGCAACACACCGATGCGCACGCCTCGCAATCCGTCTATGTCGAGAAACTCCGTGTAGTCGGACGCTCTCCGTCCGCGGCTCTCCTCCGTCACAGGGTCGGCCGGGTCGTATCCGGCGATCACGTCGAATACTTTCACTGCGTCGGTGACGGTACGAGTCATTGGCCCCGCGATGTCGCGATCCAGATACAGCGGTATCACACCATCTCTGCTGGTCAAACCCATAGTGGATCTTATGCCCACCAGACTCGTGTGCGAGGACGGTCCCCTGATCGAGTTTCCCGTATCCGTCCCCATGCCTACCGTCCCGAAATTGGCCGACACGGCGGCGGCCGTTCCGCCACTCGAACCAGCCGTTACCCGGTTGGTCGCATAGGGATTCCTGGTGTAACCCGGCAGAGCAGAACCGACGGTTTCGTAAGGCGAAAACGCAAACTCGGCCATGTTGGATTTTGCCAGCACAATCGCGCCGGCCTCGCGCAGCTTGCGCACCTGAAACGCGTCGTCGAGAGGAATGGAACCCTCTAGCGACAGCGAGCCCGCGGTTGTGGGTATGTCGTGCGTATCGTAGTTGTCCTTCACAATTATCGGAATGCCGTGCAACGGACCCACGAACCCACCACGTGCGAACGCTGAGTCCAGTTGATCGGCCCGCTCCAGGGCCCGGGGATTGATCACGACTATGGCATTGAGTGACGGACCCTGTTTGTCGTAGGCTTCGATTCGAGCCAGATATTGCTCAACCAGTTGTCTCGCCGTTAGACGTCCTTCGGTCATAGCCGAGTGGATTTGGGCAATCGTCGTCTCTTCGATGGCGAATCTTTCCTGAGAGACCCGCTGCACCACCAAGCCAAACGAGCTATTGGGAACTGCTACCCCGACGCAGAGCGCGACGAGTTGTATCATTCGTGCACGAAACATTCGGTCACTCCAAGTGATTGTCATCGCAACAGACCCGCTTCCACGGGATCGGTGTCGTCATAGAGCCGCCCCAGCCAGAGCACCAAGAGCACCACTTCGGCAGCAACGACAAGCCAGGCGACCACTGCAGCCGGAACGACGGCCCATCCTCCCAGGACGGGACGGGCCGTGAGGAACGTTCCTGCAGCCACGAGCCCGGGACCGAACATAGCCACCGCGAATAGAAGACCAGTACCAACAAAGGATAGCATGCTCTGTCCCATGTGTTCGATTCCACCGGGCCGACCCGTCCCGATATTCGCCCACGCGGGGAAGAGCAGCGCTACGGCATTTTGGAGTCCGATCGTTAGCAGGTTCAGCGGAAGCAAGAACAACAGAAACATTCCTAACAGTCCGATGGAGTTCGGCCAAGCCGGCACGTCCAAAGAACTGAACCGTGCGGCAGCAAACGCGAGCACGGCTAGCCCTGCCTGGAGAGCGCTGAGGGCTGCTGCAGAAGCTGAAATTTCCGAAGCTATCACCCAGGGTCCTCGCAACGGATAGGTACGCAGAATTTCGAGATTCGCCAAGTCGCTCCTCAAGTCGTAGCGAAAACCCAGTGGGCCAATGACGATCAACGACACAGCCAATCCCGCAACTATGAAAGTCACCGCATTCACGCCGGTCTGCCAGGATCCCGCCGAGAGAGTTGTCATGGCGAGAATCGCACCGATTCCAGCAACAACGATTAGTCCTGTTGTGAGCCGCATGTCTCGCGTGAACGCTATCCAGTTCTTCCACAATATCGCGACCGCAGGGCGACCGGTTGGTGACAACTTGAGTCGAGAACTCCGCTTCACTTGTCGTGCCGGACCGGAGGGCCGGGCGCTCCGGCGTGCCTGCATTGCGGCGATGCGCTTTGCCCGCCGGACACCTGCATCCGCAGCTGCCTCCTCGAACGCTGCATCTGTCTTGATCACCCAGACATAATGGAGCAGCAACATCAGCACTGCGCCCGGCACTGCACGTGCCCAGGCAGCTACGTCGGTGGCCAGAGCCGGTAGCACAATTACGCGAAACGGAAACAGGACCAGTCGGGGAATTGGCATGCCCAACAATTTGGTGACCTCGTCCACGACAGCTGCGAGAGAATTCGCGCTTCGCAACTCTGCCATACCAGAATTCAGACTCCAAGCTAGGCCAGTCACGGCCAAGACAACAATCAGCACCGGAACACCGAACCTGCGCACGCCACTCCACCCCTTACCAGACGCACCCGCCCGCACCAACGACGCACCCAACTGGTGTAGATGCAGTGACGACATTGCCAGCCAAAGCGAAACGAAACGCAAGTACCATGGTAGTTGAGACGGAAGGACGATGGCTCCGAATAGACACGGTGCAAAGACGATTCCTGGCTGGGCTTTGAGCAACTTGAGCTGCACCAGACGCCGGCGCGTGAGCGGCGCTGGGAACAAGAACTGGACCTCAGCGGGAGTGAAGGCCAGAGCATTCTCATAGCCTCCCCAAACCCACCACCAGAGCGCAAACATCGCTATGACGAATGGAATGAATGCCACTACCGTTACGGGTATGTTGCTCCCGCCCGTTTCGCCGGTGGCACGGCCGATTGCCATAGATCCAAAGAGCCATCCGAAATAGGCGAGCCCCGCCACGAAGGCTATGGCGTAGCGCGGACTCTTGAGACGGCTGACGGTCCGCCTCAGTCGGTTGCGAGCACTCGTCCAAAGCAGGAAGGTGGCAAAGGATAGAGTGTTCACTACTTGTCTCTCGTTAGCGCCAGGAACACCTCCTCCAGACCTTCGCCTTCGAGTTCGGGCCTGCTGGCGAGAATCTCGCACAGCGAGCCTGCGGCCACCTTCCGTCCGCCCTGGATGACCAGTACGCTCGTGCACAGCTCCTCAACGAGATGAAGCAGGTGCGAACTCAGAATGACGGCACCTCCATTTGCAGCTTGATCGGCAATGGTGGACTTCAACCTACGAATCCCAGCCGGGTCGAGACCGGTCATCGGCTCGTCGAACAGTATCGCCGTCGGTCGATGTATCAGGCCGCACGCAATCGCGAGTTTCTGCTTCATGCCCCTGGAGAGTTCGTCCGGCATAACGTGGCGCTTCTCGATCAGCTCTAACTCCTCGAGCAGCACGTCGATCCTAGAGCGAACATCCGCCACTTCGTAGATCCTGCCCACAAAGCGCAAGTGCTCTTCAACCGTCAGGTGGTCAAACAACTTCGGATCATCCGGTATGAACGCGACTGCTCGTTTGGCAGCGAGAGGATCCTGCGACAAATCGTGGCCCGCTATGCGGATGCTTCCTGCCGTGGGATTAATGATGCCTACGATGCTTCTGAGCGTGGTCGTCTTCCCCGCACCGTTGGGACCCACCAAACCCAGCACCTCACCTGCTCGAACGGCAAACGACAGATCCGTAACAGCGGCCAAATCACCATAATACTTGGTCAACCCTTGGACCTCGATCATCAAGGGGCCGTCACTGATTCGTTTTTCGCAACGATCATGCGCACCAGTTCCCTGTCCGAACATTCAACGTTGTCGCCGAGCAAGGACTGCTCGATCTTCGACCCACTAATTCGGCCGTTTCGCCCGACGATCACATTGGTCAAGCTGCTTCCTTGCACAATCGTTCCGTCGTCAATCGACACATTAGGGCCCACGACGCAATCGCTTAGATCGACATTGTCCGCCACGCATACCGGGTCGATGATCCGTACGCCTTCTTTTTCACCAGGCGATCGCGAATGACCGTTGCTCAATAGGTGAAGGTTCGTCTCGAGCAGCGTTTCGACCTTGCCGCAATCATACCAGCCGTCGACGGCGGCGGTGAGTAGTCTTCTTCCATTGTCGATCATGTATTGATAGGCATCGGTCAAAAACCACTCGCCCTTCATTTGCGGCCCAGAGAGTGTGGCATCGATTCCATCGAACAAGCACTGCCAATCGCGGACGTAATAGAGGCCGATGTTGGCAAGTTTAGATATGGGCTCTGACGGCTTCTCTACTATCTTCAGCATGTAGCCGTTTTCGTCTGTTACGACCACGCCGAACCTTTGATAGTCTTCCACTTCTTTCGCCCAGATGATCCCGTCGGCGTCCGCGCCGTTCACCAATGACAAATCCGCATCGAAAATCGTATCGACGAAAATGATCATCACCGGACAATCCACGTATGGCCGAGCCAGGTTCACCGCACCGGCGGTTCCGTCCTGAACTTGTTGTTCGACGAAACGAACGGGAAGATCGCAGGTATCCCTCACGTATTCCTCAACCTGCTCTTTCAGATGGCCCGTGATGAAGATCAACTCTTCGACATCGAGACCGTCCAGCTTGTCCATCACGTATTCCAGCACGGGTCGGCCGGCCACACGCAGCAGCGGTTTGGGAACCGATTTGGTCACCGGGAGCAGGCGCGTACCTTTACCGGCTACAGGAAGAATTACTTTCATCTACGCCCTCCCGTAGCGGTCTTCCAGTCGTATCACGTCATCTATCTCCGGAGTGGACGCCTCGAGCATGTCGCTCGCAACAACAGCTTCCATTTGATGAACTGTGCCTGGGGTTATGTGATAGCTTTCGCCTTCCACCATACGCCGCTCGGTCAATTCGTCGCCAACCTTTACGCGAAATATGATTTCACCGTGCAGTAGGTGGATCGTCTCGTCCTTGCTCTCGTGATATTGCAGACTCAAAACGTGACCGGGTTCGATATGGAGGATCTTACCCACATATCGATCGGTCTTTGCCCAGATCAGTTCATGACCCCACGGCTTCTCTACACGGTACGGGGCGTCCAAGAAACCTCCCTAATTGTTAGACAGTTAGAGTGAGGGATGACGGCGCGGTCACGCAAGCCCTGACGCAAACCCCACATCCCACACAGCCCTCCATTTTCAAGATTGGGCGGCCCTCGTCGTCCAATGAAATCGCATCGTCTCCTACGGGACAGACCCGAGCACAAACTCCGCACTCGACATCCTGGAAAGCTATACACCGCTCCGGATCCAATTCCAACTCGGCCATCCGGTAGCCGGCCCAAATATCAGGAGGCCGAGTCAGCGCATCTGTGGGACAGATATCGGCGCAGAGCATCTCATCACAAACAGTGCAGGGCTGCGTCTTGGGATCGATCGTCGGGGTGCCCGCCGCAAACCCCCCCGAAGCCGGCACCTTTATGATCGCATTGGCCGGACATACACGTATGCACTCTTCGCAACGCGTGCACGCCGCGATGAACCCCACCTCTTCCAGAGCACCGGGTGGACGAAAGTACCGAGCGGGAACTACCCTGCGCTCGGTCCGCTTCGTCACCTCCTCCAGCAACCGCCCGAGCGTGGTGCTCAAGAAGTTGCGCCGGTTGCCCTCGCCGCCGGTCAAAAACTCGGTGCTAGGCTCGCGTGTCATCGAAACCTAAAAATTGCACAACACTTAGCTCCATCACTAGTAGAGCGTATCTCCGTTCGCGTCAGTTGGCGAGTGGTCACTTCGCAGGGCGGCAGCCGACGAAACCTTGGCTACAGGCCACTAGCAACTTAAGCACCTGGTAAGAAAGAGAATCGCTGAGCCGCGGTCTCAAGGTAAACAGCGGCTTTCTCTCCAGAGCGAGCCGGAAATCCCAACCAGTCTCAGTTTGAGTGGTCCTGAAAACGGGGAGCACCTCAACGCAATCGGCTCAAATGTCCCAAGAACGACCTATAAAGTCCCAAAAACGCCCTATCCATCCTTCTGCAAACTACACATGCTTAAACATGTAGTTCTTGCGCGAGGGCGGTCTATGGTGTGAAGGCAGATACTGTGCTATTCAACCAGAATGCTGACACATTTGTCCGAGACAAGAAATGGCTCATTCAGGGAAATTCTCTACGAGGTTCGGAGACTTTTTCGGGGACAAACATCAATGTTGTACTCGCCCGCCAGTGAAGCCGACGACTAGGGGAACTGTGCTGGGTGCGCTCTTGCTATTCCTGTCGACGCACGTGGTACTGGCTCAGGACCGGCAGAAGCACGTAGGTCTCTGGATTGGATTTGGGTTGGGTGGCGGGGCGGAGGTCGCGGCGGCCAGCGTGATTCCGGTCGAGGGGAAAAGTGGCAAGGCTTTCTATGTCCGTTTTGGAGCCACGCCCAGCCAACGGCTCCTGGTTGGTTTCGAAGGGATCTACTGGGGCAGCGACGACCTGGTCGACCGCGGGAATTCGAGCATCATTGCACAGTATTTTCCGAGTCGCTCCGGTGGGCTCTTCGTTAAGGGAGGACTCGGGCTGTCGACGGTCAAGTTGCGCCGTACTACCCAATGGGGCCTTGGCACAACACTTGGCAGTGGGATCGACATTCGTCTGAAGGACAACCTATATTTCACGCCGAATGTGGATCTGCTTCTCCTGATTTTCGACGCAGATGACGTCAGGGCGGCGACGCCGACGGCTGAGATTAGGAACACGAATGCGTTGCTACTGTTTACGGTAGGCTTGACGTGGCACTGATTCTATCACTATCGCTGATCGGCTGCACAAAATCGGTAAGCTTGCAGTCGAATGTAGGTTGCGTGAGGGGGATCATGCGCGCTGTAGCTGTCATTGTCTCGAGCTTCTTTTTCTCTACTTCGCTCACTGCGCAGGGCAGAGTGGACCGGCCGTTCTATCGTATTCATACTGGTATCACGTTACCGTCTTCGCCCGCCGCATTTTCGGATTTCTGGAATCCCGGTCCTAACGTCGGTGGGTCTGTGGGGATTCCGGTCACGCGGGCATTCGTGGCGGAAGTTGACTTGCAATACAGCAGGATACCGTTCGACTCCAGGAAACTGCTCAGCCAGCTGGGTGCAACGAGTTCGGGAGTGTCGGTTGACGGTGGAGAGACCACGATCATCTCCGCATCGGTCAACGCGGTGGTTCGGCTGGTCACCGACGGATCGCGAGTGGCACCTTATTTTGCCGGGGGCTTTGGGTTAACCCGCCGGTCCATCGGTGACGCAACTGTGGCTGGGGGTGGAGCCTCCGCTCCAATCAACGGAGACTCCGGGACCGACATTCTCGTTGCGTTTGGTGGAGGGCTGGAGTTCCGGGTGACTCCAGCGACCGGCCTGTTCGTTGACGCCAGGTATTCGATCGGGTTCCAGGCAGGTGAGAATCTCGAGTATCTGCCGGTTCGTATTGGCGTCGTCTTCCGGTAGGCTGACGGCGCAGCTGGGTCCTGGGTTCCGCAGATTCATTCTGCTGACGTAAATGGACACGGTCTCGTCGACGCGCTAAACACAAAGGGATACTGCCGCCATGCCAAGCGGCCAACGGTTGCGGTGCCCTCGAAATATTACACGAACTTACCTAGCCGGAGGCCCCGATGTGTTGCGCGCCGGTTCCGTCTTGGCCGGTCCGGCCACTTCCTCCCCCAATTATCTTTAGAGAAATGCTAACTGCGTCTTTATCTCTGCTCTTGGCCGTACAAGTCCAAGTTCCGGCCCCAACGGGTTTCGTCAACGACTTCGCCGGTGTCATCGATCCGCAATCGCGACAGGCAATGCAGAGCCTTATCCAGGAAGTGCGTCAGAAGTCGCGGGGGGAGATCGTGGTCGTTACGCTGGCAGACTTACAGGGGCGCCCATCTATCGATGTCGCGCGTGACATCGGCCGGCAATGGAAGGTCGGAGCTATGGGATCGGCAGGAGACACCGGTCGCAACGCCGGTGTCATTCTCCTGCTGGTGCCCGGAAATCGACCGGGGGACGGGCGTTCCCAGTTGGCGATAGCTACGGGAACGGGCGCTGAGGGATTCGTAACCGACGCACAGGCCGGTAGAATCCGCGACGCCATTGGGAGAATCGCGGTCGAAAACAATAGCTACAGCCGAGGTCTACTGGCAGGCGTGGTACTATTGGGAAGAGCATATGCCCAGGAGTTCGGGTTTGAACTGACCGGGAACATGCCCGTCGCAGTGCCACAAACCCGTCGGAGACGGAACCCTCTTGGGCGCCTCATCCCTCTAATCGTGCTCTTCGTGCTGTTCGGGTTGATGTCGGGTCGACGAGGTGGACGGGGTGGACGCGGCGGCGGAATGCAGTGGCTGCTACTTGGGATGATGCTGGGAGGAGGACATCGGCACGGCGGCGGCGGTTGGGGTGGTGGAGGGTTCGGAGGTGGTGGTTTCGGCGGTTTCGGCGGCGGCGGCGGTTTCGGCGGCGGCGGAGCATCGGGGAGTTTCTGATGGCCAAGAAGACAAACGAAAAAATCGAAAAGTTTGCTTCCGTCCTGGAAGAACAATTGGGAGACAATCTCCTCTCGTTCCTACTGTACGGCTCGGCAGTCAGGAACGATGCCGGAGACAGCGGTGAACTCACAACATTGCTCATAGTGCAAGACGCCTCGCCGTCGGCGCTTCGACCCGCCGAGGCCTCCATCGCCGGATGGACGAAGAAGGGAGATCCACCTCCTCTCATTTTCTCTGACCGCGAGTGGCGCTCGTCGTCCGACGTCTTCCCAATTGAGATCGAGGAGATGCGGGACGCCAATCGGCTGCTCAGGGGCAAGGATCCCCTGGACGGCGTTGAGACAAACAAGGAAGATCTGCGCCGGGAACTCGAGCGCGAAGCTCGCGGAAAACTCTTGCAGCTCAGAACGCAGTTCGCAGCGGTTGCCGCCGACGGCAAGGCTTTGGGAAACTTGCTGACCGGTTCTATCGTAACATTCTTTATACTGTTTAGGGCGGTGCTGCGCCTCACCAGGCACACGCCGCCTCGCGAGCCCCGTGCCTTGATCGCCAAAACCGCTGACGTCACTGGGTTGGATGCAGATGCATTCGAGTGGGTGCTCAAGAAACTCTCGGGTGACAAACCATCGAATCTCAAGGCCTACGATGCCATAGGAGATAATTTTGTAATGCAAATAGAGAGCCTAGCACACTTCGTCGACTCGTTCGAGACAACGAGTGCGGAGAGTGTCCCCGACGGAGGTAACAACGAATGAAACAAATAGCTCTTACAGCCCTTGCTGCGTTAACCCTATCGAGCTGTGGCTACAACCGCATTCAGTCGCTCGATGAGCAGGCGACCAGCTTCAAGAGCCAGATCGAGGTCCAACTACAACGACGTGCCGACCTCGTTCCCAATCTGGTTGCGGTGGTAAAAGGCTTCGCCGAACAGGAAAAGGGGATTTTCGAGAGTCTTGCCAACGCGCGCGCCCAGTTGGGCGGAGCGGTCCAGAGCGGAGATCTCGCGCAAATGGCCGCCGCCAATCAGGCTCTGACGGGAGCACTCGGTCGCCTCATAGCCATTGCCGAAGACAACCCCGAGATCCGTTCCAACGAAAACTTCCGAGCACTGCAGGATCAATTGGAGGGGACGGAGAATCGCATCTCGACGGCTCGACAAGACTACAACAAGGCCGTCCAGGCCTACAACTCGTACATCCGTAGATTTCCGCAAGTGCTCACTGCAAAGATGGTAGGGTCCAAGGCCAGGGAATACTTCGAGGTCACCGACGAGGCTGCTCGAGAGGCGCCTAAGGTAGAATTCTAGCGACGGCAGTGGCGGTCAGCGTATTTCTACGTTGGCCGCCTTTTCTATCTGCTTGATCAACTCAACATGATCGGCTTCCGCTGACAGATTCTCGCGAGCCGACTCCAGGGCCCGCTTGACCACCTGGAACGTGTCGTCCGAGACACCCGCGTTTTGCAGAACCTTGAGCGCGATTCCCACGTCCTTGTCCAACAGCGCCAGCCGAAAGGTTCTGGGCCATTCGCGACTGACCACACGCTGAGGTATCAGATTCTCAGTCACGTTCGAGCGACCGCTCGAAGAATTGATTACCTCTAGTGCCGTAGTCGCACTGATCCCCAACTTGGCAAGCGCAGCCAGCCCTTCACCGGCCGCCTGAATGTTCACGGCCAGCAGCGCCTGGTTGATCGCCTTGACCGCGTGACCGGCACCGACGGGGCCGACGTGAATGAACCGACCGGTAAACGGAGCGGTGATCGCCCTTGCCCGTTCAACGTTCGCATCACTCCCACCGGCCATCACCGTCAAAGTCCCGGCTACGGCTCCGCCCGTTCCGCCACTCACAGGAGCGTCTACAAAACCAACTCCACGCTCCGTAAGCCATTCGGCGGTAGACCTTGCCCCAGCGGGGTCACCGGAAGTCGCATCGACGAGTAGTTGCCCCTCATGCCATCCATCTGAGGCGGTTTCTACAACTTCGCTCACTTCAACTGATGTGGGGAGGCAGGTTACGACGACGTCTGCCCAAGACACGAGTTCGGGAACTGTGTTCGCCACGGAAGCACCAAACTCGCGGCCGAATGCTGCCGCACGGCTGGACGTTCGGTTCCAAACTCTGGTCTCAAATGTCTTCGCCAAATGGCCCGCCATCGGGCGGCCGATTGCGCCCAGGCCTACGAAACCGACTTTATCCAAGCATCTGTCGCCGGAGACTCACGATTCGGCGGCGTAGGGATCCATCCATGATCCGATCGCCGATTCGTACTATGAGCCCTCCGAGAATTTCCGGGTCCTTGCGAAAGTGTGGGATCACTTCCTTGCCTATCAACTCGCTCAAGCGACTCCGCACAACTTTCTGGAGATCGCTGTCGGGCTCACGTGCCATCGTTACGCCTGCATGCACGCGGTTGAACTTCTCATCTACCAACGCAAGGTACTCTTGCGAAATCGTGCCCAAGATACCCTGCCGCCCCCGTCTGATTACGGCAGCCAGAAATCTGATGAACTCGGCTGAGGCAACTCCCTCGAGAGCGCGGCCGATGATTTCCTGTTTTTTCATCTTCGTCACACGAGGAGACTCCAGCACCAGGCGAATCTTCTCTTCGCCGGCGACCGCCGCGGCCAGAGCCTCCATCAAGTCGGCGTAACGTTCCGTCCGCTCCGATCGCTCACCTAACACGAATAGGGCCTCTGCGTAGTTTCGCGCGATCGTGCTTTCTCTCAACTTTGCTTCTCCAGTGAGCCCAGATAGTCTTCCACGATCTTGCGGTCCATCTGACTATCCACTTTCTGCTGAATTAGCTTGGCCGCTGCGGCAAGCGACAGGTCAACCGCCTCGCGCCGCAGTTCGGTAACCGCGCGCTCGCGCTCCGCCTCGATCTCGCGCTTGGCCCGAACCAGCAATTGTTCTTGTTCTTCACGGGTCTTCTCGAGTAACTGCTCTCGCTCCTTTTCGGCAAGCGACTTTGCGTCGGCAATCAGAGCCTGCGCCGTGCTTTTCGATGCCGCGAGGAGCTTGTTGTGTTCCTCCAGCGCGGCCTGCGCCTCAGCGTTCAGCTTATCTGCTTGCTCCAGCTGGCCGGTGATGCGCTGCTCTCGTTCTTCGACTGAACGGACGATTACCGGCCACACCCACTTGGTCAAAATGCCGAACAGGAGCCCAAAGATGATGAGCGTCCAAAACATCATGCCGGTATTGATGCTGAACGGAGAGAACGCCTCGCCTTCCTCCGCGTGCTGGAGAACCAAATTGATGGCTAACACTTACAGAATCTTGAAGAGTAGTGCGAACACGACTGCCGCGAGCGCTACCCCCTCAATCAGCGCGGCCGTCAAGATCATGGCACCACGAATGTCATTCGACGCCTCTGGCTGACGCGCCATTGCTTCGGTCGCTTGGCCGCCGATCCGACCGATACCGATACCCGCACCAATTACGGCTAAGCCCAATCCAATGCCAGCGCCCAACAGCGAATTCATGTTCTTCGCGGCTTCCGCCGTCAGCGCACCTGTAGCCTGAAGTGCCGCAAGAATTTCAAACATCTACAACTCCTCTGCATCAAAGGGAGATTGCGTTTCGCATGCGCTTCCCGGTTCACAACCGCTTCTCCCGAACGACTGCTTCACGGCGACCCACCAACGGCCCGTGGGCCAGTGGGTTTCCCCGGCCATTCGGCCAGGTACGTTTTTGATGCGGGCCGAAGCGCGTGGTCCGCACTGTGCTACTTTATGCTCGACCTCAATGCTCGTGCTGCATGAGCCCAATGAAGACACTGGTCAGCAGTGCGAATATATACGCCTGCAGAAACGCAACGAACAACTCCAGCGCTAGCATAAACAGAACGAACCCCGTCGAAAACCCTGCTACGAACCATCTAACGTAGGGCACAGTACCAAACAGGAAGATCAGGCCCATCAGCGATAGGATGACAAAATGTCCCGCGGTCATGTTCGCGAACAGTCGCAAGCAAAGAGCGAATGGTTTGACGAACTTCCCTATCAATTCCACGGGGGTCATGATCAACGCCATCATCACCGCCGCCATGCCCTTCATTCCTTCAGGCACCATGACAATCGTTTTCATGTAACCCATCGGCCCCAGCGCGACCATACCGGAGATCTCGATCGCCAAGAACGCCGTGACTGCCAGCGTTGCGGTTACCGCAATGTTACCCGTTGCCGTAGCACCCCACGGCAAGAGACCCAGTATGTTGCAGTAGAGAATAAAGAAAAACAGGGTCGCGATATATGGAGCGAACTTCGCTCCGGCCGGGCCGATATTGCCTATCGCAATGTCGTCACGCAGAAACAACACCAGCGCCTCGATGGCGCCACCGAACCCTGCCGGCGCTTTCCCCTGCTTATGCCGGCGTTCGATGGACCGAGCTGCCACAATCATTGTCACCAACACAAGCACGGCAGCAAGAATCATGAAGACCACGTGTTTGGTCGGAGATACGTTGACACCCAAGAGGTACCAGTCCGATGGCAAATGCCATTCGAATCCGAAGGGAAACTCGATAACACGGCTATCCGCCGTGTGTTCGAGCACCATTCCACCGATATCGGGTGTCTGTATCATCGAAGAAACATCGTTTCTGTAAACAAGAGCGGTAGTAGTACTCCCAAGAAACCCAGCGTTCCTGCAAGCGGCGCAAAAAGTATAATTACCAACGCGAGACCAACAAGCCGTACAGCCATTCCTCCGGCCCAACGACGCACAAAGACGCTAGTCGGCGCCGCCATTTTTGGAAGCAGTAGCCCAACAGCAGCGACCTGCGATGCTGTAGCCACGACCCCGCCACCAAAGCTACCCCAGCCACCTATCGCCCCGGCTGCAGCGCTCAATACGAGGCCCACGCCGATAACTGAAGCGGTATTCCGCAGCGTGGCCTTCAGTTTCGCTTCCCTTCGGATTTGCTTCGCTCAACGTCTTGCTGCACCTCACGCAAGATCGCGTAGAACCCCAAACCCCCACCTAAAAAGGCGCCCAGGATGGTCAACACAGGCCTTATGCCGAGCCAACCGTCGGCCTTCCATCCCAAATAAAGAAACAACAGAATGGCACCGACGAACTGGAACCCCACGCCCACGTAGAGGTACCCACGACCAAAACTCCTTGCGGGTCCATTGTCGTCTTTAGGCTCCATGCGGCCGGAAATCTACCGATTGTGAAAAAAATCGCAAGGAAAAAGGTGGCTGAAATCGGTATAGGCGGGTAGGATTCACCTCACGAACAGAACCAGCGAAGGCTCCTGCCCTGATCACTCGCAGGCGAAGGGATATTCCAAGAGTGCACGCGCAACCAGCCAGAGTTGAAGACAACGATATTCAGCTTCTCGAGCGCCTCTCTGACGCCCGTGCAGCTCTATTAGAACAGGTAAGCCACCGAATCGTAGGGCAGTTGGAAGTACTCGAGGGCATACTTACCGCAGTTGTCTCCGGCGGTCACGGACTCCTGGTCGGCGTACCCGGCTTGGCCAAGACACTCATGGTTTCGACCATCGCAGAGGCGCTCGATCTCAAGTTCTCCCGGATCCAGTTCACGCCGGACCTCATGCCCAGCGATATAACCGGCACGGAGATCATCGAAGAGGACCCGACCACGGGCAAACGCGAGTTCCGCTTCGTACGTGGCCCAGTGTTCGCCAACGTGGTTCTTGCCGATGAGATCAACCGGACTCCGCCCAAGACTCAAGCAGCATTGCTGCAGGCGATGCAGGAGCATGAGGTGACCGCGGCGGGAGACACTTACCGTCTACCTGAACCATTCTTTGTGCTGGCCACACAGAATCCGATCGAGCAGGAAGGAACCTACCCGCTGCCGGAGGCTCAGCTCGACCGATTCATGCTGGAATTGAGGGTGCCGTACCCCGATCGCGACGATGAGGAACGAATCGTCGAGGCAACGACCGGTGATGAAGAGCATCACGTCAAAGCGGTGCTGACCGGACCGGAACTCACGCAAATCCAACATCTCGTGCGGCGGATCCCGGCCCCGAAACCGGTGGTGAGGGCAGCCGTGTCGCTCACTCGCATGACCCGCCCAGATGACGAACACGCTCCGGCAGCGGTCAAGGAGTACGTTGAATGGGGAGCCGGACCGAGAGCATCCCAGCATCTGGTGTTGGGCTCGAAAGCCCGCGCGGCCCTGGATGGAAGACCCATGGCTGACTTGGACGACCTGAAGAGCGTGGCACTATCGGTCTTGAGACACCGTGTCGTGGTGAACTTCGCCGCGGAGGCCGCCGGGCGCACTGCACAGGACGTGTGTGAGGAATTGATAGACGGGGGTGGCTGGATCGAATAGGTCAAACCCTTGGGTTTGCAGACAGTGATGCAGGAACCACGCGTTTCCGTACTTCTCCCATGCCGCGACGCGGCGGCGACTCTGGACGAGGCACTCGAGTCCCTGGTGCACCAGACCTTCGAGCAGTTCGAGATCATCGCCGTGGACGACGGCTCCTCCGACGCGACCCCTGAAATATTGAGTAAGTGGACAGCTCGTGACTCCCGCATAGTCACGGTTCGTACGCACCCCCGTGGAATCGTTGAGGCCCTACGAACCGCAGCCGAGTTGGCGAAGGGTGACGTGATTGCCCGCATGGACGCAGACGACATCGCCGTCGCAACACGATTCGAACGGCAGATCGATTTTCTCGACACTCACACCGACCTTGTAGCATGCGGAACCATGGTCGAGTACATACCACGCAAGACGGTGCGCGACGGGGCGCAACGCTACGAACAGTGGGTCAACAGCGTAATCAGTCTCGAGCAAATGCAGCGCGACCTCTTCGTCGAGTGTCCGATCCCCCACCCCACGCTCGTAATGCGACGTGCAGTGTTCGAGGCGGTGGGTGGGTATCGCGATGCAGGTTGGCCCGAGGATTACGACTTGATGTTGCGGTTTTGGGAAGCGGAACACCGGTTCGGGAAGGTTCCGGAGGTTCTCTTGCAATGGAGGGAGCGGCCCGATCGGTTATCGCGGACGCATGTGAGATACACACAAGAAGCGTTCGTGCGCTGCAAGGTTCACTTCCTCCGCCGCCGCATCGCTGAGCGGCCCGTCGTTGTTTGGGGAGCGGGGCCCGTTGGAAAATCGTTCTCGCGCGCACTGCAGGACAACGGTCATGAAATCGTGGCGTTTGTAGATCTCGACCCGCGCAAAATCGGGCAAACGATTCACGGCGCCCCGGTCGTGCATCCCGACTCCATAGAGGAGTATCGCTCTGCATATGTGCTTGCCGCGGTGGCTTCGCTGGAAGCGCGCGACGAAATCCGCGGGTCGCTGCGGGTCGCGGGGTTCCGCGATCCCGACGATTGCTGCGCGGTGGCGTGACCTATCCATCTGAAGACTTTGGTCGCATTTTCCTTGACCGGATCCACACAATCGCAGGAGAAGTGACCATGCCGAGAACCGCATTACGGTGGCATACAGGCGCGTCGACTCTGACGGCGCTCTTATCCATCATTGCCATGCCCAGCTCGATCCACGCACAGCAGATCGCACCGGAGATGTACAAGCAACTCGAGTTCAGACATATCGGACCGGTGGGCAACCGTGCGGCATCGGTAGCAGGCGTTGTGGGCGACCCGCACACGTATTACGCGGGCGCGGCGTCGGGCGGGATCTGGAAGACCGTGGACGGTGGGCTCAACTGGAAACCCATTTTCGACGACCAGCCGGTGCACTCCATCGGTTCGCTAGCCGTGGCGCCGTCCGACCCTAACGTCGTGTGGGCCGGCACCGGCGAGGCGTTCATCCGCTCCAACGTCTCCATCGGCAACGGGGTCTTTAAGTCTACCGATGCAGGGGCAACCTGGAAGCACATGGGGCTCGAAGGCACGGGCCGCATCGGGCGCATGGTCATCCACCCCACCAACCCCGACATCGTGTACGCCGCGGTGCTGGGCCACACTCACGCGCCGCAGCAGGAGCGCGGCATCTACCGCACCACTGACGGGGGCCAAACCTGGCAGCGCGTGTTGTTTGTGGACGAGAACACGGGGGCCTCGGACCTCGTCATGGATCCCAACAACCCGCGAATTCTGTTTGCGGGAATGTGGCAGATTGCTGTTCACCAATGGGGACGCGAGAGTGGGGGCCCTGGGAGCGGGATACATGCCTCGCGGGACGGAGGCGACACGTGGACCCGTATCGAGGGACACGGGCTGCCGGAACTGCCGGTCGGCAAGATCGCGCTGTGTATGTCGCGTGACAACTCCGACAAAGTTTACGCGCTGATCGAGACGGGCGACGGCGTGCCGTGGCACGGAGAGGAAACCGACAGCGGCGAGCTTTGGCGCTCCGACAACGGCGGCACTGATTGGAAGTTGGCCAGCTACGATCGGGATTTGGCGGGCAGAAGCGCCTACTACACCCGCTGCGCCGTGTCGCCGGATGATGCCGACGAGGCGTACTTCCTCGCGGCCTCATTCAGCGTCACGCTGGACGGCGGCGAGACCAACGAGACACGCGGCTTCTTTCAGACCGACGGAGGCCCTTCACCCGGCTGGGACCACCACGACATGTGGATCGACCCCACCGATGGCGACAGGATGATCGTCTCGCACGACGGCGGCGTATCTATTTCCGAGAACAGAGGCAAGAGCTGGTTCTTGGTTCATCTTCCGATTGCCCAGATGTACCACGTCACGGTCGACAACGAGATACCGTACAACGTGATGGGCAATCGGCAGGATGGTCCTTCGATGCGTGGTCCCAGCAACTCCAGGATCGGCGGGATCTTCGCCAATCGTGTCATCACGCGAGGAGCCTGGCGGGCGGTGGGCGGCGGCGAGAGCGGATTTGCCACACCCGACCCGGAGGACCCGGACATCGTCTGGTCCAGCGCTTCAGGGTTCGGTGCCGGTGGTGGCATCGTGGTGCGCTACAATGTGCGCACCGGACAGTATCGCCACCTCGAGGTCTGGCCCGAAGGCACCGGAGGCTGGCCGGCCGAAGGCGTCAAGTACCGCTTTCAGTGGACGTTCCCCCTGCTGATTTCACCACACGATCGCAACACGATCTATGTCACGAGCCAGCACGTACACCGCACCACAAACGGCGGGCAGAGCTGGGACGTCATTAGCCCTGATCTCACAACCAACGACAAATCCAAACAGGGGATCTCAGGCGGCCTGACGCCAGACAACATCGGCGTCGAGTACTGCTGTGTGATCTACGCGTTCGACGAATCGCCGACTCAGGCCGGGGTGCTTTGGGCAGGCTCCAACGACGGCCTGGTACACGTGAGCAGAGACGGCGGCGAGAACTGGACCGATGTCACCGACAACATCCCCGGTCTTCCGCCACTGGGCGTAGTGCGAAACATCGACGCCTCCAAATGGGACGCCGGCAAGGCATACATCGCCATCGAACACCACCTCGTCGGCAACTTCGAGCCGTTTGTCTACAAAACGGAAGACTTCGGCGCGCACTGGAAGAGGATCACGCAGGGTATCGCCCAGAGCCCGCTCAGCTATGCCCGTAGCATTCACGAGGACCCGGTGCGTCCCGGGCTGCTGTACCTGGGCACCGAGAACACTCTGTACGTGTCGTTCAATGACGGCGATAACTGGCAGCCGCTGATGAACAACTTGCCACACACTCCGATGTACTGGCTCGTAGTACAGGAACAGTTCAACGATCTCGTGGTGGGCACGTATGGCAGGGGATACTGGATTCTGGACGACATCACGCCGCTCCAGCAGTTGACTGCAGATATCGTCTCGGCGGAAGCGCATCTGTTCCAGCCGCGCGACGCGTACCGGTTTCGCCCGGTAACCGAGTCGATGTTGCAGTTGAACGATCCGACGGCGGGACAAGATCCCGAGTACGGTGCGTCGATCAACTACTGGCTCGCGGCCCAAGCCGAGGGCGATGTCAGCATGAATATCTCCGATGGTTCCGGAACGACGGTGCGAACGCTGGAAGGCAAAAAAGATGTTGGCCTCAACCGTATTTGGTGGGACTTGAAGGGTGAGCCATCGACACAAATCAAACTCAGGACCAAGCCACTCTATGCCGACTGGGTCGACCTGGGCAAAGATCGGATTCGGGAGGTAGACAACGGCCGCGTCACGGTGTTGGCGCCCCCGGGTACCTACAGGGTGACTCTCACGGTTGGCGACCGAGAGTATGAGCAAGAACTCAATGTGTTGAAGGACCCCCACTCTGAGGGAACCGAGGCGGACATCGGCGCGCAGACCGCCACCCTGCGGGCATTGCGCGAAGACGCCAACTCCGCCGCCGAGATGGTCAACCGCATCGAGTTGATAAGACGCCAACTGTACGACCTCAAGGCCGTCGTCCAAGAGCAGGAGCGTTCGGAAGAGATCGTAACCTCGGCCGACGAACTGGACACCAAGCTATTGGGAGTAGAAGAAAACCTGATTCAGCTCAAGTTGACCGGTACAGGTCAGGACGGTGTCAGGTGGCCATCGATGCTGCTGGGCCGCATCGGATACCTGGCGGGCGGCGTCGCCACAGCCGACTTCCGGCCGACCGATCAACATCTCGAAGTGCAAGGGATACTGAATGAACGCCTGAGACAGTATCGGGCGGAATTGGACGCGCTGCTCCAGGGTGCCCTGGCCGCGTTCAACCGGATGTTGCAGCAGTTGAATGTGGCGCCCGTGATTATGGACCGGCAGTAGCCAAGGGCGGAAAAACAAGGCGGTAGATAAAGGGCGGTAGAGCTGGGCGGCATACGGGAAAAGGGAAAAGGGAGCGGATTGGCAGAATCAAAAAGATATCACGTCGCTATCAGCGACATCAGATAGGGGTAGGGAGAACCGATTGGTTTCGGTCCCCCCTCCCTCCGAACCGGACGTGCGGTTCTACCGCATCCGGCTCTCCAGTTGGCGGTCTTACCCCTCAAGAGGATTGACG
>JAZDCZ010000026.1:0-5684 GCA_036679605.1 Gemmatimonadota bacterium
GCCTCATTCTCTCATATCGGACACAGAGCACTGGCTATGGTGTTGTTCCCCCCGGCCACCACCGTCACATACTGGGTCCCGGTGTGGTCACCCCAATAACTGTTCACCCAATACCAGCCGTTGCCTCTTGACCTCCAGTTCTGCCCGTCGTGGACGTGGGTCTGCCACTCATGGCCGTATCCCCGGCCCACAAGCGACCCTCCCGACGGACAGTACACCGAGTCCGTATCCGACGACTGCCCGTGAGACGCTCCCGCCGGAATCGCCAGACCCATTAGTAATGCGGCTACTACCGCTGCGATCCTGATCCCCTTCATGAGGACCTTCGCCTTCCTCATGTCCATCACCTCCTTGGGGTGCTCTATGACCGTTATTCGCCGATCGCACCAGTTGGGTTCCCATCGTCGGCCGGGACTGCTTCTGTTGATTGCCATAGGTCGTCGGTGATCCGCGTCTCCTGGTAGTCGACGCTTAGGACGACAGTGTTTGCGGGTATGCCCAGCTCGGAGTTGGCTTCGAGGAAGGTGCTGGTTTCGGCGAGGAGTTCGCCCTCGAGGGTGAGGGTGATCGTGTCTCGAGTGGCTAGTGGTGTCTTGTAGGTGATTTCGATGGTGATCGTCTGGCTGGTCTGGTTCACGAGTCGGACTGGCAGTCTGGCTAGTACTTGGACGACCGCGGCGCGCAGCTCGGGTGGGGGGTCGGCTTCGCGGAGCAGGTCGGTGGCCAGGTCGAATACCTGGACGCTGATTGGTCGTTCGTCTCCGCCTCGAGCGGCGTGATCAATGTCCACGGCGACTAGATCGCATCGCCCGCCGCCCACTTTGGGGTGGGTTGGCATTGCGCCAACCAGGCGATGGTCGACGACACCGACCCCCACATCGATGACCCTGACTGTCTGGAGGGGGTGACCGCTATCGGGGTGGACGAGAAACGGTTCCTTACCGCCACCCCATCCCGGCGCACGGTCAACACCACCCAGATCGTCGACCTGGGCACTCACCGTCTCCTTGACGTCATCTGTGGGCGTTCCCGAGACGTGTTGGGCGGCTGGCTGCAGGGCCGGGGCTCGAACTGGTGTGACTAAATCCGTCTGCTGACGCAGTTTCGGAGAGGGTGTGTCCGGTTGTGGTCGGAGACCCAAGCGAGCTAAGGGCATGGCAGGCAGCCGTCGGCGTGATGCGGCCCGGGTGTCTTTGCGAACCTTGGAACTGAAGTACGCCCTTTGGCGAATACATGAGAAAGGAGCATCTCCCGCTCAGACACGTCGCCCGAGCCGTGCCTCGAGCGCTGGAGCTGTTGGTGCGGAGAAGACCAGCAGAAAGGAGTAGCCATAGTGAATTCACATCAAGGAAGAGGAGGAGTCAAGAGGTGCACACACCGCAGGCACTGACTGCGCTCGGAATCAGAATTCCGGCTCAATCATGTCCTGTAAGGAACTGTCGGATGTGACGAACGAGAGACGCAAGAGAATCGAGGAAGTGTGATGATAAAACGGAATACGCACCCGTCAATCGCAGGCAAAGCGACCGCGACGAGCATGCGAACCGATTCTATGGCCGTGGCTAACCCCGTGGTGTACAGGCCCGAAGTGATGAATGGAATTCCTGTGCGAGCAGTCCTGGTCGTTGCGCTGCTCCTCGCGACCTTCTGGATAGCCCTACCCGCCTATGCGTCGTGCTCGCAGAGTGCGACAATAGCGTTTGAGGTTACAGGCAAGAGCATAAGGGGGACGTCGAACGCGACCTGCACTCCAGAGTTCGTGACATACAACCGGATTCGGACGCAGGAGAAGGTGGGACCTGTGTGGGCAACCAGGGTCTGGTCGCAATGGAGCGGCAACAGCCACGGAATCTCAATATGGGCGATTGCCGACTGTGAAGGTCACGGAACGGACCTCTGGCGCGCTCAAGGGTACTACGAGAGTTCAACCGGGGGCAGCGGCACCGCGTATAGCCCCCCTGGCTCACAGGGTGCATGGTTCAACTGCCCCTGACCTTGATAGACCTGTCGCTCGTGCCCGGCGTTGAGACGCCGTGATGTCGCTGATCGCTGTCCGGGAGTTGGCGAAGTCGTTCCCTGGAATCATCGCACTCGACGAGGTTTCTTTCCAGGTAGGGCCCGGCGTGACTGTCCTCCTTGGGCCGAACGGCGCCGGGAAGACGACATTGCTGCGCTGTCTGGCGACAGTAATGCGGCCAGACCACGGCGAAATAGAGATCTGTTCGATACCAGTTGGGTCGGAGGCGAACAATCGCGAGGTCCGCGGACAACTGGGATACATGCCGCAGGCTGTTGGGTTCACGCCTGGTGTTTCGGTAGGGAAGCACCTAAACCGCGTGGGAGTGTTAAAGGGCATTGTCAACAATGGCGAACGAGAGAAAGCAGTTGCTGCTGCCTTGGTCGCGACGGATCTGACCGCCTATGTCGATCGGAAGGTTCAGCGGCTCTCCGGGGGTACGCGGCGTAGGCTGGCGTTGGCCCAAGCGCTGCTCGGCTCACCGAGGGTGCTTGTGCTGGACGAGCCGACTGCCGGATTGGATCCGGAGCAGCGCGCGCGGTTCCGAGCTGTCGTCGGTTCCATAGGGGCTTCCGGTGCGTCGATTCTCATTGCCACGCATCAGGTGGAGGACGTCTTGGGGATCAGCGGATCAGTGGTCGTCCTCGGTAACGGTCGCGTCCTATACGAGGGTGCCCCCATCGGCCTGGCAGAATTGGCTCGGGGACGGGTTTGGCTGACCAGTCAGGCCTCCCCCGGGTCCGTAAGCTGGCCGACACCTGACGGTCGGGTTCGGACTCTCGGCGACGCAATCCAGGGCGAGCCAGTCGAACCCACCGTTGAGGACGGCTATCTCCTGCTAATGCAGCAGAACCATGCTGACGGATAGTCCCCAGCAGGTGACGCCATTGGGGTCACGACTTTATGGATTGCAGCCCGCGCTCCTACTCGCGAGGCTTGAGGCGATTGCCGTCGCAAGGCATCCGTTCATGCTGGTCGCGGTTGCCGCTGCTCTCTGGTTCTCGCTACGCGGTCTCCGAACCGATGCCGTCGTGTGGCAGAGCTTGTCGGTCAAGGGGGCGGGGTCGATGCTGCCCCTGGCTGTCGCTTCGTTTCTTCTTGGAAGCACGATGGCGTCGGGTGACTGGCGTGACCAGATCGAGGAGTTCCTGGACTCGCTGCTCAACGGGAGGCTGATTCGGAGCCTCGGGCGAATCGGAGGCGCCGCGGCCCCTGTGGGCTATTCGATCCTCATTTTGATCATCACGCTCGTGGTGGGCGTGACTGGGAAGCCTGCCGGGGAGATCATCTGGGCGGAACTTGCTGCAGGACCGACACTGGTGGCGATATCCTGGGTCGCAGGTCTGGGTGTCGGTGGATTGCGCCGGTTTCGCACTGCGCCTTCCCTCATCTTGGTGTCCTACCTGTTCCTCCAACTCTTAGGTTCGCCAGACCTCGAGATTGGAGCTTCAGGACCCTCACGGTTCGACCTCGGTCAATTGCTCCTGTGGGTTCCTCCCAGCTCCTTCGAGTCACCATTCGAACTGTTGCTCAGACCTTCGACCCTTCGTATGTCGTATCTGGTGTCAATCCTTTTTACGGTGGTCGCCCTGGTCGTTCGCGGTGCTGATCGTGCGGGTGCACGGCACCGATGGTTACTAGCCACCGTCATGGTTGTGGGCGCAGCTTCTGCCACGCTGGGATATCAAGTAGTGCAGGCAGAACCGGATGTCGCCTGGGCAGCGCCTTCACTTGATCGTGCTCGATCAGACTGGTCAAAGCTCACTGCCAAACAAGAGTGCGAGTCTATTGGGAGCATTTCATTCTGCGCATACCCAGGGTTCGACTCGTGGATCGAGGAATGGAGTAGAGCGGTAAGCCTGGCCGCCCGTTTGGCAGAGGCCCGAGTCAGGGGTGTGGTGCAGCGGCCCGGGAACACCGGCTTCGACGGCATGGACCCAGGACCCGGATGGTTGATTACCGGTTTCTCTTGGGACAGTCCCCACTCTGATGCGCCCGTGAACGGCTTCGCACTCGCCGCTGGCGCCGGAAACCTGACCGTAGGACTACCTGCTGGCTTCCAGGAAGCCTGTGATGCCGGAGGTCAAGGCCGTTCGATTGTGCCCCTCTGGACTGCAGCAGCGAGCGTGGACGGCGGTATCCAGCTCCTGCAACGTCTCGCGCAATCCACAGGACCGATACGATCTATTGACGGTATCCCGCTGGGGAATGCCGTCTTCGGAGCGGACGCAGCAGCCGTCGCATTGGCTTTGACTGAGCGGTCACGAGAGGAGGTGATAGACGTGTTCGTCGCTCGTTATGACGAACTCGTCGACCCAACGACGACAACCAGCGAGGTGGCCAGGTGGTTCGGGGTCGCCAGCCCTGATGTGGGGCCCTCCGAACTCCAGATCAGCCTTCCTGCATGCAGCTGAGCTTCCTTCAGGTAGTACGAGTGGAGAGTGCAGCGGCAGACTGGCGTTCGATGCTGCACTCGACATTGGCCGCCATGGTGTTCGCGGCTGTCGCAGCAGGACGGACACCGGGACTGGCTACCCAACATGCCCCTTTGAGATTCGGTCTTGTGGCGTTGAGTGTTGGGGTGGTGATGGCCTTGGAAAACGATGATGGCGAGGCGGGAGCGGCCTTCCGCGTAGGTCCAGGAACTCGGCTATTCGCTCGACTGATGCCAGTCGGCCTGGTTTGGGCCATTTCACTGACCCTGGTCCTCGGAGTGAGCGGCATACCTTCGAGCTATTTGGCTCGTCTAGCCATCGAGGCAGCTGTGCTCATGACAGTCGCGATACTCATCGCCGGTCTCGGCACCAGGCTCTGGAATCCTCGCTACGCGAGCAGCGCTGCGATGGTGCTCGTAGTTGCCTTCCTTGTGTCATGGTTGCTCCCGAAGGACGTCAACCCGTGGTGGGCCGGATCCGAACCAGAGCCCTCCAGGATGGCGTGGTACTTGGTCGGGTCTTTGTGCGCTGCTGGCGCGTACCTGATGACGAGGCGCGCAAGTCTGCTCGAGCTCACAATTGCCAAACGATTACGCCCGATGCGTAGGGGCGAAACTGGGACTCGCTACTGACGAGACGGCCGAGTCGCGCTAACGAGCTGTTGAAGCGAAGGTGGTGGCCAAAAGGAAGGTGATGCACGGAGGCTGACCGTGATGCGGGGACCTGGTCGGACACCTCTCCTGAGATCGCTGCGAGGGCGTTGCTCGCCGTACGAGCGCGCCGGCAGCTGGCGAAGATGGTCAACGTCAACGGTGATTAGATCGCATCGGCCGCCGCCCACTCTGGGGTGGGTTGGCATTGCGCCAACCAGACGATGGCCGACCACACCGACCCCCACAGCGATGACCCTGAGCGTCTGGAAGGGGTGACCGCCATCGGGGTGGACGAGAAACGGTTCACACAAGCGGTTCAGAGGTCGTTGGTGATGCGTGTCTCCTGGTAGTTGACCCTCAGGACGACAGTGTTTGCGGGTATGCCCAGCTCGGAGTTGGCTTCGAGGAGGGTGCTGGTTTCGGCGAGGAGTTCGCCCTCGAGGCTGAGGGTGATCGTGTTTCGAGTGGCTAGTGGTGTCTTGTAGGTGATTTCGATGGTGATCGTCTGGCTGGTCTGGTTCACGAGTTGGACTGGCAGCCTGGCTAGTACTTGGACGACCGCGGCGCGTAGCTCGGGTG
>JAZDCZ010000260.1:0-5115 GCA_036679605.1 Gemmatimonadota bacterium
TCGTAGCTGCAGGGGGGGTCTCCCACCGCCCCGGTCGCAGCCGCTACCGAATTGGCCGAAACCATGGCGAGCAAAGCGAACACGGTTGCCCATGTGACGGCAAACCAACGCTCGCTCGACTTCGAATTTACGCACGTCACGAGTTTTTGTGTCGCCATAAACTTGCCTGCCCGAGCAGGAACCGCTGCCGCGGCTCGAGACCCGAGAAGAGCCTAAGCGAGGGCCTCCGTGTTCCGAACCTGTGTACCATGGCTGGACCGGTCGCCGTCAAGCCCTACCACCCTCCCTCGTGGGTAGAAACGATCGCAGAAACGACTCCGGCACTGCCCGACCCCGGCCTACTTGAGTTGGGCCGAGTAGCGAAAGCCGTCGTCCGACCTCACCGTGTTCATCGTCGCGCCGACACATAGGCCGTCGCTGGTTATGATCTGG
Source organism: Gemmatimonadota bacterium (assembly GCA_036679605.1). GTDB lineage: Bacteria > Gemmatimonadota > Gemmatimonadetes > Gemmatimonadales > GWC2-71-9 > JAZDCZ01. Next base: position 433 of record JAZDCZ010000260.1, read on the forward strand.
ATCGTCGGTGCCGTATTGCCAGAGAGCGCAGAGGCTACGCCGGTGGGAAGAGCCGTCTGACCCTTCGCGACGTTGTTCTTACCGATCGCATCGGCTTTTCCCTTGCCGACCGGTCCCGACACGTATCCGATCTTCTTCACCCCGTCGGTCGCGATATCTTTATCCTTGTATAGATATCCATTAGAACTCTTGGCCTTCCAGCACTGCTTTGGCCCACAGAACTGGGCAGCCCGATCGACAAAGAAACCCTGCACCAGGACGTTGGCGTCGTCGTAAATGCAAAGCTCAACGCTAGTCGTACCGGAAACGGGGTTACCGAAATCGCCCTGGCTCGTAGTCGTACCGATCCGTTTCCATTGCAGCTTCATCTTTTCCTTACCCGGCCTTTTCTCGTTGTAGTCGAGTTTGGCGCTCGTGGCACTCAAACAGACCGGTTCCGGCGCTGCCCCGCATCCGGGTGCCGGGCACGTGCAATCGCCCAGGCATAGGCCCGGACAGGCCGCATCCTCGGTGCCATCGCACTGCTCGCCGGACTCTAGGATATTGTTGCCGCAAACCGGCGACGGGCAAGTGCAATCGACTTGGCACAAACCCGAGCAGGCCGTATCGTCCGTGCCGTCGCATTCCTCTGCCAGTTCGCGCAGGTTATTGCCGCAAATCGGCGGCAGCGCATCGGCACAATCCGGATTCGGAAACCGGAAGCGGGCAATTCGCGTAGTCCACGAGCCCGAGGAAGGTATATATTCATTCGTATACCAAAAAGTGCAGTCGTCGACCGGGTCCACATTCATCGAGCTATAATCCCCCCAACGAGTCGTTCCCGTCTGGGAGGCCGAGCCGGCTATAATCGTTTGCTCTGCGGTCGTCATCGCCCCCGCCGTATCGCCGTCGAGACGGCCAACATAACGAATGCCCGGAAAGGTCGAGGTGCTGGAAATACTGTAGGCCAATGCCATATTTCCACTGCCGTCCATGGCAATGCTGCCAAGCCAGCGGTGATCTGCATCCGGAGCCCACGTGCCCTCTTGAAACAAACTCCAAGGTCCGGATCCTGTTTTGCGCAACTCGAACCAACGCAATCCCCCGTGATCGGCACTGCCGCCGTCGACATCGGTAACAAAGGTACCGATCAGCGTCTGGTGGGTAGTAAAATTTCGGTACTGGAGACGCCACATCATGACTTCACGGATCGGATCGAGCAGCGTCGCAGTTCCCGGCTGAGGAAAACATTCGAACGAACTCAGGCCGCATAGCTCCGACTCGAACTCCGAGACCGCAATCGTAGCGGCCAAGGCAAAGGTCGTGTTGGCCGGGGCGGCAAAGTCGACGTGGTATTCCCAAATCTCGAGAAAATCCTGCACCGGGTCGTTGAGGCCCGGGCTGTGGACCTCATCGTCGCGATGCCGCATGAAGAAATTAGGCGAACCCACCGGCGGCGGTCCTAGAGAGGTAGCCGTCATACGCTGAAAAGTTGCGGGCAGTCCCGCCAACATACTCGTGCGGTCCAGGGCATAGGCGGCGGGGCTGCCCTCGTTGCTCGAGACATAATAGGCGTCGGGCCACACGGCGTACTTTGGGTAGTCGGGAAACTGGGGGAGCGTAAAATCATAATTGAACCAGCCGCCGCTGACCGGATCGGCGGTCTGGGAAATGTAAACGCAGAAATGGTTGCCGCTGGTGGCGAACTCGCTGAACAACCAGCGACCCGCCAGCGCATCGTAGAGGACGATCGGATCGCCGCCTCCCACCGAGCAAGCGCCACCCGCGCTCCACAGGGATTCGAGAACGAACGGTCCGGCAACGACGACTCCAGTGGTCTTGTCGTAAATGGTAACCGGACTGCCGACGGCGCCGTTGGTAATCTGAATGTAATAGTCGACACCGATGTCCCCGACCGGATCGGGGGGAACAACGCCGGTATTGCCCGGACCGTCGAAGTTGAGGTCGGGCGGCGAAAAAGCCCTCTGCACTCCGCGTTGCGCCAAAACCAAGGCCTGACGTTCGAGCAAGAGATCTCTGCCCCCCGTTATGACCGTGGGCTCGGCAACGCTCGGCGGCCGGACTTGCCGGCGCCGAGGCGCCTCACGAAGAATCGTTCCCGGTACCGGTTCGGAGACTGTCGGCAGCTCGCGTAGGTCGCCCTCGAACACGCCGGCATGCACGGCCGTACTCGCCACCGCTCCCTCCTGAGCGCGGGCTTCAAGGCAAGTCCCCAGGCAAAGGACCGTGGCCAGAACAACGATGAGAGAAACCCTCGGAACTACGGGCCGAAAAGAATGACGAAACCACAACATACAAACCTCGGCGTATGGGTCCATTGAAACGAGCCCTTGAGTCCAAGTAGCAGCGCCATAGCATCCCCCGCGAAAAGCCAAGCTAACACGACCGTCGAAGGGCTGTCTACCGAGACTCTCCGGCCTCGGCGCATACGGGGGTCAACGCAGTCGAGCCGGGCCACGATTAGCGGCCGCTAGCGGTCGCCAAGGTCTCAAACAGACCGGCCTCGACATTTCGGATCTTCGCCGCAGTCGAGGGGGCATCGTCGAGCGCTGCGCGATCGCCGCTTTTCGAGAACGTACGCAACTGTTCGGACAAAGCTGTCCAGAGCGCGGCAGCATCGGCGGCCTGTTGGGGCATCGAGATGGCCACGAGTTCCGGCACGTGCCGACGCGCTTCAGACAGAAAACCCGCATACAAATTTCGAAAGTTGCCGCCACCGGTACCGAACGACTCGATACAGCTCGCCGCATAGCGAGCTATCTCGCGTCCTTTTGCGTGGCCGGCCAGCCCCTCCATCACATCGACCAAACGCGACAGAGCATCGAGGCCCACGCTGAGTTTCGCAGGCCGTCCCCCCGTAAGAGATTCAAACATGCGAACGCGGTCGCTGTCGGCACCGACCATGCGGGCGGCGTTCTTGGCGATCGCACGCTTGAACGCTTCCCCCAGCTCCCGCGACCCCGATTGCGGAGCAGAGCCGGCAAATCGCCCCCATGTGTTGTAAGTAGAAATGAAGTCCTTGGGGTTGCGGCTCTCGGCAAGGGCGGCATACGAACATTCCTGAGTCTCAGGGTCGAGACGATCGGCTACAAAGGCAACCTGGCGCTCGTCGTCATAACCGAGCAGCACGAAACGATGAGCAGGAAAGTGAACTTTGAAATCGCGATAGTCCAGATACAAAACGTCGCCCGAAAGCATCGTCGGACGCCCCTCTTCTACTTCGCCGCGCACGACCTGCCAGGCGTCGGCATCATCAAATTCGGCCTCTTCTGAGTAGTCGATGCCAAGAGCGTCGGTGACATCGACTTCGAGTGTCGGACCACGCCCGAGCAGCAGAATGCCCGGCGCAAACCGATCGCATTCAATGAGCACACAATCGGCACCCGAACCCAGGCCGAAGACTACGTCCTCGCTCAGATCCAGCCCGCAGTAGTGAAACAAGAGGTTACGCATCGCGGTACTGCCGCAGTGCTCACCGGGCAGGTTACGATAGTTTTTGATCAAGCACTGAGCCATATCGGCCTCTCCTTAATTTTAGCGGGCCTTCCTCGGCTTGGGGAAGCTCTCATGATAAAAGACGCTTGTCATGCATCCGGCAATATCGGTATGGGAAAAACTCAACGGCGCTAGGCTCCTTTCGACCTCTATCGTAGCTTTGGCGATTTTCGCGGTTGTCGCAACGGCCGGATGTTCCAACGATCCGGGAAGTTCCCCACCGGTTTCCAAACCGACGGACTCGGCGTCGATTGCCTCTTCTCCCGAACCTTCGGCCAAGCCGGCAACACCAGCATCCAGCACCAACACCGCTACCATTAGAGGAACCGTACATTTTCGCGGCGCGGTGCCGAAACCGAGAAAGATTCGCATGAGCGCCGACCCCTATTGCGACAAGGCCAATCCGGACGGGGCCTTACGGCGAGACGTAATCGTCGATGACGACGGCGGGCTTGCCGGTGTCTTCGTTCATATAAAAAGCGGCATCAGCGGAACCTTCGCGCCCCTGACCGAAAAGGTCCTCATCGATCAACGCGGCTGCAACTACCACCCGACCGTGTCCGGAGTAACAGTCGGACAGCCGATCGAGATCCTGAACTCGGACGCAACCCTACACAATGTGCACGCCATGCCGCATAATTCCCGAGGCTTCAACATGGCCATGCCCATCAAGGACATGTCGCTGACTCGCAAGTTCACTGCTCCGGAAATTTTGGTGCGCATCAAATGCGACGTCCATCCCTGGATGGAGACGTTCGTCGGGGTAAGCGAGCACCCCTTCTTCACCACCACCGACCCTCACGGGGAGTTCTCCATCACCGGCCTACCCCCCGGCGACTACGTCCTCGAGGCCGTGCACCCGAAACTCGGCCGCCGAGAATCGACCGTATCGATGACTGCTGACGGCCAAGCGTCAGTCAACTTAGAGTTCAGCAAAAAGTAAGAATACGCCACGCAAGCTTCCTACTTTTTAGTGTGCCGGTTGCTGTACCGGAACGACGACAACCATCGCGTCGACGACGAGTGTATAGGAAAGGGTTCGGCTTTTTCTCGAAAACTCGCTAGACTGAGAAAATTAGGGTTTCTCAGATTTTTAGACGTACCGTACTTAGTTGAGGAGAAATAGAGGCAAGTGAACACAAACATAACGGCCATCAGATTTTTGGCAGCCGGAGTCGGCTTGCTGTC
>JAZDCZ010000261.1:0-2291 GCA_036679605.1 Gemmatimonadota bacterium
CTGGATCGAACCCGCTCCACAGCCGGTCCCCTTCTCGCCCGACTTGTACTCACGCGACCGCTCGCTCCCGATCAACCGCCCGCGTAGAACGGCGGTTGTTCAACGGGCTGCTAAGGGATGATGCCCCATTTCATTTGAACTTCGGCTCACTCCAACCGTCCACTCGGGAGGTGTCTGCATCGAATAACACGTGTCCTCTCAAACCAGCGTAACCACCGTCTCCGTAGCGCCAATAGACCAAGAGAATGCCAGCGTCCACGCTGTCCGGTTCGCCAAGCAAGGCTTCGACTTGCTCCATGGTCATGTCCTTTTTGAGCCGTCTCCAGCTCGACTTTGTCTTCCATTTCGGCGTACCAGAAAGGGGCGGGGGCGTAGTGGGTTGTCCACCGATGGAGGGGATCGTTGCGAGGGTTGTACCGTTACGATCGAACACCGTAATCCGGCCGTCACCCTTCGTTGACGAATCAAGTCGGACTACAACCCTGTTATTTGAGTTGACGATCTCGACAGATCGGGCTTGAACGAGTCGGACCGGTGGTCGGACAAGCGCCATACTGAGCATCGCTCCGATTGCGAGCACACTCAGTCCGCACAGAACAAAACATTTTCGCATGACAGTTCTCCTGTTGGTTGTATCATAGGTTGAAGCACTCCAGCAAGTACGGTGGGGAGAGCGAAGGGAAACCCTCCACGTTGACTCGGGTCGAGTCATGCGTTGCACCGTCAAAATAGCAGCGTCAATGTCTGCCGAGTTTTTCAAGGATAAGCTCAGTTAACTGTTCTGGCGAGAGTTCGCGCAGGTCTTGGTAAACGATGCTCGGCAACAGCCCTGGGAGTTCGGTATCGTCAAAACGTGCAGGCAGAACATATTCAAGCCGTTCCTCCATTGCCCTCGCAAGAGCCGCCCGTCGCTCCTGTTTTGGCCAAACCTTGTCTGCGTAGTGCTTGGAAATAAACATCACACAGAATCGAGACTGTTTCCGGTAGATACTCTCGAAATGCTCAACTAAATCCTTGCCCCAGAGATTCGCCGCTTCGTACTTGTCATAGAAAAAATCTACGCCACGATCCGCGAGCAACTCAGCAACTTGCTCAACATATTCACGATCCTCGCCCGCAAACGAAAGAACGACATCGTACGTCTTCAGGGTCGGCACCATGTCGCTGAGAAGACCCTGCGGGATCGTCCCATCCTTGATGGCCCAGTGAGTATGACTCCGCTCCCAGTTCGTCATCTGCAACCGATGCTGCATGGCATGAACCCCGTCTCTCGCGATTCGCCCGCTTTCGGCAAAGCGAAATGTCACGTCGCGACCGCTCACGCGAATACGTCTCATCTGACCTACTCTGACCACGTCAGCATGCGGGCCACGCAAGATGTCTTCATACATCAACAACGATTGCGCCTGTTCGAGTTTTTTGAGACTCTCGGGGTCGTTGAGTGAGATTGCCTCGAACTCGTCGCCGCTATGCTCACCGAAGCGGCTAGCCTCCATGCTCATGCGCTGGCCAGATTCCCAGGCTGATTCGACGCCGCTGACAAGGAGATTGAACAAAACGCGACCTTTCAGACGTAGCCCTCGGGGCGATTGCACTCCTGCGCATGGAGGATTAGCAAGAAGTATGGGTAGAGCGTAGCGAAACTTCCCTCCAGATTGTAGCGAGCGTGGGTACTCCAATCAGCCGATAGGCGGTGTAGGCGGCCCCGTCGTGCCTTTTCCATACGCCACCTCGCCCCTCCACGGCGAGTCCGCCCCGGCGGATCTGCCTGGGGCATGATCGCCTGCGGTGACCCGGCCCTCTCCCAGAAGGAGAGGGAGCAATCACCCCGCGACGAGCATCCCCGCGAAATATCCTTGCGGTCATAGTCGAAGCTTCTCGATCAGTTCATCGCGGCTCATGCCGTGGTGTTCGGCGACATCTTTCAACAGGCGATTCAACATGCCGGGCTTGAGCGGGCGATGATCCGGAACGACGAGGTGGTGTTCGCCGGCCCGCTGTGTGGCAAGATTGATATGGCTTCCGCGCTGGCGGAGAACTTCGTAGTCGAGCGCAGCGAGCGCGGATACGAGTTGGCGGCCGGTGACGTTGCGCGGCAGTTTCACGCCGCGATGACCTCGTCGCGGACGAAGTGCAGGCGGATGCGATCGGGCCTGACCGGTTCATCGGCGAAGCGGCATTCAACGGCGTCGACAACCATCCGGCGCACGTCGTCGGGATCATCACCCTGCGTGTAGATGCCCCACCGGCTGCAACTGGCGGAGTACCCGCCCGCCTCCGGTTCTTCCTCG
>JAZDCZ010000262.1:0-12687 GCA_036679605.1 Gemmatimonadota bacterium
ATCGGCCGGTAATGCGGGCGAGTACTACACCCCACGTGCTGTCACCGCTTTCATGGTGGACCGCATCGACCCCAAGCCCGGCGAGACCCTGTTCGATCCCGCCTGCGGCACCGGCGGATTTTTGACTTGCGCCATCCGTCACATGCGTGAGCGCTATGTGAAGCGGCCGGAGGACGAGCAGACGACGCAGGCGTCCTTACGTGCAGTGGAGAAGAAACAGCTTCCTCACATGCTCTGTGTCACCAACATGCTGCTGCATGGCATCGAAGACCCGAGTTTCGTGCGCCACGACAACACACTGGCCCTTCCCTACATTAGTTGGGAGCGCAAGGACCGGGTGGACATCGTTCTCACCAACCCACCCTTCGGTGGGAAGGAAGAGGACGGCATAGAATCCAACTTCCCGCAGCACTTCCGCACGCGCGAGACGGCGGACCTGTTCCTTGCTCTCATTATTCGTTTGTTGAAGCCGGGTGGGCGTGCCGCTGTGGTGTTGCCAGACGGCTCTCTGTTTGGCGAGGGTGTGAAAACCCGGCTCAAGGAACAGCTGATGGAGGAGTGCAATCTCCACACCATCGTTCGCATGCCCAACTCTGTCTTCCGCCCCTATGCCTCCATTGGCACCAACCTCCTGTTCTTCGAGAAGGGTGAACCGACGAAGGAGACCTGGTTCTATGAGCACCGCGTGCCCGAGGGGCAGAAGGCCTATTCGATGACTCGGCCAATCCGGCTGGAACACCTCCAGCCCTGCATCGACTGGTGGGGTGGGGCCGAGCGCAAAGGGCGCGAGGAGACGGAGCGCGCGTGGAAAGTCACGACGGAGGAGGTGAAGGCGCGCGGCTACAACCTCGACATCAAGAACCCGCACACGGTTGAGGACGACCACGGCGACCCGGAAAAACTGCTGGCGCAGCTAACCAGCGCCGAGGCTGAGGCGGCGAAGCTACGCGACCGGCTCAAGGTTATCCTGGGGGAGGCCCTGCTGCGATGAACGCGGAACAGCTGCTTACCCATTACGACCGCATTGCCGACGCGCCCTGTGCGATACCGCGTCTGCGGCGGTTCATTCTAGATCTGGCTGTGCGTGGCAAGTTGGTGCCGTGGGACCCGAACGATGAACCGGCGTTGGAACTGCTGCAACGAATAGCAGAGGAGAAGGCAAGGCTGGTGAGAGCGCGTGAAATCAAAACGCAGAAGGTGCTGCCGCAGCTAGAGGAAGAGGAGATTCCGTTTCAACTGCCGAACGGTTGGCACTGGGCCCGCCTCGGACTGTTGGCGTCCTATATACAACGCGGCAAGTCTCCGAAGTACGTTATCAGCAACGGACTACCAGTCATCTCTCAGAAATGTATCCAGTGGTCTGGCTTGGACCTAAGCGTAGCGAAGCAGATCGACGCTGACTGCCTATCCAAATATGAAGATGTCCGCTTTCTACGTGACGGCGATCTGCTTTGGAACTCGACGGGCACGGGCACCATCGGACGGCTGATCCGGTTAGCGTCGCCACCTGAGAAGCTGGTTTGCGATAGCCACGTAACAGTTGTTCGGTGCCTCCTTGTCGATCCTGAGTATATTCGGACGTGGCTGCGGTGCGACGAAGTCTATGGACTGATCGAGGAACGAGCAGCGGGGTCAACAAATCAGGTAGAACTGACTGCGGCAATGGCACTCAACCAACCTGTTCCCCTCCCGCCTCTCGCCGAGCAGCATCGTATCGTCGCTAAGATGGATGAACTGATGGTGCTGTGCGACCGGTTGGAGGCGGCACGTGAGGAGCGCGAAGCAACGCGTGACCGGTTGGCGGTGGCGAGTCTCGCTCGATTGAACTGTTCTGGCCCGGATAGACAAGCCTTACGCAAACATGCCGCTCAGGCGCTGGAAATCCTCACCCCTCTGACCACCCGTTCAGATCAGATCAAGCTTCTCCGCCAGACTATCTTGAACCTGGCGGTGCGTGGAAAGTTGGTGCCGCAGGACCCGAGCGACGAACCGGCGTCGGAACTGCTGAAGCGTATCGCGGCAGAGAAGGCAAAGCTGATAAACACGGGGCAGATCAGGAAGCCAAAACGCTTGGCCGCGATCGAACCGGAGGAGCCTTTATTTGATCCGCCGCGTGGATGGGTGTGGTCGCGCCTTTTGGAGATCAGCCGAAGAATCCACTATGGCTTTACGGCATCAGCAAACCGAGCGATTGACGATGTTCGACTGCTTCGGATCACGGACATTCAGGACAACAAAGTCGAATGGAGTTCGGTGCCGGGCTGCGAAATCGACGAAAAGACGCTGCCTCAGTTCAAGCTTCAAAAGGGGGACGTTTTAATTGCGCGTACTGGCGGGACGATTGGCAAATCATTTTTGGTAAGAGACCTCCCGGTTACTGCGGTTTTTGCTTCCTACCTCATCCGAGTGTGCGTTTTCTGTGGAGTCTACGACCGGTATCTGAAGCTCTTTCTGGAATCCCCGGTGTATTGGTCACAGTTGGAAGACGGTGCGCGGGGTGCTGGCCAACCCAACGTCAATGGGCAGACGCTCGGTAAGATGCTCGTACCCCTTCCCCCCCTTGCCGAGCAGCGCCGCATCGTTCACAAGGTCGATGAGTTGATGGCGCTGTCGGATAGGCTGGAAACACAGCTGGTCCTGGCACGAGATGCGTGTGGCCAACTGCTTGAAGCGGTTCTTCATGAAGCTCTCGCTTCGGCGGCGTGAGCGAGCCTGGCCATGAGGAGCCGCAACGTGATCCAGGAGGCCAGTCCATACCGTCATTCGCTCAGTTAGTTATCGCTCGCAAGACTATGCCACACGCGGTCTGGCCCAGATCCAACCCTCTTTGACGGCCAGAGCGTGGTCTTCGGGAGCGAAGCAACTCCCGTCGAGGAAGTCGAAACCGGCCAGCACGCAGATCGCTGCGTCCAGCACATGGTCGCTGGACACGAGCTGTGTGCACACGTCAGCATCGAACAGCATTCTTGAGGTGAGGTCCTTTGCGATCTCCGCTCGCTGCGACTCGCGCCCCGTTTTTTTGTACTGCTTCGAACGGAGTCCGTGGGCGGAAAGGGTGACGGTGGGGTAAACCTCGATCACGGAGGGATCTGTCACCATCGGTTCCCAGGCAAGCGGTATGGGCAATTCGGTCGCGGCTCGAAGTTCGCCGAGAAACTGAACTGCTGCATGCGCGGTGCGCGCAATGTGATCAGCCCCAACATCAAGCGGTTGTCTGTCGAGCTTCTGTTTGATGACACGATCGGTCTCGCGGCGAAACATCTGATTTGCCGGCACTGCGATGGGTTGTCCCGCCGTGTGCTTATTGAGATTCGAACCGAGCGGCGCAGGCCAGCCTAGAGGTGCGTCAAGCGCAAGCAGGCAGGCATCTCCCAATGGCATCCATGACATGACCTTCTCAAGGACGGTGGAATGACTACCAAGCCGATCAACAGCCAGGAGCCTCCTAGGAGTCGATGTAGAAAATTCGCCTACTGCAAGGCCGATGTTCTTGGGGTCAGTCGCGCAATCGACTCCGATGACAATCACCGCTCACCTCGGTTGTCTCGGTGCAACGTCTTTACGTTCAGCGGTGAGGCGAAGCCTCGTCGGCTGAAGCGCCTTCCCGGGTCGCTCGTGGTTCCAGCATTCCAATCAGCTGGCGCAGGTTCCTAATTTGCCGATCAATATCCGCCGCACGTGGTGTCTCAGTGCCGTGCACGAGGTTGTTTCGGAACGCGCGCAGAGAGTCCCACAGCGTCGCGGCCTCACTAGACACGCCTTCAAGGAATTCCTGTTTCCAATAGTATGTAAAGTCGTCCTTCGGTGGGAGAAGCGTGCGGAGGCTGCGGTCGAACCTCGTCCAGAGCTGCAAGAATTCGCCGGTCTTCGTGTGAATAACAGTTTTTTCGTTGACGTGGGGAACATCACCGAATAGATTCTCGAACAACGCCAAGGCGACCTGGAAGTATGCCTCTACTCGGGCGCGCTCCACGGTAACTCCGTTGCCAGAATGGTAAAGCTGATTTCGAAGCCGGTGATACCACTCGATGTCGCCCAGGTCGACGCCGGTCAACTTATCGGCGGCGTAACGATCCAGCATGTCCAGCAGGGCCGGGAACGATTCGCTGGCTGCCTCTAGTTCCTGGCGGCCAGGTCCATTCGTGCCACGCGCTCGCTTCGGGAGACCCAGGTGGGTCTTGATCGTTAGCTCAACCGCGTTGTCGATGCTGACCATCGCGATACGTCGATCAAAGTCTTCGCCCAAGCCGAGATGGTCGGCTGCGTGTTGCAGTAGCTCTCGAGGGCCATCTGTCCAAGGTCCGCTCATTGTTCCTGTCTTCCCAACTGTCGAACTCCACCGGCCACTAGGGGGCGCAAACCGCCGAGTATCGGTCCGGTGGCGAGTTCCGGTTCGGCCCGCCTTGCCACCGTGTCTTCGGCTTGGGCATCTCGCTCCATGTGACCCCATCCAAAACGCGACCACTCGGCTTCTTGCGAACACCACCCCATTGCTTGAAGAAGAACGGCACCTCGAGGTGTACACACTGATCACGGATCTGACGGACCCAAGAAACATCGACCGGCCGTGCGCCGGGGCCAGACTCACCACCGGCGATCACCCAGTCGATGCCGGTGAGCGACAAAGACGGCAGAGCAGAGAGCAACGGTTCGAGCGACAGGAATCGAACCCCGGATGGAACACGCCGCAGCAGTTCGATACGTTCGTAGTACTCCTCGGTCTCTACACTGACCCCTGCCCAAATCTGTTCCGGCCACGGAAGGCGATCGGCAAGGGACAACAGTCGTTCTGGTCGTTTCGTCAGGATCTGGAAAGTATGCTGAGGCGCGGCGGCCATCGTCTTGAAGACGCTCTCGATGAACGACGTGGGTACGTGTTCATGGAAAAGGTCGCTCATCGAGTTCACAAAGATTAGCCTAGGCTTTCGCCATGACAACGGGGCGTCAAGAAGGTCTCGCTGAAGGGTCACCGTAAACCCATGTCGATACCTTGGTTGTCCCATTGCCTCTAGACGCTTAGCCATTCTTTCTGCATAGCAGTACTTGCAGCCTGGACTCACCTTCGTGCACCCGGTTACGGGATTCCACGTAGCCTCAGTCCACTCGATCGAGGATGTTTGAGCCATTCGGATTTCCTAGAAGAGGCTCCCCTGCGCGTTTGCGTACTTCGAGGCTTGTCTCCAGAAGCGCTCGCCAAGCGGATGCCGACTGAAAAAGGCTAGGCGGTAGAGAGGGAGATTCTTCTTGTAAGACCGTATCAGCTCCGTACGAGCGATGCCCTCGTATCTGTATCCCAACTCCGTCATCGAGGCACCGAAGCTGTCTGTCAGGAAGCGATCGAACGTAATCCGCTGAGCTTGTGCAGCGGACCAGTCGATCCGCCAGGGCCTACCGAGGAAGCGCTCTACGGTCTCGTCCGCTGGTTGCAGGTATACCTTGTCCACATTGCGAGTCGCATCCATTCCCGTCGGTATGAGGATAAGAAAATCGATGAAGCGCTCTGCGGCAAGTGTGCGGATCGTTTCGAAACGGAGGTCGCGCATTCTGAACGGATCGACTAAGCAGAATGTTAGTACTTTCTGGCTTCTGGAGGGCGGCGGTAGCTTGGAGAGAATCTCATCAGTATTTGTATTTGCGTCGCCGGGCACAAAGTGCACGTTAATATCAGTAGTGAAGGTGGCCATGCGCTGTTCGAGAGCGGCAAGCTTGCTCGATTCCTCTTCGCAGAAGACGTAACAGTCGAAGTGGTCTGGCACTCCCAACGCGACGAACGGTGAGCCCCAGGTCAGACGACCTGAGCCGCGGATTCTGGACACGCCTGGTCCCGCGAAGAGATCGAGATACGCCCGGCAATCCCACTTGCCTTTCATAGCCGTAGAAAACAACGCGGCGTATATGCCCACCAGCTTCAACTTGTCTTCTGTCCAAGGGCCGACCTCCGAAACGACGAGGTCGTCTGGTCGAGGCGGAGATGCCGAATCGACGAGCATTAGCTAGAACTCAAAGCGGCCGAACTGCCTCGGCATCAGCTGCGGCAAGCAGCGCTGTCAGACGCATGCCGTTGATACTCATCAAGCCCTCCTCCCGTACCCACCCATTAGGCGGCGTTCGGCTCAGAAGCATCCACAGCACCATGCTACAGCGGCGGAGCAAAACGTATCCAGTCTGCTCCGAAGAATAAGATCGTCGGTATCACTGCGTGAACGCCATTGTTGACAAACTCCGTCTCGAACTGAAAACCCTGGTTGTGGAAACATACGAAGCGCACCCAGCGAGCCAGAATACTGCTGACAGTAGAATCCGAGTACTCCGTTTCGCGGTCGAAGTAACCGCGCCAGTTCTGGAAATCCACGGTAGCCTGTACGGATTCTGTCGGCAGGCCAAATTTAACGCAACAGGAAGGTCGAACAATATGATCGACCGGGACAACCGGGCCATTAGCCACGCCCCAGAACTCTAGACTTCGTTCGTAGTCATGCTCAGCGCAATCCACAAATACCGTGATAAGTCGGCTTCGATGCATGGCTTCTCCTCCTAGTGTCCCTCTCCCGCGCCAGCAGCAGTGCCGTGTTAGACCGGGGGCCTCCCGCGCATGGGATTGAACCTGAGGCAGTCGTGATAGAACTCCGGAAGTCCGGAGTTGGCATCGTGCTCGTCAATGTGGCCGATGATACTTTCCCACGAAAGAAGATCTACCACGATCGCTTCGAGCGTTGGAAGAAACGAGTCTTTGAACCAAGCATCGTGCGTTCCATCGTACTGAGCGACACGCGCCTTGACCTGGCTGCGGATTTTCTTCTTGGTAACAAAATCCTCGAAGACGCCGGATTGGATTTGTTGCTCGGGCGCCGCGACAAAGAACCCGAGCGAGTGGAGAGCCCTAGGCTGGATGCCAGCTACCTGGACGACATGTGCAACGCAGGCGACGTTGCGAGCGGCCTGTCCATAACCGCTGGAGTTCTTGACCCCCTTGGAAAGGCGACTCCCGAGCTTTGCTTCAATGACGACGAATTGCTCGGCGTCCTTGCGCAGGGTCGCCTCGCCGCTCTCGCCGGGAGAGATCTCGAAGTGCCCCATGACGCCGTCAGCATGGGTGAAGGACTCGGCGAGCGTATCTGTGCGCCGAGTCGGCAAGAATTGGGAGGCAAGCAACGCCTCCGAGTACCAGCGTGCGCCCTTCTGAACAGCGAACGGATGACCTGTGGTACGTTCTCGCTCAAACCAGTCGAGTACTAGGCGGAGTAGCCAACCTTCGTTGTAGAGCTCGGTAGGTGGAAGCACTGTCGCCTCCGTCCCGCATCTGAGCAGCAATTCGGCTACACGCTTCGACATTCGCTCCGCCGTCTGACGTTGAGCCCAGCTGCCGTTTTTGAACGCAGCGAAAAACCGGTCAGCTGGAAACCGATGTGAGGTGCGACCGCAGTCACTGCCACTTTCAATCCATGAATAGAGGAATGTGGGCAGCAATATCCTCATACGGCACATAACAATCAAACTTCACCACATCAGACTGGTTGCGCTCATAGAATTCCTTTGGTGCTACCAGGACAGTCTGGAAGTCGGAGTAAGAACGGTATTTGGGGTCACCTAGCCATTGGCGTGCTCGATACGGATACATATCGGGTTGCAGAGGCTCGAATTTACCGTCCTTTTTCTTGTTTTCAATATGTAAGGCGAATGCTGATCCATCTTCAGCCTTAAAAACTACAAGAATATCGGTTTCAGATTCTCTGACTACAACCTCGTGTTCACCGGTAACCGGATTGATCCAATCCAGTTTTATCGGTCTCCATGGATGGTTCGAACGGGACCAATGGTAGCGACCTCCCGAGTTCGCAAACTTTGTCCTTCGAAGGAACCAGGAAACAAACTGAGGGGACTCCTTGAATGCTGCATCCAAGGCAAGATCGAGGTCCTTTTCGGTCGCTTCAGTCACCACAAACCCTTGCAACCACTGGTGAGCCGGCGGTCCATAGACCGCGGCGAGAAAGGTCGGCAAGGAAGTCTCGGACGAACGATTCCGAGACCTCCGCGCTACCGGCCGACTGTCCGTTCAAATGGTCGCCTACCTGCTGCCAAGTGGCGAAGCCTACACGCAACTCCGAGCAAAGCTCGCGGTAACCCCGCTCCAAGGATCTAGCCTCCCGATTGCGCGCGAGCTTCTCCGACAAAGGGGCCCGCGCGAGTGCGTTTGCGAGAACCTCGCCATTCTCGGGCGCCTCACGTGCAGGAGACCAGTGTTGAGCGAAAGGCTTCCCGGTGATGTAGACCAGCGACGGCGCCTTCGGGTACGGATCGCTGGAAGCGAGCTTGGCATGCAAGAGCGCGTACTTCTGGGCCTGCTCGATCCTCGTCTTTGCCTGAACCTTCAGTTCAACGAAGACCCGCTCGCGGAGCGATTCAAGCTGGACATCGGCCTGAGTGAAGCTCGCGTCCTGCGCGTTCTGAACGTCTAGGGGCGCTCCGCGCACTGCAACGGCGCCTGTCAGCGAGAGAAGTGATCGAGTCGCTGCTGGGGGTAGAGCGTAAAGCAGGATGTTGAATAGGAAGTTCAAGGGCACTTCTTGCGATCGAATCTTGCGGTAGAAGGCCGTGGTGCCGGGACCAAGGTGCTGCGGCTCCCAGCGGTAGTGTTCGACATATCGATAAACAAACTCGGGCCAGCTGTTTCGGTCGATGGGCATGCGCCGCTACCTAACCGCTTACCGATCAGCGGCCGGCGTAGCCGGTCCGCTGCATGCCGTTGTTAGACCGCCACACGCCCGATGACAAGTCCAACAAGATCGCGCCAACTAGTGACAGTCATTTGGTGCGCGGTAGTTTCCTTCTTCCCTGCATCGAATCGGAGGAACTCGACCCCAGCAGCCATCGCCATCTGCCGATCAGTATCAGTATCGCCAACCATCAGAGAGGAGTCAGCGTCAGCCTGGAGAGGCCCGCAAATCAGATTAACCAACATGTCGGGATACGGCTTGGGTCGAGGGGCATCCCGATCCGTTACGATAGCAACGATACAATCCTGAAGACCTTCACGAGTCAGTACCCTGTCAACATGCTGGCGCTGCGCCGTAGTCGCTATCCCAATATGACACAGACCAGCCAACCTCCGGATGCCCTCAGCGGCGCCCGAAAAGAGGGGGACTTTTGCCAACTCTGATTCCCATCGTGTATCCTTGGCCGCGCGAAGCTTCCTCTTGACTTCCGGCAAAAGACCCAGACCCTCAAACATCCGATTGCCCGAGTAGCCGCGGTACAGATTCCTCACCAAAGCCTCTTCGACCGCGTGTGGTACCGCAACATCGCGCGCTGCACCTCTCCAGGCTTTCTCCTGTAAGGCCATGGAATCCACGATTACCCCGTCGTAGTCCAGGGCGACTGCCACTAATCCGTTCTTCGAATTCACACTTTTCCGGACGGGTCCCTTTGAGGGGCATCATGCCACGGGAGGAGACCTCGCTTGTCGGAGTCGAGGACGCTAATGTCAACCGCAAATACTGACGAAGGAGACCGGATCAGGCAGAAGGTCCTATGATCGATCCCCAATTGGGAGAGGTATTCACTAGCCTTCTTGATCGTTCCTCCCGTGTGGACCTCAGGGGTGACGAGTAGCACCCGCTTACCCGTGATCGCACCGGTCACAGATGTGGCTCCCGGGAGCGCCTCGACGAGAGAGACATCTAGTCTTTTTCCTTCCCACTTGAATGTCCGATTGACTACATAGACCAGCGGCTCCTCTCCCCGTTTAGCTGCGAGCATCTTTGCGATCATTCCTGCGATAATCGCGCCGCCAGGACCAAGCCCAATCACTAGGTCTGGGCCGAATTGTACCAGGCGATCAATGTTGGTTTGAAGCAGCCACGCCAAGAGGGTCCAGCGAACCGGGCGTAGACCAAGGACGGCTATGGTCGGCAGCACAGAAAGGAGCAAGGTTATTATGACTGTTGTCGGGCCACCCTCCACACCCGCTGCACTCGCGAGCCCCCAGAGGACACCGAAGACGGAAGCGGTGATGACAAATGCGCTGCTTGCCGTAGCAAGCCCCCCGGAGAACAAGTGGTTGAGCAGGTTTGCAATCTGACGCGTCACTCCACGAACCTCTTTTTTCTGATCCCTGCAATTCGTTGGCGGTCTAACGTTCAGGTTCAGCCGCCCAAAATCCGACGCGGATTTCTTGGTAAAGTGACGCGCAGCGACACAAAAAAGCGTGTAGCGGGTTTTGGGTCGGCCTGGAACCGCTTGTTAGGCCCAAAACCCACTACTTAGCCAATTCGCTGGCGGCAATTTGCCGCACCACATTTGCAATCAAATGGTTTCGTAAATTTACCCTCTAAGATTGTATAGTCGATCGTTATTTCTTCGCCCTTCTTCAGTGTGCGTTTCGCATAGAGCCATCGATCAGAAAACTCTGCGTTTGGGCTACATGAGTGGTTTAGATTCCTAAGCGGATCTCGTGGTTCAACGATCTTCCCATCAAACGTTAGGGAAAATGCAGTTGGTTCGTTGACATACCTGCCTTCAAAATAGTGAATAATCTCAGATTCAAAAAAGTCCTTATCCGCGAGTACGCCGCTCCCATGTATCTGTTGACTAGTATTTACGAGCACTCTATTTCTTAACTCCACACAACCTTGGCGAATCCATACGTAACTATCAGCATTCGGCCGCTGTAAATCATCATCCATCCAGGAATAAAAGCCCTTAAGTATTTCTACTTTGTCCTTACCACCTCCCGATAACGTAAAACTGCCTCGATCTTTTCGATGTTCCGATGTTGCTGGTTCGTATATTGCTGCAAATACATTTGCTTGTACTCTTCCGGTACATTTATAAACAATGCCGCCGTTCTTTTCTCCGTATTCTACAAACGCTGAAACTTTGCGCCCGAGCTGCCACAAATGCACTGTTTCTTCGTGCAATCTACCTTCTTTAGCGAAATATGTCGTCCATGTTCCATTTAAGTCCTCTACAGGCATCCAGACTCGACGAACAACGCTGGCTATTGCCTTTTGTAATTTCCAAAGGCGATAAGCCGCGCCCAGTGATTTAAGGGTAATTGAGTCTGACATCATGGTCCTCGTGGGTAATGACCTTTTCGATATGAATCATTGCGCCTAACCAAGTTCTGATCCGTCCCGGCTCCGGTTATCACACGCATTGTCTCGGACCGGCGACACAAACCTGTCTATACTCCAACAACTTGGCTTGGCGCAAGGCAAGGGTGCTGAAGATGATATGCAGCGAGCTTATCCCTCCACGATGGAGCTGCGGCTGCTTGCCCAAGTGCGGGAGGACGATTCGTACGAAGCGCTACAACCGACGCACCGAGAACACCTAGGTTCAATAGAATCGGCGGTTCATGTACTGCCACGGCAAACCTCATTCGACGTAGACGGTGAAGTCGAAGTCCGCGGCTAGGCCGACGGTGTCGTCTGCGATTTCCGCCTGCACAATTACGCAGGAATTACACAAACGCCCGCTAGCCTAGTCGCCGACTATCACCTAAGTATTTGATTTACAAGGTGCCCAGGGGCGGAATCGAACCACCGACACGAGGATTTTCAGTCCTCTGCTCTACCAACTGAGCTACCTGGGCATGCAGGGGAAAACGCGGAACGTCATCATCTAGCTTCGCTCCGGCGGGGGGTCAAGCGGACCCGTGCACCTAATCCGCCCGCCCGCTTAGCCGACGAGCACCAGCTCGAGCCCTACGCGCTTCATCGTCCCGAAGTCGGAGTCACGAGAGAGAATCGGCACTCCGTGTGCGAGAGCGTAGGCCGCGATCAAAAGATCCAGCGATTTGACCGTCGAGCCACGCCGTCCGAGATAGGAACCGAGATCTCCCGCTTCGTTCCACAGCGCGGACGGCTGTTCAAGGTTGTGACAGCCGTCCAGGAGGGGCAGTACCTTGGTCCGATCCTTACGAGATCGCAATCCGCGGCGCAGCTCGGTGACCACAGGCCCACACAAGGCGACTTCGTTCGTCTCGAGCAAGTCCGCCACGATTCCGGCGAGTGGTTCCCGCCCGCGGAAGAAGTCGATCCAGGCGGAGGTGTCGACCAGAATCATCGCCGCGTTTTGCCGAGGTCGAGTTCGAAACGCACCTTTCCACGAAGCGCTCGGAGCGCGGAGCGTTTGTCACTGCGCTCTATCTCCTTCAGGCCGGCAACAATGGTCGGTGTGATGCCGAGTCCCGTTATACGGGTGGCTTTCTCCAGCACGCGCTTCGGAACATTGACGGTTATCTTCTTGATCGGTTCTCCCATGGGAACAGTATGAAGATATGGCTAGTTCTGGTCAATTATATGGTCTCTCTCGGGAAGGCTACCAGTTGGAGCCCTGCGGTCGGCAGTGCTTGTTGCTGCCGACCGCAGGGCTCTAAACCGTTGCAAGTGCTAACGTCGCTCGCCTCGGTCGAAACCGTGAGTTTGGGATGACGAAACTCCGGCCCGTGCTTGCCGCTCGATCCGAGTCGGTTTCGATCTATCGAGGTTCCTGAATTGACGTGACTAGCTCGGATTTTCTAAGCGCTTATTTTAGGGCTACCGTGCCAGCGCCTTGCACTTGGCCTCGACAAAGTCGATGACGTCGGCCTCGAGCTTGACGCCGTCCAGCTCGTTGACCTCTTGAATGCCGGTCGGGCTGGTGACGTTCACCTCGGTGAGAAGGCCGCCGATGATATCGAGACCG
>JAZDCZ010000263.1:0-2298 GCA_036679605.1 Gemmatimonadota bacterium
GCTTCAAAAGTCAGATGACGGATGCTTCGTCCTTCGGTTCCTACCGCCGGCAGATCTTCGACGAGATTGAAACCGCCCGGTCCAAGTCGTGGCAAGGCGAGCAGTGGATCTCTCGCCTTGCAAGAGGAGTCGGTCGCAGCCGGGCTCGTGCGCGAGCCCAAGTCGAATGGTGAGCCCAAGTCGAATGCGGCGGCTGCACCGATGACCGCGGCGATCCCGAGCAGGCCGAGTATCAACCCGCGGCTTCCTCGTCGGCTTGCCCTTGCAGCTGCCACCTTCCGCACTCAACCGAGCAGTTCTTCTATCTTTGCTAGGAGTCCGTCGTATGCTGCGTTGCAGCCGGTTGCCGCCGATATGGGCAAGAGTAAGGCCGCCGGCAATATTCCCCACGCCAACGCCCGAACGACATTGATCATGTCAGATCGTTACGGTTCGCACGTAGCAAAACTACCGCGCCCGATGAGACCCCTATGGCAATGATCATATAGACGGCCGAGAAAATAGGGTTAGGTTGGGCCGGCGGTGGCATGCGCAAGGAGAAGAGGAGAAGATTTGCCACTACGTAGGCAGCGTAGGCCGTCCCCATGGGGAGCGCGTAGGATCTGAAACGCCAAATCGCCAAGGCGTACATTGCCAAGTAAGCTCCGAAGACCGGGCCGGCAAACAGGTTCGCTGTGCCCGTCAGCCTCTGGCCGAACAACACGAAGCCGACCTCTTGGGTCAATTGCAGAGGTTTGAGGAAGTTCGAGATTGCCAGCAGTCCGAACAAGATTGCGAATACTTTCAAGACCATGCGACTTTGCATCATAGGCGAATGATGCCCGAGGGGCGCAACGGTGGAAAGTCCTACCCGTTTGGGTGGGGGCTCAGCGTCCGACTTCGTGCTACAACGTAGGCGTGTGCAGGATGTATACTTACCTTCCGGCCTTGTTCTTGTCGGTACTCCTTACCTCGCTACCCGCGCGAGCCGCGATCAACCATCCTTTCGGCACGCACCCCATGCCTTACGCGACAGGTACGATCTTGCCGAATCATTTGTCTCAGGCCGGACTCGATCAGGCTGTGCGCGATTTTTATGACGGCTGGAAAGCGCAGTACATAGAACAGGACTGCGGAAACGGGCGCTACTACGTTCGCGCCGCCGTCGACTTCTCGAATCTGACGGTTTCCGAAGCCCACGGCTATGGCATGCTCGCGGCGGTGTTGATGGCGGGCCATGATCCGGATGCTCAGCGGATCTTCGACGGTATGTTCGCATTCTACAACGAGCATCCGACCATGTTTCATGCGAACTTGATGGCCTGGTATCAAAAGAAATCCTGCAACAATGCCCAAGGCATCGACAGTGCGTCGGACGGCGATTTGGACATTGCTCTGTCCCTTCTGCTGGCCGACAAGCAGTGGGGAAGTTGTGGTGCAGTCGACTACCTGCAGCAAGCCCTGGAGATTATCTCCGACATCGAAGACGGCGAACTCGACGCCAATGCGGACTATGTTCTTCTCGGCGATTGGGTGACGCCGGCCAGTGCTCAGTATTATCCTTCGACCCGGTCCTCGGATTTCATGCCCGACCATTATCGGAGCTTCCAGGTGGCCACCGGCGATGCGGTTTGGACTAATCTGCTTGAACACACCTACGATCTGATCAGTACGCTGCAGGCCGACTTCAGCCCGGCGACCGGCTTGCTTCCCGGTTTCGTGGAGGATCCCGCCGGCACTCCGCATCCGGCGCCGCCCGGCTTCCTCGAAGGTCCGGAAGACGGCAGCTACGACTTCAACGCTTGCCGCGATCCTTGGCGAATTGCCACCGACTATCTCGTCACGGGAGACCCCCGCGCGAAGACCGCCGTACAGAACATTAACGCGTGGATAAGGGCCGTGACCTCCGGTGATCCTGCGTCGATCAGAAGCGGATACCAGTTGGATGGTACGGTGAGCCCGGATGCGGAGTTCATCCATTTATGTTTCTCGGCGCCGATGGCGGTCTCGGCGATGGTGGACGCTACGAATCAGGGTTGGCTGAATTCGCTGTGGGATTTCGTGATTGCTAGACCGGTCGACGGCGAGTACTACGGCGACACGATTAAGCTGCTCACCATGATGGTTGTATCCGGCAATTGGTGGACGCCGGAATCCGTGGGAACACCCGTATGCGCCCCGATGGGCACAACGTTGTGTACCAACCCGGCTGCGGTATTCGAGGCATCGATTCGTTTGAAGAAACTTGCGAGTGGCATCGGCAAACAGGGAATGGTCCTGCGTGGCGCCGCGTTTTTCCCGGCGGGAAGCCCTGCAGTT
>JAZDCZ010000264.1:0-2681 GCA_036679605.1 Gemmatimonadota bacterium
CTGCCGTATGGAAACGTGCGGTGCCGAGGAACCGGATGAGGGAAAGCTTCACGTCCGGATCTGTGGGGGGGCTGGTCGAGTAATCGCTGGCTCTACCTGGACACGAATCCTCGCTGAGGCTCGGTTCGCTTACCCCTGGCTATCGCGACGAGCTAAACTCGTAATTGTTGGAATTTGAGATGTTAAACTCAATGAAATCGATTGATGTCATCCAGGAGGTGAAAATCCTTCCGAGGGTAACGGCTAGCCACCGGCCCGGTAGTGAACCCCACCGGCAGGCGGAAACTAATGTCGGGAGCTGGGGGAATCAAGTCAACAGGCCTTGTATTGAGCCTCGTAAGGGTAGAATCGTGGACCCGAATCCCGGTCAAGTGACCGGGACAAGGGACAGCGTTGGCCGGACGCCTGAATCCGTGCGGCGTGAAATGCGGACAGTTTTAGCCTGCTGGAACGCAATACCCGAACCGACGACCATGGCGAGTCGGTCCGGGAGCCACCGGGGTCTTAGACCAGGGCATGTTGATCGAGGGATGACACGGGAACTCGTGAGAGCCTCATCGTTTCCTGTTTTCGAAAGACGCGGATCATTAGCGGAGAGCACCTCCGTTGGGAGTCCACCGCGATATCAAAGCTCCTCTAGGAAAGGCCCAACACCGCAGGGTCGATCCAATTACAAAACGCGGCAGAACACAGGTACGACGCAACGAGCCGGATGGCGAAGGCGCGTCGGACGAACGTTAGGCAGTCTTAGCTGATCCTAGTAGTGATGACAAACAAAACTCCTCCACCCCATAACGAAGAACTAGATCCGCGACCCGACCGGTCGCTCCGGTTCTCGTTGAGAGGACCACGTATGTCGAAAGGAGAAGCCGGGCATCATCTTGCATCCAGTGTTGAGGTAGGACCGACGACTCCGAGACGACCGTCCCCTCGACGACGCCTGGATCGCATCGCAACTCAGGCACGCAAATACCCTGAAATGGTATTCACGACGCTGGCACACCACATGGATGTGCCCTTCCTGCATCGCTCATTCGACCGCTTGAACCGCAACGGTGCCGCGGGCATCGACCGGGTCACGTGGCGAACGTATGCGGAAGATTTGTTTCCGAACTTGACAGACCTCCATGCGAGACTCGTCAACCGGGAATACGATCCACAACCGGTTGTACGAAAATGGATTGAAAAAGGGGGCGGAAAATTTCGCCCACTCGGACTGCCCGCTCTCGCGGACAAGATCGTCCAGCGAGCGGTCGCCGACCTCCTCGAAAGCATCTACGAGCAGGACTTTTACGAGTTCAGCTACGGCTTTCGCCCAAGTCGCAACCCGCATCAAGCGCTACGCGACATCCGGCAGGGTTTTCAATCCCGAGTTCACCATGTTATCGACTGCGACATCAGCGCATTTTTCGACAACATTCAGCACGACGAACTGCTCGACATCCTGCGCAAGCGGGTGAAAGACGGCCGCGTCCTGGAGATCATCGAATCCTGGCTGAAAGCAGGCATCATGGACGGCCGAGAGTTGGTCTTTCCCGAGAAAGGTAGTCCCCAAGGCTCGGTGATTTCACCTTTGCTGGCGAACGTGTACCTGCACGAAGTGCTGGATACCTGGTTTACCGAGGTGGTCACGAAGCATTGCCACGGCAACGTGGTGATATATCGTTACGCCGATGACTTTG
Organism: Gemmatimonadota bacterium; assembly: GCA_036679605.1. Lineage (GTDB taxonomy): Bacteria > Gemmatimonadota > Gemmatimonadetes > Gemmatimonadales > GWC2-71-9 > JAZDCZ01. The sequence continues at coordinate 1,683 of JAZDCZ010000264.1, forward strand.
TCATCGGTTGCGAACTGGAAACGGACGCGAAACGGATCATGAAAGCGCTCCCTCAACGGTTCGCGAAGTAGGGTCTTGAGATCAACGAAGACAAAACTCGTATGGTCTCATTTAGCCGTCCGCCCGAGGACTACTCACGAGACACGCATGGCCCTAAACCGGGCACGTTCAGCTTTCTGGGCTTTACTCATTACTGGGGTAAAACTCGGAAAGGACGGTACACGATCAAATGGAAAACGGACACGCGACGGCTTAGCCGCAGCGTCAAAACGTTTCGCCAAGGGTGTCGTTCGAACCGTCACAAACCACTCGAAGAGCAGTACCGGATCCTCAGTTCGAAACTCCGAGGCTACTTCCAATACTACGGTATTCCGTTTAATTCGGATGCCCTCTGGCGGGTGTACTTCGAAGTGAACCGAGCCTGGCGCTTCTGGCTCAATCGACGTGGAGGACGCAAGCAACTGAAGTGGGACGTCTTTCTCCAATTGGTGAAGACGTTCAGCCTTCCGCGACCGAAGATCGTGCACGGCTGGGACAAGATGGGAAACACAGCGAAATGAACGTCATAAGGAACAGTCCCGAAACAACTTCCACAAGCCAAGTTTCCTCGCCCGTGTCCGCGCAGCGGAATAGCACGGGAGAGGATGAAGGTGAGGGAAAACAAAAACGGGAAGTTGTTTCGGGACTGTTCCTAAGGGCTACCGCTGCCACCGATTGCGGATGGAGACGGATGATGCGGGAAGTTGCGTCGAGCGGCTTTCCTGCCGTATGGAAACGTGCGGCGCCGAGGAACCGGATGAGGGAAAACTTCACGTCCGGATCTGTGGGGGGGCTGGTCGAGTAATCGCTGGCTCTACCCGGAATTGCTGCCGCCACGCCGTGGCTAAAACAAAGTTCAACCGCATGAAAAATCGGAACAAAAACCAACCAAAGCTAAATTATGTGCAACCCCAAATTTATAACAGCCCAGTCCTTAACTATCTTGCGTCGGAGCAAAGG
>JAZDCZ010000265.1:0-2755 GCA_036679605.1 Gemmatimonadota bacterium
TGAGTAGCACAGCAACACTGGAAGCAACTGGATCCAGTGCTACAAGGTCTGACCGGTTGTCGCCGTTCAGGTCGCCGGTGTACAGCCGATCGGGCTCAAGGCCAGCTGGGAAGCCGTCGATGCGCTTCTGGCCTTCTTTTGTCCGCGCAACTCCGCACTGACCCCGACCTACCAGTCACCCTGTTTCGCCCGCTCAAGGTAAGCGTCCGACCAACCTTTCAATTATCCACAAGCGGCGCCATGCTAAATCCCGATTCAATATCGGTGAATCGCGATAGGTCTCGTCACATGACGATGTTGCCGGGTGGAGGATCTCCTACTCCGGGCACGCACACTACGGGATAGCAGCCACCCCGCGGCCCAGTAGAACTCGTCTCTCGCCAGATTCGTGACAAGGCCCGTCGGAGTTCTGATCAACTCTAGTTGCAGGGAGGCGTGTTCCCTGAAGTGCCACTTCCCAGAATCACGGACGATCCTGAGACTGTCGCGATCATGCGGAAGCAAAAGGAACTCGGCGCATTCGTGAATGAGATGGGCGTTCCTCCATCACTGCTTTCTTCGGTGATAACTTGGTCTTGCCACTGCTGGCTACCGCCGACATGGAACTGCAGCGCAAAAACATTGGCGCCAGCGGCAAGCGTAACGTTCAGCACCTGCCAGAAGATGTCGAGGTTGTCACCGGCACGTGGGCGAGCGCGGAGGGCGATGCCGTCATCTACATCCAGAATTGCATTGATCAAAAGTGTGGTAGTCGTGGTAGTCGTTGTAGTGGAAAGAGTGGTTTCGCAGGAATTGTTACACAAGTCATCGTCGACGTTGTTGCCGTCGTCGCACATCTCCACGCCGCTGCCCATACTATGAAGTACGCCGTCTCCGCACCGCGCAATTGTACAGTTGTTCGTACAATCGTCTTGATTGGCGGAGTTGCCGTCGTCGCACTCTTCGTTTTGCGCCACGCGGCCGTCGCGGCAGACAGCACGGCAGGGTGGACAGGCGAGCGAGCTTGGTTGACCGACTGCCGCCTGTAAGGTCGCCAACCCGTCGGTGGCGGTAATGTTCCCGGAGTCGTTCACGTCGCAAATGCAAAGTTCGCAGGACTGTGCGTCAATTGCCGCGTTCAGGATGAATAATGCGTCACTCGCGGTCACGGCTGTGGCACCAGCGATTAGCGGATCACCGCAGGTTGGTGTCAATAACTCTACCTTGAACACGTTGTGACTGTTCCAGCCGGCGACAAAGACGTTGCCCGAGGAATCGGTCGTGACGCCTTCCGGGGTATCGAGGGTAGCCCCCGACTGGTCGCCGGCAGCATCAAGGATCTCGGTTACTACGCCATCCGGCGTGATTCGAAATGCGTTGTGACTTTCCAGGCCAGTCACGTAGACGTTTCCTGACGAATCCGTCGCAACGGCGCGTGGGCTGTTTAACGTGTTACCCCGGCCGTCGCCGCCGGCGTCGATTATCTCGGTGATTGTTCCGTTGGGCGCGATCCGAAATACGTTGTCGCTGGACGCACCAGCCACGTAGACGTTGTCCCAAGAGTCGGTCGTAACGCCTTGTACACCAGCAAGGGTATTGCCTTCGCGGTCGCCGGCGGGGTTGATGATCTCGGTGATGATCCCGCCGGGCGTGATTCGCAACACGTTGCCGTAGCCGAAACCCGCCACATAGACGTTACCTTGGAAGTCACTCGCGAGACCGTTCGGAAGATTCAGAAAAACGCCAGCATGGTTACCAGCCGAGTCGATGATCTGGCTTATTGCTCCGTTTGGCTCGACCTTGAGTACATTGTGACTAAACACACCGGCCACGTAGACGTTACCCAAAGAGTCGGTAGCAATACCGATCGGGCTGTCGAGCGGATGGCCAGCGCCGTCGCCGCTAGCGTCCACAAGTTCGGTGATAATCCCGCTTGGCGTGATCCGAAACAGGTTATTGCTCCGCACACCAGCTACATAGACGTTACCCGAGATATCAACGGCGACCGCGTGCGGGCTGGCGAGCCTGTTGCCCGCACCGTCACCACTAGCGTCAATGATCTCGGTTATCACGCCTCTCGGCGTGATCCTGAATACGTTAAAGGTTATCCGACCCGCCACGTAGAGGTTCCCCGAAGAGTCGGTCGCGACGCCGGCAGAGTTGCGGAGCACATTCCCCATGGTGTCGCCGTCGCCATCGATTATCTCGGTGATCAGCTCCGTTGGTACGATCCGAGATACGTGGTCGGTGAACTCAACAGCCCCAGAGGCGTTGCCCGACGACTGCGGCGCAACCGCTATTGCATTGCTCACTGGATCGACTCCGGACGGATGTGAAGTTGCGCGGGCCGTTCCTTGTGAAAGCGCCCAAAGAGAAACGACTACAAAGACTGGAGCTACCCAATCCGCTAACAAATGCATTCTCGTGGGACGCCTCTGCCCGGTTATGGTGAGAGAGTTGGGTCGTGTCATCGACTTGTGACTCATAGTTATATCGGCGCCTTGTCGCAGATGTTCGGGCCGGGAGTAGGGTGAATACGTGCTCGGCCGAGCCTTGGTAAACTACGGGAAGTCAACAACGCGGTTCTAATTCCTAACGCCGGTTGTGTTTAGGTATACAGCTACATTCGCATCGTCGTAATTCAGAATGATCAGGTCGTTCAAACCATCCGCGTTCACATCTGCGATCGCCGCTGCCACTGGTGTACCGGGACTGTCGAATACTGTCAGCCGATCAAAGTTGCCAGACGCATCGCTGAGTAGCACAGCAACACTGG
>JAZDCZ010000266.1:0-4633 GCA_036679605.1 Gemmatimonadota bacterium
CGATCGTAGTTGACATCGTACGGCGGGCCGGGGGCCGTTCCTGCGTGCACCATGACCGGGAGAATGTCACCAAACAGGTCGATGCTGCCATCCTTGGGCAAGCTTACGTCGTAGAAGTCCCAAGGGTTCAGAAAATCGCGGTCCCCGCCCAGAGCAGGATCGGACCCTTCTTCCCTGGCGTCAGCGCAGCCGTCACCGTCCGTATCGCCGGGGAACGGCTGCGGCGACACGCAGTTGACCGTGATTGAATTTACCTTTGGTACGTGTGATGTTTGCCCATCCGGCTCTGCGAAGAGCGAGCCGACATTCTGGCCGACTGGATCTCCATAAAGACGGAGAGCAACAGGTGACTGGACAGGGGTTGCTGGACAGCTCATCTCAATCTCAACAATCCTGCCTGTATACGTACTTGCCCACAAAGGCGGACGAAGGCGTGTCAGGCCAGCGTGGCCGACGAGCCCCGGCCCGCGTTCATTCCGGAATGCCAGGAGAGGGCGATTATCTGGCCAGACAAGCTCCCGTGCTGGCCCCTTCTCAGAATTCGTTATTGTGGTGTCACCGTCGAGATCTGCATCTTGAAGTGGCTTGTACGTGAGGTGCACCGTTACGCAGTCTTCATCGAAGCGATCTCTCCGGTTGTCGCCTCCATTGTCAAGGCCATCGTTGCAGCTACCTGGAGGGTAGGTGTCCTCGGCCGCGGCAGGGTCGAAGATACCGAAATCGACGAAGGTTTCCACGAGTGCATACCCAGCAGCAGGCGCAGTAACTACGTCGATCCCCAGGGTGAACGTGGACCCTGCTTCAGCGTAGCACTCGTTATTGACCTTGCAGAAGCCGCCAGAGCCGGCGATGATCTCCATCCTCAACTCCGGCCCGCCGCTGGTTGCTGCTACAGGCTCAGCGCGCTGCCAGCCACCCGGCGTCGCGAGCACAAGGGCGGCGAGAACGGCAACGGCAGTTAGCAGCAATACGGTTCGCTTCATCAATCGTGTACCAGCCTTCGCCGGCGACGTACTGGTATCTAATGCTCGCATCTTGCACCTCCGCTCGTCGAGTCTACGCTAATTCGAAGCGCAGTCATGGCCGTATTGCTTGATGACGCCCAGGATATCGATGAACAGGTCGATGCTACCGTCCGGCGCCGTCATGTTCCACGGATTCGGCCCGGCCGACGGCCCGCGGTCGAAGTTGGCGTCGTACGGAGGCGAGCCGTCCAGCGAGTAGTGCAGGATGACACCCAGTATGTCGATGAACAGGTCGATGAAGCCATCCTGGTTCACGTCGTAGTAATCCCAGGGGTCGGCCGGATTACGCCGCCCACCGGTCGTTTCGCTGCCGACAATTGTTTGGAGTTCCGCTTCATTCCTGCAGCCGTCGCCATCGTAGTCGGTAGTGGCGTCAAACGTGCGCACGTAGTACACCCATCCGTCACTACGTGCTATTCCCCATTCCTCGGGTGGGTCGTGATCACATTGCTCCATGGGCCTCCTGTTATCCCAGTACCGTATGTCCTCCAAGACGTGGTCCGAGTTGGCCACCCAATTCTTCCGGATGTCCTCACGGGCACGGTTGAAGCCCCCGTCCACAGTCGCCCAAGGGAAAGTGAACTCCAGCGTTTCGTCATCGACAGCTCGGCCGCAACCGATGGGCTCATCGTGAAACGCGGCAGCTGAAGCGATGGAACGCAAGTCGCCAATGTCGCGTCGCGCGGTGATTGGTGGCGCGGCCCAGTGTTCAAAGTACTTTATCTGGAACCTGGGCATTTCGAATGGTAAATCCGGGTTGCTTGCCCGCTGCGAACTCATGGTCCGGCACCCGTTCTGGTCACCCATGAGGCGGTTGGTGCCTACATTAAATGACCAACCGCCATGGTCGTGTGCCTGATTGGCGATCTCCCAAGAGAACCCGTGATTGGCAAAGACCACGTTGACCGGCTCGACCTCATAGCCCACGCTACAACCGGAAGCAATCCGATAGGTATACGGAAACAGGTCGGAAGGGTACGGGGTTTCTCCAGCGCTTGCGCGTTGCAGACCGACAATGCCAGCTACGAACCCGAGAATCCCGGCTGCAGCAAGAAGCGTGAGTAAGCCAATCCACCGATTACAGCACGTTTGCAAACTCATCATTGTCGCCTCCGATGCAAGACGCCCGCTCCATCCTCGACCGGCCCAAATGCTCCAAAATGACTGCCCCATCAGACATTGAAGCCAATGCCAGGTCCTTCGTCGTTCAGCAGTTCATACCTCACATGACGGCCGCAACCTGTGTCAGCCAATGGTTGACGGGTGCCCTCATGAAGCCTGTAAGGTGCATCATTGGGCGGGATACGGAACCATCTCATATCCAGAGCACTCCCCGTCGGGAGCTGGCAGAGCGTCGCCCTCCTCTGCGGGTCCCAGTCCATTGGGCGAGACGAGTGCCCCCGTCGCGCCGTCAAGGAGTTCGGGGCTTGAGGCATAGATCTTTATCGTGGCGCCGCCCGTCCAGATCCTGAGCCCACCACCTACGGACATCGCATCAGCTCCTCCACGAACCTTTGTTGTATCAGACGCGGCTGCTTCGCTCGCTATCATTTCAGGTGGAATGAGGCAGTACGGTCGGACAACGATGCTCAGAGGACGGAAACAGGCTCCTTCTGCGGGCATTTCCTGGAATACACAGCTTCCGTAGAAGAACGTTATGCTATTCTCCGTCGGGCTGCCATCTTCGGGAGAGAAGACGCTTCGAGCGACGTAGTCGAGTGAGAGCCCAGCAAAGTCATTGCCTACCCAATAGATGGGAAAGTCCGAGAAGTCGGTCAGGAAAGCGGCGAACCCTGGATCCTCAGGCCTCATAGTGAAATTGGCTGACGGGCCGGGGTCCTTTGGCCGAGAAAAATCCGGGCTGGTCGGTGAACTCTGTCCAAAGACTGCGGTCGCCAGGAAGAAGCCACCCACCAATGCTGCTGCGGCAATCAGAACGAGTAGGAGCCTGGAAGGGCGGAAGATTCCAGAGATATGCATGATACGCTTCTCCTTGGCTCAGACCAGCGCAATACGGCGTTGACGAATACTGACTGGTGCAGAATATTCATCGGCATTGGCGATCGGAAAAGCCATGATGAGAAAGGGAAGATTGCGCTTGTTCATGGAACACCGCCTTTGCAAAGATAGCATACCGCCGCTCCTCCAGGTTAGCAACCACCTCCCGTTGCAACGTACAGCGCTAATGCCCGCCGGTTGACCGGACGTTCTTCCGGAAGCTACCATACTGGTGCCGCGCATGTATGCACGGCGGCTGATGCCGCGCATACCGGTAGATGCGCGGCGGATTGTTGATGATGGCACCTTCTACAGAGTTCCCCGGCAACATCGGCTTCTACCTGGCGCTGATCGCGTTCTTTGCGCTCTTCCTCTTCCTGGTCGGTCTGCGCATAGTCGTGATCGCGGGCGGGAAGCGCGAGGATCGCCTCGGCACGTTGCGCGATATCGTCGAGCGCATCGTCACGCTGCCGTACTACGTGCTGGGGACGAGTCGGCTGAACCGGCGCGCCTACTGGTACTCCGGCCTGCTGCACACGATGATCTTCTGGGGGTTCATGGCCCTCCAGATACGCACGCTCAACTTCCTGCTGGACGGATTCAATGAAGCGGCCAGCTTCCAGAGCATCTTCGGCATCGTCTACACCGGCTTCCGGCCGGTCATGGAGGTGTTCAACATCCTCGTCATCTTCGCCGTCGGCCTGGCGGCGTACCAGCGCATCTTCGTCAAGCCGGCGCGGCTGTCGCTGAACTGGGACGCATGGTTCATCCTCTTCCTGACATGGTTCCTGATGGTGACCGATGTCTTCACGAACAGCTTCGCCATCGTGCTCGAGCGCGGCGACCGGGACGCGTTCTCGTTCCTTGCATTTGGGCTGGCGAACCTTTGGGACGCCATGGGCATCAGCCAGGGCGTCGCGGAAGGGCTGCACGGAAGCTGGTGGTACCTGCACCTCTTCGACTTCCTGACGTTCCTCGCCTACCTGCCGATATCGAAGCACTCGCACATCATGACGGCGCCGTTCAACGTCTTCTTCCGGCGGCTCACGCCCACGGGCGTGCTGCAGCCGATCGAGAACATCGAGGAGCAGGAGGTCTTCGGCGTCGGCAAGATCCAGGACTTCTCCTGGAAGCAGAACCTGGACTTCTACACCTGCACGGAGTGCGGCCGCTGCGAGGTCAAATGCCCGGCGTTCACGACAGGGAAGGACCTCTCTCCAAAAAAGATCATGCACGATATGCGCGCCGTCGCGGAGTCGCAGGTGCGCCAGTCGCTCGGCGTCGGCGGGGGCGAGGAGCCGCTGAAGCTGATCGACGCCGTCGGCTTTGACACGATCTGGGACTGCGTCAACTGCGGCGCCTGCCAGTACGAGTGCCCTGTCTTCATCGAGCACATCCCGGCGCTGATGGACATGCGCCGCTTCCTGGTCATGGACGAGGCGAACATGCCGGAGACGGCCGCCTCCACGCTGATGCAGCTCGAGCAGCGCGGCCATCCGTGGCCGGGCGCCGCCTTCACCCGCACATCGTGGATGGAGGAGATGGAGTTTGAGATTCCGAAGTTCGACGGCAGCCAGGAGTACCTCTTCTGGGTCGGCTGCACCGGCGCG
>JAZDCZ010000267.1:0-4473 GCA_036679605.1 Gemmatimonadota bacterium
CTCGATTCAACCTTGAACGGCCCTGCTGTCGCGAAACCGTGAATGACGCCCGGCCAGCCGGACGTCGTTGTGGGGTGGGGAGGAACTCCCTGGCCGCCGTGCCCACACAGACCTAGCGTGAACGGCGCGGGCGGATTACGCGCTGGTCTCTGGAATCTTGAGTTCGCCGCTCGGACCTTGGATTGCGATTCATGGGCTTGAGGGGATGTTTCATCGCCCATTCAGGCATCGATAGGCGCCACGACCATCGCCCAAGCGGTGATCAGAGCCGCGTTGCAGATGAGACGACCAACGGCTAGCATGGCCTTGCGTACAGTGGCACTTCGCCCACGGAGAAACTGGTGGCTAGCGACGATGAACTCCTGCAACAGGCTTGCGAGGGCGATGAGGCTGCGCTGGGGAAGCTGCTGGACCGGCATACCCCAGAGCTCCGACGCGTGGTCGCGGGCAAGCTTTCCACCAGGTGGCAGTCGCTCCTCTCTGAAGAGGACGTCTTGCAGGAGACGTTCACTGATGCGTTTCTCGACATAGATCAGTTCAAGCCCGGCCCGGACAGCGCTTTTCTCGCCTGGCTGACGACCCTGGCGACGCGTAATCTGTTGGACGCGATCCGGATGCTTGAAGCGGACAAGCGCGGTGGCCGCGTGCGGCGGGTGACGCCGGGGGCGAGCTCATGGGACAACTAGGAGGAACGGCCACAACCCCGAGCGGTCATGCCGCTCGCGACGAGGCCAAGACCGCTCTCGATCGGGCGATTGCTAAGCTCCCAGATCACTACCGTCGCGTCATACAGATGTACGATTTGGAGGAGCAGCCACTTGCGAACGTCGCCGAGGCGATGGAGCGAAGCCGCGGGGCCACGTCGATCATGCGACATCGCGCGATTAGGATGCTGGGTGAGATCATGGGGACAGCTTCGCAATATCTGAGCAATCAGTGAGCTGAGGTGGGTTCCAGACAGGTCACTTGGTTCACGCTCGCTCGCTGCCCACTTTTCTCCGTGAATTCCCGATTGTCGTTGCAAAGTGGCGAAGTTACTCAGTGATGACCCTGGCGGGACGCACGCCGGCGGAGTTGCGGCGGTAGTCGGGGTCGTAGACGTAGCGGATCGCAGACCGCACGGAGGCGGCGGGGGTGTCGAAGCTGCCGCCCCGGAACACCCGGCCGCCGCTTGTGACCCTTCGAAGTCCGTCTCCGGCCGCTACGTCGGTCTTGTAATAGCCTCCCCAGTTGTCGCGGCACCATTCCCAGACATTACCGATTACGTCGTGCAACCCAAAGCCGTTGGCCGAGAAGCTGCCCACCGGCGCATGCACCACCCAACCATCGTCCAGCCAGTCTTCGGAACTCCACCCGATCGGTCCACCTCTTCTCTTCGCCCCACCGTCCGCAAGGTTGCCCGCGCCCTCGACGCCGATGGACTCCTTCTCGTTTCCCGTCCACCACACCGCACTGGTCCCTGCCCGAGCTGCGTACTCCCACTGGGCTTCGGTAGGAAGCACCAGGCCAAGGCGTGACATGACGCCCCGGCAATCCAGCCAACTGATCTGCTCGACCGGGTTCCAAGGCGTGTTTTGATGAATGGGCTCGTCCTCGGGCGACTGGTCGGCCCAACTCCAGCTCGGACCGTAAAGGCTTGGATTACTCCCCGTGAACCGCTGCCATTGCGCCTGGGTCATCTCGTACTTGGAAATGAAGAAGGCACCGAGCGTGATCTCGTGAACCGGGCTCTCGTTGCTTCTCGCCTGCGGGTCGTAGTTCTGCCCCTCCGGGTCGTCGTTCTGAGCGCCCATCCAGAATGTGCCGCCCGGCAATAGCACGAAGATCAATCCCGTGTCTCCGGTCAGGATCCAGGAATTCACGGCCTGGGGATCGGGGTTCGGCTCCGGCTTCGCGCCGGTCTGGATGTGCCAAAACTCCCAAAGCCCCGACTCTGGGTCTCGACGCAGCGGCAAGAGGCCGATCTGCGGGCTGAGCTGCATGCCACCGTAGACTTCGAGCTGTTCGACATTGGCGATCGCCTCGGCCCACTTGGCGATGGCTTCGGGGCTTGTGATGCTGCGTTCCTCAATGCTCCGCGCAAATTCCATGCGTGCCTCAACGCTGGCGACAGTGCCTTTCTTGGTATCCGCGTCCATGAAGATCTTCAGATCCTCGACCAGTCCGGCAAGAGTATCGTGTTGCCACTGAGTTTCTTCATCGGGCAGTTTCCATATGCGCTGCTGCTGCCCAAGGCCATCCCCAAGAGCACTCTCTCGCAGAAGAGCGAGCGCCGCCTCGTGCTTGGGCAGGTTGTTCCGCAACGGAGCGGCCTGTTTTGAGAGCCACGTATTCATGGGCTGGATCTTCTCGGGATGGGCGGGCCATAGATCGTCGGCGGCAGCTATCGCGTTGGCCAAACGTTTGAGGTCCGCAAGACGGATGATCTCTTCGTATCGCTCCTCGGCGAGCTCGCGCTGCTCGGTTTCGGCCAATCGTGCCTTTTCCGCCGTCTGGTACATGATCGAAAGCGAAATCGTGGATGCGGCCAGCATTAGCACAAACGCCGCAGCAACGCCGGCTGCGACGCGGTAGCGCCGCAGAGTCTTGCGGATCACATACCACCTACTGTCCCGTTTGGCGTCGATCGGTTCGCCGCTAAGGTAGTGGCCGATGTCCCGAGAGAGGGTTTCGGCCGATTGGTAGCGGCGTTCCCTCTCTTTGGCCAGGGTTTTCAGGACGATCGTCTCGACCTCGTCGTTGATCCCACGGCTGATCGTGGAAGGTTTCTTGGGTTCAGCCTCGGCGATGTTCCGAAGCACCTCCACCATTTGACCTGCGACGCGGTACGGGTACGTGCCCGTGAGCATCTCGTAGAGGATCACGCCAAGCGAGTAGACATCCGTTCGAATGTCGAGGTCGGCGGGATCGGCCTGGGCTTGCTCAGGGCTCATGTATGGCAGCGTGCCAATGAGCGTCTTGCCCGTGAGAAGGGAACGACTGACATCTACTTCGGGATCGACGATCCTCGCCAAGCCGAAATCCAGAACATGGGGTTCGCCATCCTTGTCGACCAGGATATTCGCCGGCTTCAAGTCACGGTGGATCACGCCCCGTCCATGGGCATATTGGACTGCCTTGCACACCTCGGCGAACAGAGCCAACCGATCCCGCAGGGACAAATCCGCCAGCTCACAGAACTCCACCAACGGCCTGCCGTCGATCAGCTCCATGACGAAGTACTGCTGACCGTTTTCGGTGTGACCGGCATCGTAGATCTGTGCGATGGCCGGATGACGCAGTCGGCCTAGGATTTGGATCTCGCGATGGAACAGGCGAAGGTGATAGGTGTCGGCCCCGACCGGGGCGCGAATCAACTTGACGGCCACGCGGCGGCTTGGCTCGGCTTGTGCGGCCTCGTACACCACGCCCATTCCGCCTGCCCCGATCCGGCGTATCACTCTGTACGGGCCGATTGTTTCCGGGAGCGGCGCCGGTGCCGCGATGTTCATCTCTTCCCGCCGCTGCTTCCACGCGCGCGCTTCTTCCCTGCCCGCCGCAATCAGGTCACGGCCCTCTGTCGGCAGAGCGTCGGGCGCTGGCGTAGTGTCCTCCGGCATGTCCTGCTCCAGTTCAGCCTCGCTCCAGCTAGGTAAGCGTGAACCAACCCCCTCCGTTACGCGAAATCACTCAAGAACACGTTGCGATTCCCCGGATTTCTGTCAGGCGTCGATACCCACGTACCCGAAGTGTAGCGTTTCACCGTGAAGTGGGAAACCATCTCTTGCGAGTTGCACCCATTCAGGACACCGTATCCCGGTGTTCACGATACACGCCCATCCCCATGGCTCGGGCTGCGAACGGGTCCTGCCATTTTCGTGTGCCACGCAGAAGCGCCCTGCCAGTCTCCCCGACAGTGGTCTGGATGGCTGTCCGCAGCCGTGACCGCAAGGCCTTCGTTGGTAGCGGTTTGTGGCAATGCGGGGTTTCCCGATCCCGCCGCCTTCAAGGCTGTTTGGGGGGAGCGCTTGCGCAACTTCGTGTCGCCTCGAGCAGCTTAGTCGACGCACGGGGAAGTGGACCCCCGCGCCGTGAGAGCGGCAGACATGACGCCCGGCTCTCCAGGCTGGCATTCATCGAAGTCACGACAGCCTTCCATGAGCGGTGTGACCCCGGTTCTTCGGACGGTGAGCAGCACTACCGTCTTGGCTACCGTCTTGTGTCGCGAATACCGCGTCTAAACGCGAAGAAACGCGGCACGATGCGCTAGTTTGGGAATCGGGTTGAATCGGGTAACATGCTCAAAACAAAGGACTTCCAGGCTTTTCGGCAGGCCCCGAACCTCGTCTGTTAACCGCTAGGTCGTAGGTTCGAGTCCTACTTGAGAGTACCGAGTTCCAGCCTACTTTGCGCCCTTCGTTTTCGCAATGTGCATGACCAGCTGTGAGTGCTCGATGCCCAGATCGACCCATTGGTCGATCAGGCTTTTGAACC
>JAZDCZ010000268.1:0-14206 GCA_036679605.1 Gemmatimonadota bacterium
TCTGTCATGGACGATGCCCAGATGTGCGGTACTCCGCGCCGATCGTACACGACCCGCACTTCTTTGCCTAGCGAGCCGATTTGACCGGAAAACTCTTGGGGAAGCTTGGCAACACGAGCTACGGACCAGATTCCATGCACCGGATCCAGAAACGGTCCGATTGGCGCAAGTGGACCCGCGCCATTGACTCCGATGTAGATACCGACGGTCAGGAACGGAATCGCCAATACAAGTCTCAGAAGCGCGATTCGGCTCATCGCGTCATTCGTTCACAGTTGCCGACCGTACTCGTACTCCTCCGGAGTCACCCACCTCGGTCCAGGCAAACAAGATCTCTTTGCCCGCCAGGATCATGCGAGGGAAACCGCTTGCGCGTCTCTCTGAAGTCTCTGTGACGAGTTGTGCTTCCCCGACCGTGCCGTCGGGACGTGCCGACCGCACTCGTACCTCGGCCGCATCGGAGGTGCGCTCGAGCCAGGATACAACCGCAACACCGCTGGGCAAGAGTTCGATGTCCACCCTACCCAGCGGGTCGCCATCATCAATCCGAATGGGCGAGCTGAAGGAAACTCCCGCGTCGAACGAAAACGCAGCCAGTACCGTGGACTTTTGATCCGGTGCAGTAAACCACGCTATGGCAACGGTATCACCGTTTGTCGAAAGTTGTGGACCATTTACCGGACATCCCGGATAGTACCAGTTGTCGTCGTGTACCGGTTTGGGATCAGTCCAGACCCCATCGACTTTCCGGACCACTGCGATGTTGCGTATCTCGGCATCGCTGCGATCGCGATATGCTGCCACTACCCCGTTCGCCGTCCTCGCAATAGCCGTCTGGCAACACTCGCACACTCTCTTGTCCAGCAAGACCTCCGGACCCACTGTACCTGTCGCACTCACCGTGGTCGCTCGGAGGGACATCTCGCCTGTGTCGATGTCGCCGCGCTCATCTGCGGCATCCGCGCTGTTCATATCCCTGCCATCGAGCCAGACCACTTCGGCCAGGCCGTCCGCACCCTGCACCATCGAAACAAAGCCGTGCTCGCGAGGCGAATCGTCACGATGTGGCACGACTGGCTTGCTCCAAGTCATGCCGCCGTCATCGGAGAGGGAAAGTTTTACGTGATAGGCATACACGTTGTGAGCCGTCTTTTCGGGCCAATTAACGATCCAGCTTCCGTCCGCCAACTCAACGGATGAAGGAAGATCGGCCCAATTGACGAAGAACCCTGCCCGGCTCGCCACCGTGTGTGACTCCGACCATCCACTCTGGTCCCGCACTGCAATCATCAACGAGTGGCGGTCCTCACCAGCGGGCTCGAACCAGGTGAGCAGCACCCTCCCATCTGAGGTCGCAGATAGATTGGGTTCGCCACTGCCCAGCGGTCCGCTGAACTCCGTTTCACTGATCTGCAATCCGGGCGCCCTGACACCGCATCCAGCGACAAACACAGCGATCAAAACGCCTAATGTCCTCGGCCGCACGTTGCCTCCGATAAAATGAGCGTCTGCAAGATATAGTATAGGTGGATACTAGGCGAACTGGAGCAAACTGGGCGGTGGAACTGGGCGGTAGATAAAAGGCGGTAGGAAAAGGGCGGGAGCTACAGGGCCTCTCGCAGCCTCTTAATTTCCTCCTTGGCCCAGTCGGCAACCGGATCTTGCGGAAACCGATCCACCAGCCGAGCTAGTTCGGGTATCGCCTTCTGCGGAACGTCTAGCTTGCCGGTGTAGATCTCGATGATCTCTTGAGTGATGAGAAGCTCGCGTCCCTTGTCGACCTGGGCATCCGAACGCGCGCGTTTGAACCAGAACAACGCGTCCTCGTGTTTTTCGAGTTTATCGCGGTACAGCCGAGCGATCCTAACGTACGGTTCGGGATCGTCAGGGAAGTCGGCACAGCAAAGCTGGTACGCTGTGACGGCCTCCTCGTAGTGTCCTCTTGCGACCAACGATTCGGGGTAAGAGTACTCTCGCTTAGGTGGCGTTGATTTGCCTGAAGGGTGGTAGATCGTTCCAGCCACAGCCCCGGCGCCTTCGGAGAAGAGATTCGTCATTGTGAAAGTGAACAAGAAACAGAATAAGAAGGCAAGAACCCCGATTGCCGGATTCCATATTTGGGCCCCGAAATTACCTGCGACGGCTCCGATAGCTAGCGACCAACCCACCATCTTGATGGTACGGGCGCGCTTGGCGAGGTCAACGTCCTTGTCATGCTCGTGCTTCTCGTAGGTCCGCTTGGGTGGCGGCACTCGAGGCTTGGATAGCGGCTTCGGAGCTTCGTCTGGCGTCATAGCGGCACGACCGAATTTCGAGAAGATGAAAACTACGCCCCGGGTCGTAGCGCGGTAAGAGCCTTGCCGAACCGGACGGCCGCGGCCGATCACGCCTGACGCCTTGCCGATCCCCTGAGTATCTTTAGGCCCGCTTACGAACAATCAGATTGAGGAAACAGTGTCTAAAGATTCACTCGCGATAACGGACAACCGGACCGGTAAGAGCTACGAACTCCCGATCGAGGATGGGACGATTCGGGCTTTGGATCTCCGACAGATCAAGACGGACGACAACGACTTTGGGCTCATGACCTACGATCCCGGTTTTACCAACACGGCGTCTTGCAAGAGCAAGATCACATATATCGACGGCGAGAAGGGAATCCTACGGTATCGCGGCTACCCCATAGAACAACTCGCAGAGCGCGGTACTTTTCTGGGAGTCGCCTACCTGTTGTTGCACGGGGAGTTGCCGATGACTGCGCAGCTCGCCGATTGGACCCACGACATCACGCATCACACGTTCCTACACGAGAACGTAAAGAAATTCATGGACGGGTTCCGCTACGACGGACACCCGATGGGAGTATTCGTCAGCACGGTGGCTGCACTGTCCACCTTCTATAAGGACGCGAAACGAATTAGAGAGGAAGACTGTCGCCGCCACCAACTACACCGGCTGATCGCGAAGACACCCACCATAGCCGCGTTTGCATACCGGCACATCACGGGACTGCCGTACGTGTACCCGGACAACGATCTCTCCTATACGGGCAACTTCTTGAGCATGATGTTCAAGACGAGCGAGGCGAAGTACGAGCCCAACCCCGTGTTAGAGCGAGCGCTCGATGTGTTGTTCATCCTCCACGCCGATCACGAGCAGAACTGCTCGGCGAGTGTGATGCGCAGCGTGGGGTCGAGCGAGGCGGACCCATACTCATGCATGGCCGGGGCCGCAGCGGCACTGTACGGGCCGCTCCACGGCGGCGCCAACGAACAGGTACTTCGTATGCTGGGGGAGATCGGGAGCACAAAGAACATTCCCGCCTACCTGAAGAAGGTACGGAACAAGGAAGTGAGACTGATGGGCTTCGGCCATCGGGTATATAAGAACTACGATCCGCGGGCCAAGATCATCAAGCAGGTAGCCGACGAGGTATTCGAGGTAACGGGCCGCAACCCGCTCATCGACATAGCTCTCGAGTTGGAGCGCATCGCGTTGGAAGACGAATACTTCGTCTCACACAAGCTCTACCCCAACGTCGACTTCTATTCAGGGATCATCTATCAGGCAATGGGACTGCCGGTGGACATGTATCCGGTCCTGTTCGCGATCGGTAGGACGCCGGGCTGGCTCGCCCAGTGGGAAGAGATGCTGCAGGACAAGGAGCAGCGCATCGCGCGTCCGCGTCAGATCTATCTGGGAAGTGGCGAACGGGACTTCGTGGCATTGACCGATCGGTGATGTAGGTCCTCAGAACCGACCAATCTTGCGCAACGCCTTCTCGAGTTCCCCCCGAACCTGCTGTAAGTCAGCGAGCTGACTCCCCAGCCGTTGCTCTACATTGGCCTGGAGCAAAGCCACCTTTGACTGCGCTTCATCTGCTCGGCTCCCAACCAAACGATCGACCTGAGCCCGCATCTGACCTCTTGCGCGGTTGATCTCGGCTCCAAGCTGCTGCTTGAGGCTGCTTGCAATAGCACGTCCGATGTTGGAGCCGATCCGTAACGATGGTCTGCGCGGGGAGCCGGAAAATCGTACGTCTATGGTCACGTTTCGCAGCGCCGAGACTGTGCGCCACAGAAAACCCTGCACCAGATTGTCTGCTGAGGCCCCTTCGCTTCTCGCCCATGTCGCTTCGTTCGATCTCCACAGCCAGCGGCCGGAGATGCTGTCCCCTCTCATCGAAAACGCAAGTTCGCTGCCGCCTTCGCCTAGATCGAGTCGTGCCCCCACCCCACTTAGTTCCAACGGAGGAAGCGCCAGCCCCGTAAGAGACAGCGACACTGAATCATGTATCTGTGATCCGGTATGATCCAGCAGAGCATCGAGCTTGATACCGCGTGGCCCCGCTGTGCCGGCTGCGCGTTGCAATGACGCCGTGAGAGGTTTTCCGTAGATTGCCGGTTCGGTGGTCAAGCCTGCGATGCGCGCCGAGTAACGACCCGCCGCCACACCCTCCCCTGCGATCTCCAAGTCCAGATCAGCCGACTCCAGTAGGAACTGCGGGTACTCCTCCTGGCCCGGGAACGTGACAGTCGTGCCTGCCTGCCTAGCTCGTTTGGGTCCGGCAGCGCTTCGCGGATCCAAACCCGGCGGGAGATACTCCGCCGCGCGATTCATCCAGTAGAGAACGGGTTTGATTCGCGACACCGCCATCTCACCAAAGATGCTGGGAGACACATCAGGTGAATTGAGCGACGGTAGTTTGAGAAGGCCCCACGCGTACTGATAGTCGGCCTGCCGAGCCGATGCTAGCTCCGTTGCACGAACTCTCAGCTGAGTCATACCCGACCGCACCGTGCTGTCTAGTGCGGTGAGCCTGCCCTGCAATCGGTTGATAGATGTAATCGTGTTCGGACCGGAGGCTAACAGCCGGGCTCCACCAGCTAGTCCCAGCGTAAGTGGATTGGCGCCGTTCAGTTCGGCCACGAGTTTGCGTGAAGAGTCTATCAACGACGTCGGATCTAGGTCGTTCAGCTGGCCCTCCCACACACGGCGCGCCGAGTCGGCAAAAGCCGTCGTCGCTCGTGCCGCGGCCAACGTTTTCAGATTACCCTCTCTTATAGCGGTGACATCTACGGTCTGGCCAATGCCCGCTAGGGTAAGCGGCGGGACCTTGATGCTATTCGCCCAGCCGGAAAGTTCGCGCGCCAATCGGCCCGACCCCGGTCGTGGGTTATCGAGTTTACCTGAGGTTGTGCGAGCGGTGCCAAAGCGCAGTCCGCGCAGTGCGGCTTCTTGTATCACTACCTTCTTTTTCAACAGTGGCGCCATACGCACGTCGGCCACAAACTCATCGGCCTCGAAGAGATTGCTCATCGGCGAATCCGGATTCGCGGCAGCCACACCGGACAGGCGTACCCTGCCCTCAGCCAAGTCCACGTCCGCCGATTCGATATCGAACTTGGCACCCAATAGCTCCGCCCCGAGGTCTTCGATCGTATGCTCTACCAGCGTATCGAGAAAGAGCAACCAGCCGGCACCAAGGATCGCCAACAGTAGTGAGAGCGGCGCAATCGCCCGCCAACGGAAAAGGTTCTTCATCTCATTCGGGTCGGAAAAGGCGATAGATGTTGTAGATCTTGGATGCTCTTAGAGCCTTAAACGCCTTCCACTCCTGTATCCTAGCGTACACGGTGGCCCTGTATGTCGCTATTCCCCAGCGTGCCAAGAAATACAGCGGGACGCTCACAGCTATCCAAAACACTAGACTGCCCAGGACGATCGAATTGTTGAGGTTTGCTATTGCAATAACTGGGGCGTTTGTGATCGACGTCCAGAGTGGCCTGAGCGCCAGCATCTCCAGCATCCGGACTCCCATTGAATCGAATAGCGGGTCCAGTGCGAATCCTGCGGGAACCGAAACCATCCACCCCAACATCACCGCAGGAAGGGACACTCGTAGCAAGACCACCACTGCCAAGATGATCAAGTTGTGCAGGTTGATTAGAGGAGTGAGTCCGAAGACGCTTCCGACGGCGATGCCCGCCGCGGCTTGGCCGGGTGTGCCGTCGGAATTGAGCGTGGCGATCAGTTTTTGGACAAACTTGAGCAGCAGATACATGCCTCAAAGGTTTGTCGCGTGTCCGCCCCTTGTCCAGGGGTACCGGCCGCCAGCGACATTGCTTCCCATTTCATACCTGTGGGAGTTACTCTAGGAAAATGGCCACTCTAGCGAACTGAGGTTTTTGTGCGCGTATTCCTGACCGGCGGCACGGGTTTCATAGGCCAACACCTAGTGCGCAGTCTGGTGGAGCGCGGCGATGAGTGCACCATCATATCGCGTAGCGGTCGAGACCCGTGGCAACACGACCGTGTCCATGTCATGAGGGCCGATCCCACCGAGCCCGGTAGTTGGCAGAAGGAAGTATCGCACGCAGACGCAGTCGTCAACCTCGCGGGCAAGCGCATCGTCGATCCACCGTGCAGATGGACCGGTGCCAGAAAACGGGCGCTTCGCGATTCCCGGATCAAGACCACACGAAATCTGGCTGACGCAATTCGCCAAGCGGCCGATCCTCCGGCGGTCTTCGTAAGCGGATCGGCGATCGGTTACTACGGGTCGCGCGGTGACGAAGTGCTTGATGAATCGTCCCATGGCGGCGATGACTTCCTGGCCCGGCTGTGCGCGGACTGGGAGGAAGCCGCCCTCGAGGTAAGGGATGTAGCACCCGTCACTCTAGTCCGCAGCGGCATCGTTCTAGGCAGCAACGGAGGTGCGCTCGCTTCTCTGCTGCCAGTTTTCAAGATCGGACTCGGCGGACCCTGGGGGGCAGGTGGGCAGTGGTGGTCTTGGATTCACGTTGTAGATGAAGTAGCGCTAATCCGTCTGGCGATAGATCGGCGAATATCCGGCACAGTCAACCTCACGGCACCCAACCCTGTAACCGTCAATGAGTTTGCTGCCGCGTTGGGCCGAGTACTGAAGCGACCCGCTTTGCTTAGGGTACCGGAATGGCTAATGCGGATTGGATTGGGCGAGGCGGCTATTGCGTTGCTGGATCTTCAGCGGGTACTGCCGCGTAGCGCGATGGATGCCAAGTACGAGTTTCGCTTTGGGTCGATCGACGCGGCCCTAGCTGACCTTCTGCTTTGAAACGGGCTGCTACAGAACCTTCCAAGCCGAGTCTCGACGCTCGGTCAGCCCGCGTCGTTCCGCAAGGCGGCGGGTCGTGCCACGACGATCATCTACTCTGCGAACAACCGCTTCGCGGCGATCATCCATCACCCGATGGTCGTTCGCCACAGCACTCGACGCCATCCTACGATCCTGTATTCGGCGAACAACTGCGTAGCGGCGATCGTCGGTCCGGCGGTCGTCCCGTTGTCGTCGGGGGCTAAAACGGCGACCATCATTGGATTTGGAGCCTCTACCTGCTCCGCCTATTTCCTGTTCCATAACAAGTGCCCCTTCAAACATGAAGACTTGAGAGCGCTGATGCTCGGGCAACAAGCTAAAGCCCATTAGAAATATGGCAAGGGTCGTACCGTGCGCGGGGAGTTGTTCGGGGATAATTGCGGTCAAGGAGATCGACTGTCTCGACTGCGGGTGGATCAACCTCCGGTGAGGCGCTTCACATCCTTCGCGCCGTGCAAAACACCGGCGCCGATACCAACGCCGATCCCAAGTCCAAAAAAGACAGCTGACAGACCACCTATTAGGGGCAAGAGGCTCACCACAGGAATCGTGAGCAACCCCACTGCCCCTCCAGCTACTAGCGGTGCCATAGGATTGTTTACTGCGTCTACAAACCGCAGTCGGCGTCTAACGAACTGCCGAGTTTTGATATAGCCATAGATTGCAGCGGCGCCCGTCAGACCCATCCAGGCAATCAATCCGAACATGGTTGTACCTCCTCATGTCTCATGACGAAACATTCATGTCGAAAGTTTCAGCTACTTGGAATCGATATCCAGTGCTACGTCTGCCGACCTGACACTATGTGTTAGAGCCCCTACCGACACAAAATCCGCCCCAGCAACTGCGTAATTCCGTACATCCTCCAGTACGATGCCTCCGGTAGCCTCGACTTCGATGTCCGAATTCAAGCCTCGGGCGATCTCACACCAATGCGATAGAGTAGCAGGAGTTTGATTGTCCACAAGGAGCCGAGTAGCTCCTGCCGATACCGCCAATTCGACCTGATCGGTTGTCTCTACTTCAATGTAGATAGACGTTACTCCGCGGCCCCGTGCGCGTCCGACGAATTCGCTCAGATCCCTGCCCCGCGCAGCCAACGCACTCCAATGATTGTCTTTGAAGAGTATCTGACTTCCGAGATCCACACGATGCAGCGACCCTCCGCCCGAAAGCACGGCACTCACATCGAGCCTGCGGAGCCCCGGCGCAGTTTTTCGCGTGTGAAGGATACGACATGTGGTACCTGCGACGGCGTTCACGAAACTTCGGGTCATCGTCGCCACGCCACACGCGCGCTGCAGCAGATTGAGCAATGGACGTTCGGCGCGCAGCATCCGAGCGAGATCACCGTGCATCGTTCCGATGGTCGCACCCGACGGCACCACCGATCCGTCTTTCATCTTCCACTCTATCGGGTCACAATCACAGACGTGCGCTACGGCGTCGGCGTATGGCAGTCCTGCCACCACACCACCGCTTCGAAATACGAGCAGGCCCCTAGCAACCAAGCCCTGGGCCTGCGCAAGCTCACTGGTGATATCTGTGGGACCGTCTTCAGCGACGGCACGTTGTGCTACAACCCTTGCATCCTTCGCGATGTCCGGCAGCTCAGGGGAAGACGTCATGGCCGAGATCGCCTTAGACGATAGCCACCATTCGGTCGAGAGCGGCTCGCGCGCGGTTGGCCACAGGGGAAGGAACCGTTATGCAGTGCCGGTCGTAGAGCAGCGAGTCTCTGACATGTTCCAGCGTGATCGTTTTCATGAACGCACATATAGCCTCAGGATCCGCGGCCAGGAAAGTCTTGTCTGGAGCCACTTGCTGCATCCTGTGCAGCACACCCACCTCGGTCGCCACTATATAGGTCGAGGTCTTGCCGCATCGTGCCTGACGAACCATTCCTTCGGTCGAGACTATGTGGACTCCCGTTGCATCGACATCGCCCATGTCCATGCTGTAGATCAATTGCCCGGCGCAACCACACTCTGGATGAACGAGGACTTGCGCCTCCGGGTGCTCTCTCCTGCGAGCATTGACTGTCCGGGCATTGATGTTCTTGTGGACATGGCATTCGCCCATCCAGACCTCGACCTCCCGCTCCGGCCGCATGTGGCGGATGTGCGCACCGAGGAAGAAGTCGGGCAGGAAGAGAATGCCCCGGTCGTCCGGGATTGCGTCGATCACGGCCAATACGTTTCCACTGGTGCAGCAGTAGTCCAGCTCGGCTTTCACGTCCGCCGTGGTGTTGACGTAGCCCACCGTTACGTGATCGGGGAACTCCGTCTTCCAGCGCCTAACATCCTCTGCCGTTATGGTATCTGCCAACGAGCAGCCCGCACGGAGGTCGGGTAATAGGACACGCTTCTCGGGTGATAGAATGGCTGCGGTTTCGGCCATGAAATGGACGCCACAGAACACGATGACCGGAGCGTCGGTCTCGGCTGCCTGGCGCGACAGCCCCAACGAATCACCCACGAAATCGGCCACGTCCTGGACTTCGGGACGCTGGTAATTGTGAGCTAACACCACGGCGTCTCGTTCAGCCGTTAGCGTCCTGATCTCGGAATGCAATACCAGAATCTCTTCCGGACTCAGGTCGGTTTCTTCTACCAGGGCTAACGTCATCTGACCGTAAATCTCCACAAGAATGAGGGGGACGGAAGATACTCCCATCCTGCCCTTCCGGTCTACTGGTAGAACCTACACCACAATCGCCTCGCGGACGACCGTGACCGCCGCCATCAACTGCTCGAACATCGTGAAATCTAAGCTCTGATCCCCGTCGCTCCGAGCCCGGTCCGGATCCGGATGGACCTCTATCATCAGACCGTCGGCACCCGCCGAGACGGCCGCGAGGGCAAGGGGTCGAACCAGATCGCGCCGTCCGGCTGCGTGAGAGGGATCTACGATCACCGGCAAGTGGGTCTCCCGCTTCAGATAGGGCACGGCGCCGATGTCCAACGTGTTGCGCATGGCGGTCTCGAACGTGCGGATTCCCCGCTCGCAGAGGATTACCTCTGAGTTTCCATGGCTCATCACGTACTCTGCCGCCAGCAAGAAATCTTCCAGTCGGGCCGACATGCCTCTCTTGAGCAGCACCGGTTTGCCGGCCTCTCCTACTTCAGTGAGCAGTGCAAAGTTCTGCATGTTGCGGGCGCCGATCTGGAGCACGTCGGCGTAGCGGACAACGTCCGCGACCTGCCTGGTATCCATTACCTCGGTCACTATCGGAAGCCCGGTAGCGTCACGGGCCTCGGCCAGGAGCTGGAGGCCCTCCAGCCCCATGCCCTGGAACGAATAGGGCGAGGACCGTGGCTTGAAGGCTCCCCCGCGCAACGCGACCGCGCCGGCCGCTCGCACCGCGCGTGCCGTGTCGAGCAGCATCTCCTTCCCCTCCACCGAACACGGTCCCGCAATGACTGCGAACTGACCGTTGCCCACGCTGCCAGTACCCAGCGGGATGATCGTGGGCCCCGCGGCGAATGCGCGGCTCGCCAGCTTGTACGGCTTCTCGACGGGTAGTACGGTTTCCACACCCGCGAGTGAGAGCACCGCAAACTCTCGCAGCCGATTCTCGTCGCCGATGCATCCCACTATCGTATGGGTCTCACCGCGCGAAACGTGGGGCTTTAGACCTGCCTCCTCGATTCGCGCGAGCAGGTTGTCGAGATCCTGTTCGCTAGCATCGGACCGCATGACAATGACCATCTCAGATACCTCCACAAAAAAAGGCCCCGCTCGTTGCGGGGCCGTCGGTAGTTGAACGCTGCTGGGTTGTTCGTGTTTAGTCGATCACGAGCGCGCGCACGCCTGCCGGAGGCCCCGAGTTGCCGGGCCAATACCAGTAATAGCGGGAATAAGTGGGTGCGTGTTTCATCGTAAGGGGAATGTAGTCCAGGACCCGGTGATGGCAAGGGAAGACCAAACCCTTGCAGAAACGCAGGACCCCGACCACCATGAAAGTGAGCCGGGGTCCCGTACCCTAGTGTCGTGCTGCGCCCGAAGGCTTAATACAGTAGAGGACGATCCGGGGAATTACACTTTAAGTGTCGGGACTCCAACTTGGAAAATCAACCCATTTCCCTTACCAGCATTAAGCATCGAGCGTATCGAATGGAGAGCTGCCAAACGGTGAGCGCCACGCGTATGCGCGACTTGCCGCTTTCATGACGGATACCAGGAACACGCGCGTAACCCGACCGGATACCGGCGAGGAGTGGAGGGCCCTAGGGTTCTACCACGAGCCCGACCAGACGCACCACGTGTGGCGACTGGTTGGCTCCGTCTCAGGATTGCGTACGATCGTACGTATGCTCGCCTCGCAGGCGGACAAAGCCAGCGGCGGGACCGAACCCGCGGCGTTGGTAGTCGGTCCATTCAACGATTTCCACATCCGGATCTGGGAACGGGCCGGTATCGATGACGAGAGCATTCACGGTTCGGCAGATGACCTCCGGCGCTTGAGCGAGATCATCGAACAGAAGCTCGGCGGTGCCGCCGTGGGAGCGGAGATCGCGATCGGCAACGAGTACGCCGCCAACCTGGAGTACACGTTGCTCATCGCAGTCCGGGACGAGGAGTTTGATCCGGCGTCGCAGGTGCCCGCGATCGTCAACGTCCCGCCGGAGGACGTGGAAGTGATCGACGATGACGGCGGCGAAATGGTCCGGACAGAGGTTTTGCCGACTCTGCCGTTCAAATTCCACGATCCCGAAGCATATGCCACGGTGGGTGAGGGTCTCATTCGGCTCGAGAGCGACCGCGTTGTCATCGAGTTCCAAACGAAAGGTGCCTTGGGTGCCTGGGGCGCCTTCTTCTTTGGCACAGTATCGGAGGTCAAGGAAGTTGGCCTTCCGTTCGATAAGATATCGCACGTGCGCTTCAAGCGAGGAGTGTTCAGCGCCGAGATCACGATCCAGGGCAGAGACATGAAGACGATGGACGGCCTGCCGACGGTGAAGCATGGCCGCGTGCGGCTCCGCTTCAAGCGCGACTTACGTGGTGATGCGGAATGGTTCGCGATGGAACTCGAAAGGCTGGCGGATAGAGGCGGATAAGGGGGGCGACGATCCCTAGAGGGAGTAAAGAGCCACCGCACAGAGTCGACGCGAAGCGGAGCGAGGATCGCTCTAGCGGCCGGAGTTCAAAGGACCACCACGTGAATTGGGGAACGCCGAGCTACCTCCATGGATACGGATCGTCCATCTCCAGCCCGGCCTTGGACTCCAACATCAACTCGAGGAACCGCTGCCAGGAGTCCCAACTCGTGGTCCGACCATACACCGAGTTGGTCTTATGGGCAATCACCAAGTCCATCGCCGGCAGCACGGTGATCCACTGTCCCCACGCACCTCGCGCTGTGTAGGCCCCTTCAAAAGGACCCACAGCTCGGGGCCCGTCCCACACCCACCACATGTAGCCGTAGCCGAAGTAGCCGTCTCTGCGCCGGACAGGGTTCATCTCTTTCAGGGGAGTCACGAGGCTCGATATACGCTGAACCCAGTCCCGGGGGACAAGCTGCTCGTCGCCCCACTTGCCCTCCCGCAACATCAGGTAGCCGATCCGTGCCATGTCTCTGGTCGACAACCATATGTGGTACGCTGGATTCCTCGAAACCTCCAAGTTGCCGCTCTTGCGCTGAGCCGATCTGTCCCAGTCCTGGAAGCCGAGCGGTTCGGCCAGCTGCTGTTGCAAGGCATCGTATATGTTGACCCCGGTCTCCTGCTCAAAGACGGCCCCGGCTGCGTTGAAGTCCCAGTTGCTGTACAGCATGTATTCCCCTGGTTGCTGCGATCCGCGCTCCGGGGCGTCGGCCAGGTTGTCACCACTATTGGAAGCCCGATGGTAGACTCCGGATCGCGCCGTGATCAGGTGGTGAATCGTCGCCTGCTTCTCGATATCGAGGAGGCCACCCACGTCGTCCATCCCCAGGTCTTCCAGCGTCTTCTCCAGGTCGATCGTGCCGTTCTCGACGTACTTGCCGTACAGAATGGACAGGACGCTCTTGCGCACCGAAGCCACGTAGGAGAGATCGTCAACGTCACCGAACTCGAAGATCACCCGGCCCCGGTCGATCACGATGAGACCCGTCGTATTGGAGCTGTCCCGTACGAACCGCCGGGCCTGGCGAAGACCGGCAGCCGACCAGTCGTACGCTCGAAGAGCTTCCGCATTCGGCCAGACGTACTCCCATTCCGTGCCCGGATAGAGCGGGTCCTGTACGACCTGCGCGGCAGCCCGACTGACGACTAGGGCAGAACACAGGATCAGGACGGCCGTCACCGAAATTCGGCTGGAGCCAGCGCGAGTTCGGGAGAGAGAACGGCGATTGATGAGGATTGGGTGGCCATAGCGAACGCAGTAGGATGCTTGCAAGGAGTTCATCTTTTCTTCACACTCAGTTGGGAATATCTTGCATTCATCTTAGCTATCGTTTGCTCATGGATCCAGGCCCGTTTATCGCCATTGCCATCGCCTCCCCAGGGATCATCGTGGCCGTTGGGTCTATCTGGTTGGGATCACGGGCGCTTCGCATCTGGACCCAACGACGAGGTCGCCAGGACGAGGCGATCGATCGGTTGGATGCCGCGATGGGCGAACTCCATGAACGATTGGATTTCCACGAACAGCTTCTCAAGCAACAGCGGGACGCGGGGAAACTTGGAGGGGATTGAGTTCCACCGGACAGAGTCTACGCGAAGCGGAGTGAGAAGGAGATCTAGAGCCACCGGACAGAGTCGAACTGTCGACCACTCGATTACGAATCGAGAGCTCTACCACTGAGCTACGGTGGCGAATAGGAGTGCCCTGGCCCGGATTCGAACCGGGACGAGTTTCCCCACTGCCCCCTCAAGACAGCGTGTCTACCAATTCCACCACCAGGGCAAAACGGCCTAACTTGCTGAGGGGACGGAACCTAGCTGTAGCCTTGGCAGCGGTCAACCGAAGGTGGGGTATATAGATAACCTGGTTTGTAACTTCCTCCGGGTTTTGTTCGGGTTTCGGTCAGTGCGCCGCTAGATTCACCGTCAAAAAACTCTGTTCAGCCTGGTTACTCGGCGCCAA
>JAZDCZ010000027.1:0-3911 GCA_036679605.1 Gemmatimonadota bacterium
CGAGCGGAATGTGCGTGAGAATAGGCTTTTGCGGAATGCTTGGGTTTCCGATGTCGACAGGTGGATATCAGCCCGGCGGCGCAGGACAAGTAGGCACTTACTACACGTACAACGGCGAAGGAAGCGGGACGGGTACGAGTTCAGCTGATATCGGCGCAATCGATGGCGGCGCAGCTAGCGGGAGTTCAGAGTCCCAGGTTCAAGAACCGGAGGCCAATGGGGAGGTCGTTGTTGAAGGTCCTGGCGTGGCTGACGCTTTCACGACCACCGATAGTGCTCTTGAAGCCGCATACCATCGACTTCAAGCTCAGCACGCGTTCGAGGAGCTGCGAACGACGGGGGAGTTCGGGACGGCGATCAAGGTCCGACCCGACGGCACCTCCTATATCGATGAAATCCGCTATCGTCCCGGAAACCGTGTCTCCGTACCGAACACCCCAGATGTGGTAGTTCGGATCCACACTCACCCAAGAACAAACGGGCCATCCGGGGGGGACATCGCTATTACCTACCTCGCGCGACCACTACGGTTAAACGCAGTAGTCGGTCCGAACAACAGCTTCTATCTCTGGCTTCCGCTCTCGTCGATGAATGCGATCGTCTGGGAGTTCCCCATAACACCGAGGTAATGTGTTTGAAAATTCAGATCTCTCGCGAGGTACTGGCATTGCTTCTGCTTGTGAGTTGCGCGATTGTGACACCTATTTCGGGATCTTGGGCAAGCTCGGACGAGCGCCAGCCAAAGGCGCCCATACAGCGTTCGCTGGCTGCGTTGTTAGCTTCGCCTCAGCAATATGATCGAGTGCGCGTCCGGACGATTGGATTTGCCGTTCTCGAATTCGAACACTCCGTGTTGTACCTGTCGGAGCATGACGCCGAAAATCTCATCGTCACCAACGCAGTGTGGTTGGACCTTCCTCCAAGTACCCCAGGTCAAAAAGAGCGTAATAGTCATGTGTACGTTCTGGTCGAAGCGACCTATGACGCCTTGGATCACGGCCACTTATCAGGCTACGTCGGAACGCTCAAGAACGTAACCTTGATTGAACAGTGGTCTACGAAAAATTCCACTAAGGATTCGAGTGAGCAGTGAAGTGCGATTCGTCATGTGGATTGAACTGCCCCTTGTGTCTTTGCAACCTCGCCTTCAGTCGAATTCCGATGAACGGGGAACCCGCGGATTACTACCCAACGACGGAGTCGCTTCAACTACAGGCCTCCGAGACGTTGGAACCACCGTGACCGCCGCAGCAACCCGCGTGTTCAACGATTGGAGCCTGCCGCGCTTACTCCCGTGATCGCTTCGACGGCTCGCCGACCCGCTGCTCAGTAGCCGACGCCTCGCACACGGGCTCGTAGTGGTCACCTGATCTGATTAGCCTTACGTATCAGTGCATTGGATGGACATCGCTAGGCGCCGACGGCGACCCCTCCCCTCAAAAGACCACAGCGCCACCACAGCGCGGTGTAATACGCTCCGACAATCCTGTGGAATTCAACACGTGAAGCCTTCACCATCAACGCAAGAAGGGCCTCGGCGACGGAGCCGTTCTTGCGAAGGCTTGAGTGTTTGCTGCGGACGAAGCCCGAATGGCTGCTGTTGTGAGCGGAATACTTGACCCAGTCTCCGTCGTCGGTTCGAGCTTGGATCGAAGTACACGCGTATTCGTGGCGGGGAGTGAGGCCATCGAGCTGATATGCGAGATACAAGCCCTAGTTCCTCAGTGATCACCCCCAATGCGGCCATTAATGATCACCAAAATGCGGCCATAGGGATTTGGCAACAATGGCTACGAAATGTCATTCGTGATCGGCCTTGGTCATCACCTCAAGGCCCAAGCGAGCGAGCCCCTACATGAATAGTCCTTCAAGCAGCAACTGCTTGATTTCATGACCCTTCTTTCGATGAGCGACTGCTGAATGGCGCGCCAATGCATCTTGTTGTCAATGTGGTGAAGTTCTCGACGTGCTGGAGCCAGCAATCCACATCCGTCCTCTAAACCTGCCCTTTTAATGGCCGCATTTTGGTGATCATTAATGGCCGGATCGAGGTGATCACCGAGGCTAGTTTCGACATTCGATCGTGACCCTCTCCGCTGACGGCGACATTAGGAAGACTGAAGCCCAGGCACCAAATGGAAAGCACAGAATTAGCGCCCCAAGAGGCCAAGATGCTCTACTCATCGAATGATTCCCCCTTCGCTACCGGTTGTCAGGTCGTCGCGAATCTCCGGGACACGGCGAACCGCCCCGCGAGGGGCTTCGAAACGCTTATCCTCGCCACTTGAGCTGGGAGTTTCGCGGAATGGTGCATCGGGCAGTGTCAGCCGCTTCTAGCGGGCTTCTAACCGTCCGCTGGAAGATTCGTTAGGAGAATTCGCGCTACAGGCACGCATCAGATACTTGGCCCGACATGGTCTCCCAGGAGCGTCTCGCCACGCGCATGCGAAAGTTTCCGCGGCGTTCAATATGGTCAGGGGTCGAAGACGGGCTCGTCACCGGGCGAAGGAGTGAGTGCGGGATGGCAAAAGACGCGCAGAATCCAGTTGTAGACGAAGGGCTTGAGGAAGCCCTAAAAAACGAACGACGTCGTGTGGACGTCGACACGAACAACTTCCCCGTTCGCGAACTCGTTCGGATGCTGCGTGATACGTTGGTGACACCGCTGGAATCCCGACCTACGAGAATCGTGGAGAAGCGGGTGGGGGGACGCAGCTCGCTGGATTCGGACTCGGGCCTGCGATCTGGACCGGCATCCGTGCCGGAGCCGGGCTGCTATGGGCTGGGTTGCGGTTCGCTCCAGCCCTTGTTCCGGCCTCTCAGCTCCAACGTCTACCGTCAGCGCAGTACCAGCAACTTTGGGGCCGTGGCGTAGACGGTGCCCAGAAGGCGCTGACCGCAATTCGCGATGGCGTACTCACGAGGCCAGGGGGGCTGAGTCCAACGAACCTTCGATCGGGGCTCGAATGGTACAACCGTCAGCTCACGACTCATCCGAACTCCGTCAGTCCGGGTAATGTCAACAACTTTCGGCAACAGTTCATCAACGAATTCCAGAGGCAAGGATTCTAGGAGAGGTCTTCTTGGAAGAAGAGTCACACGGCTGTTTGCTCGTCACTTGGCTGGAGGGAGTCCAGCTCATTCTGCTCGATGAGTACCCGGCCGAAGGAATCGTCGCTGGTGGATCTCTTCTCAAGCCGTACAGGCCAGGCGAGCACCTCTATTTGTACGACTGGGTTCGGCACCCAAATGGCGAAGTCTGCGGAGTTAGGTTCGCGACCGGGACAGCCACAGCTCCACTGGCTGAGTGGCTTGCGAGCCAGCAGGGCGTCCGTGCTCTCGAAGGCCAGGTCTTCGAAATTGTCTTCCCGGGATTCTCCGCCGAGTCCACCTACTCGGATGAAGAACAGTTCGTCGCTGAAGACGTTCTCAGGTGCGACGGCGACGGCTCATTCGCTCTGGCTCTTGAGCTACTCGGTCTCGAAGAACAAATGGTCCGGCGATTCGGAGCGAAGGGCCTGAAGTAGTAGCCACGGCTGCAAAATCCTCTTCTTCCCCGAGCCCGCTCCCACCAGCCCGCCCCTGGTTCCGGCCAGCGCCCGCAACGCCCGCGCCACGAGTTCACCGTTCGCGGTGTGGTCCCGAAAAACGGGTGCCACCCAACCGTAAGTGCCGGAGAGCCTTGCAGACGAGAGATGTTTGTACGATCGGAGCCGTCATCAGTACGATGGTGCACGAAACAACCAAGGAGGTGAACGAACGGGCGGCGGGGAATCCGCCACGCCCTCTCTCACCTTCGTCCCAGAGTGCCTCGGGGCCCGCCGAGTTTGACGAGGCCGATCAGGGCGGCGGATTCTTGCAGGGACTCGGGAACTTCCTCGTAGACATGTTCAGTGACGAAGCCCGGGGTA
>JAZDCZ010000269.1:0-2557 GCA_036679605.1 Gemmatimonadota bacterium
GCCGTTAGGTCGATAACCAAAACAAGGAGTTCGTTAGCGACAATCTTGTATATAACCCTGTACTGCCCCCCCAGCCGCGAGGATCGATGTCCTCTCCAATCGCCCCGGAGAATTTTATCGTGGAATCCCTTGATACGCCTAAGGCCGGTCGGTCCCGAAACACCGACTATATCTTTCCATTTCTCGTATCGCTCCAGAACCTCGATTGGGAGTTTTCGCAGACGCCGCACGACTCGGCGGTGCTCGAAGACCTCCCACATAGCTTAAAGATACTATAGCCTATTAAGAATGTCCATCGGAACAGAAGGCTCCCACTACCCTGGCCCAACATAGCAACACACGGGCAGGGCTTCGTGCTCGAAGTCGTCTCATCATATGTGCACGATGCATGAATCCACCGTCTTCGCTGCTCGCAATGTTGAATCTTTGCTGCCTCAGAGTTTCTTGTCCGCCGTGGAGGGCCACGGCGATGTAATCTCGGGATACTATGCACCGGTTCCTCACAGCCCTGGCGACTGTCCTTATAGCCGGGACTGCCGCAGCGGGAACAGCCCCACCGACAGGACCGACCCCATCGGCGGCTAACCTCGTTTCACCGCACTATTGCGCCGTACGCGGCTACCCTTCACACGCGAGTTCATACGCAACCTCACAAGCAACTTCGCAAGCAACACGGCCTCCAGTCATCACAACCCCAACGCTCAGCCGGGCTGATACGATGCGCGCAGTCGCGGTCCAAGCGGCCCTGACGTCCCCGACGGCGGCCTCGGTTACGGCAGCGCCCTGCTCTCCTGTGGAGTTCGCCGCTCTCAGCCAAGTCGACCTCCTAGAGGCTGTAGCGGGCTCGAGCGCTTCCTGCCTGGGCTCGTTGTGGAGCTTCGACTCCGATGTGGCCGCTGTCGCCTCACCGTCCAACGTCGTGGCCGTATCCGCGGCCATCACCTCCGATAGCGCGGCCCTGCCCGCTACCGCGGCCCGGCTCACGCAACTCACATATTTCTTCCAGATCGTCTTTTTCCACGAGTTCTACCAAGCAGGACTCATCTACGACTCAGGCACTTTCGACGCTGCAGCAACGGCCTTGGTCGGCCTGTCGGCCGAGGCCGCCTTCTACCAGGATACCTCCGAGATCATCGCTCTACGCAATCAGTGGATCGTCAGTATCGACAGCACCATGGCGACTCACCGAGCGGTCGACGCCGTGCAATGGATGATCCAGCGTTATCACGACGACCAAAGCTTGGCCCTCGATTACGACGAACGGGTGGCGGCGTTTGCGATGTTCTTTACGCTGGCGCGACAGGTGTCGGCGCATGCGTCCGAAGGTGCCGACAGCCCCTGGTACAGCCTGATCTCCACTGAGTTCGTCAACCTGATTGCAGCCGTCGGTCTGGACAGCAACTACAACGACGACACCATCGCAATCGTCGAGAACGCCCTCTACGCACTGGCCCAGTTTTCCATCCTCGATGCACCTACCGCAGCAGCAGCACACCAGGCCTTGTCGGACGCGTATACGACCCTGCCTCAGTTCTCCCCTCCTTGGTTCCGGGCCCTGCTCGGGCTCGAATGGAACTTCAATTCCTCACTCGCCGACGGTAGCCAGCTCGACTTGGACAGCCTACGCCAGGACGTCACCGCGTTCGCACTGCCGAACACGTTCGTATTCGGCCAGGGACGCACGGTCTTTCGCACCGCCATCGACCGGGAAACCGCGGCGTCTCTGTACGACGCCATGCAGGAGGTGAAGAGCCAGTTCTTCCGCAAGACGAACTTCCTCGATCCTGTAGCCGGCGACCGAAACGAGACATTGACCCTGGTCGTCTACGGTAGTCCTGGCGACTACGCTACCTACCACCCCTTCCTCTTCGGTCTGCCGACCAACAACGGCGGCATCTACATAGAGACCGATGCTACTCTCTACACCTACGACCGTACGCCTCAGCAGAGTACTTACACGTTAGAGGAACTCCTGCGGCACGAATACGTCCACTATCTGGTATCGCGCTATTTGATCGCCGGTAACTGGGGGGCTCCCGGTTCTCTGTACGATGACGGCAGGATGGTTTGGTACGATGAGGGCTTGGCCGAATTCTTCGCCGGGAGCACTCGCCTGCAAGGCGTCCTGCCGCGCGCAACGTTGGTCGACCTGACAAGTACCGACGCAGCAAGAATGACCGTCCCCGAGGTCATGGATGCAGACTACGGGAGTGGCTTTGCCTTCTACCGTTACGCAGGACTGCTGTTCACGTTCTTGAACAGCCAGCAGCCCAAGACACTCATCGAACTGTTCGACGCCGTCCGCAGCAACGATGCGGCAGCGGTCGATGTATTGTGGGCCGATCTGGCTAGCGACACGGCGTTGCAGACTCGCTACGACGCCTATCTAGCTTCGCGCATCGCCGAGAGGCAAAGCGCCAGCGGGGTCTTCACCGAAGACGTGCCGACTTCGCACGCATCGATCGGTCTAGCTTCCGATAACGCGACTGCCGTTCGCTCCCTGCTCGAAGCGACCCTAGAGTGGCCACAGGCTTCTTTTGTAGTCTCCGCCGATCGC
>JAZDCZ010000270.1:0-4285 GCA_036679605.1 Gemmatimonadota bacterium
CGCCGCCGCTCGCGGTCAAGGCACTACGCTGAACGGCAAAGCGGTGCACTGCACACCCACCAGCGAACTCGCCGAAGCCACAGTCCTGGCCAGCCGTTCGGAGATCAAACGCGGAGAATGGCAAGACTACGAAGAGCTCATGAAGGTGAAGCCCACCGGAAGCGTCGCCTACAAGTTCGCGTTGATTTCAGCCGGCGAGTACGACGCCACTTTCTCTCTGACGCCGAAAAACGAATGGGACATCTGCGCCGGAACCATATTGGTCGAAGAAGCCGGCGGCGTGGTCACCGATCGCTACGGCTGCCCGTTGACCTTCAACAACGAAAAAACTCTGCTGCCCGGATTGATCGCAACCGGGGCGGCTCTGTACGGCCCCGTACGCGACTGCATAAAGCGCCTGTCGGGCGAGTGAAGTCGCAGCTAACGCTGTACCATGGTCCGTGCACCCTTGATGAACTCTTTTGCCGCCTCGCCGTCACCTTTCTGTAGCGCAGAGATGTCTACCGGCACCGTCACGCCCTTCTGGCAGGCCGGCCGCTCGGCCAGTTGATCGAGCCAACGTTGCAGGTTGGGCAAGTCATCGACCTCCACACCCGACCAGCGATGGCTGCGCACCCACGACCAGTTAGCAATGTCGGCAATCGAGTAGTCGCCGGCTAGGAACTCATTGTGCTCGAGTTGCGTGTCGAGCACCGTGAACAAACGTTTTGATTCGTTTTGGTAACGGTCGATCGCCGGTTGAATCTTTTCCGGAAAGTACCGGAAAAATACGTTGGCTTGCCCCATCATCGGCCCAACGCCGCCCATTTGGAACATCAACCACTGAATCACTGAGGAGCGACCCTTAGTGTCGGTCGGCAGCAAGCGCCCGGCTTTTTCGGCCAGGTAAATAAGAATAGCGCCCGATTCAAAAACTGCGAAGTCGTCCTCATCGCGATCGACGATTGTAGGAATTCGACCGTTCGGATTGATTTTTAGATACTCGGGATCCTTTTGCTCGCCGGCCATCAGATTGATCGCGTGCACCTCATAGGGGAACTCCAGTTCTTCGAGGGCTATGGACGCTTTCCAGCCGTTCGGTGTAGGTGATGTATACAAATCGATCATCTATTTCTCCTGGTTTCCCCCAGCCTAACTACGCCAACGGCACATTCTTAGCCGGTTCACCACGCTATTGGGAACCCACACGCGAGTACACACACGCGAGCGGGCGCCAGCCGGGTTTCGCCAGAACTCGACAAGATTCGGCAAGACTCAGTTGGTTACGCTGCGGCGGGCGCCTATGATCGGCTTATCCGTGCGAGAATCGCGTGGAATCGAACGGTCGATTTATGCACAGCAAGTTTCGAAACATCACTACTCCCTTGATCGTAGGGGTTTTTCTTATGCTCGGCCCGACCGGATGCGATGGAGATAGCCCTACCTTCACTCCGGGATTGGGCGAGATCATGACACTCACCCAGATGCAGCACGCCAAGCTCTGGTTCGCAGGGCGCGCCGAAAATTGGGCTCTCGCCGCCTACGAAGTCGACGAACTTGAAGAAGGCTTCGCAGATGCGGTTGAGTATCACCCAACGCACAAGACATCGCCGGTCGCCATTGCGCAAGCGCTTCCGCTCATGACAACCGAGCCCTTGAAAGCACTAAGAACGGCGATTGCCGATAAAGACCCTGCAACTTTCCGCCAAGCGTTCGATTCATTGACCAAGGCCTGCAACGCTTGCCATCAGGCGACGGACTTCGGATTCAATGTCGTCACCAGACCGTCGGCCAACACATTCTCGAACCAAGACTTCGTCGCTCCGATAGGGAAGAACTGATCCGACGGCTGCCGTGTTCACTGATGCAACATTCCGGACCATCCATACACGAAAAGGACCGATACGTTCCCGCCCTAGGATACCGGTGGCTCACGCCCTTGTACGACTCGGTCGTGGCTCTTACGTCGCGCGAGGCAGTGTTCAAGGGCCTACTGCTCGAACAGGCCGACCTAAAGCCCGCTCAGCGGGTACTCGATCTCGCCTGCGGCACGGGCACGCTTGCCTTGATGGCGAAGCGCCGGCAACCGTCGGCCAACATCGTCGGACTCGACGGTGACGCCAACATTCTGGAAATCGCCCGAAGCAAGGCCCGTAACACCAACGTCGACATCGAGTTCCGACAAGGCCTTTCCGACGAGCTGCCTTTCTCGGATCACCTATTCGACTGCGCTCTCTCGTCGCTCTTTTTTCACCACTTGCAGCCGGATCAAAAAGAAGCCTCGTTCCATGAACTCGCGAGGGTTCTCCGTCCCGGCGGCGAACTACACGTAGCCGATTGGGGAGCAGCCTCGGGCGCGGTCTCACGCGTGCTGTTCTACCCTATTCAATTTCTCGACGGCTTCTCCAATACCGCCGATCACGTCGCGGGACTCTTCCCGGGCTACTTCGAACGCGCCGGCTTCCGACAGGTACAAGTCCGTCACAGTGTCGCAACAATGTTTGGCAATATCAGCCTGTTCTCGGCTCGCGCGCCCACAGGTTAGAGAGGAAAACCGCACCATGAGCATGAATATAGCCGCCGTAGACGAACTCCTCACGACAACGCGTTCAGTCCGCAAGCGTTTGGACTTTGCGCGACCCGTCGAACCCGAGCTCATCGAAAAATGCATCGAGATAGCCGTTCAAGCCCCGACCGGTTCCAACCAGCAGGGCTGGGCTTTCGTGATAGTAACCGACAGCGAGAAGAAAGAAGCGCTGGCCGATCTGTATCGCAAGGGCGCCGAGATCTACATCACGATGCCGCAGCCCGAGCGCGATGCCGAAGACCTGAGAACCAAACAACGTCCGCGGATTACGGAGTCCTCGATGTATTTGCTCCAGCACATGCACGAGGCGCCGCTATTGGTGATTCCCTGTATACAGGGGCGGGTCGAAGAGCTGCGGCAGTTCGCGCAAGCTTCGACCTACGGTTCGATTCTGCCCGCAACTTGGTCATTCATGCTCGCCGCACGAGCGCGCGGTCTGGGCGCAGCCTGGACGACCATCCACCTGCTCTATGAGAAAGACGCCGCCGATCTTCTCGGCATCCCCGATGACTACACGCAAGCCGCGCTGCTGCCTGTCGCCTATTTCAAAGGCGAGACCTTCAAACCGGCCAAGCGGATTCCGCCCGAGCAACTTACCTACTGGAATGCCTGGGGCGCGACACGCTGAGCGCGACAGTCGGGCGACCCCGTACACAGATTTCGACGATTACAGCTTGACTCCGTACCATACTCCAAGGTGTACAATTACTGAGTACGCCCGGATATGACTGAAAACAGTGATGAGGACACGCGCGAGCAGGACCCGGCTTCCGCACAAAAAGTCGTGTAGCCAGCGACACCGCACGCCGTAGGAACCATTATGGACAAACGCACGAACAACTGGGGACTGATTGGTGCCGTCGGCACCGCGGTGGCAGGCTCGGTCTGCTGTCTGGGACCATTGCTACTTGTATCACTGGGAGCCTCGGGAGCATGGATCGGCAGCTTAGGCGCGCTGGAGACTTACCGACCGATCTTCATGACGCTCTCGCTCGGCCTCCTTGGCTTCGTTTTTTATCGGGCATATCGGCCGCAGGCCCAGGCCTGCGAACCGGGAACGGTCTGTGCACAGCCGACGACCCAACGCATAACCAAACTCAGCCTCTGGGTTGTAAGCGTGGCGGTCGCCGCTCTGTTCGCATCGCCCTATGTCATCGGACAAGTCGCTGCAGGCATGCAAGACACGACCCCCACCGTCCCCGCCGTCACCAAAACGGCGACTTTGCAAGTCGACGGCATGACCTGCGCGGCCTGTCCGGCTACGGTTCGCAAAAGCCTTACAAGGCTCGACGGCGTCGTGAACGCACGAGTCAGCTTCGATCCGCCGCACGCGATCGTCGAGTTCGACCCTGCCAAGGTCGCTCCCGATCAACTCACGGCGGCCACCGACGCGGTCGGCTATCCGTCCAAACTAATCAGCACGGACTAGGCAGCAGAGATCCCGAGGAGCCTTCATGGCGGATTGTTGCAACGGGAAACACCTTGTCATTCTCGGCGGCGGTTCGGCCGCCTTCGCGGCTGCCGTGCATGCAAGCGAACTCGGCACGAGCAAAGCCGGATACTCGGCTACCATCATCAACGACGGTCTGCCGATCGGCGGTACTTGCGTAAACGTCGGCTGCGTGCCCTCGAAAACGCTGATCCGTGCCGCAGAAGCGCACCACCGTGCAGAGCACCATGGCTTCCTCGGTATCGAGGGCCACAGCCGTATTAGCGACT
>JAZDCZ010000271.1:0-9490 GCA_036679605.1 Gemmatimonadota bacterium
GACTGTGATATTGGCAAAGCGACGATCGCCGGGTCCGATCACCTCAAGCGTCTCGTGCTCAGTCACTTACGATCACTGCAGAAGTTGCCCGCCATCGTTCAAGGCTTCTTCCGCAAACCCCACGTCCGCTATGCTTCTGGATAACGTCGGGTGTGTTTTGATCGGTTTAGTAACTCTTCGAGCCATCGTCGTCGACGATGGCTCGAAGGATCGCACAATCGAGATCGTCGCAGCCCGCAACGACGTCGAACTCATCGAGCAGCCCCACAATCAGGGGAAGGGGGCGATCCGGGCTACGGAAGCCGCTACCTGACTGACACAGTGGCTGGTTCGAAGCCTGGCGAACCTTCAAGCGCTACCGAAGGGGCTAGGGGGCCCGCGAGTGGAATGATGACAAGCACACGCGAAGCTCAAGATGCAGACGGACAATCCCTCTACCCCGCCCGATTCTGGGTGGAGATTGCGCTGGTCGCTGTGGTCTGGGTCGGGGCCGTGTTGTGGCTTCACTCGCATAATCCGCGTCTGCTTCCCAGCTGGCACGGTTTTTTGCATTCGGGCATTGCAGCCGCCTTCGCCTCAGGTTTCGCGATGCCGCCGGAGAATCCATTTTTTGCCGGGGAGCCGCTCCCCTACTACTGGGTTTATCAATACCTGGGCTATGTGCTGTCACATGTACTCTCCACCGATTTTCTGCATGCATTTCGATTCATTACCCTCGCAAGTCTCACCGCTTTGGTGGTCGCCAGCGGATTGATCGGTCGCAAATGCCATGGTTCCATCCTCGCTGGGGACCGGTAATCGCAGCCGGCAAGCACGTCGTCAAGGGAACTCCCATCGTAAACACGTTGAATGGATCCGCTATAGTCGAGAGCGTATTTGTCGACAACCAACTGGCCGACGACCTGATGACCCATCCCCTCTTGAGCGCCCTTTATATCGGAAGCGACTGGCGCCACGGCCAAAACCTTGCCTGGTTCTTGGGCATCTCCTCGCGAACACCCGCGCTCGCCCTCACGATCGTATCGCTATTTTTTCTTCTGGGGGCGCACTTGCAACGATGGCGCTGTGCCTGCGCGATACTCACCAGCGCCATGACCACAGCGATGAATCCGCTCATCGGATTAGCGGTCGCAGGAAGCTTGTTTGGAGCCTCTGCGCTCGTATTGATCGGAACGCGAATTTCCGCGCGCCGTTCGCCTTCGGAGTGGCTCTCGGCCTTGGGCTCATCACAGTTCGTGATTCCCACACTCTTTTTGGCTGGATCCTTGGCGGCAGCGCCAACCTACATCCACCTTTTTCTTCTCAACCAAGGCGCTACCGGTTTCTCGTCCACAGGCGGTGCGATTCTCAAAGCCGCTGCCTGTACCGCGAACTTTCTGGTGCTGGCACCTCTCGCCGTTTTGGGTGCGTGGCGCGTGCGAAGCCAATTCTCGATCGAGATTCGCACGATGGCCATAGCGGGTGTTGTGCTCTTGGGTGCCGTGGTGGTGTTCCATCTGGAGGAGGGCAACGAACATAACCTTGCGAACGCGGCCCAGTGCTTGCTCGCAGTGCCCGCTGCTTCGTGCCTTTTCCTGAGACCGGGAAGTTGGTTCAAACGAGCACCTCACTCGACGCTGACCTTCGGCATCCTGATAGCGATTTTTCTACCGACATCGGTCGCCACATTGTGGTCGTTTCAAGGCATGCCGAAGATTCCGCTGGCCTTCCAGGACGGTGAGCTGCAGCGAGTTCCCAAGCAGGGGGTCCTGGAGAGCTTCTACTCGTGGGCTCGCGAAGAGACGCCCCGGAATGCAGTTTTTGTGGCCGACCCCTCCGAGCCGGTCAAGATGTCGGGAAACGTCTCGGAGCTTCCGGCGTTTACGTCTCGTTCGCTTTTCGTCGATGGCGAAAGTTACCTGACTACACCCTACGCGGACACGTCAGCGCGGACGCAAATCGCGAAGCGTCTGTTGAACGGAGATGTCTTGGGCGACGACGATGATGACTACCTTAGAAAGCTCAATCGCCCACTATACTTGGTGACCTATCACGCCGATCGATTGACGTCGACAGACCCCCTGGTTGTTCAGCATGGGGGGGCAGTGTTCCAAAAGGAATTCGTCGCAGTGTTTGCGCTGCAGCCGACCGACCTCGAAGGACACGAGAAATGAAGTTTGCCCGTTGTTTCGCCCAAGAGGTGGGGAGGGTTCTGGTCGACGCGCTGACCGCGAGCCTGATTACCGCTGTTGGAGTCGAGGGAACGTCGGCGTTTAATAACAGCTATTTCGACGCGGGACTGCGGCATCTCCCTCAACTGGCCGTCGCCGACACGCTGACTTCGCTCGTCGTCGCGGCGTTGGCGCTGAGGGCGGGGCTTTCCGTAGCTGTCTTCGCCGGCCCCTGGTGTTTGCGACAATCTTTGCGAGAAGGCTACGCGCGTCTTTCCGCCTTGTTGGGATTCGGCGTCCTAGGCGCCTGCTTCGCATGGGTGTTTCGCGATCAACTGCTCGCTCTGGTGATGGTTCCCTTCGTCGTCGATCAGTACGTGAACCTGATCGCCCGGGGCAAGATCGCATTGAGTTTACTCGCCCTCACCAGCATTGTCCTGTGCGGACTCCGCTCCTTGGGACGGCCCAGTAATACACGCAGAGAGTTAATCTACTCGATAGTCGCCCTGCTCGTTGTGGGACTGAGTGTCGCCGGAGCCTATCGAC
This sequence comes from Gemmatimonadota bacterium, assembly GCA_036679605.1. GTDB lineage: Bacteria > Gemmatimonadota > Gemmatimonadetes > Gemmatimonadales > GWC2-71-9 > JAZDCZ01. The sequence continues at coordinate 2,697 of JAZDCZ010000271.1, forward strand.
TGCGCACTTTTCTCAACAACGAATCTCAGGAGCGAAAGAACGTCCTTCTGGTGGTCCTCGACACAGTGGCTGCGGGTCATTTGGGGAGCTACGGCTACGCGCGCAATACCACGCCCGAACTCGACCAGCTGGCCAAGCGAGGGGTCTTGTACACTCATGCCTACGCGGTGGCTCCGTGGACCCTGCCCTCTCATATTTCGATGTTCACGGGGCTATATCCAATCCAACACCACGCGACACAGGAACATCTGCACGCGGATGACCAGCTCAACACCCTGGCCGAAATCCTGCGTGCCGAGGGCTACCGAACCTTCGCAGCCATCAACAACCCTGTGATCGGCATCGGAGTCAATTCAGATCAGGGCTTCGCCGATTTCTATCCCATGTGGCGTCGCGCCGTTGCGAACGCCTATGCGGAAGCGCAGAAGCATCCCACCAACACGGTTGTCGAACGTTTCCTCGACGGACTGGGGGCGGATGATCGTTTCTTCGTGTTCTTGAATTACATCGAAGCCCACGGCCCCTATGAGCCTCCCCCAGAGGAAGCAGCCCGCTTTCTTCCCCCTGGCACGAACATGGAGGATGCCCTTGCCATCGACCAGAGCTGGCAAAAATTCTACCTGGGAACCAACCCCTTATCCGAACGCGAGTTCCGTGTTCTGAGCGGTCTCTACGACACTCAACTATCGCGACTCAGCCGAACGGTGGGGGATTTGATCCGGGGCCTCGAAGCGCGTGGACTTCTCGACGACACACTTGTGATCATCACCTCGGATCATGGCGAAAACATCGGCGACCACGACCACTTCGATCATGTCTTCAATCTGCACGAGACACTACTGCATGTTCCGCTCATCATACTCGACCCCGATGCTGTGGCGGGGCGCAAGGAAGACGCGCTGGCGACATCGGTGGACCTATTCTTCACGGCTCTGGCCGCAGCACGCTCTCATTACACAGTCGAGGGGTCCAGCGGGCGAGACATCCTGAATCTCCCAGACACACTGATCCCCTCGGAGCCATCCCAAGGTGAAGCCCTGGTACATGTTGCCGAGTACTATTATCCCGAGCAGGTGGTATCGGTCTTTGGTGATTTGCTCGACGGAGACGGAATCGAGAAAATTCGACCCTATCTGCGGCGCATACGCTCGGTCCAGACGGCCGACTGGAAGTTGGTGTGGGGGTCGGACGGGAATCACCGGCTCTTCGACCTGCATGGTGATGCGAAGGAAAACCACGACCTCGCTCCCGATGAACCCGAGCAAGTGGCAAGGCTAATTCGACTGTTGGAAAAGCAACTCGGCGAGCTGCAGGGCAAACCATTTCGGCTGGATGACGAACCCCCGTACATCGGCGACACGACACCCGGTACGGAACGAGGCTTCCAGGGCTTGGACGCCGAGGCACGTGAACGGTTGAAGGCACTCGGCTATGTTGAATAAGGCGGAGCGCCCAACACCCAGTCGTGTTGTATAGAGAGAGAGGCAGATGCCAACGATCGATAGCGCCATGAGGGAGACTGTTATGGTACGTTTTGACATGGCCTCGTTGCCTGAATGAATTGGCCGCCGCAAGACCCTAGGCAATTCGAGGCCGACTAATCAATGGAGAGGACCTTCAGGCCAAACGAACGAGCCCCAGTACAAGAATGGTGATAGCGGCATGCCCACAGAGTAGAATCAGCCCTATCCGCCGCTCCTTAACCAAAAGAAACCACAAGTAGATTCCCGAGCAGCCGAAGATGAATAAACTCACGGCGACGCAGCCCGCCAAGATGCCCCACAGATTGAGTGCCAGGTTGCCATGGCGAACTCCTGAATGCCGATGAATTCGATCGAGATACCGAAATACATTGCCCAAATACTGCTGAACTTCAATTTGGCTGGAGTCCCACGCTAGCGAAACCTTCCACTCGCTTCCAAGCCGCTTGATGTTGTAACTGACTGCCCCATCTTTTTCTCTGCGAGAGGTGATCTCACCGGAGATCCCTTTCTCTCGATTCAGAAACTCGGCAACAGAACTCGCTGATCTTGCCACTCCAAATGGCAACTCAACATTGAATTGCGACTCGTTAATTCGGCTGATTTCAAAAAATGGTTGCTCCATCACGAGAGCTGAAATGATGTAGACAGCGAGAAGGGGGGCCATGAAGGCAGCGAGGGTGAGGTGGGTTTCTCGTATCGCCTTTGAGAGCCTCATCAAATCATCATCCAGAGAGCGATGAAGAGCCCCGAGCTGGCCGCGACCACCAGGCGCGCCCGTTTGTGTCTCGGTCGCGTCAGCAACCAGATCGCGAGTCCCGTGGGTACCAAAATACCGAGCAGCATCAGTGTCGTGGCCATGTAGATTGAAAGAACGAGAACCCGCCAATCCAACCCGGGACTTGACGGCCGCAGTAGCACCGAATGAGCCCTTACAAGAAAGCCGGCGAGTCCGAGTCGGCGTTCGACAATGCGCACCTGGCTTTGCTCACGGAAGACCGTCACCTTATGGCTCCCGTTGATTGTAGAGAACGTCGCCGTGAGATTACCATCTCCGTCGTGGGATATGTCGCCCTTGCCAATCTTCAGTGCTAGCGACAGCTCAAATTCTCGCCGCACTTGATTCGCAATCGCGACATCGCTCGTGCCGACGTCGGCCTCAAATTGCATCAGTCGATCCCGCACAACTGAGTTGCCGTTGCTGTTCTGAGTATGGTGAAGAAATGCCGCCATGCCCGACGCTCCCAAGAGGAGAAGCGAAGAAAATGTCAGCAAGCCAACATATAGATGAAGCTTCCTCACCCAGCGTCGCAGCTGGCGCAAACTCAAAATCCCGACCGCGATCGAGGAGGAGCGCGGGGGGTATGTCATCTTGTCCTCTGCACAGAGAGAACGATATGCGGTCGATTGCGCTTCAAATTGATACCTGCGAGGCCCGTTCTTGAAATCCGAACAGAGGGAGTAGCAGACAACCGTTCTCGATGCCAAGACCGCTACATCCTGAACCCAAATGAACCCATGTTGGTCTAGCTGGCCTCTAAGCGTCAAGGCCCTGGTCCTGAGTCAGGGTAAATTCATATCGGCGCAGAACTGCCGGAACGAGGGAGTTGGTACGCCACAGACCAAGTCCGGCGTTTCAGAATTCGGAAGGCCCACGAAGCCGCCAAAACTGCCGGCAAAAACAATCCTACCGGCAGATAGACGACCCACAGCCTTTCGCCGCCGCGCTTCTGAATACGGTCCACTGCCGTAAAATAGCGGATGCGGATAGGAATATAAGCGGCCGCCGTCAAGTATCTCGGTCTGTTTTGTCCCAGATAGAAATGTCCTGTTGGGGAATCGATTCATGCATCAACGCCGGTCACGGACCCTTTCGTCAAGGTATTCGTCGCGCGCTCGCCAGTCGTCTCCGACCAGTGCCCCCATCATCACGCACAACACCGCTACGGTGGCTTCTACGTATTGTCGGCAGGCGTCGACGTCGCCGGTCCGCAAGGTGAGCAGCAGCCGCGCAATCGGACCGTCAACAACCAGTTCCACGTCCGCGCCACTTACCGATAGGCGCTCGGTGTAGCGCGCCAAGTTCTCCAATGCCGTGGCGACGTCGCCTGCGTTGAGCACGACGTAGGACAAGAGGCCGTAGGACTGCAGCGGTAAGGTTCGACCGAACGCGATGCCGAAGTATGGGTCGTTGAGTTCGGCAGCCGATGATTCATAGAGCAGGGCCATACGGCCGAGAGGCAGCCACGCGTCCGCATCACGCAGTTCGGCAGCTACCACGTCAGCCGCGTCGAGCACCCGCGCCGCTGAGCCTCCGTTCCCAGCCACGTAGGCCGGGAGTGCGGTGGCGCCGCTTACGCGGATCTTTGTCTCAGGCAAAGGCATGCTCTTCCCCGCGAAGTGGCGCTTACCAATACGATGGCGCTCCTCAATAGATCCATTGTGGCGGGTTCTGTCAATTAGTTGGCGTGTTTTGGCAAGTTTTTCGACGGTTCTATGTGTAGGGTGGTCGCAAATTCTGCTTGGAGAGAGCCTCATGCACCGAAGCCCGAGTCCACACCGCAGCCAGATTCACACCGAAAGCGCCCGGCCGACCACCGGCGGCAACGATCGTATTCGCGTGCGCCGTGAGTGGATCGGTGCGCCGACGGGGACTCTTGCGAACCCAACTTGCTGGCTCGCACTGTTCACGGTGGTCACGTTTATGACGGCTACGGCGGCATATCTGACTGAAGGGCTCTCGGCCGCGCTGGCCATCCCCATCAACACCGTTGCCATCTACGTCGCGTTCACCGTCATGCACGAGTCGATGCACGGAATCGCGCACGCCAACAAGACCGTGAACACCTGGCTCGGTCGCCCCATGGGAATGTTGCTTTCGATTTCTGCGCCGATGTTTCGGGCAGTCCACTACGAGCATCATTCGCACACCAACGATCCCGAGCGCGATCCAGATCTGTTTGTCGGCAAGGCGCCGGTTTGGCTCTTGCCCCTCTGGGTGCTCGGCGTTGTGGTCGAGTATCGGCGTCACTATTACGGCCGCAAACTCTGGCGCAATCGCGGAGAACTTGCCGAAGCGCTCGGGGTCGAGGCGCTCGGCAGCGCGCTCGTAGTGGGCGCACTTGCCACCGGAAATTTCGCAGCATTGGCTGTGGTTTGGATCGTTCCCGCACTGCTCGCGGTCGGCTGCTTAGCCATGGCGTTCGACTATTTGCCCCACTATCCCTACGACTCCCGAGAGCGCTACCACGACACGCGCATCTATCCGGGGCGCGCCGCGAGCGGTGTTCGAGGAGATTCGCCCACAACTCGATGCGCGCGGCGCGCGCATCGGCTGGAGGGTAGGTCCGCTCGGCGTGCTCTCGCTAGTCGTTGCGCCGATACAACCTGTGTGGCGGGGATAAGTCCGGAGCCGCGACCATGTGGAAGTTCTCTTCGATATGGCGTCAAACCAACGGCGGTTGGTGGCTGAAACGGCGGTCTTCGCGGTTGTCCCACGGAGCATCCGACATCACGACCTAGCGAACATTTGCGGCTTCGATCTGCGCGATCATACGTCGCTGGAACGTTTCCGAACCCTTTCGTCAAGGAGGTTTCGTTCGTTGTCCTGCCGTTCGGCCCGTTGTTTCTTCGTCGGTGCCGCGGTCGTACAAGGACGGGTGGCGGTCTGTATCTACGCAGGAGGCTCATGAAAGAGGAACGATCACGGACACGTGTCGCGGCTGTACAGATGGAGGCCCGCGTCGCAGATCTGGCCTACAACGTCAAGCAAGCCTTCGCGCTTCTCGACGAGGCGATAGGCAAGGGCGCGCGCATCGTAGCGCTGCCGGAATTTTTCACCACGCAAATCGTCTACGACCAGCGACTGTTTGCTTGCTCTTTGCCGGCCGATAACCCTGTTCTCGACGGACTCATAAGTAAGGCCCGTCGCCACGACGTCACCATCGGCGGGTCCTATCTGGAAATGCGCGCGGGGGATGTTTTCAATACCTACGTGCTTGTCGAGCCGGACGGGACGGTTCATCGGCACTGCAAAGACCTGCCGACGATGGTCGAGAACTCCTTTTATAAAGGTGGAAGCGATTCGGGGCATATAAAGACGCGAATCGGCGAGGTTGGTGCGGCAGTCTGTTGGGAGATGATTCGGACTGACACAGTGCGAAGGCTTCGCGGTCGCGTGGACCTGCTCATGACCGGCAGCCACTGGTGGGGGGAACCTGGGTGGGGTTGGCTCGCGCCGATTCGTTCGAAAACTGAACGTTACAATCGCGAGTTAATGTACAAGACGCCACGAACTCTCGGTCGCATGATCGGAGCGCCTGTGCTCCACGCCGCCCATGCAGGACCGTTGAAAGGGGGCTTCCTGATTTTGCCTGGCGTCAAGGCCTCTGTCTCCACCCTCACGCATTTGGTCGGAGAAACGCAAATTGTCGATGAAGGGGGCGAGGTAATCAGGCGCCGGCGAGCCGAAGAAGGCGCCGGTATTGTTGTCGGCGAGATTTCCCTGGGCCGCGTTCCCTGCATGCTGCCGGTGCCCGATCGCTTTTGGATTCCCGAACTACCGTTGCTGTTCAAGGCCTTGTGGTGGCAACAGAACGCGTGCGGGAAGTCCGCCTACAGAAAGGCCAAACGAGAAGGCCGGCTGAGAACCTTCGCCGAACTTCGCCGTCTCGCTACCCCGCTGCCTTAGTCGCGTACTCGATGCATAGCCAACCACTGGTCGCGTAGAACGAACTTTTGGACCTTGCCCGACGCCGTTGTCGGCAGCTCATCGACAAAATCCAATCGCGCGGTGCTTTGTGAGGAGCGAGTTGTCTACGCTCGAAACTGTCGAGATCCTCTTCGCTCGCTTCTTGTCCGGGGGCCAGACGCACGGAGACCGCTACGCGCTCGCCCCACCTGTCATCGGGAATCCCCACGACGGCGACGTCGCTCACGGCCGAATGCGCAAAGAGCACCTCCTCGATCTCGCGCGGATAGATGTTCTCACCGCCGGGTATAAAGAACGTCGATGGCGTTTTCATGTTAGCGGGAACCTTCGCGCTCTTGTTTGTCGAATACATCTCTTGCAATCGCCAGACCGTCGATGCAGACGGGCATGCCTCCGTAGGTGGACATCTGCAGGATGACCTCGGCTATCTCCTGTTTGCTCGCCCCGCACCGGATGGCCGCGATGACGTGGCTCTTGAGTTCGTTGGCGCGGTTGAGTACGCAGAGTGCCGCCACCGCGCATAACTCGCGCTCACGTTGGGTAAGCACGTCGCGTGTGTATAGGTTGCCGAAGATATGATCGACCGCTTCCCGTGGGAGTTC
>JAZDCZ010000272.1:0-2259 GCA_036679605.1 Gemmatimonadota bacterium
CAAGGTTGGGTCAGGTACGGCCAGGCTATGGTCGCGGGTCAGGTGAATGCCCGCAGCCAAATAGGAACTCGAATCCGACCCGGCGATGTGGGTCTCCAGAGGCGGCCAAAATACGGCAAGAGCGGCCACGACGATGATCGTCCCTGCGATGCTGCCGCCGACATGCCGGCCTTGCCCCTGGTCGCGGCGGCGGCCGAGGGCTAGATAGCCGAGCAGCGTCGTGACGGCGTTGATGAGAACCAGAGAAGGTACAGAGAATGCGCCGGCTGCCGCCAGCGCCACGCCGGCCGCGCTGGTCCAGATCGTCGATAGACCGATTCGTGCGAAAAGGCGGGGTGTGGCCGAGGCTTGCCCTTGCCACCAGGCCTGGCCCGGGGCCAACAACAGAAGGTAGAAGCCGATCAGGGCCGGGATCAGTCGCGGTAGCGTCTCGAGGGTCACGGATTGAGACTGCCCGGCACGCGAGCAAAAAAAAAGGCAGGGATCCTCGTTGTAAACGACAAGGACCCCTGGGAGGCCAGCGGCCGCGTATAGGCGCTGCCGCTGGCCTCTCGTATCTCAGGGGTTATTGTAGCCCTATTTGAACCCCATCACGCCGAAGAGGTCTGCCGCGAAATCATTTCCAGCGTCTTTAAGACGCACCTCAACATCGCGTATCTCGGGACGAGCGAGGCCGGGGGCGCCGTTACAAGCGAACGCACCGGTACCCGTAGAAGCGTTCACATCGCCTACAGCGGCGCCAGTTCCGAGTGTGAACTCGAAGACCTGATGGCAATCGTTTGAGTTCGAGTGCGAACGTCGGATGCATGAGTTCGTGTCGCACGGAGAAACCAACAGTACATTATTTTTTGAATGGTTCTGAGCCCAGATTTCGAGCTCTACCACGGTGTTCTCTGGGACATTGCACGAGCCCTCGGAGCCTGAGCCACAGTCCCCGTCGTTGTCGCAGGCTCCAGTTCCGCCTCCGCATCTACAAAGAAGGCCCGACGGACAGTCCCCGTTAATAACGTGGACGTTGTCAAGTCGCAGCGAGACTTTCCCATTGTTCTTTATCTCTACCGTACCCTTACCAAACCCGACAGATCCGGTCCGACTCTGTTCTGCGGTTTGAGTGTTTCCCAGAGAGCAGTTAGTTGTGCTTTGGTCCGCGCCACACTCTGCGAGGGGTTCCGTCAACGGGAACTTCAACCCATTCGCGTGTGTAATGGCATTAGCATTCGGAGCCGAGAGCATCGCCAGCATACCGAGTAGCACGAGCCCGCCTGTCCCCAATACCCATCGTCGGGCGCTTAGTTTAGCCGATCTGAGTGTCATGACTATCCTCCTTACTGAGTATAGCGTCATCCCGTTTGGCGTGAGAGACGATGTTTCACTCGCTAGCAAGCGGCCCACGAACCTAGCATTTCTCCTAGCGGCCTGGTTTCTAGGACGACTGATGATCCTGACTTACGCCGCTTTCTACTAGTTAACGACTGAAACCCCGGCTTGGATGAGTAAAGTTTTTGTTTTTTCTTTCCGCCTCGGTACGGAGCAAGCCGCGGTGGTACATGCCCCCCTTTCCTTCCCCAAAAAAAAGGGCGGCCCCCCTAACGGGGACCGCCCTTTTGAGCTTGCAGCCCTAGGAAAGGCTCGTCTTAGTTGCCACCGCCGGAACTGACACCCATGGCCCCAAACGGGCTGCTGGTGGGGTCGGAGATGACGATGCTGAGCAACTCGAGGCTCGAGCACTGCGGCAGTGCCGAACCGAAGCCGAGTAGGTCGAACAAGGCCGAGTTGGCTAGGAAGCTGCCCTTCAGGCCACCCTTCTTGGCTGGCGGGAAGTGGAAGGAAACCGGGAAGTCGATGGCCGTGTGGGCACCACCGTTGACGCGGTCATCCAAGGTCGCGCGCGTAAAGGTGTTCAGCTTCCAACCGCCTTCGGGCTGGTTTTGGTTTTCCGCGATCAGCGTGTTGCCGTCGGGATCGCGGACGTCCTTGCACTTCACCTTGAGGCTGGTGAGATTGCACTCGTCCGTCGAGTTATCCGGGAAGCACGCGTTGGCCTTGCTGTCGAGGCCGCCAATCAGCTGACCTTCGGCGACTTTTTCACCGATCTTGATCGAGCAGGCGCCTTTGGGGCCGTACAAGAAGGACGAAAGCGGTGTCGCCGGGAAACAAGCGTCCGTATTGGTCGCGCCCAGGAAGCTGTTCGGGGCCACGAAGGTCGAACTGCCACCGCAAGCTGCGAACGCACGCACGAACGGTGCCTTCAACGACTTG
>JAZDCZ010000273.1:0-2970 GCA_036679605.1 Gemmatimonadota bacterium
CAGAACGATGGAACCCGTACATACCGAGGTCGTCCACTTGGTCGTCTTGTGTACTCTCGAGAGCCAGTCGAGTACGCGCGGGTCGGCCGCCGCTGTGGCGTCTCCCGGCCCGCCGGGGACGAGCACGATCTCGGGACTGTCGACCTCAGCCAGAGAGAAGTCGGCTTGGATCCCCAACGCCCTCGTATCCGAGCGGACGATGCCTTTATCGACGGCGACAAATTGGACTCGAGCACCGGGAAGACGGCTGAGAACCTCGTGGGGGCCGACAGCGTCCAAGGCCGTAAAGTTGTCGTAAAGAAGAATAGCTATTTCCATCTAGAGGCCTCCGTTCATCCGTGCGCCGTTCAGACGCTTTCAACTTGGAATCGGCTCCGGTAATCGGAAGGAGCAACGCGCAGGGTTCGTAAGAACGCGCGTCGCAGGGTCTCTGCGCTGCCAAAGCCGCAGGCATAGGCGATTTCGTCGATTCCTACGCGCGAGTCCTCGAGCTTACGACGCGCCGTTTCCACACGCGCCCGCTCGACGAAACGACCCGGGGTCATACCAACTTCGCGCGTAAACACGCGCGCGAAGTTGCGTGCACTCATACCGACGCGTTTGGCCAAGGAGTCCACCGCCAAGTCGCTACCCGGATTCTCAAAGACCCATCTCTGCAGTTCACGGATGGGTTCGCGTTCGGCAGTTTGCGACGCAAGCTGCGCACTGAATTGCGACTGACCGCCTGGACGTTTCAAGAACAACACCAACCAGCGGGCAACCAGCAGTGCCAGATCTCTGCCGTAGTCTTCTTCGACCAAAGCCAAGGCAAGATCCATACCCGCGGTAACGCCTGCCGAGGTATAGACGTTGCCGTCTCGTATGTAGACAGGGTCGGGATCGACCGAGATCCCCGGATAGCGCTCGGCGAGTTCGTCGGCAAAGCCCCAGTGCGTAGTCGCACGCCGGCCCTCTAGCAATCCCGCTTCGGCCAACAGAAGAGCGCCCGTACATACCGACGCAACACGCCGAGCGCACGCCGATGTGCGAGCGATCCAGGCCACGAACGAACGGTCCGAGACAGCCTGGTGCGAGCCCAGACCGCCGGGAACGATCAGCGTATCGATGGCACCGCGTATCGAGCGTCGACTCTTGTCGGCGATCAGCTCGATTCCGCCGGAACTACGCAGCGGGCCATGCTCGTCGGCAACAATCGTCGTCGTGTATCCCTCAGGCACGCGGCCTTCGGCACCAAGAAGCACGGTCGCGGTATGGAATACTTCCAGGGGCCCGACCACATCCAGAATCTGCACATCGGCAAATGCCGCCATGAGTACGCGACGGCGCCCGCTACCTCGTAGACTTGGCCGGCTGGCTCGGCTCAGTGCTAAATCGGACACGCGGGCATTATGGATTCTCCGTGCCCTGTCTGCAATGACAGATACCCCTCATTTTCTGCCATTTGTAGACAGCGGGCCGCCCTTCGCCCCTGCTCCGGGCGGCCCTGCGTGACTTACCGCCAACCACTCATCCCCGCTTCGACCCGTGCGGCATGCCTCGGTATCTGGTACTATATCGGGCAACCGTTATAATACAAGATGGTTACGCACAAACATGCCGAAGAAAACCGATGCTCGAGAGAAAGCCGTGCGAACCGCCGCGCGGCTGTTCCAGCTACACGGCTACCACGGCACCGGACTCGCACAGATCATCGAAGAGAGCGGGTGTCCCAAGGGTTCGTTCTACTACCACTTTCCACAGGGCAAGGAGCAGCTAGGGCTCGCCGACGACGAGATGGAGGCGCTTTTTAACCGCACCGAGGCTCAGAGTCGAGGTGCGCCGAGCTATCTGCGAACGCTGACTCGGGGTTTGTCGCAGCGATTGGAAGTCTCCGACTACTGCGAAGGGTACCTGCTGGCGGGGCTTGCCTTTGAAGCCGGGTCAGCGTCGGCGCGCCTGTCGGCTGCGTGCAGCCAGTCTTACCGACGCTGGAACCGGCGCATCTGCGAGGCACTTAAAACGTTCGGCCTCTCGGCCGGCGAGGCGGCTTCTGCGGCTTCCGCAATCGTTTCGGCGCTTAGCGGTGCGATGCTGGTTTGTCGAGCCGAGAAATCCTCGCGCGCTCTTGACGAACTAGGCTCCGTACTCAGCAGATGGCTGAACCGATGATGCATCATCGGCAACGGCCGTGCGGAACGTTACATTATCGACATCGGGTACAGACATGAACGGCAATTCTCCGGTTTGGCTCAGAGGGACGCACAACAAAGTACTTGTTTGACGGATTTTTCCTGGCACACCCATTGCTTGTGACCGAGTACCAGGAGGCCATCAATCATCATGCCCCGGAATTTCAAGCACAGCATTTCAAACCTCCTCATAGCTCTATGGAAAGATCAACGCGGCGCCTCGATGGCCGAGTACGCCCTGTTAATGGCGTTCATAGCCGTAGGAACGATCGGTGCGGTCTCGGCGTTGGAAACCCAGATTGTCGCGCTCTTCTCTAAACCCTTGGTTCCGTGAAAAGCACCGACTGAGGTCGCCGCCGCCTCAAGCCGCGTCACGATCCGAACGGTCGACTTCCCCTCGCGAGGGTCCGCCTCCCCTTCCCCGGCTGCCGGACAACCCGATACGAACACCCCTCGCGAGCCGGAACCGTTCGAGAATCTCGCGTTCGTGCAACACGCTCAGCACCGCAGGCACCAAGATCAGAGCGGCGACGCAAGAAGTCGCCATGTTGCCGGCGATCAGCAAGCCGAAACTGATATTGTCCGGCGAACGTGACAAAGCCAATATCGCGAACCCGGCGACGACGACAACGGCGTTAAACAGCACGCCACGACCCGTCGTAGCAAGGGCGTGACCCAAAGCTTCCTCAAAATCGCTGCCGCGCTCGATCTGTGCGACGATGCGGCTGATTAGATGAATCGAATAATCGATACCTATGCCGAGGGCGATAGCACTTATGACGGCCTGATTGGGGCCGAGAGC
>JAZDCZ010000274.1:0-2158 GCA_036679605.1 Gemmatimonadota bacterium
CTCTTCAGTCTCACCGCCACCTTGTAGGTGTTGGGGAAGATATTCGACCCCTGAGGCAACAGTTTGAACTTCGCCTTGACGTCGCCGCTCGAACACCTGATCAGACGTGCGTTCTTCTGCACGCAAACTCCCATGTTGACAGTCGCCGTGAAGGGCCCCGCTGTCACGTCGAAGAGTACATCACCGCTGACCGTCAGGTCATTGGGAAGGAAGTTACCCGTCTGATCGTCCTGCACCAATACCCTGAGGGCCACTTTGCCCCGGGGTGAACTCGCCCCTACTTTCGCCGCTTTCAGCTTGACCCGACTCAGTACCATCGAGCCCGCGCCATCATCGGCATCGCAGAGGTCACCTATGCCGTCGCTGTCGACATCGGACTGTCCGAGGTTGGCGTCGTTGGGACAATTATCGACATCGCCGAGTATCACCGTCGATGTCGTTATCGGCATCCAGAGGACAGGTATCGCAGGCGTCACCGACAGAATCTCCGTCAGCGTTGTCTTGGCTGCCATTGGCGACAAGCGGACAGTTGTCGACTGGATCGCACACACCATCGTCGTCCGTATCACCGCCCGCACCGGCACAAGTCACGCAGAGCGGCTCTGCTACGGCGAACGGAGTGAAATCGATGTTCCCTATCGCCGTGTCGCAACCCAAGGTGTTGGCCCCTGTCGCACAGCCCCAATAGTTTCCGGTACCGTCGACCGGAGGCAACGCCACCACCGAAGTCGCATCCGCACCCGCACTTGAGTTCCCCGATATGACGTTACTGTTGGCGGTGTTGGGCGTGCCATCTGTCGAGAACGAGTCGAAGAAAATACCGGTATCGTTATTGGTGATACGGTTACACGTAAACGCGTTATTGATACCGTCTACATAGACACCCTCGAACGTCAGCGCGGTGCCGTTGACTCGGTTCTTGTCGACGGTGTTGCCGTCTCCGATCACCGAGAACGGGAATTCACGGGCGGCGGCTATATTGTTTCCCGATAACGTGCTGCCGCTTGTCAAGGCTAGTAAGTCGCAGAAGTTGTCGTCGAGCGTATTGCTACGAACATCTAGACCGTCGGAGATCAAGAGAATCCCGGCCGCGCAAAAGCTCTGCGGAATGTAGACATTATCACTAATCGTATTGCCGACTATGCTGCCGGCAGCGCCCACGGCGACCTGGATGCCGTTCTGAGCAGCGTCTCCCAGCGGCAGCGGGCCTCGGCCAACCACCGTGTTGTTCGTGATCGTGCAGTCACTGCCGAGTTCGTTGCACGTGATTCCGTTTTTCCCGTAAACGTCAATGGTATTGTCGTCTATGGTCACAACCGAGGATCCCGCACCCCCACTTTGCACCAGAATACCGACCACCGCCTGACATCCCACCGCTGTCGGATGAAAGATATCAGTTACATGGGTGGCCGAAACCGTACCCGAGGCGTTTCTGTAAAAGATGCCCATGTATCCCGGTGCACAGGCACCAAAGGCAGCACTCGCACCTTCAACCGTCAACTCTTCGACCGTCACCGCATCGGCATCTTCGGCGAGGATAATCGCCGCAATCGGAGCCGCGGTACTGAGGCTCGTCGTATTCGCCGACACAGAACTCGGCTCGACAATCGTACTGGCTGCCCCGGCGCCACTCACCGTTACGTTCTTGGCGATGACTACCTGCTCATCGTAGGAACCCGCCGCCACGTTGACGATATTGCCATCACAAGCGACATCGACACCGTGTTGGATCGTCAGGCATGGGACGAGAGAGTCGAGACAAAAGTTACCACCGTCGCTTCCGGTAGTTGCCACGAAACGTGCAGTGCCGCACTGAGAGCAATTGGCGACAGTCGAGAACGGGGCGAATGTTGTTACGCCAGTGGAAGCGTCGGTGACAACGTCACAACCCACATCACCCGGACCACCGATCACCCGGACCACCGGCACAACCCCACCAGTTGCCGGTGGCATCCACGGCGGAACCGCCACCGTTAAGCAGTCCGGCCGTGGTATTACCCTCGATACAGTTACCGGTGATGGTTGTACCGACCGTCACCGTCGAGCCGACCGTCACCCCGATAGCGTTACCGTTGAGGAAGTTATCGCTTACGGCGACACTATCGGTGTTGACGAGAATCGCCGAGCCAGGAAAGACCACCCCATTACCGCCGGTTAC
>JAZDCZ010000275.1:0-13087 GCA_036679605.1 Gemmatimonadota bacterium
CTGTGTTTTGCATGCCAATCTGCAGGCGGCTAGCGTGCCACGGTTGAAGGCTACGTCGGCTCAGCAGTTTCTAAACGTGACCAACCAGGTCGACGTAGTTCAGCAACTGACTACCTATTTCACCGACATCACCGACTGGACTAATGCCCTGCGAGCCGCTTACTGTGCCAACCAGGGTCTGCCCGGTATCCGCTACTTCATGCCGGCGGTAGCGACTTCGATTCATGGCATTCTCGCGACCAATCAGTTCTCCACGCTTACTAGTACAGGAGTAACACCCATGGACTGGCTTGCGGGGTCCTCCAACGCGGTGGTTGACGCGGTTGAGGAAGGGACACTAGTAACTGATCTCGGGGTTGACCCGTTCTCCTGCCCAGTCAACTGATCCGTACCAAGCGCGCCGGCAGTAACCCTACCGGTGTGCGCTGTCTCAAAGTCATTGACGGTCGGCGGGGAGAGGACGGTAGCCGGGCGGAGCACGGTTGGGATCCGACGGTGCACCGATATCGATCTGCCCGGCTCCGACCGAGAGAAGGGAAGCTCGACGTAGCGCTGGTCTATGTTGACCGAGTGCGTTACCGCCGACGGCCTTATGAATACTGCCGAAGCGATTGCGGCCGCCTCCGCGGTTGTGACCGAGAACGTAGCGCTTGCGATTCATGGCTCGTGCGAGCGTGTAAGCGAAGCAAAGCTGTGCGGCGCGCACACGACTGCGCCGAATAGGCGTTGGTTAGATCAGTGCTCGGGGAAAAACGGGCGGAGACGTGCTGTCTGGTGGCGCTCTGGTTCTACCCAGGTAGATCGAGAGCCGTGCGTCCCAGAATCCGGGTCTGGCACAATCTTGTCCCGCCACGCTGCGGCCGGCGCCAGTATGCCGTGATAGCCCTGACTCGTGTCAGCGAGCACGGATAGGCCGAGTAGCCGGCACACGGATCGCGCTAGCCGAGATCCGATACGGCCCTGCTTTCCGCCTCCAGTTCATCGACGATACGTCGAAGCTCGTCCACGTCGGAACCCGTCGGAGTGTATCCCGAGCCCAGCCACTCTTCCAGGCGCTCCTCCGTATGCCCTGCTACTTCCCCAAGACGGGGAAACCCGCAAAGTGCGCCGGCGCCATGAATCTGATGGAGGTTGTTGCGCAGGGCTTCCAAAGCGCTGCGTTGCAGCTCTTCGTGCGTGGCTTTGTCCAGAACAGCACGCATTTCTTCGAGCTTGGGCGTCAAGCGCGAGACGAACTTCTGCGCCACTTCCGGGGGCAGCTTTCGCTTATGTGCGACCTCAGGTCGGGAGACGCGTGCGTCGCTATCCGTCGGACCTCCCACGCCACTCAGATCTCTGACGATGGCGACTAGTTCGTCAGGTTCCGGCGGCTTTTGAAGACGCGCACTCCAGGGGCCGGGCGCTTCCTGGGAGAGCAGCTTGAGTGATCCCGTGAGCAGGACCATACGCGCGTGTCTTGTGCGCTCATCGGCGACAATAGTCTCCGCGATCTGACGTCCGTCTGTAGGCGGTATCATGTAATCGAGAACAATAACTTGCGGACGTATCTCTCGGGCCAAGGACACTGCTTGATCACCGTCGGCGGCCACGGTCACCTCGAATCCGGCTTCCTCCAGATATCCCTTCAGTATCGACCTGGTACATACTTCGTCGTCTGCTACGAGGACTCGCACCTTGGATGACGCTTCTACCCTATGTGACATAGTTCGTTCCTACCTTCCCCCGCTCTAGTTGGCTTCGGATAGTTCGGCGAGGGTCGCTGCAATATCGTCAATCGACAAAACTGCGTCGCTCAGCCCCGCTTCGATTACGACACGCGGCATCCCGAAGACCACCGACGTCTCTTCGTCCTGAGCAATGATGGTTCCATTCCCCGCGTGTATCGCACGTGCACCGTCCAAGCCGTCGCTGCCCATGCCTGTGAGCACCACGGCCAATACGGCGGGGCCGTACACCTCGGCCGCAGACCGAAAGAGCACATCCGCGGAAGGGCGAAACCCGCCGACGGGCGGCGAATCGCAAACACTCATCCGGCCCCTCTCGCGCAAGCGAATGTGTGCTTGCGCGGGCGCCATATAGACGACGCCGGCCTCTAGCGCATCGCCTTCACTGGCCGACTTGACAGGGAGAAGGCTCACGTCGTTGAGCCAAGACGCGAAGCCCTCGGTAAAATCGGCGGTCATGTGTTGTACGGCGACGATTGGAAACGGAAACTCTCTCGGCAAGGCAGAGAGAAGCCGTCGGAGCATTTTCGGTCCACCTAGTGAGGCGGCGATAGCGACCACCTGGTAGGGATTGTGTCCTCGCAGGGCAGCTACACGCACGGGTCGACTCGACCCAGCCACTGGAGTCGCCGCATCAGCCGCTACTGGCATGTCGTCCAATTGCACTTCTACGACGGCCTTGAGGGTGGTCAACAGATGCCGTCGTGCGTCCTCGAATTCCGTCGTACCGAGATGATCGGGCTTCTTGACCGCGGCGAGCGCACCGGCTGCCATCACGCGCATCGAAAGCTCTGCATCGCCGTCATTGATGAGCGCCGAAACGGCCACGATACGAGTCGGGCATTCTCGCATGATGCGCTTGGTTGCTTCGATGCTATCGATATCCGGCATCGCCACGTCCATTGAAATGACCTGGGGTCGAAGCTCGCTTGCTTTGCGTATCGCCTCCGATCCGTCTTGCGCGACACCGATTACTTCGAATGCCGGGTCGGCATTCACAACGTGAGATAGTAGCCCCCGATAGGTCGAGGAATCATCTACTATCAATACGCGGATTGGCCTCTTTGAACTCATACCAGTTGACTTATGGTTTCAAGAAATGCTCCGAGTTCGAATGTGCTCTTGACAATATAGGCGTTTGCGCCGGCTTCGAGGCCGCGAGCTTTGTCTGCATCGCTGTCGCAGGAGGTGACCAGGACTACCGGCAGATGGCAAAGCGCCTGCGACCTGCGGATCTCTTCTGTCAAAGCGATGCCGTCCATCGAAGGCATCGCTACATCGGAGACCACCATGTCGATAGGCTGCTTGGCAAGGATCTCCCAAGCACTGGCGCCGTCAACGGCCGTGACTACGTCGTAGCCGGCGGAAGTCAAGGCATTCCTTTCGAGAGCCCGGGCGGTAGCGTCATCGTCGACTACCAAAACTCGTTTCGGTCCGACATCCTCCTGCGTCGCTGCCCGCGGTGCGAATACACTCGCGTTCGCCGCCGGGCGTTGAAGTGCAGTGCGTACCAACTCGGGCACATTGAGGATGAGAGCTATCTTTCCACCACTGAGAACCGTGGCTCCGGAAATATTGGGCACCTGTTGTAGACGTACCCCGAGGTTCTTTACCACCACACGCTCAGTTGCCAAGCATTCGTCGACGGCGAAAGCCACACGTTTGTCACCGCTGGCCAGTACGGCAACCGTGACCTCGCGATGGCAGTCGCTGTCTTCGGACGAACCGACACCGAGCTCGTCGGCCAGCGAAACCAGACGGACGAGTTGTCCGGCAACCAAGATCGCCTCGTGGCCATCGACTAGACGGATGTCTTCGGGTCGGGTGCGTAGAATGTGAGATACGCTCGCCGACAATCCAGCGTAGACACCTCCTCCTGCTCTCAAAAGCAGAACATGCGCCGTGGTGAGCGTCAGAGGAACAGCCAAGACGAATGTCGTGCCCCGACCCGGCTCCGAGCTGAAATGCAGGGTCCCGTTCAACGATTCGATGATCGCTTTTACGACGTCGAGACCGACACCGCGTCCAGAGATTTCGGTCACAGTCGATGCAGTCGAGAAACCGGGTTCAAATATCAAATCCGACGCATCTCCGGCGCTCGCCGCGGCAACGATGCCGTGGCGGAGAGCATGTTCACGAACTGCCTCGGTGTTGATGCCCCGACCGTCGTCACTGACGGTTACCTCTACGTAGGGTCCGCTCAACGAAGCACGCACGGTGATGCAACCACGCCTGTCCTTGCCGCCGGCCTCCCTATCGACAGGCCCTTCGAGCCCGTGGTCGACCGCGTTACGCACAAGGTGGATGAGCGGACTCTTCAGAGCTTCGAGCGTCGAGCGATCCAATTCTACGTCGCCACCTTCGATGACGAGGTCAGCCTCTTTCCCCGTAACCCTGGCAACGTCCCGAACGGCTCGCTCCAGTCCGTAGCAAGCCTCGGCGAACGGAAACAGTCGAATATCGCGTGCGTCCTCTTCGAGCGTGGCTACAGCCCTATTCAACGAGCGCCGGTCTGCGGCCAAATCGACCCGAAGCCGTTCCAGTTCCGTCGCCAAGCGTGCGAGCATTGCCCGAGCCTTGTGCGGGACCGAGTCGACGGCGGGTTGAGCTGAAGCAACACGCGAGGAACGCCGCCCACCCACATCAAGAACAGCGCGACAGTCGGAAAGCACACGTTTGACGAGCACCATTTGCTCGCTACGAAGGCCGTTCCTTCCTTGTATGAGGAGCATCTCGTTGGTGCCGACGAGTAGTCTGTCGAGCTTCTCCGGCCGAACTCGCAATGTGGCTGTGGAATCCGCCGTCGATACGCTCGGTGGAGCTTTGGGTGCCGGCGACGGCTCCTCCTTTCCATGCGGTTCACTGCCTTCTTCGTTGTGACACATCTCCGAGTGGTCAACGTCCATGAGCGCGAGAGCAAAGCGAGGAATGAGGTCTTCCATGGAGGCCTGCTTCACTTCGCGGCACTCGAATAGCATGAGTCGAATTTCGTCAATCGCGTCGGCTGTGTTGAAAAAAAGCTGGAGAAGCTCGGGGGTCAACTTCAAGGTGTTGTCTCGCAACGCGCCGAGGACATCTTCTAGGCCGTGGCACCCTTCTTCGAGTAGGTGGGCGTTCATCATCGCGGATGCACCCTTGATCGTATGCGCGGTCCGGAACAGGCGTCGAAACACCTCGGCGCGTTCGGCATCGGCACAGGGACGGTCCAAAGCCAGGAGGTCCTCATTGAGAAGACGTGAGTGCTCCTCGAGTTCATCCAGAAACGTAGGCAGCAACTCTTCGACTAGGTCAGATAGGTCTTGTGCCATCTAAGTACCCTGTGACTACTCCGACGCGGCCACGCCGATGTGGAGTGCTTCATCGTGGAGCAGCCTGTCGCCGTCCAAAATGATGAGACCGTCGGACGCCACTCCGAGCGTGTAGCCGCCGGTTGTTTCGATGCGATCGGCATGGCCACTGATGCTGTCTCGGTCGAGGACTACCGCCCTGTAGATTTCGCCGACCGACACAGCGAACTCCGGGGCACTGTCGCCGAAAACGAGCAGGTAGCCGTCATCGCCGGCTGATGAAGACGACGGCAGGCCCAGTAGAATCGCTAAGTCGAACACGGCAAGTGCGCTGCCGCGGTACAGTGTCAGGCCTCGGACGAACTCGGGTGTACCCGGCACCGTAGTAATATCGGTTCTGCGGATGACCTCGGTTAAATGTCGTTCGTCTATCGCATAGTTTTGCCCGCCAAGACGGAAGCCGACCGCCGTAAGCGAGGAATCGGAGTCCGCGTCACACCCAGTCGTTTTAGCCAGACGTTGTGCGCGCCGGTCCATGAGGCCGTCGGTCGACGCCTGCATGCGCCTTTCGGCAGCCGTCAGGGGTTCAGGCAAGGCGTCGTTCACATCGTCCCGACCTTGCTCTAACTCTCCGTGTCGCGAGCATTCGCTCATGCTGTTGCTCCTGATTCGCCGTCGAGTAGAGCGAGACTCGTCTGGACAGCCTCGGCGAATTGGCCAACGGTCTCTTCCGGCGCAAGGGCCAACGGAGCCGACGATTCGAGCCCCGCACACAGCGATTGCGCCGTGAGGAAACTACGTCGCGCACTCTCGATGTCTTCTCGTCCGCGGGAGATAGTCCCGAGCAGAAAGTGCACAACTGCCAGCGACCGGTCGAGATAGAGTAGACGGTTCAGGACTGCTTCGGCCTTGCGATCATCGCCCATATCGAGGAGAAAGACTGCGCGCAGAAAATGAAGTTCGATAGACAGAGGGTGACGATCCGTTGCTTCGCGGCAGTCGCGCTCCCCCGCGCTCGCTCCATCCAGGCAGGCAACCGCACGCGCGTGCAACGCACATGCAGCCGGGTCTTTTTTCAAAGGCGCCGACAGCATCACCGCTCTTTCATAATCGCCCTGCGCACAACACTTCTCGGCCTCCTCGAGACAATCCACCGAGATCTGTTGCTCGGCCACAATGATCGGAGCGACAGCGGGAGCTACAGGGGCATCTTCGCGAGGATCTGTAAGGAAGACCGCCGCCGTAGTGGTTTCTTCGCAGCGGCGGTAAACCAGGCCCGCAGGAGTTGATAGCGCAACCAGACCCGCAGCATCGTCGAGCCGTGGATCGGTAGGGGACGTAATCAGCCAGCCGTCATCGGTGAGCAACGAACGGAACATTTCTGCGATTCGTCCTATCGTCGCGCCGTCGAAATACACCAAGACGTTGCGGCACAGAATAAGATCGAAACGCCCGCCGTCCCGCGCGAAGCTGGGGGGTAGGCACTCGGCGAGATTCAGCTGCTCGAACTCGACGGCACGACGTATCGAGGAGTCGAGTACCAGCCGCTCACCCGTACGCTCGAACCAGCGGCAGCGGGGGGCCTCGTCAATCCCACGTAGTGACCAAGCCCCATAGGTAGCGGTGCGCGCCTGGTCCAGAGCAAGCCTGGACAGATCGCTAGCGTAGATATTGACCCTATCGGCGACTCCCTGTTCGGCCGCCAAAATTGCAATTGAATAGGGTTCCTCTCCTGAGGCGCAGCCAGCGCTCCATACACGGACCGGCACACGACCGGGTCGGCTGCTCATAAGCGCCTGCAGTATTGTCTTTCGTATCATCTCGAACTGAGCCGGATGACGAAAGAAGTAGGTTTCACCGATCCGGAGTTTCTCGATCAGGCGTTGGAACTCGATTCGATCGGAACGGAGTAATGAGATGTAGTCCCTTGTACCGGACGCACCGGCTCCTCGTGCTGCGCTCTCCACAAGCTTGAGGACTTCACTCCGTCTGCTTCCCGTGAATGTGATTCCGGTTGAACGTGTGACAATATCGAGGATGGTTTCGGCCTCCGATTTCATCGCTCGCACGCCGGATGCCGGCGATCGTCGGATTCGCCGACTTCGATATCGGACACCAACGCCCGGAGGTCCTGGATAAGGACGATGCCATCGTCGAATTCGGCAATACCCGAGACAAGTCGGGTATAACAAGCCAGGTTGTTGGTAGATTGAGCGTCGGAATCATCAATGTCGGCTATGCCCAGGGCGCGATCAACGCGGAACGCCAGCAATCGTGCCCCTGTCCGCGCTACGACCAACTGGTCTGTGTACGAGATCGGCTTGTGCGGCAGTGACAGGCGTTGGCGAATGTCGAAAACAGGGATTACGCACCCGCGCATATTGAGGATACCTTCGATGGCCGCGGATGCGCCTGGAAGGGGCGCAAGCGTCACGGCTGCAACAACCTCTTGGACGTCCGCAAGGTCCAGACCATAGCGCTGCCCGGAAATCTCGAACAGAAACAAATGCATCTGAGATCCGTTTGACCCTCACTAAGGGGTTGTCGGCGAAGGATCGATCTTCGATCCGCCCAACCTGAACTTTCCGATCAACGTCGTCAGCTTGCTCGTTGTGGTAGTAAGCGATTCGGCCGTCTGCTGCGCATCGCGCGACCCTGCCAAGGCACGTGAGCATTCCTGCTCGATGTCGTTCATCGCCTGTCTGATCTGGTCGATACCGACCTCTTGCTGCTCCACCCCGGATGCAACCTGCTGCAGAGACTGATGGGTGCCCCCTACCACGTGGGCCAGTTCATCGATGATTTCGCCGGCTTGGCCCACCCGCGAGACACAGGTCTCCACCCCAATTGCTCCGGCCTCTGTCGCCATGACCGCGACGCTCATCGAGCCTTCGACATCGTCGAGGATGACTCTTACCTTGTTGGCAGCTTGTCGCGACTGCTCGGCCAGCTGACGTACTTGCTCGGCGACGACGGCAAAACCGCGTCCGGCATCGCCAGCTCTTGTTGCCTCTATCGCAGCGTTCAAGGCCAAAATGTTCGATTCGTTGGCAATCTCGCCCACCGTCACGATTATCTCTCGTATGGCGTCGCTTTGTCCGGACAAGTGCGTGATGGTCTGCGCTATCGCGCCTACCTTGTCACGGGTCTCCTCCATCGAGGCAATCGCCGCCATCACCGCGTCGCGCCCTCCCGTTGCCTTTTCCGCCGCCTTCTTCGACAAGGTGGCTATCTCGGAGGTCTGCTTGGAGGATTCCACCGCCGCCGCACGCAACTCGGCTACGGCGGCATTGGTCTCTACAACAGCGGAAGAATAGCGGCCAGCACTCGCGACTTGCTCACCGGCCGTAGCCACGAGTTCGGTCGCCGCACTCGCGAGATATCCGCTGGTATCGGACACCTCTTCTATTACGCTACGGACGGTGGTCTTGAGTAGCGCGTAGCAATCCGACAGGTCGTGTTCGGCGGAATCGACATCGACCTGTTGAAGGTCCAGGCCGACCGACTGCAAATAGTCGTAGAAGAATCCGTCGACGACCGCCTGTATATCGTAATTGAAAACCAAGAAGATGGCACGCTCGGCTCTGTTCCGCATACGAAAACGTAGCGGGAAGCTCCTGCGTAGGCGCTTCCGAACTATGTCTTGGTACAATGCGTAACTACCTATATACCACTTCAGCGGAAGCGCTATGACGCTGTGAAGTTGCCCGACCTTGAGCCGTTTGTCGAAGTATCCTGCTCCATAACTGCCACCGGACTCGGCCTCTTTGAATATCTCGAGAAAGTACCCGGCTTGGGCACGCTCCACGTGTGTACGCAGTTCATCAAGCGAAATGCCTCCTTTACGCGCATGCGCTTCGAAGAACGCACGCGTCGGCCCGAAGTTCATCTGGTAGTGATAGAACTCGCGCGCGATCGAGGCCGAATTGCGTTCGGCCCACCGGGTCAATTTGCCCAGAACCTTTGCGTCTGACGACGTAAAGTTCATGAACTGCTTTCTCAGATTCAGATTGGTATCGTTGATACCGTAGACCGTCGTAGATCTGCCGTCCGACTTCATTCCACACCTCACCGTCGACTAACGCGTTGTTACTTTGTAAGAACTCGTGGTCCCGGTTGTTGCCGACCGGGCTCGACTCTCACCAGCTTCAGATTATCATGGGGCACAGCCACCTTCCGCAAATTCTGTTACTGGGATTGCGACAGCACTATATACAGCGTCTGCGTGGCGACTGTTACGCTCGCCGGGATATAGCGCAGTTGTCAGGGAAACCGAGATACAAGACAGTCCGTTGGCACCGGAGCAGTTGAAATGTACACCGCATAGGTGTACATTGGTCTTGCATGATCCAAGGAAGTCGTCCTCAGTCGTCGAGCCCAGAAGAACCTGAGGTTGGCTCCCTCGCACGTTGCAACGAAGCTGCTCTATTGGGTCGGACTGGTCGAGACGAGTGGGTTGGAGACGACAAGAAAACAACCAGGCTTTCACGACGAACCACTGAAGGGCCAGAGAAAAGGTCAACGGTCTATTCGGCTCAGTCGTACCTACCGAGCCATCTATGTCGTCAGGCGCGACGGGGCATTCGAATTCGTAAGCGTCGAGGAGGTAAACAAGCATGAGTACTAGATCCAACACGAGGATCAGGGACTCCAAACGGTTCCTAGAAAAGCTATCCGGAGGACCGCTCACGTTCGGCGGACTGCTCGCCGCGATCCGCGAGGCGGAGGGGGCGACCCAGGTGGATTTCGCCGCAACGCTCGGAGTCTCTCGATCGCACATGTGCGACATTGAGAAGGGCCGTAAGGTCGTTGGTGCCGCACGCGCTGCACGCTTCGCAAAGATTCTCGGCTATTCGCCCGAGAGCTTCGTGGCGCTCGCTCTGCAGGGACAGGTCATTGAGGCGGGCCTCAAGCTCAACGTGAGCGTGGAGGCCGTTCGAGTACTCGGTGGCGGTTTTGTCGGGCTTACGAAGCGATTCCACGGCGTTGTTCTGCCTAATCATTGCCTTGGTGCACAACTCCGGTAGAGACCGAGGGTTCGCTTGGGCTCTACTTTCCTCATCCGATCATCTCGCCATCGGGCATCCCGAGCGCCGCCATGGTGTTCAGAATTTTACACCCGATCTTTGCCTCGACTCTCTGCGCCGCCAGCCCTCTCGCCTTCATCGCTGAGCCCACCCACGATGCCCTTGTAGCGATGGAACGTCGTCTCGACTTTGCTCCGTTTGCTATAGCCCGATTCGATGTGCCACGCGCGCTTCCCGACGCGAGCTCGCGCTCGAATGTTGCGGTTGCGCTGTCGCGTAGTCGCTGACTCCGACGCAAGCTGCGCGCCCTTTCGCGGCGGTATCAGTACCCTCGGCGAGCAATGAGTACGGTGATTCTCGATCGCTTCATAGACGCCTGTTTACAGCGCTAGAAAAGTGACCCATTCACCGCTGAATAATTGACCCACCCCCCGCCCTGTGACCCGTAGTCTAGAATGGTAAAAAACCAGGCGACGGGAGGTAACGGAGGTGTTGAGAGTGAGTCAGGTCCAGGTAATCAGACACAAGTTCTTTGTCGAGGGCGTAGGTATCCGACGGATCGCCCAGGATATGGGTATGAGTCGCAACACGGTGCGCAAATATCTCGAGGAGGCGGAGCCCGTGCGCAAGGCCCGCAAGCAAAAAAGCCGGCCGGTTTTTGAGAAGGTTGCACCACGGCTTGCCGCTCTGGTTGAAGAGTGGACCTCGCGTACGACGCGCAAGCAGCGGATCACTGCGGCGCGGCTTCACGACCAGCTCATCGAAGAGCACTACGAGGTAGGCATCACCTTGGTGCAGGACTGGATGCGTGAGCGGCGCCGACGCAAGGCCGAGGTCTACATACCGTTGGTGCACCACCGTGGTGACGATGCTCAGGTCGACTTCTTCGAAGTCAGTGTTGATATCGGGGGCCAGCGGCGCAAGCTCTGGATGTTCCTTATGCGGCTGATGTACTCGGGGCGCGATTTCGCCTGGCTCTATGAGTGGGCCGACCAGGTGTCATTCCTGGACGGCCACGTTCGAGCCTTCGAGCACTTTGGTGCCGTCTCGCACCGGCTGATCTACGACAATTTGAAGGCGGCCGTAGCGCGCCTGGTGCTCCCTGAGCGTGAGCTGACGCTGCGCTTTCAGGCTCTGGCGAGCCACTACCTCTTCGAGCCTTGCTTTGCGCGGCCAGGTACTGGTCACGACAAGGGCGGTGTGGAGGCACGTGGCAAGGGGATACGCTTGCAGCACCTGACACCGATCCCGCAGGGAGACTCACTGCGCGAGACTTGTGAGCATCTCATGAGTCGTATTGAGCGTGTGGCGGCCCAGCGTCGCGATCGCGACGGCAAGACCATACAGGAGCGCTTCGAGGAGGAGCGACCCAGCATGCTGCCACTCCTAAGTGGCAGCTTCGATCCGGCAAAAATCGTCTCATGCTCGGTCAGCCAAAGCGCACTGGTGCGAGCCGGTGGAGCCAGATACTCGGTGCCATCGCATTGGAAGAGTCTCGATGCGCTGGCCTATGTTGGTGCCGACCAGGTACGGATCGTGTGCCGCGGCCACAGCGTGACCCATGAGCGGCAAGCCTCTGGCCGCAAGCTGGTACGCTACCGGCATTATCTCCCCGAGCTGGCGCGCAAGCCGCAGGCGCTGCGCCAAGTCGCTGCTGAGCTGCTTGCCGAGCTTGGAGAGCCGTTTGGGGAGTTCTGGAGGCTGCTCGTTGACACCCACGGGCCACGCGAGGCGGCCCGTATCTTCGCACGGGTACTCGAGGCTATCTGCGATCACGGCGAGCACCGTGTGGGCGCAGCCGTGGCGGCAGCTTTGGCTTCAGGCCGCACCGACCTGCTCGAGCTTGCCAAGCAGCTTGGCCAGCCTCAAGTGCCCATGGTCACCGTAGCGCAGGCACTTGCTGACTATCAGATCGAGTCGGCCTCGGCGGCCGACTACGACGTACTGCTTGGCGGAGATCAGCCGTGAATGCTGCTGCTCGCCAAGCCGTAATCACCGAGTACTGCCGCGAGCTCAAGGCCCCGGCGATCCTGCGTGAGCACGCAGAGGTTGCCCGTCAGGCGCGCGATGGTGGCTGGGCCTACGAGGACTTTCTCCTGCAGCTGCTTGAGGCCGAGATCCACTCACGCCGCAATCACACGGTGGAGCACCGAGTGCATGAAGCGCGTTTCCCCGAAATCAAAACCCTGGATCAGCTCGACTGGCAAGCCATCAAAGGCATTAGCAAGCCAAAGCTCGCGGAGCTTTCCAGCTGTGAATACATCAAGGCTGGCGAAGACGTCGTGTTGGCCGGCCCGATCGGCACGGGCAAGACCCACATCGCCATCGCTCTGGGCGTTGAGGCCGCCCGGCGTCGCCACCGTGTGGTGTTCATCCGTGCCGCCGACCTTGTCCGTGAACTGCTCGAGGCACGAGACGAGCGTACTCTTACGCGGCTGCACAAGCGCTACGGCCGCGTAGCTCTGTTGATCTGTGACGAGCTGGGATTCGTCCCGTTCGACCGCGCCGGCGGCGAGTTGCTCTTTAACTTGCTTAGCGATCGCTATGAGCGCCGCTCCACGATCGTCTCTACCAACCTCGCCTTCGGGGAATGGGTGCAAGTCTTTGGTGACGAGAAGCTCACCACCGCACTGCTCGACCGTCTCGGACATCACGCCCACGTGCTTACAACCCGAGGGCAATCGTACAGGACAATGAAACTCAAGGAGCGAAAATGAGGCTGCCCCATACCCCGTCTCGACCCGAGATCGTGGCTCAGAGGCCGTCTGTGGAGTCCAAATTTCCGACTGTAGCGGACGAAACCGCCATCGGCCGGGAAAGACCAAAAAACCCGGCAGGGGGTGGGTCAATTTTACAGCGGTGAAAGGGTCAATTTCTGAGCGTTGACAACAGCCGGAGCACCGGTCAACTGAAGAAATGCGATCGGGCCTGCCTCCGTTTTCTTTGCCGGCGTCATCATCACGACTCCCCCAGAGCTTACCTCACCATCTTATCCACCGCCTCCGCTCACATACGCCTGTGGCCCAGTTGTTTCAATGCCGGGGGCCCG
>JAZDCZ010000276.1:0-2387 GCA_036679605.1 Gemmatimonadota bacterium
GTGATAGTGCTCGGCGTACTCATCGATCATCCGGCGGAGATGGCGTTCGCCGAACGGAATCACACGATCGAGGCATTCCGACTTGATCGAGTGTACGAATCGTTCCGCGTACGCATTCATTGTCAGGTTTCCAGGGGGCAGACCTTGTAGCACAACGCGGGGCCTGCGGGGCGGGGTGGAAGTTCGTATATTGATCTCGTGGTACTGCGAGACGACCATGACGCGGACTGGGACGCCGCGGCGGACGACACGCTCGAACGCCGGGTGTACTACGTCCGGAACTGGCGGGCGGATGTTATCGCTTTGTTAGCGGATAACGGTCGCGTGCTCGAGCGCGTCTGGTACGAGCCCTACGGCACGCCCCACGGGTCGCCCGCGGCGGACTGGACCCTCTCCAACACCGCTGCCGCCGACGACTACGGCGTGCTCGACGGCGACGCCGATGCGAACGACTCGTCCTACTACACAACGCTGTACAACGCTGTACAACGCCAGTAACGCGCGGGCCGACCTCACCGGCTCGATGGTCTCCACCAACTTCGCATACGGCCGGCCCGACGGTACGGTCGGATCCGTCGACGACGCGTACTTCGCCGTCCTCTACGTCGCCGCGGAAAGTCTCTCGCGCGGCGTGCTCAGCGGCAGCGCCTCCAGCGACTCCCTGCGCAACCGCAAGGGGCTCGCGGGGTATGAGTGGGATCCGTCGACGTCCAAGTACCACGTGCGGAATCGTGTCCTTGACCCGGAGACCGGAAGATGGACACGAAGAAATCCCTTAGGATACGTCGAGGGTGCCAGTCTGTACCAGTACGTCTCGTCTGCCGCAATGTTGATGACCGACCCTACTGGCCTTCCTGGTGGGGTTCCTGGGGCTGTGGCACAATCCACTTGGCCGCCTTCTGTGCCGCCGCGCGACCAAGAATGCTGCGATCGCGCCGTGGATGAGGGCCTCGATGATGGATCCTGGGGTGGTGTGATCTGCTGCGGCCGACGCAAAGTCGCATGCTCGTGGTACCCTCTAAATCCTCTTGATTGCGATGGAACGACTGCTGGCTGTGACCGGGCCAACGAACTGATAGACTACTGTATTCGTGTACATGAGCAGTTTCACAAGGATGACGTGTCGTGCGATGATCCCGAGTGTCAAGGTCTTGATGTGTGTCGCCCACCATTTCTGCCTGGCAGAGATCCTGACACAGAGGAGTGTAGTTCAAACTGCAAAGAGTTGTCCTGCCTCTGGGGCATTCGAACTCACTGTAACGATCTTCCGACTCAAGCTGACATAGACTCTTGCAATGAACAAATTGAAGACCTAGCGGGAGGCACGTGCGATAATATAGATGGCTATTGTGGCCAAGGAAATCCTCCATCATCCTGCAGACGCGCATACCAAGAGTTCT
Organism: Gemmatimonadota bacterium; assembly: GCA_036679605.1. GTDB lineage: Bacteria > Gemmatimonadota > Gemmatimonadetes > Gemmatimonadales > GWC2-71-9 > JAZDCZ01. Next base: position 1,401 of record JAZDCZ010000276.1, read on the forward strand.
GTCAATGATAACACATCGCACATTTTTGGATCGCCAGCAACCCGCATCATACTTCGACGAGTATCGCTCCTGTGGTTAATAATTGCACTTAGTTCGTGCACTTCGACCAAAGACAGCAGTGAGGATACCCGCATCGAGGCGGCGCCGAAACACATGCGGGAATCTCGAGAGAGCCCTCTTGTATTTATATACCACGCGAGCCGCCGCGGGGCGGATAGAGCGCCGGCCCGTGTCGAGTTTGCTATGTGGGATGACGGTACTGTTATGTTCTTAACAACCACGCACCAAGGGCGCGAGACCGTACGCATAGGCCGTCTAGCGACAGACGTTTCAAAAGCAATCAATAGAATCCGTAGTACCGATGTGACGGGTTTGGAGAGACCGCAGCTTCTTGTGCCTGACGGGCCGCGCATTACACTCAGTGTACGAGTCGACGATACGCGATATCGGCTACAGTGGGATGAGAATATCCAGCGAGGTTGGGGCGGTAACATCTCTGCGAGCGACGAGTACTTGGCATTTGTACGCACATGGTTTTCATTAAGAGTCCTATGCGCATCGTTTCCGCTCAAGGATGTGCAAGACTTGTTAGAGTACATGAACGATCATACACATTTCCGAGGATACGACATACAACACCCGTCTAGGACTAGCTGGTTGCGGTGACGAAGATGACTTTGTCGTCCCGTCCAATTACTCGGCTCATGCCGAGACCAGATGATACGAACGGAGCAAGCTGCCGAGTCGCTCGACACATCTGACGGCACCACGCCCATCGGTCCTGGCAGACTCACCACCAATCGTCAGATTCCCGAGCCCCTGATGCGGCCTGTCCATGTGATAGTGCTCCACATACTCCTCGACCATCCGGCAGAGATGCCGCTCACCGAACGGAATCGCCCGATCGAGACACTCAGACTTGATCGACAGCACGAACCGCTCCGCGTACGCGTTCATGTTCGGGCTTCGCGGCGGGAGCTTCAACGG
>JAZDCZ010000277.1:0-9252 GCA_036679605.1 Gemmatimonadota bacterium
TTCCTTGAACTGCGGAAACAGCGACTGATAGCGGTCGAAATCCTGACGAAACTGCAGGTCCGGGGAGAACATGGCACCGGTGTTCGTATTGATACGCAGGTGCTTGACGGTGTAGCTCAGCGTCAGGCCGGAGAGCACGACCGCAGCTAGGACAATCCAGGGCGCACGCAGTGAGACCGTGTGCGCCCATCGTGCGAGAAAATCGCCGTGTTCCTGCTTGGAAGTATCGTTCACGATGGGCGGCGAAGCGACCTCAACGAATCGCCTCAGTAGCCGATATAGTCCCCGATTTCCACACGAAGCCGTCTGAGTCTTCGAATATCCCCTTACCGCGCCGGCATATCCTTGACCGCATCGGAATATGCAAAAAATGCAACAGCGCTCCGCACCCCAGCCTACAATGGATACCGTAAGTCAATTTCCCAGTGGTTGACAGCCGCCAGGTTTCACGTCCCAACGGACCGCGCGTCAATCCTGAGAATCGGATGAGGTCGACATGGGGGGTGGAAAGATGATGCTCAACGACTCTGACCGTGCCGTCACGCGGTTCATTGCCTTCGGGTTTGCCGCACTGTGGCTCGCGATGGCTCCAAGCCACCTCTCAGCCGGCATGCACCACCCCGCCATGTGGTTGCCTATAGTGGCCCTTCCCGTCGCGTGCTTAGCGCTGCTGCGCGTGAACGCCTCTACATTCTCTACCTCGCCGTCGGTATTGCGCAGCGTGTACTGCCTGGCAATCGTACTCGGCATCCTTGGAACAGGGCTACACTTGTACTCGACCGTCTCCAAATTGAGTGGCGCGGTTCCATGGGCGGTTCTGATCCGCCTCATGCACTACCCGCCCGTGTATGCGCCGGTTGCGATCCTCGCCCTGGGAGTCCTCGGTCTTCTAACCATGCGAGAAACGGCTTTCGCCGACCTCGCGTGGCCGCACACCGCGGTCACATCGACCAGTGAAGCATCCAATGAGGTATAGGTTCATTCCAACTACGTTCGCAGCGGCACTGGGCGTGCTGCTGGCCCTAGTACCCGCGGGTGCTGCTGACGCCGCCATGGAACTCTCGGTTCTGAGACAGCGAACCATCGAGCAGGCCGCCTTGCTGCAAAAGCAACAGGCACTCATCGACGGACTCTTGAAGAGAACCGAAGAGCTCGAGGCGCGCTTGGACGCAAGACTCCAAGACAGATCGGGTGACAACCTCACCGTGGAAAGCGGCGCGTATGACCGTGAACAGCGTAAACAGGCGGGGCAACAACGAGTCGATCTTTCGACCGACGATTCCGCGGCGGCGCCCGAGCGCGCAGAGCACCACGTACTGGCCTCCCCGTGGTACGAGAACATCCGCATCGACGGTTTCGGCGGCGCAGGTTACGTGCGCACCGGCGACGATGCGACAAACGCCAAAGGGAACTTCCTGAACTATGAGGCCACTATCAACGTGGAGGCAGAGGTTTGGGAGGACGTCGACTACTTCCATGAACTGCGAACCGTGCGCCTCGCCGATGAGAAAACCAAGTTCGTGCGTACAGGCGAAGTCTACCTTCACATGAAGGATCCGCTGAGCACGCTGTTCGGAATCGCAGGAACCGGCGTAGGGGCCAAGCTCGGCCGTATGGACATACCCTTCGGCGAGGACTACCTGACCCAAGACGTCATCGATAACCCCCTAATTACGCTTTCGGCCGCGTATCCCTACGGTCTTGACGAGGGCTTGGTGTTGTACGGGCATCTCAAGGGCCTGAACTGGGTCGCGGCACTGATGGATGGCGATGAGGCCAGAGCCTCTGAGGATACCGGGGACAAGTTCGTAAGCCTCAAACTCTACGGCAACGTAAGCGAGCGACTCTATCTCAGCGCGAGCGTGTTCGACACCGGGGATACAGCGACATCGGCGTTTGAGTACGGCGGAACGCATCTGTCCCCGGTGGGCTCTGACAATTTCCCGTCGATTGTCGGTGTCAGCGGCTCGAGCACAGTTGATAGCCGTTCGGTCGAACTCGACCTGCGCTACACTCTTGGGCCGGATCGATACGTCAAGCTTCAGTGGGGTTCGGTTTGGATCGACGACAAGGATCCCTTCTTCGATCGCAAACTTTACTACGCACAGGTAGAGCCCAAGTGGAATCTCGGGTCACGCTTCGCAAACAAGGTCTACGTGGTCGCCCGTGCGAGCGCGATCGGCACCTTCGACGATGACGAAGGCTACGGATTCGACGGTAAACCCTTCGCGGATGGCAAGGCGGCCTTCGGTTTCGATACCAAGGCTTTGTATCGCTGGGCCATCGGGCTCGGCTACTGGGCTAACCCTCGGCTTTTGATGAAGCTGGAATACTCGCGCGACGACTTCCAGACGATCGACGGCTCGCCTACCAGCAACACTTCCGAAGACAGAGATCTGATCGGCGCCGTCATGGCGGTACGGTTCTGAGAGGGAAGATAGGTGATAGTAAACGCAGTTGATAACGCGACGGTCTTGCTACGGAGGATACTACCGCTGTCGGCTTGCGCGCTTGCGTTACTGCTCGCCTCGGGCACGTGCAACCCGGTCGCGGGGGCCTCGGTCAAGGGCGTGGTTACAGTCCTGGATCAAGACGGACAACCGACTACCCCACATGCGCCGGTCGTCGTCTTCCTGGATGCGCTCGAGCACCCGCCGACCAGTCCGACTCCCGGTCGCAGCGAGATCCGACAGGCCGGCAAGCGCTTCTCCCCTGCGGTCTTGCCGATCCTGGTCGGCGGTAGCGTCGATTTCCCCAACGACGATGTGATCTATCATAACGTGTTCTCGCTCTCGCGGGCCAAACCCTTCGATCTCGGTATTTATGAGCAAGACTCGACTCGGTCAGTAGTCTTCAATTCGACCGGACTGGTCAGTGTCTTCTGCAACCTCCACCCCGAGATGGTGAGCTACATCTTGGTTCTCGCCAACCCCTATTTCACCACGACAGATCCCCAGGGCCGCTTTGTAATTGAAGACACCCCGCAAGGACGGGCTACCGTTCGAACGTGGTACCCCCGCACGCAGACTCATCCGGAGGTCGAAATTCTCATCGGTGACTCGGATATCACGAACCTCAATCTCCATGTGGTCGAAACACTCGACTTCCAGATCCGCGAAGAGAACATTTCTGTCAAGCACAAGAACAAATGGGGGCAGGACTACAAGTCCAAGTACTAACCATGGGTTTCCCGCACCTACCTGATCGCCGCGCTTGGTTCTCGAGCAGCCGCTCGGCCTTCAGCCTGCGTACGAAGATGTGCATCGGAGTCTCCATACTCATCATCGCCCTCATGACCACGGTGCTCGTGCTCAACGACAGATCCACGGCCGCAGCGGTGAAAGAAACGCTCGTGCTCGAGATGCAGAGTGCACAAGAGGCCTTAAAGCAGATGCACGCCCAGAGCCATCAAGAACTTGACCACGAGTTGCGAGTGTTGGTTCAAACTCCTCGGATCAAGGCCCTCGTCACAACGCCCGGAATCGATTACGCGACGATGCTCGACATTGCACACGATGTAAGCGCATTGGTCGAGGTGGATCTGTTCGTACTCGTCGATGCATACGGTCGGGTACTGATCGACATGACGGAACCCGAACACAACGGCGATGACCTCGGACAGACTCCCGCTATTTCTACGACGCTGCGAGGCGAGTCCTTTCACGGAATTCAGAAGGTGCATGGGCGACTCCACCATACTGCTGCGGCGCCGATCATGTTCGGTGACCACATTGTCGGCGCACTCCTTACCGGCGTTGTCATCGACCCACACCAACTGCAACACCTGGCCGAGGCGACCGGTTCCGGCATCGCGCTAGTCGGGGATGATATCGGGCTGGCTTCGTCTGACCTCGACGGGCTACTCGATGTGCTTGTCAGTCAGTTCGCCGGTCCGGGGCTCTCGGATTTCGCCGCGGGTATCGCTTCCCTTGAAGCCAACGGAAGCTTACACCTCGTCTCCTACGGCCCGCTTGGAATTCCCGGGACACGATACTTGATCGTGCAGTCACTCGACGAGCACCTCTCCCAGTTTCGCATGGCTCGGAATGAATTCGTCGGTCTCTCGTGCTTGCTCCTTGCATTTGCTCTGATTGCGGCTCTCACATATTCGCGATTTCTGACGCGGCCCATCGAGGCCCTAATACTAGGGACGAGGCGTATCGCCGGGGGCAACTTGGACTCACGCGTCGAGGTCTCGACGGATGATGAGTTCGGTGAACTCGCCAAGTCGTTCAACGCGATGGCGACTGATGTCAAAGCGAACATCTCGAAGGCCGCGGAGCTTGCCGCCGCGACGGCCACCGCCAATGCCGAGCGACAACGTACTGCCGTACTAAAGGTTGCCTACAACGACTTGAAAGACACGCAGTCGAGGTTGGTTCAGAGCGAGAAGATGGCGGCAATCGGCGTACTCACAGGGGGAATCGCTCATGAGTTCAACAACTTCCTCGGCGCCATCCTCGGAAGTGCCGATATGGCTTCCAAGAACGTGCCGGCCGATGATCCCGCTTATCCACACATACAGCGGACTCTTCGTGCGAGCCGCCGTGCGCAGAAGCTGATCAAACATCTCCTCGCGTTTAGCCGTAGTCGCCAAGCCGACAGTGAGCGTGGGCCCGTCGCTATCGCCGATGCGGTAGCCGAGGCTGTTTCGCTGGTTGACGTCTCACGTTCGGCAACGACCGAACTCAGGTACACCGTTGCGCCAGGTTTTGATGCCATGGTTCTTTCCGAGGAGACGCAGATCCAACAGATTGTACTCAACCTCGCCTCGAATGCTTGCCATGCCATGGCCGAGGCAGGTGGGCTACTCGAAGTCCGATTGGAATCCGTAGAGGTCGACGACACACCCTCGGCGGAGGATCCCGAGTCTCGCGAAGGGAAGTACGTCAAGCTGACGGTGACAGATACCGGCGTAGGCATGAGTCCCGAAATACAAACTAAGATATTCGATCCGTTCTTTACGACCAAGACCGTTGATGAAGGCACCGGTCTTGGATTGGCTATGATCCACGGTATCGTCGAAGAACACGGAGGGTGGATAACCGTCTCGAGCGTGCCGAACGGCGGTACGACATTCGAGATCCATCTGCCGCAGATTCACGGCCTTGCGCCGGAGCCATGCCAACCGTCGGTGCCGGCTCTGGAGCGCGACGATCTTGGCGCATCGGTCGAGAACAAAGCCGTACCGGCCAAGTAGATACCGGGCAAGTTCGGATATTGTTCGGATGTTGAAAGAGGGAAAAGGAGGCGCAGAAAATGGCACGTATCCTGGTAATCGATGACGATAAGATGATGCGAGAGACTCTTCGCGCGATGATCGAGGACGCCGGACACGACGTTGTCGAGGCCGCCGAGGGCGCAGACGGCATGAAACAGATCGACGCGGGAGGCATAGACCTGGTCATCACCGACCTGATCATGCCGGGCAAGGAAGGCATCGAGACGATCTGTGAGCTTCAGGTGAAACACCGGGAACTCCCGATCATTGCGATTTCCGGCGGCAGTCCGATGGGCTACGGGACCTCTCTGCACAGCGCCGAAGCGCTCGGTGCAAAGCAGAGCGTAGAGAAGCCGTTTACACAGGATGAAATGCTGGCAGCTGTGAATCGAGTGCTCGACGGATAGCAGCCCAAGCACGGCAACGTTCGTACCAAGGCCTTGACGCACGTAGGGGGACTGGGCCACACTGCATGCAAGGCTTGGGTATGGAACGACGGGGATGGGTCATATTGCTATCGCTGGTGCTGAGCTATCTAGCGGCGCCGGCTGGGCGGGTCTGGGCTGCCGACCAGCCCATCGATGCGCGTGACCTACGCATCATTCGGTCGGCCTCGGGGAGAGAGAAGATGGTCTTCGTCTCGCGTGACCCCGGATTCCTGTTCCCCGCAATCGGCGGCGTGGACGACCCAGCCTCCGGCACTCCCGGAGGAGTTTTGATCGAGCTGTTCTCGGCCAACGATCCCGTGCTGGGCCTCTTCACCGCGCCGCCCGGTATCGGCAAGCCCGGATGGAAGGTCAAGAATGGGACAGTCGGCCGTTACAAGTTCCACAACAAGGACGCGCCAAGCGGTGTCTCGTCGGTTCGGACGCTCGTTGTGGCCGAGGGAAAGGTGCTCAAGGTCGTTGCCCAGTCGGCCGGTCTTGCATTGACCGGACCGCAGGCAAGTATCGGGGTTCGCATCACGATGGGCTCTCAGCGCAGCTGCGCGTTGTTTGCCGGCGCGACTGTCACGAGGGATCAGGCCGGCTCTTTTCGGGCCCGGCGTGCACTGGCTTCTACGCTCGCGGATTGTTCCGACGATAGTCTTCGCGAGCGCACACTCCCGGTCGCTGCAGAAATGTTCGGCATCGACTTCTGGTCGGCCGATCCGGATCTGTGGCAGGCTTTCCTCGACTTGCTCGACGAGGACGGTGTTCCCTTCGGACTCGTCGGCTTCGACGTGGGATGGGAGCGGGTCGAACCTGCCCCGCCCGCAGGTGGTGCGCACAGCTATGACTGGTCGTCGACCGATGAACTCCTCGGCATCGTCGCCGCATCGGGGCGAGTCATGGATCTGGAGGTACTCAGCCGCAACGACTGGGGCACCGTCGTACCCTTCAGCGCGCTTGACGAGGCCTGCTGCGATATGAGCCCCCCGAAGGAGGATCCCGATTGCGACACCGCGGCCTATGGCATGACCTGCTGGCAGGCCTGGAGCGACTTCGTCTTCAACCTGGTCGAGCGATACGACGGCGACGGAATCGATGACGCGCCCGGCATCACCAAGCGGGTCATCAAGTACCTGCAGCTGGGCAACGAGCCTGACGCGGTCGGCCACTTCGTTGACAACGGCGGCTCGCCAGAGCTTCTCGAGCGCATGCTCGAAGCGATGAATCAGGCAGCCAAAGCAGCCGACCCGGAGATCTTGGTTGTCAGGGGCAAATCGAATCCGGCGCACGTCTTCGACGACGACCCCGACGCGTCCGTCGCAGCCGCGCGCCGACCGGCGTACCTCGATTTCATATCCACCAACCTCAGCACGGGCGAAGGCGATTTCGATCTCTTCGCGATCAACTTCAACGACCACTATACCGGGCTGCCGGCGTTCTCGGCCTGGCTTCAGGCCGAGATGGCAGCCGCCGGGTACACACGCCCATTGATGGTGGGCGATGCCAGGATGACGCTGTACCCTCGCGACAACGACGACACGACCCACATCCTGCCACCGCGATATCCGGGCGGCTTCATCGACACTCTGCGGACACCGTCCGCCCCCGATTATGCTGCGAACAAGAGCCTCTACCAGGCCGACGAAGTTCGCCAAAGCCTACGCAAGATCATCGTGGCGGTGGGGAGCGGACAGCAGGCGGTCTCACTGCAGCCGGCTTTCCAGGGTCCGATCCATAATAGAAACCTGTGGCAGGATGCCGGCTTCGTCGATCCGCGTGTTTGGCTCGCCGCGGGAGATCTGCGGACGTCGCGCGAGCCGGTCTACTTTGCGGTCTGGCAGCTGCTCGACCTCTTAGTGCCGGCGCAGTCCGAGTTGCAAAGCCTAGACCTCGGGCCCAACGTCTTCACTTTTCGCGTCGGCGCGCCGGGAAGCACCTCGTTTCTGCTTTGGCACGAGGACCCGTTCGACGTCGATGCGCAGGGCCTGGTCCGACGTGACCAGGCACGCACGGTGGATCTGTCGCCGTTCGTCGCGACCGCGCAGGTCAGACTGGTACACTTCGTAACCGAGCTCGCCCCGGATGGCAGCGCGCTCTACCCCGCCGATGTGCTCGTGCCGACGGCTACCGTGGCGATAGACGAGACGCCGGTTCTCGCGATCGCCGAGTGAGCGCCTCTGGTAGGCGTCGAGTAATGCTCTCGTTTCGCGACCAATCGTGACCAATCGACGGTTGCAGGTCGTCGCCCTCGGGCTGGTCGTATCGATACTGCTCTTCACCGTTTGGTGGGCAGTCACGATTCCGCCTCGGCATCTGCAGATCGCTCCGCCTTATGTCATCGGCGATACGCCACAGGCTATCGTCGACGCAAAGGCGCTTGGCGATCCGATTGGCGAGACCATGACGACCATCGCAAAGAACATCCCAGGCTACGATTGCGTCGTGCTGCAAGAGGAATTGGGGCGCGCCTTCGTCACCGCTCGCGACGGTTGGATTTGGAAGGTCGATCTGGAAACCGGCAAGGGGGAGCGCTTCGTCGACGTTCCGCTCATGGCTGCTGGTGCGCACGAGCGACCAGGGGATAAGGAACGGACGCCTTTGGAAGCTGGATACCGAAGCCAGGACGGCTTCGCTGGTCGCGCAAGGTTACACCTTCATCGACGGCGTGCTGCTCGAAGACGACGAAAGTGGCCGCGAGCAGTCAGTACTGGTGACGGAGACGGTCAAGTTTCGAATCGTTCGCCTTTACTTTGGCGGAGAGAAAGCGGGTACCGATGAAGTCATTTGGGAAGCTCTCCCGGCCCTGCCCGACGGGATGGAGCGGGACGCTGCGGGGCGCATCTGGATCGGGATGATCAAACAGAGGAGCGCGATACTCACTTGGGCGCACGCAAATCCGTGGATCAAGCCGTTGCTGTTGCGTCTGCCTTTGCAGATGTTGCCCGTCCCGACTGTCACCGGAGCGTTGGCGCTCAGCCCGGATGCCTCACGGGTGCTGTGGTACGCGGAGCATCCCGGCACGCAGGTTCACGACATCGCATCCGTAGCCGCCGGCAAGTCACATGTGTACCTGGCCAATTTCAGCGACGAAACGCCCGGCTTGCACCGCATCGACAATCCCTTACTGGGCAAGTAGCGGCTGCGCGCACACTTCCGCTACATAGCCCGCGGGTCATCATCGTAGAACTTCATATACGCGATGCCGGGGGCGAGTATCACACGCCATGCTAGTTCCGCGTCTTCGTCCAATTTCGCATCGTGGGTTCTCACCGTTGCAACAAGGGCTTCCATCCAGTCGTCGTACCAACGCGCTTCTATGTTTCTCTGTGTCTTGCTGTGCCTTTCTGCGATCCGTTGTAACGTCGCGCTGGGCTCGCCGCTGCTGAAGAAGGCCGCCATGTGAATGAGCGCTAGGGCGAGCATCTGGCCCTGAACCGCCATGTCTGTACCCTCGAACTTCGCTGCGACTTCCTTGGACGACCCGAAGAAGGTATCGTAGAAGTCCTTGAAGAAGTCCTCCGCCTTTGTTACGCGAGCGAAACTCTCATGGAACAGATCGACGTAGTTCAGTGCCATGGTTCGTTACGGTAACAGATTTCC
>JAZDCZ010000278.1:0-2657 GCA_036679605.1 Gemmatimonadota bacterium
CACCGACACCCGCAGCGTCGGCGTCATGGGCGACTTCCGCACCTACGGCCACGTCGTCGCCATCCGCGCCGTCACCGCCGAAGACGCCATGACCGCCGACTGGGCCCGCCTCCCTTATGATTTGCTAGCGAGAATATCGAACCGGATTGTCAACGAAGTCCCCTCGGTCAACCGAGTCGTCTACGACATCACCAGTAAGCCGCCGGGCACGATCGAGTGGGAGTAGGGTTGACGGAACCAACACATGTTGCGATTGAGACTAGTGCCATCTTGGCCTACCTCAACGACGAAGCGGAAGCCGCCGACATGACGGGTATCGTGAATCTAGCCGAGCGCGGGCGGATCCGCCTGTTCGTATCAGAGTTCGCTTGGGCCGAGATCGATCGGAACAGATGTCCCAACCCGGAACGCTACGACCGGATCAGTTCTCTTGCCGAATCCTTGCCAACCGTGATGCGGATCGGCTCTGGGATTATCGGGGTGCATGCCATTGGCCATGACAACTCAAAGGAGATCGTCTGTAGTCTCCCTAGAGGTCTTAGTAGCGAGGACACCGAGCAATTCTTAGCCTATTGCGCCCAGGGCAAGGTCGAGTTCTTCGTTACCAAGGACAACGGCTTTCTAAAGGAGAAAGCACAGGCGGTGCACGAGACCTTCAATTTTACAGTTGGCACTCCCTCCGAATGCGCCGCGCATCTTCGCTCTTCGTTGGCGCGCCCGTCCTAGTTCCAGATTCTGTCTTCTGACAGAAGTAACCTCTACCGTGCACAACGACACAGGCACCCGCAAACGGGCACCCGTCCAAATCTCGGGGTTCGCGGGTGGGGTTACGCCGGGCGTTTGCTGAAGCAGTCGCTGCAGTACACCGGCCTGTCGCCGCTCGGGCGGAACGGCACCTCGGTGTCCTTACCGCACTGCGCGCAGACCGCCGGGTGCATCTCGCGCGGGCCGCCGCCTCGTCGCGCTGAGCGACAGTCCGGGCAGCGCTTGGGCTCCTGCTCATAGCCCTTCTCCGCGTGGAACGCCTGGTCGTCCGCGCTAAACACGAACGTCCCGCCACAGTCCTGGCACGTAAGGTTCTTGTCCTCGTAGCTCATGATGTCACCTCCTGCTTACCGATACTTGGCAACTTTCGACCATCTGAGCCGAGACTTTTGACAACGAGGTACGGGTGCGGGTGGATACGAATCTTTCCCACGTACAGTCTACCAAACGGCGACAACCCCCCAGAAGAACCGCAGCACGCCTCCCACGCACGCCCACGGCCCCCATGTTCCATGTTCCCAGTTCCATGGCCCACCACCGTCGCACAAACGTGCTATAATGCCCGCAGGTAATAGTTTCGCACCCCCTCATTTCCCCTGACCTGGTAGATACCCCCAGTGCTCTCGGCTCCTGATGGTCGGATCTTGCCAAATAACCAAGAAAGGAGACCATCACATGAGCTTCGAAGACAAGAACCTCACCTGCGTCGAATGCAACACAACGTTCGTATTCAGCGCCGATGACCAGTCGTTCCACTCGCAGAAGGGCTACACCGACCCCAAGCGCTGCACCAGTTGCCGCGCAGCTCGCCGCAGCGGCGGCAGCAGCTACGGCGGCGGCAGCAGCTACAGCAGCGGCGGCGACAGCTTCGGCGGCGGCGGCGGCTACGGCGGCGGCACACGCGAGATGCACCCGGCGGTTTGTGCCCAGTGCAACAAGGACACAGAAGTGCCCTTCCGCCCCAGCGGCGACCGCCCCGTTTACTGCAGCGACTGCTTCAGCAAACGACCGGCACAGACCAGCCAACGCTGGTAATCATCTCGGTGAGATAGCACAGAGAGGGCCCCTCGGGGCCCTCTCTGTCGTTTCGGCGCACCGCCTCAGGTTCAGCAGAAGCCCTCACCCCCCAGGCTCAAGCCTCGCCACCTTCGTCCCGTAGACCTGAACCAACGGGGGCAGGCCACCGCCTCACACCAAATCCGTTTATCCGTTCCGCCGAAAGCAATCCGTTGACAGCAACCTGCGACGGGACACCCTCAGCGCCCGACTTCGTCAACCGCTGCCCTCACCTGTTGACGCACACAACGAAACAGGCACCCGGAAACGGGCGCCTGTTCGAAGTTCTGGGGTCGCGGGTGGGTTACGCCGGGCGCTTGCTGAAGCAGTCGCTGCAGTACACCGGCCGGTCACCGCTCGGGCGGAACGGCACCTCGGTGTCCTTGCCGCACTGCGCGCAGACCGCCGGGTGCATCTCGCGTGAGCCGCCGCCGTAGCCACCGCCCCCGGATCGCCGCGCCGAGCGGCAGTCCGGGCAGCGCTTGGGCTCGTTCTGGTAGCCCTTCTCCGCGTGGTACGCCTGGTCGTCGGCGCTAAAAATGAACGTCGCGCCGCAGTCCGTGCAGGTCAGGTTCTTGTCTTCGTAGCTCATGATGTCTCCTCTTGCTTACCGATACTTGGCAAGGTCCGACCATCTGAGCCGAGACTCCGGGAAACCAGGTCAGGGTGCGGGTGGATACGATACTTTGCCACGCATAGAGTACCAGACGATGCAACCCCCTGAAAGACCCGCTAGTCGGTCAGATAGAGCCGAGCACGTCTACAGAAGCAACAAGAACTGGGACGTCGGAACCAAATCGCTCGGTTCTCCGTCTTGACATTAGGTTGAGATGGCC
>JAZDCZ010000028.1:0-2721 GCA_036679605.1 Gemmatimonadota bacterium
ATCCGTCACCATTCGACCACCGGTGGCCGAAGTCCTTGAATTTGCAAGCCTTACGCCGCGTAGAACTGAAAAAAGTAATTGTCGTCAACTGAAAGAAGTAATTGTCGCTGATCAGACGGGCAGCACTTTGAGGTGACAGAGATTCCTCCTCCATATCCCCTACCGCTGAGTCGGCCGTTGCAGTTGGTACCAGGTTCGTAGTTCGTGCGGTCGAGAGGTTCTCGTGGTACGCGTCGCTGGATCGTGCTGCTCCGGCTCCTCGTCCTTCCAGATTCGTTCCGGCCATCTATCTGCGCCACGCGCCAGCTTCGCTATTCTGAGGGTACGAGGTGTCTCAAATCACGTTGGCACAGGGGGCAGCCGCGCTCATGCGATTTGCCTGGACAGCTGGCCTGTTTGTCCGCGTAACTCCGTACTGGCCCCGACCTACCAGTAAGCCCATTCTGTCCGTGTAAGAACCGCGTTACAGGCGGGCTTCGGATGCCTGGAATTGCCGGGCAGTGACGATGTTGCGGTATCTCCGGAGCGGGGATCAGCCCGAGCGAATCACTAGGGGGCTATCTCGGGTTTTTGAGTCTAACGCCCCCGGTAGGTGGGGATTGCCCCGGGTCGGGGAGTTAGGTCCGAAAAGGGGCACGTAGCTGGGGGGTTTTGGTGCTCAGCGGGATGTATGGGCAGCCCCCTGATTGGGGATAGACGGCTCGTTCGGCGACGTGGTAGACTCCGAGCGGTGTACAGCACGTCTGCCCTAAGTGGCTCGGGGAGAACAGTCTAGGTCCGACGGTACGATCGAACGGGAAAGGGGGGGCTTCCTCATGCATTCTAGGTTCAATCTATTCTGCACGGCGATGGTCGTCGTGCCCCAATACAGCATGCCGGTGCGCCGGGAGCTGTCAGGAAGAAACCGAGGAACCCGATGCTAGATTCGTCGTCGGGCCTCCGAGCCCGAGCCATTCTTTTCTCTATAGCATTTGCGCTCTTGGCGCCGCAGCCTCGCGCCGCTGCCGCGCAGCTCTGCGGCAACGGTATCGTGGAATCTCCGGAGGCCTGCGACGACGACAACCTGATCGACGGAGACGGGTGCGATTCCAACTGCACGGTGACGGCTTGCGGCAACGGCATCCTCACTGCGGGCGAGCAATGCGACGATGGCGGAGAGTCGGCCGCCTGCAATACCGACTGCACACCGGCAGCCTGCGGCGACGGCAAACTGAACGCTTCGGCCGGAGAGGCCTGCGACGACGCTGGCGAATCGGCCACATGCAATATCGACTGCAGTGCCGCGGTCTGTGGAGACGGCATGCTCAACGCGACGGCGAGTGAAGAGTGCGACCCTCCCGACGGAGTGGCCTGCAATGTGGACTGCATGTTCTCGTGCGGCAACGGTGTTATTGATGGCGCCGAGGAGTGCGACGACGGTAACGACTTGGCCGGCGACGGCTGCCACAACTGCCTCGTAGAGCCCGAAGAGCTGGTCTGCTTCCAGGGCGAGAACGCTTTCCCCTCGCGCGGCGCCAAGAAGGTCGCGTTTCAGTCCACTGCCGATTTCACTGGAACCAACGCCGACGGCAATCAGGAGATCTTCGTCTTCGAGCGTAGGCTGTTCGCGAAGTTTGTCGGGAAGGGTTTTGACCGGCTAAGCGCTCGTAACATGGCGACGACCCAGTTGACCGACACGACCTCCATCACTCCGACGGTAGACAATTTGAACGAGCAGCCGACGCTGAACGGCAGCGGCAAGTTCGTCGCCTACGTCTCCAACGCCAACCCCCTCGGCAGCAACGCCGACGGCAACAAAGAGATCTTCAGAGGGCGGCTGTTGGTCTTCGACTCGCCGGGCAATCTTGTGCCCGACCGTTGCGTCGGTGGCGATAACGATCTCAAATTGTGCGCCAACGACGGTGACTGTCCAGGTCTTATCTGCGGTGATCCGAGCGTGTGTCCATCGGCGCCGGCGCGCTGCGGTAACGTCAGCCTCAACCGCGAGGTGTTCGAGTGGCTGAGGAAGGCGGGAAACGATGGTCTGCAGCTCCGCCAGCTCACCGACGCCGACGAAGGCGTGTCGACGATCGGACGCAGCGCGAACTTCTTTACAAGGGCTGTTGTTTTCTCGAGCACGGCCGACCTTCTTGGGATCAAACCACCGGCGAGTGGCGCTAGCCGCGAGATTTTCAGAATCAGTAAGAAAACCGAAAGCCTAGTTCAATTGACACAGTTCTCCGAGTCGGACTTCGTCGGCGAGAGCCCGTCCCAGGGCAAGAAGCGCTTCGTCGCGCTGGCCTCCGACGCGGATCTCGAGCCCGGCAGCAATAGCGACGGCAACGTCGAGATCTTCCTCTGGGACGACAAGGCGGCGCCGGGATCCGAGTTCATCCAGATCACGCATACGGTAGCCTGCACCAACGCTCGGCCGAGCGTAGATGCAGCAACCAGGTTCGTAGGCTTCCAATCAACCTGCGATCTGCCCGGCAGCGACCCCAACCCCGGGCAGACGGTGTTCGTCTTCGACAGGAAGCAAAACAGGTTCCCGGTGGCTCTGAGAGGGCCGGGCGACACCGATGCCTCGCGGCCGTTCGTGTCACGTCGAGCCCGTGTGATCACATTCGAAGTAGACCCCGGCGGGGTTCTCCCCAAGATCGTCTGTCTCTTCAACGTGCGCAAGGATATCCTCGAAGGGGCACTGTGACCTATAGCCACGCTGGTCAATGACGGAGTGTCGAC
>JAZDCZ010000279.1:0-4152 GCA_036679605.1 Gemmatimonadota bacterium
ACGCCGGAGTCCATGGCAGACAGCGCGCGAGACAGGGTGGAGACGTGAGGGATCTGAGTGAGCCCGACAACTCGCTTGACGAGGGGATCATGAGCATAGAACCGGATATCGGAGGGACGGCGATCGCGACGGCACCGCTACCATCGACATGGGCTGCTTCGAGTATCAGCCGCTGGGTTTTGATGCCCGATTTGGAAGCGTCAACACAGCCGAGGGCGGCGTCAACCGTGCTGACGTGCTCCTGCTCAACGGTGCACCTGGTGATTCCGAGCGTGTGGTGACCGTCGGAACCGGTGAATCGATCCAGCTCGATATCGCCGCACCACCCTCGAGACCGGCTCCCATGTGTTCGCGCTATGTCGTCTACGCCTGGGTGGGCGAACCGAATCCATTGGCGGTTTCGGTCCAGGTGCGATTCGGATATTATCTTGGATGGACCGTGTTCCCGACGGTCTTCTCGGGTGGTTCGCCACAACCGGTTGCGCTCTGGAACACGTTCGGGCACGAGCCGATCCTGGGCGAATCCGCCTCGGCATCGGACAAGGCGCCGACCACTCTGTTTGCGTTGCCGGCCGGATGGCCAGCACCGATCACGGCGACATTCCAGGGATTCATCGAGGACGACGCGGCACCGAACGAGTTCGGGGTGGCGACGACGAATGCGGTGGTGATGAGGGTCGAGTAGGGGTTTCGGACTTGTGTGCCCTGCCAATCAAGTGAAGCCTGGTCGACCGTTCTTGAGGGTTGCCTAGGCACGGCCAAGCTGCTGCCGCAGGATGCGGTTCTCTTCGCGGAGATAGTCAAGAACCCGCTGTTGTTCGCGGTTGAGCCAACCGGCCAGTATGGAGACGAGCAGGAGTTATGGGTGAAATCGGCTGAACATGGCAATCGAACCTACTCGCAACGGCCAGTCTGGCAGGACGGCGACGATCCGCTACGGATGCCGTGGCTGGATGTCGAGCGGGTATCCGCAAGCAAAGATCTCGAACATCTTCTGCATCCCCGCCATCGGCCCTTGCTGGAAGCGTGTTGGCGGTGGCGAAGATGATGGCCGCGGGCGGAGCGCTCGGAACCACGTCGGGCGCATAGCGCCGTCGGCACTCAGCGCAGGCACTCGACCGGGAATTCCCGGTAACCGATGCCGAATCGATACGACGTGGTGATCCTCAGGCCCGCGAACCAGACTTTCACCGTGTCATTCTCGACGAGAACGCTGGGTCCGAACACGCCGCTGCTGCACCACGAATCCTCGTCTCCCTTCGCCAGGAGTGGCTCGCCGCTGAGTTCCCATTTTATGCCGTCCTCGGAGCTTGCGCACCGCAGGGGACCGATCGGTTGCGCGTTCCACTCCTCGCAACCATGAAGCATGATGTAGCGGTCCGCGTGCTTGAACACGACGGGGGCGAGAAAGCCCTTGTACGGGTCTCTCGGATTCTCCGGTATCGCAAATGAGCGAGAGCCGTTGATCACGGGGTTCTTGGAGTGCTTGACCCAATCAGACCCGTTTTTGGAGGTGGCGTAGCCGATGTGGAACATCGTCATTCGATTGACGACGTTGGCGCCAACGTACCACATCTCGAACTGGCCGCCACCCGAGTCGTTCGGTGTGTGAACGACGGATGGCTCGCCAGCGGTCGCCCAGTCCCACTCATTCTTGCTCTTGTTGCCCAGGCGGATCACAGGGTTTTTGCGGTCCTTCTTCCACTTCAACCCGTCCGGGGACGTTGCGTGACCGATCTGGAACACCGTGTCTCGGTTCCAGTTTTCGGTTTCTCTGCTGACGCGTCGAGCGCAGTACCACATGTGATAGGTTTCGCCGACCTTGAGGACGAAGGGCGTTTCGACATCGCCGGAGTCCCACTTACCCGATTTACCGATTTTGAGCACCGGCTTGGTGTTGATCTTCCAATCGCGGCCGTCTTTCGATGTTGCGTGGAAGATCTGCTGCCTCTTGCCACTGCGGTTCCCGCCGTACCACATCCGGTAAGTGTCGCCCTCGCGCAACACCATCGGATCGGACTTCAGGTTGTTGAGTACCCCCACGGGTCCGGACGCAATGATCGGGACGTTGCCCGAATCGGGGTCGGGGTCAGGGTCAGACCCTGAATCGAATTTGGCGACCCGTTTGATGTCGTCGACCCACACCGTACGCGGTCCGGTGAGCTTGGGATTGAGGTACCCCGAAGCATCCACGATCCAGAATTCCGTAATCTGGGAGAGGTCGAGTTTGTTGTTTTTGTCCCGTGTGTCGGGGTCGCGCTCAAACTCTGCAAAGACGGCTCGGTGCTCTTGCCACTTCTTGCCGACGGTTTTGCTGTAGAGCTGGTAGGTGGCGCCGCCGCGTTCCCGCAGCTGGAAGATCAGGGCACCCTTTCGGTTCGACCTGATCCACATCGAAAGGCCTTGCCGGCCCTCAAGGGTGCCGCGCACCAAGCCGCTATTGGCAATGAAATTGATCTTTGACTTCACGATCCGGTACTTCCACTCGAGTGAGCGGCGACCGCTCTTCACGAGCTTCGAGTCTGACGTGACCCTGACTGCGCCGCGGTACGCCGCGTATCCCGGGGGTCCCTTCTCGAATCCTGAATCGACGGTTGCCGACCCGAAGGCCTGGCCGACGCAGGATGTGAGGAGGAGGATCGGGGTCAAAATCACCAGCGCGAGACCGTGCGTAAACGGTGATAGGCGCCCGCGCGCGTTGCCGCTTGGCCTGGAATGCGCACACATCTCTATTTGTCTCAATGACATACTCGATTATTCCTCGGATGCTATTGCAGGGCGATTCTCTTGGGGGCCACTAGCGTTTGCCACCGGGCCAATATTCCTAATTATGACGGGGATTGCCATGAATAGCCACCATTCGCGCCAGTTGTGGACGCTCGTGAAAAACGAACAGAACAAGGAGACGACGAGTGTGATGAGTGCGTAAGTCGCGATGTTCGTCTTGCGCGGTTGTCCGTCGCGCCGCTCGCTGTACAGAACGTCGCGAACCAGCATTGCCATGAATCCGAACATCACCAGCAGGCCGACAATGCCCGTTTCGGCAGCGATTTCGAGCAGCGCGTTCATCACCTCGAGATTCTTGGTCCGGCCGACCGCGAGACCGCTTTTGGTTCCGGCGACGCCGAGAGCTTTGTACTGCGACTCGAAGTTCCCCGCACAGATACCCAGGACTGGGTGATCAAAGAATGTGTCGAGCGCCACCGATTGGTTTTCGAGCCGAACGTTTACGGAGCCCTCACCCAGGTACTCTCCAAAGCTCAGAACCCGCTCTACAAAACTAGTGGGCAACACGGTGAGTACGAGCACCGGAACCGCAGCGACCAATCCGACAATCATCGGCGGCGTGATCCTGATGATGCGTTTGTACCAAAGGATCGAGGTGATGACGAACAGATTGAAGAATGCCGCCCGCGTCGGTGGCGCGCTGGTGGCCACGATCGACCAACGATTGGTATTGATCCGAACTCTCGTATGAGTACTCCTCGTGCCAGTCCGAGTTCCACAACCGCTGAATCAAGCTGTACGCGGCCGGTATGCTCAAGGCAAACGTAAGCGCCCACAGGAGCTTTCGCAGCATGGCCCGGTCCTTGACGATATTGATCGTAAGGAAGTAGAGCGCAAAGCTAGCGGTGAGTTGGTTAATCGTGCGCCACGCCCCAAACATGGCCTCTGCGAAGCCGATCATCGCCATGAGGATGAAGTACAGCTTGCGTGGCAGCAGGCCCATCAGCTTCTTCATGGGGACTAGGCTTGAACTCGCCGTCTCGGCGATGGTGACGCTCGCAATGCGGTTTCGATCCAGGGCGCCTTGGATCCGAGCCTCTTCGCGTTTGCTCTTGTAGAGGATGTAGTTGCTCTCAACGATGGCGCGCTCTCGCGACCGGCGTGTGATTTCGACGGCGTGGTCGTTTGCGGTGAGCAACTCCGCCTTCCGTTCTCCAATGTCCGTGCGGAGGTCGGCGTTCCTTGATCGCGTTGATCAACAAACCCGACGCGATTCAAGCAATCCTCGAGTGCCTGGGCCTTCCATCTAGTGCGCCACCGGTAGCAGCGGCTCGGATATCGGCTCAACATAGATTCGACTTTGAACTTTCGGAGTAGGGGGAACGGGGATACTCTGTGGTTGACGGGAAAAGAAGGGGAAAAAGA
>JAZDCZ010000280.1:0-2299 GCA_036679605.1 Gemmatimonadota bacterium
GGCCTCGCTCGGACAACTCTGCCTCGACGCGGTGCTCGGGAAGACTTGCTGCTCCATTCGAGAGCAGCCACTCCTGGAGATTCCCGAAGGCGACATGTGCCTTCTCAAAGACCTCGAGATCAGAGTTGCATGGAGTGGAGGGGAAAGTAGAATGTTGGGAGCGATCGATGTTCATTGGGGCCTCCTTTGCCGGTTATTTTGTGTACTACTTATATATCGGCAAATGAGGCCTCTCTTTTTAGGTCACAACGTAATCAACGTTCTTTATTACTACATGTTAGCAAACAATCAAGAGTAGCCACACCCTAATGATACCGTACGTCGGCCCTGAAGCGAATCATGCACCAACGCCGCGTTCTCTCCGCTATTTCATCACGGCCCGGCTCACCCGACCAGGGCTCACATCAACAACTTGACGCGAGGAGATCCGATACCTACCAGGAGCCAGTGTTAGATCCACGCCGGTGGGGACTCCGCTTTCCTGCCAGAACAACCGGTCGGTGAGCCTCTCGATCCCGCAGGTCTCGTAGGCATTATCGACAACCCGCAACCGACCAGGCGCCCACCGTAGAACTACGTAGCGTTCCTCAGTGCTGATCTCTTTGCATAGCGTTGGCAGAAGAACGCCAGACTCGTCTTCCGAAACTACGCACAGCATGGCAGTTGCCGCGCGAAGACAGCCCGTGCGCAGAACAAACGACCCGTCCGCCGCGAGTGGAATCAGGTTCTCGGGTCGGAGGAAGAACAGGCGTCCCGTCACGACCGGGACAACCGCAACCCAGTGTTGTCGGTTATCTAGCCCCATGATAGCCCCCTCAAGTTGCCAGGCTCCCATGGTGTCCAGCTCGAAGTCGAGGACCGTTGCCCTACCTGGTTCGACAATAACCCTGGTACCAACATCGATCTTAAAGTACAAGCAGTACGACAGATGGTGCAACGCCTCGTCCACCGTCATCCAATAGGTTCCTGGCGCCAAATCCGCGACTCGGTACCTGCCATTTCGGATAGTTGCCGCTATTCTCGTACCGCTGGTATCGACGGCAACCACTCCTGGATACTCATCGGCTTCAGCGCCGAGAATTTCACCTTCGATCCAGCCGGGACGTGGCAGCCGGATCTCATGAGAGAGTCCGTCTTCCGGCAAGACCAAACGAGCTGCATGGAAGAAGGTGCCGTCCATGAAACTGGGCTGGACCGACCAGATCCCGTCCTCCCAACCCGTCAGTTCCAATAGGCCCTCAGAATCGCTATTGCCCTTCTCTCCTTTATCGTCCGGTCGCAAACCTGCCTGTTCCTGGGATCCCATGTAGCGCAAGCGCGCAAGGAGGCCAGGATACGGCCTTCCCTGATCGTCAAGAAAGCGCAGCCGAAGAGGCTCAGCCGGTTCTAGCTCGACCGTCAACTCTTCGTTTTCGGGGAAGCCACCGAGCTCGCGACAGGCGGTCGGATAGCCATCCGCCTTGATGACCAGAACCAAGCTGCCCTTGAACGACTCCGGCATCGGCAGCAAACAAGGAACCCTAAGATGGTGCTCTGTCGCTTGCTTGTGCGGCCACCATTGCCGAACGACGACTCGTCCTAGGCTTTGGTCCTTCGGAACAATCGACCCCGCAAACTCCCGGATCTCGGTCCCGGTGTTCGCATCGATCGCTCGTACATGAATCGCGGGGATACGCCGCAGAGCGATCGTGCGCTCAACGACATTAGCTCCCACCCGAACACCGTGGTCGGCCTGATCCATCGGGCACCACTCCCAGCTTGGGAAGGTCAGCAAGTACTGTCCTTTCGGCAACCGTGCTTCAACCCGTCCTTGGTCATTACTCGCAGCTGCGAAGGTAAACACAGGTGCACCTGGAGCTGCAGCCGTTCGCTGAACGCGCAGCTCAAGCGGCAAGTCGCAAATAGGCACCCCGTCCCCGTCGACAAGCAGCAGGCGCAGGTTGGCCTCTTGTGCGAGCTCGAGCGTGACCTCGTCTTCGTGCGGCGCCACACCAACCACTGCCGACCGCGCATTGCCCTTGGCTGCAAACAGACCGTACCCGGACGCACCCCTCTCTACCGACAGCATACCCGAGCCATCAGTGATGCCCGCAGAAAACCACGGAGCGGCTTCGCGCTTAGATGCGTCAGCTTCGTTGCCTTGCGCTTGCAACCAGATCTCAACGCCGATTACCGCTTCTCTCTCTTTCTGGAGAGTGGGAGGTTCTCATGGACATTCCAGCGCCGCGTGTAACGGAGCATGATGGAATCATACTCGCGGATCATTCTGGGAAGAGGATGATGTAGACTTTTATCTGAC
>JAZDCZ010000281.1:0-4771 GCA_036679605.1 Gemmatimonadota bacterium
GGTGGCGTAGGCGGTTACATCTACATCTACGGCGGTGACCTTACTGTCGACGGTCGCATCCGTACCGGAGGCGGCGCCGGCGAAGGGGGGATCTCGATCGACGTGTGTCGCTTGCCTTTGATGTGGTTGCCTCTGTGTAGAGGCACATTGTGTAGGTTACGAAATTAGCGCTTGAAGAGAAGAGGCATCAATGATAGTGTTAATGGAAATGTTAATGGAAATGTTAATGGAAATGTTGATGCGGTAGGTGTAAATATGAGTGATCGTCCCACATTACTTCGTTCAATCGGGGTGCCTTTCGGACTCTATTTTCGTACGGGCCATAACGACCATCGGGCCTTCGAACGGGCGCTGAGCGCCGACATGCCGCCGTTCTCAGGGGCTGTCTTCAATGCTTCACGCACGACGATCCAGAGTGATTTACGAGTCGAGCTGCGAAGACGGGGTGTCGAAGCGGTACTTGACCCGATGGCTCTTGAGTTGGCTCTACCAGGAGGGTGGGAGAGAGAAACCCTGCGCAAGTTGCCGTGGGCTGGGAAGCAACGGCACACGCCGGGGCAGTTCGATGATGAAGGTAGATCTCGCTTCGCAAATAACCTTGTCAAGTTCGCACTAAAGTACAGGTATACGGCGATCATTGCGCCGACGCACTACCTAGCAGGCGGTGTTGCTGACGAGTGGTGGCCGCGAGATCGCGAGATCATAGATGCTCTGCTTACGGTTTTGAGCGGGCTCTCGCGGCAGGAACGACCACGCTTATATTACCGGCTCGCGGCTCCGCGAAAAGTTTTGCAAGACGAAGCGCAGCGCGAGGAGTTCATACGCGGGTTAGGCGAGTTTGATGTTGACGCGTTGTGGCTGGCGATTCATCGCATCGGAGCGTCAAGTGGTCCTAGCGCTCCGCGTTTCTGCATGCAGGTATGTGCAGATCTCAAGCAGCTGAAGGTGCCGTTGATAGGCGAGCATACAGGGGTTCTGGGAACGGCTTTGCTTGCGTTTGGTGCGCTGGACGGCGCTGAGTCGAGCATCACGTATGGAGAGACGTTCGATGTTGCGCGGATTCTGCGACCTCCAGCACGTCGACAGGGTTCTAAGCGTGGTGGAATCTCGCCACGCGTATACATCGAGCGACTAGGTATGTTCTTGCAGCCCGCTGAGGCGGTGACGTTCTTTGGGCGGCGGGGCCACAAGGGTAGATTCGGTTGCCAGGGAAGGGCGTGCTGCCGGCAAATAGATGACATGATTCAGTACCCCGTACGTCACTTTGTCGTCACGCGTAGCGAGGAGGTCCGCAATCTTGCAAACGTCCCACCGCACGATCGTGCGACGGTTCATCTAGAACGATTCCTTCGCCCAGCATCGGACATGGCCTTGGAAGCTGCGAAGTTTGACGAGAAGAAATTTGGCCCCGTTGCTAACCAGCTCCGAGGGTGGCGATTGGCATTTGGAGCGCTGCTTGCGGAGCAGAAGGAACCGGATCTACGAAAGAAGGCCGACGTCATCCACTTAAGACGGCGGTAGGAG
This sequence comes from Gemmatimonadota bacterium, assembly GCA_036679605.1. Classification (GTDB taxonomy): domain Bacteria; phylum Gemmatimonadota; class Gemmatimonadetes; order Gemmatimonadales; family GWC2-71-9; genus JAZDCZ01. Next base: position 1,525 of record JAZDCZ010000281.1, read on the forward strand.
AATGCTGGATGGTGTTACAGAACAGAGGAATCGACAATGTCAACTGCAGTTATAAATAGTTTGGCGACTATTCGGGATGAGGCCGGTATCACGAATAGGGAGCTTGCCCAATTCTTGAACACTACTCCTGAGACCGTATCGCGCTGGAACAGCGGTAGTGTTGACCCTCAGCCGGCTAAGTTTGAGAAGCTGGCCACACTGGCGTGGATGGTAGAGCAACTCGCTGAATTCTACGAAGCAAGCGAAGCTAAAATGTGGCTGTTCACGCCGCAGCGATTGTTGAATAGCAAGCGGCCAGCGGATGCTATTTCGGAAGGTAACCTTGAGGACGTGCTCGCCTTGATTGATCAGCTGCGGGACGGATCGGTGGTGTAAGTGGTTGGGAAGAGGCGTCCGGGTGGCGGTGTATGACGAAAAGCTTTGCGCTTTCCTAGAAGGGATAGAGAAGCGATGCTTTCAGCAATCTGTCTACCGTTTCACAGCGGGTAGCCGGGATGCGCAGGAGCCCAATCGCTCTGGAGCACGGTGGAACCCACGCTATGTTCCAGCGCTTTATGCTGCACTCACAAGAGAGGTGGCGATGGCAGAGCATGCCTGGCAGCTCGAAGTCCAAAGTCCGCGACCTACAAAGGGTCGGTTCACGCTGTATCAAGTCCGCGTAGCTGTTGAGGGTGTCATTGATCTGCGCGATCAGGACCTGTTGGGTCAGCTCGGGCTGCCAGATGAGGTCATTGCAGATGATAACTTTTCGGCTTGCCAGTTTGTCGGAGGCGCTGCAGCCTACGTTAAAATCGGAGGCTTACTCGTACCCTCGGTGCGTCGGACAGGATCCGGCAATCTTGTGATCTTTCCTAGCAACCACAAGTCTTCGATCGGCTTTGAGATTGAAGCGAGCGAGAACATCCCGGTCAAGTAGGCCGCAGCGCACTCGTCGTAGATAGACTAGTTAGTGTACGCCGTTGGACTTAAGCCGAAGGTCGCTCATACGATAGTCCGCTGTATTTGTTGCGCGCGGACGAGCTGACCGATGCTTGAACTAAAAAACTTTGTGCGTGTTGTTTGCGCTTGACAGCTTGACAGGTCGAAAGAGACGATCTTACTATTTTGGCGATCAAGACGGCTTCGAACAAACAGCGCCGAGGAGAACTCGAGACCATGCAACCAAAGTTTTTCAGCATCATGTCCGCCGCGGTGCTTTCTATCGGCGTGTTTGTGTACCAAAGCAGCGCCGAGCAGCTAGCCCTGAGCGGGATAACAGACTGTACGGTGACCTTTTCGCTCTCTTCCGGTGAGAAGCTAAGCGTAGTGCAATTTTTGGCGGACTATTCGGATGTTCAAGGCACCTTCGTTGGTTCTGGGTCCTCAGTCGAATGCAACTCACTAGTCGAGAGTGCCACGATCGCGGCGGAGGATCTTTGTTACGGGCCATACGAGGAGTGCCAGTGGGGCGCAGGCCGAGTTCTGAGTGTTGTGCTGATGCATCCACAAGGTCTCCCGACGAACGGCGCGGTTGCGGCCTGCCGTTTTCAGAGTGTGGAAGGAGTGTCACGCACCGCGATTGCAGCAGAAGTGGTAGACGCGAGTCTACCCGTTTCGTTTATGCCTCCCGAGTCAAAACCGGGCGGTGTCAAGGTAGTTGCCGCCTGAAGTGACTTACGCAGCCTCGGCCATTATGTCCTCGGCTGGCGTTTTTACTGACTCGGGGTTGAGCCATACGCGCTCGACCCGATCCCAGTTTCTCACCTTCCCGCTCCAACGTTTTGGATTGCGACGGCGGGCTGCTTCGTAGACCCGTTTACGGTCTTGCAGGATCTTCACGTCCGCATGCTCGTGCCGCTGCTGCGGCGTGACAAACCCGATCGCGCTGTGCAGGTGCTCTTCGTTATACCATCGCACGAACGACGCCACCCATGTGCGCGCTTCGTCGATCGAAGCGAACGGGCGTTGTGGATACGCAGGGCGATACTTCATCGTCCGGAACAAGGATTCCGAGTACGGGTTGTCGTTACTCACGCTCGGGCGCGAAAACGAGGCTACGATGCCAAGGTGCTCGAGCGTCGCCAGCATCGTTGCCCCTTTCATCGGGCCGCCGTTATCGGAATGGAGTACCAGGTCACCAAGATCGATGCCTTCGCGGTGGGCCAACTTGCGCATCAGTTCCGACGACAGATCCATCGACTCCTGTTCGTGGACCTCCCAGCCCACGATCTTGCGGCTCCAGACATCTTCGAACATGTACAGGTAGTAGAACGAGCCACGCACCGGTGAACACAAATACGTGATATCCCAACTCCAAATCTGTCCTGGGCCATCGGCCACGAGTTCTCGGGGTCGCACGCGCGCGGCCGCTTTGGACGGCTCGCGGTGCGACATCTGGCCGGCCTCGCGCAACACGCGATAAAAACTCGACTCGCTGGCCACGTACTGCTCTCGGTCGGCCAAAAGCGGCACGATCTGCTTGGGGCGCTCGCTCGCGCTGAGCTTGTTCGCCGGCTCAGTGGCCGGACCGTGCCGACCATCTTCGCCGAGCTCGCTGCCTCGCCATCGCTGCAACGTGCGCTCGTCCAGGCCCACGACCTCGCAGCAACGCGATCGCCGCGCTCCGCTGACTATCGCCTTATCAACCAGCGTCAATATCTTCTCACGCTCGGCCTTCACGTGTCGTCTTCCTCGTCCTCACACATCGCGCGGAGTTTTTTTTGGAGTACGAGTAGAGCAGCGGCCTCGGCAAGAGCCTTATCCTTGCGATGAAGCTCCTTTGCGAGCTTGCGAACCTTTTTGCTCGCACGATCGATTTCCGACTTAGCAACCAGCCCACCCGAAAGCCCCTCGAGTGAACTCTCGCGCCAGCGCTCCAGGTCCGCCTCATGAATACCCTCATGGCGAAGAAACGTGCCGAGCTCTTCGCCACTCAACGCATCGGCTTGGATCAAGAGCCGAAGCTTATTGTGCGCCGCGCGATCCTTGGGCCGCTGGCTGGTTGTATTTTCCGATGACGACGATGGTATTTTCTTGCCTCTCATCGCTGCAACGCTACTCGCCTCACGCTTCCAGCGCGAGAGCGTCGCCTGATGCATTCCAACTTCCTGGGCCAACGAACTTGCGCTGCGGCCACCCGGCCCACACATCCGAGCCACCATCTGCGAGCGAAACTCTCTTGAATATTCCAATCTCTTTTACTTCCTACCGCCCCGCTGTGTCCCGCGTGTGATCCTTCGGATCTACACGCTCAACTCAGGCGGCAACT
>JAZDCZ010000282.1:0-4057 GCA_036679605.1 Gemmatimonadota bacterium
GCTTTTCGGATCGGTGTAGCCATAGGGATTTGAGGCTACGCTATCCGTCCCAATCGGCATGCCGACCTATGTAACCGGTGTCTTGCCCTTCCTGTATAGATCGATCAGCATGGCGATCGGTCCCACAATGAAGAGCGCAACGATCGGTGGAGACGGGTAGAGCAGACTAAGGAACCCTATCTGGAAATCGGCGGACAGCCATATCGCCATTTCGACAAGCGCTATCAGAACCGCAACGAGCAACCGGCCGGAACGGGTGCTCACCGTTGTCCGCGGGTCGGTGATCGTAAAGAAGACGAAGAGTTGGTACATGGGGCCGGTGATCGGTGCGATGGGGCGCCCCGAGTAGGTAAAGGTAGACCACGCGCTTAGTCGATCCACGCTACGCCAACATAGTTCTCGAACATATCTACCAACGGCGACCCGTTTCCTGCCACGTCAGCAGCGAACCTCTCAGTGCTGTCAACCTCTAACTGACGAGGCCAGCTGGATTGCAGATCTCCACTCCGCGAATACCTGCTGACCCCGGACGGGTTGAGCCTCACATGGCTGGCACGTCCTCACGCCCCACGGCGGATCCAAGCTGCTATGAACCGCGGTGCAGTCGGTACATCGCGACGTGGGGTTCGCCACTCTCCTCTTCGTACGCGCCGAGAATGTAGTCACGGTCGACCTCGAACACTCTCAGATCAACAGGAAGGTATACATCTGCTATGACTCGACCGTCGGGCGCGATGGCGCGGAGCCATGTTTCTGAATCTCCCGGTAGCGAGAGCAACACCCACAACGACCCATCAGAGTCGGTGAAGAGGCCTGCGTATGCTGGAACATGCTCGGGCATGGGGATCTCAAGCAGCCTCTGTTTCCAGGCCGCTCGTTCATCGCGATCAGCAAGCCATATAACTTGAGCCTCAATCGCACGCTCGTAGTGCCGCCTGGTCGGACTGCGTGCCGGGACATGGATTGGCAGCGCCGTCACGTATCGTCCATCGAGCGTCAACACGTCCACAAAGGCCGAGTCAGCGGTCCCCACATACAGGCGATCCGCGGACATGGCGATACTCGTGACCTTCCCCAGCGGACGTGATTCCATAATAGCCACTTCTCCCAGCGCCTGGGAGATTCTCCCGTCCGCGTCCGCAAGCGAGAGCACGGCTTTGTAGTGAGGAGACTCGCCAGTCGGCGACGGCGGCCGCATACCTAGCGGAAAAGCGTGGACTGCGAACACACCTGTACGAGAGCACTGGATGGTGGCCGGTGGCGAACCAGCGGTGGGGTCTGCAGGCACTCGATAGTGCCTGACGACATCGCTAGCGGCGTCCACAACGGTCATCCGATTCTGCATTGCGTCCCAGACAAAGACCGAATCGGCACCGCACCGTCCGAGCCAGGATACCCGGCGGAACTCCCCTGGGCCGGCTCCCTCACGACCGACCGTCCTAGTCGGCTGGCCCGAGGCATCAAAGAAGCGCACCGACGCGCCAGTTCCGTCTCCGATGATGATCGAGCCATTCGGCAGGCGCGTTGCTCCAGATGCATACTCGAAGACAAGGTCGCCGTTCGCTGCGGTGCCGGCGATGTCGACCACCGGAACCGCGTCGACGGACCATTGGGCTGTCACTGCTCTACCCTGCGATCCTTCTTCTGGCTTTCCTGACCTGCACGCCATCCCGGCACTGAACACGACATAGCCGATCACAACGCGCCTCATACTACCTCCTTTGATGCGAATTTAATAATATGCTCATGGCCAGCCAGCTGTCACCCAATAACCTAACCGGGTGCTAGCTGGCGCCGAATGATCTTCTCCAAGTCACCTGGCAGACCCCTGAATTGGGCGGAATTGATCAACAACGTCGGCGTGGCGTTAACTCCTAATCGGCGTGCAGCCGATACGTCGCGTTCAACGATCAATGCCGGAGCTTCACCCCGCAAGCAATCGTTGAAAACAGACGTGTCGTGAACACCCGCACTTGCCGCGAGCACGGACCACGGTATTGTGCCGAGTAATTCCACCCGCTGAAACAATCGTTGATGGAACGCCGCAAAGCTTTCCTGTTCTGCCGCACACACAGCAGCTTTCGCAGCTGGGAGGGCAAACTCGTGCCCCTCAAGGGGAAAGTGGCGCCAGACAACTGCTAGGTCTTCAGGATAGTCCTTTCGCAGAACTGACAGCTCGCGCTCTAGGGTGCGACAGAACGGGCATTCATAGTCGGAGAATACAACAACTGTTACTGCGGCCTTCGCTGGACCAATGCGATGGCCGACGGCCGCGTACCACATCCAATCGCTAACTGTGTTAACTGGCCGCGTAGGCGGTGGAAAGAATTCTCGGCGAATGTTCACCGCAGTCAAGCTCGCTGCGCAGACGGCCAAGATTGCAGCCGCCGTGGTCGCAATAGTTTCCTTGCTCATCGTTAGGGACATCCCCTGGTCATGGTTAGGCGTGGTCCTGTGGCCATAGTCAAGCGTAGCCAATCCCAACTACGGCAAGCGATGCACACACACAGGAAGAGAGCTGCCCATGACCTGTTTGTTGGGCTACCTACTGCATTGTTGTGCTAACTACTCCACGCCACCGTCACTGGCGCAATGAGGTCCGCCGATCGGGTTCGGCTGACAAAGATCACATTTGGGTTTGGACGTGCAGTCTGATTGCACATCGCAACTTACTGGGTCACAACCAGTGCCTTGGGCATAGGTTAGGGTTGCTACGTTCGCAGCGCAAATGATTGTCGCCACAACCGAGAAAAAGATTTTCTTTCTCATCTTAGTACTCCACGAAATGGTGACTGAGGTTACTCTCTGCGTTAGAAAGCGAAAGAATTCTGGACAGATCTACATTCCTGTGTGTGTTGACGCCTAATCTGCGAGTAATTTGGCGGCAGTGTTATCACCTGAAATGACACCCCGCTCATCGAATGTGCGCACGGGGTCACCTAACGTGCTCTTCAGCATCGGTACGCATCAGGAACTTGGAATAGGATCGGTTTGTTAGAAGCTTATATGCGGCCATACCTCCTCTCCCCCCCATTTGCCTGAGTACGACTACGGAATCAGTGCCCGATGCCGCTCATAGCTCACACGGTCATGCAAGAGACCGTTGTCGCGCGGCTGAGAATCGCATTCCCTGACGCTCAACTCATTGAAGTTCACCTGAAAGACGTGCTGCAACTCGTCGGTAAGACCAGCTTCACGGCACTGTTTGTGGATCGCTCATCGCTTGAACGCGGAGGATCTACTACGGTCGCCAAGCTCAAGGCGCGTTACCCAGCCACCGTACTCGTCGCTTACCTTAGACGCGCTGACGATCTGGCCCGCCTTGCATTCGAGTTGGGCCATCTCCAAATCGACGAGATCTGCGTGATGGGTGCTGAAGACCATCCGCAGAGACTGCGTGAGATCGTGCGGAAAGCGGTGCTACGCTCCACGGCCCGGGCCATCGAGCGGTCGATGGTGACGATGCCGCCATGCATGACCACGGTCCAGTTGGAACGGCTGTTGTCCCGAATCAATGATTTGAGGTGTCCAAAGGACCTTGCGTCAGCCCTGGATTCCCCGTTACCGAGGTTGCGGCGGGAACTGCGGCAGGCGGGCCTGCCGACGCCGAGGAAACTGCTTGCCTGGCTGCGGGTCTTTGTGGCAGCGCGACTGCTGCAAGACTCTCACTGGTCAACAGAACGTGTGGGATTGGAGCTAGGTTGCAGCTCAGGGACGTCGTTCCTTAACACTTGCCGAAACACGGTGAATGCTACGCCGACTGAGATCCGTAAGCTAGGCGGAGTACGGTTTGTCGCCGAACGGTTCCAGAGCGGGATCGACACCGAGACCTGTCGTAAGACGGCCGGTTAACTTCCCGGAGTGCCCACCGCACAACGGAGAGGCCGAGTACTTGACTCGCGGCGGAATCGTGGAAAACCGCAATGGCTCGGTCACGCTTCTGCCGATCCGCAGTCAGACCAACCTCGTTGCTTTTCGGATCGGTGTAGCCATAGGGATTTGAGGCTACGCTATCCGTCCCAATCGGCATGCCGACCTATGTAACCGGTGTCTTGCC
>JAZDCZ010000283.1:0-2061 GCA_036679605.1 Gemmatimonadota bacterium
ACTGCTCAAATACCTCGGTGTAGCCTCATTTGATGCATGGCGGGAGCGCGAGGCTCGACTACAGTTTCGGATTACAACTGGGGCGACGGTATCGCGGGGAGCGCGTGCCTGCTGGGTTCGGAAAGGCGAGATAGACGGTTTCAATATCCGGACAGCCACGTATGACCGCGAAGCGTTCATGCTGGCGCTGTTAGATGTGCGATCGATGACTCGTCAACCGCCAGATGAATTTCGCACTCGAATGGTTCAACTGTGTGCCGACGCAGGTGTCGCGGTGGTCTTCGTCCAGGAACTTCCGAAAAGTGGGGCTAACGGTGTAACTCGGTGGCTCACGCCGACCAAAGCTCTGATTCAGTTGAGCCTTCGGTATCGGTGGGCCGACCATTTTTGGTTCAGCTTCTTCCACGAGGCCGAACACGTTATCGCCGGGGATCATCGCCGGATTTATGTGGAATACGGCAATGGCAAGCGTGATCCGGAAGAAGACCAAGCCGACGAGTTCGCCCAAGACATCCTGATTCCGCGCGATTCTTGGAACACGTTCATCGCACGATATCCCCAGGGTCGCGTTAGTCGCGCCGCCGTTGCGAAGTTCGCAGAAGATTTGGGGTTGGCGCCTGGGATCGTTGTCGGACGTCTACAACACGAAAAGGTGATCCCCCCACAGAACCTGAATGGACTCAGGGACCGATACGTGTGGGCCAACGGAGGTAACGATTAAAAAAGGTGTTCACAAAGGTGAATCGCCCCGGGAAAGTTGGAGACTCCATTCCTTGAGAGGATGGAGCAATGACAAGACGAAGCAAGTACTCCCCGGAGGTACGAGAGCGGGCTGTCCGCCTCGTGCTGGACCACCGGCGAGAGCGGGCTGTCCGCCTCGTGCTGGACCACCGGCGTGACTATCCGTCGCAGTGGTCGGCGATCTCGTCGATAGCTGCGAAGTGCGGCATGACGGCGGAGACACTACGGAAGTGGGTGCGCCAGGCCGAGATCGACTCAGACGGGCGTGCCGGGCTTACGACCGATGAACGGGAGCAACTAAGGAAGCTGGAGCGTGAGAACAAAGAACTGCGACGCGCCAACGAGATCCTGAAGGCCGCTTCGGTTTTTTTCGCACGAGAGCTCGACCCGGGACCGCCGAGATGATCCGTTTCGTTGACGCCCACCGGGATCGTTTCGGGGTCGAGCAGATGTGCCGCGAACTACAGGGAGCACCTTCCACATACTACGCGGCACGGGATCGGTCCCCGTCGGCCCGGCAGGTGCGGGACGATGCGCTGAAGGTGAATATCCAGCACGTCTATGCAGAGCACTTCGGCGTCTATGGCGTTCGCAAACTGTGGCGTCAACTGCGTCGCGAGGGTATCCCTGTGGCGCGCTGCACCGTGGAACGGCTCATGCGTGAGTTGGGGCTCTACGGTGCGGTACGTGGGAAGACACGTAGGACCACGATACCTGGAGATTTGGCCGAGAGACCACCGGACCTTGTGGAGCGGAACTTCCGGGCGCCATCACCCAACCGGCTGTGGGTAGCGGACATCACTTACGTACGCACCTGGTCGGGATTCGTCTACGTTGCCTTTGTCATCGATGTCTTCTCACGCCGTATCGTCGGATGGCAGATCTCAAGGTCACTACGCAGCGACCTCGCGCTGGCGGCGCTTGAACAGGCGCTCTGGTCACGGAAGCCGTGTAACGGTCTGGTCCACCACTCGGACCGCGGGGTTCAGTACCTCTCGATCCATTACACCGAACGATTAGCCGAGGCAGGGGCGGTGACGTCTGTCGGTAGCAAGGGAGATTCGTACGACAACGCCATGGCCGAGTCGGTGATGGGTCTGTACAAGACGGAACTGGTGCGTCGCAAAGGTCCATGGCGCGGCCTCGACGACCTGGAGTTCGCAACGCTGGAATGGGTCGACTGGTTCAACAACCGCCGCCTCCACGGAGCGATCGGTTACGTCCCGCCGGCCGAGTATGAAGCCAACTGCTACAGTTCACGAATCCCCGAAAGCGCGGGGACTCAACTAAACGAGTCTCCATGAAACCCGGGGCGGTTCA
>JAZDCZ010000284.1:0-4555 GCA_036679605.1 Gemmatimonadota bacterium
GTCCCGAGGTGGCGTGATCGTGCAAGGTCCATCGAGCCGGGCCGAAGGCTTTGATCTTGGCCTTGAGCCCGTCCTGGCGGTACATCTTTTTCAGGGTCGACTTAACCCCTCGTATGAGGCTACTGCCTATTAGCAACACGCGCACATCCGGCGGGTTGCCAGCAGAAGCCCGCTGTAGACCGAGCGTGGCTAAGAGGAAAATGGCGACAACGGTTACCGTTGAGATAGTACGGTGTGTTTTCATAATACCTGCCTGGTGGATATCGGTCGACGAACGCGGGATATCTTGCCGGGCTCGGTGGCGCTTAGTCAAGCAACGATTGTAGCTAATCCCTCGGCTCCCACCCATTCGGGCGGGTCGCAAACCTGCTGCCTCAACTCTGCCCGAAAGTTGCTCTGCAGCACTGCCGTGCCATGTCCGTCGAGTCCGTCTAGCTGCTCTCTAGTCCTCCAGCAGTGTTATTAATGGATAGTCATCGACCGTTTTCGACACTTGACGGGGCCGCTTAAGATTCCTCAATCAGCGGCTTCGCGGTCATGCCTCGTTCAGGCGATGCGAAGTTAACAACGCCGTTCGTACCGCTGCTAGTTTTTCGTACCGCTGCTAGTTTAGTGACGCGGCGAGGCGGAGGAACGCCCGCCGGATATTCTTCGATTGCTGAACAATCCGTACTTGGCCATGCGCTGTGGCCGGTTCGTTGCCGTCGGCCAGATCGTGCATGAAATCAGATTCCAGCTGATTACCTGCATTGGTCGCGTCGGGATCTATGAGGGCTACAACGTGGAGCGTAATCCCGCTTTCGCGTAGTTTGCGTGCTTTGTCCTGCGTTCGGATCGCTGCATAGGCACGAATATTCGTGCCCGATATCGCCGCTCCGTTACCGAGAGTAGTGGGGAACGGCGAAGTCCTGATTGAAATGTTCTCAGTAGTAATCGATCTCAGCGCGTCGTCGAAACCGATGATCTTTCGTCCGTCGCGCAGCCGGAACAGCCCACGATAGCCCTCCCCAGCCATGTACGACGCTATCGCTGCTTTCAGCTCGCGCGAGCGGCCCGATCTAAAGAAACGAAATCTGTCAGTCAGCGCCGTCGGCATTCCGTCGGAGAACAGGACCACGAGTCGGCGTCGTTCGAGATCAACCGAAAGTCGCCGAAATGCTTTCTGTGCGCGGCGCAGGCCGTCTTGAATATTGGTGTCTGTTAACGCCTCGAGGTGATCGATGTCAGTCGTCAACTTTTCCATCGAGTTGAAGGCTGCCCTGTGATGTACAGTGCCCGTGGTGGAGAAAGTGACAAGCCCTATGCGAGTGTTGGCTTCGTCGAACTGTCTCACGAAAGCCTTTGCACCACGCTTCATGTCCAGTAGCAGGCCGTTACGGCCGATCGATGCGGAGACGTCGAGGACGAGGTAGATATCCAGGCCGGAGTCCCGCTTCTCTTCAGAAGACGACATGGTAGGGGGACCGGCCACCGAATCTGTCGTGGCCACTACAACGCTTAGAGCTACGCTGACGGTCACCAAGCCTAGAACAGCAAGACCGGTGGTACGCGCGGTCAGTGACGAAAGGCCGGGCGACAAAGCGTTACGGTCGCCATCCATTGGGCTATCGTATCAAATCGAAGTTCACGATGTCAGAGATCCCCACCGGCTTAAGTTTCACCGAGGTTTTGCCACAAATATGGAGGCTTGGGCGCCGGCTCTCCGATGAAGTCCGTGGATGGAGTCGATCAGTTGCCCTCTGCGGCTCGCGGTGTTGTCAACTCGAACAGTGACGACCGCGAGTCACCCTCCATTCGGTGGTCGCTACGACCTCTTCCGGATATATTGAGGGGTAGCCCGCCGACTCCGTTGCTCCAGTTAACAACACCCGATGAAGGCTACCGCAACGTGAACGCGCCGACACAAGCGTCTATACTCCGCCAACGACCATGAGCGGCAATTCGACAGCCATTGTTTTTCCCGGCCAGGGATCGCAGCGCAACGGTATGGCGCGAGACTTTTACGATACCGACGCCCAGACGCGTGCAGCCTTCGAAGAAGCCTCGGATGCCTGCCGCCTGGATCTGGCGGCGATTTGCTTCGGTGATGACCAACGTCTGGAGCTTACCGAGTTCGCGCAACCCGCCCTACTCACCGCCGAGATCGGCATGATGCGCGTTCTGCAAACGCGCTTCGGTCTACGCGGCGCGGCTTTCGGAGGCCACAGCCTCGGGGAATATACGGCGCTGGTGGCGGCCGGCGTCATGAGTCTGGGCGAAGCGGCGCGGGTCGTACGCGAGCGGGGCCGACTGATGCAAGATGCCGTGCCCGTCGGACGCGGACGCATGGTCGCCGTTTTCGTGCGCGGTTTGGATTTGATCGAGGTCGAGCGTTGCACCGACGGTATCGAGGCCGGCATCGCCAACGATAATTCTCCGGAGCAAGTCGTTGTATCCGGCCCGACCGCGGCTGTCGACGCCTTCGAGCAGCGACTCAGCGAAGCTTTCCCGCCCAAATCCTTTCGTGCGATTCCGTTGAAAGTCAGCGCGCCTTTTCACTGCGGCCTGATGGCCGGCATCGAGCCGGCGTTTGCCGAAATCATACAGACGACCCGGTTGGCGGCGCCCGAGCGCGCCGTCTCGGTGACCTCGAACTACAGCGGCGGCTTTCACGACGACGACGAAGAGCACTTGCGCGAAAAACTCGTTGGCCAAATCAGCGCTCGAGTACGCTGGCGCCAGAACATGGACGCTCTTCAGGGCCGCTGCGAGCAGGTGGTCGAGGTTGGGCCGGCGCCGATTCTACGGGGCTTTTTTAAGTCCATCGGCCTCGCGATAGCGACTGTCCACGACTTGCCGAGCGCCGAGAAGGCTGCCACGGCCCTCGAAAAAGGCCGCCAGGCCTAACTTTTCTGGTCCTTAGCGTCTGAGTCTGTCAACGGGCTTGACCGGGGCATAAATTTCAGTGTGTTACGTAGTACAGATACGCACTACGTACTCATGCTTTTCGCGGCACCAGTTTTCGGAACTCAGGAGGAGCGCCCCTATGCCCACGAACCAACGCTACACAATACCCGTCGGTACCGACGACTGGTCGGTAAGTCAGAATTTCGCCACCAATTTCCGTTGGGAATACGACGACGGACGAGAAAATCTTCTCAAGCTCTACAGGAAAGGGAAAGCTAAACAGTGGGATGCCGACGAGCGCATCGACTGGTCCCAGGAGCTGGATCCCGAAAATCCTCAAGAGATGCCGGATGAGTCCATCCCCATCCACGACTCCGACATCTTCCGTCGCATGACCGCGAAAGAAAAGACGAAGGTGCGCCATCATTTTCAGACCTGGCAGCTTTCCCAGTTTCTGCACGGAGAACAGGGAGCACTGATCTGCACCGCGAAAATCGTTCAGCAGGTTCCGAGTATGGATGCGAAGTTCTACGCATCCACTCAAGTCGTCGATGAGGCCCGACACGTCGAGGCTTATTCGCGTTTGCTGCACGAGAAATTCGAAATGGCCTACCCGATTACACCGACTCTCAAACGGTTACTCGACGACATCCTCCACGATTCGCGTTGGGACATGACCTATCTAGGCATGCAAGTGCTCATCGAGGGTCTGGCCCTGGCCGCGTTTGCGATCATTCGAGATCAGTCGAAAAACCCTCTTTCCCGAAGCATCAACGCATATGTAATGCAGGACGAGGCTCGCCACGTGGCTTTCGGCCGCTTTGCGTTGCGCGACTATTGTCCTCAGCTTAGCGATGCCGAACGCGACGAGCGCGAGGAATTCGTCGTCGAGGCCTGCTATCTACTGCGCGATCGCTTCCAGGCCGAAGAGGTATGGGAACACCTAGGACTCCCGGTCGATGAATGCGCAGCACATATGCTCGAGTCGGGATTCGTGCAGTTTTACCGCTCGATGTTGTTCAGTCGTATCGTGCCGACCATCAAAGACATCGGCCTGTGGGGACCGAGGGTTCAAAAGGCCTACGCCGACATGGGGATTCTCGGTTATGCCGACAACGATGTCGCAGCGATGTCGGAAGCCGATGAACGAGTGGCCGAAGACATGGAGGGCCGTCGCGCCGAGGTCGACCGGGTAGCGGCGGCAGGGGAAAACTCCGCCGTGAGGAAGGGTTCAGCGACGAACTCGGGTTCAGTCCCGAGCACTTGCGTCTGTATGTTGATGTCGTCCAGTGGCTAGCGCGTGATGAACTACGAGTGTTCGCCCAAGGAGTGAGTGGGCGTGTCAACGCCGAACGCGCGGCGCGCATGGCCGAAGCGGGCATCGAAACTATTGGGCGCATCATCGCCCTTACGACGCTCCTGTGCTACGTGGCCGAAGGAAACCTCCCCGAATCACATCCGGGATCGCCGGGCTCCGTTGCAAGCGGTCGAACCGAGATCTAGTCTTTCCCCGGCTATGGCCGGATGTCGCTATTCGATTTGGGCTTCAGAGCTTTCGCCCTTCTCGCTCAAAGCCCGCGCAATGTGCGTATACGCGGGTGTGCCCCACCGTTGGCTCCCGGCCGAGGGCGGTCTGTACGAGAACCTCACCACTCTGCAACGCATTCGC
>JAZDCZ010000285.1:0-3158 GCA_036679605.1 Gemmatimonadota bacterium
ACGAGCGTCGCGCACTTCGTGGCACACCCTGGCTGGCGCTGGTCGAAGGATGTCGCACCGATCGCCGGCACGAGTTCCTGCCAGTACCGTCACGTCGGCTACGTCGTCTCAGGAAAGTTGGCCATACGTATGGACGACGGCACCGAAATGACGCTCGCGCCAGGGAAAGTCTACGAGATTCCGCCCGGCCATGACGCCTGGGTCGTCGGTGACGAGTCCTACGAGGGGATCGAGTTCGCCAGCGCTCACGACTATGGAAGATCCGCCGAGGCCCTCGGGGACGGCGCGTGGGTGAAAGTGCTTCGCGAGCACAACGAGCGCATCCGTCGCGTCATCGACCGGCACCGCGGCCGCGAGATTGCCACACTAGGCGACGGGTTTCTGGCGTTGTTCGACGGCGCGACGCGCGCGGCGCGTGCGGCCGCGCAGATGGACAGTGCGGTAAACGATCTCGGCCTACGTGTGCGCGTAGGTCTGCACACGGGCGAGGTGGAGGTTGCCGGTGGGCAAGCGCGCGGCGTCGCCGTGCACGCGGCTGCGCGCATCGCTGCGTTGGCTGGTCCGGGCGAGGTACTCGTCTCGGGAACCACGCGCGACCTGCTCGAAGGCTCTGGGCTAGATTTCGACTCCCGTGGTGAGTACGAACTCAAGGGGCTGAGCGGCTCGCGGCCTATTTTTGCTCTCAAGACCTAGCGAACCGGTGAGGTCAGCTTTGTTCTTCTTCCTTCCAGCCCGCTTTGCGTAGGCCCTCGAGTTGTTGCTCGAGGATCGATTCGGGGAGGTAGAGCGGTTCGCGCCTTGTCGGTGCCGATTCTCGCTCGATTTCTCCCATCGGCGAGCCTTAGCGCCGGCACTGGACATCTCCACCGCTGGTTACAACGTGGGGCCACGCTCGCTTCCGTCGGCCGGAGATAGCCGGTAGTTAGTGGTGGTGAATCGGAGCAGGTCTCCCGGAGTAAATTATGAAAACAAGGATCACTGAACTCTTGGGTATCGAACATCCGATCATCCAAGGCGGCATGCACTACGTAGGTTTCGCCGAGTTGGCGGCCGCGGTATCAAATGCCGGCGGTCTGGGCATTATCACCGGGCTCACGCAAAAAACGCCGGGCGACCTGGCAAATGAGATTGCCCGTTGTCATGAGATGACCGACAAGCCATTCGGCGTTAATCTGACGTTCCTACCCATCGTCCAGGCCCCCGACTATCCTGGCTATGTTCAGGCGATCATCGACGGCGGCGTCAGGATCGTCGAGACGGCCGGGAACAATCCACAGCAGTACTTACCCGCCCTCAAGGACGCCGATGTCAAGGTGATCCACAAGTGCACATCGGTCCGTCACGCGCTCAAGGCTCAGAAGATCGGTTGCGATGCAGCTTCAGTCGATGGCTTCGAATGCGGCGGACACCCCGGCGAAGATGATATCCCAAACATGATCCTGCTTCCGCGCGCCGCCGATGAGTTGGAAATCCCGTTCGTGGCCTCGGGCGGAATGGCCGACGGTCGCTCACTCGTGGCATCGTTAGCGCTGGGGGCCGAGGGCATGAACATGGGCACGCGCTTCATTGCGACCAAGGAAGCGCCCGTACATGAGAACGTAAAGCGGGCCATTGTGGCGGCCAGCGAACTCGACACCCGGCTTATCATGCGCCCCTTCCGCAATACCGAGCGCGTGCTCGCAAACGAGGCCGTCGAACGTCTGCTCGAGAAAGAAAGGAGTCTAGGCCAGGATATCAAGTTCGAAGACATCATGGGCGAGGTCGCGGGCGTGTATCCACGCATTATGTCGGAGGGCGACATGGACGCGGGTGCGTGGTCGTGCGGAATGGTTGCCGGGCTCATACACGATATTCCAACCTGCAAGGAACTGGTGGACCGCATAATGTCGGAAGCCGAGGATCTCATCACTTCGAGACTGAGCGGTATCTTGCAAGCCTAGTGCAACTCACGGTCGAGTAATGGAGTCGTCGATGCTGTTGTCTCGTCCTTCAGGATTCAGGTCAAGTACGTGGCGGCCTCGGCACCCTAGGCGACAGTGGCCTTCCGACCTCGCCAGCTGGTTCGACGTTTGCCCCGCGCCATCTGTTGTTTGGGTATCGCTCGCTCGTAGTAGCGAAGGAGAATTGAACTTCTAACGACGGCGTCCCAGATCATCATCGTTTTCTGGAACCATCCGAACCGGCGTATCGGCTGGCGCACCTGTTTCATTGCGGCTGCGAGCGAATGAGCCCTAACCCATCCCGTGTAACCTCTTACCGCCGATCGTAGTTGGCCTTCATCCATTTCGTAGACCGCATCCCGTGCGATGAGAAAATCCTGCTCCAGGAAACGCACCCGGACTCTTACCCTGTCAAAGCCCTCATAGTGCTCTTCGTGCGTTTCGAACCTTCCAGGTAAATGATCGCCCAACGCCTCGTATGCCGCTTCGGTAAGGAGCAGATACTCGTTACTTGCCAGGGAATTCTTCAAGAGCCTATGCGCAAGTATGACATCGGGGCCTGACACCTGCGGCCGGCCGGCTATCTCGTGAAATACCGCTTCCCCAGCATGCACGATGATCTTCATGCCCAGCTGATCCGAGTTTCGGCAAATAGCGCATCCGCAGGGTGTTGACTCGATTGTCATCCCTGTTCGAGCGATGAAAGCCTCAAAAAATCTTGCCAGCTTCCTGCTCACTTCCTCGACAACTGTACGCCAATCTTCGTCCGATCCGGGGTGAGCGGCGTACAGGAATACCGCATCGCCCTCTATTTCCTGCAAGGTCAGGGGAATATCGACCTGTTCGAGGATGGATTCGATGAGCGAGTTGATACACAACTGCCCATGGACCGCCGAGGTTCGGTTCTCTAACATGAAGCGGGTATAGCCGCTGATGTCTGCCAAGATGATGACGAGCTTCTTTTGATCCATCCCAAGCCCCATACAAACGGTCAGCTACACTCTAACCACAAATAAACCAATCGATAACCGCTGGGGAGCTACAACTGAGCGTGGTCCAGGGGCTGGCCTGACCGCGTTAACAAGTTAAATCAACAAGACTTTTGATGGTGCCGGGACCGGGAGTTGAACCCGGACGGGCTTTCGCCCAAGGGATTTTAAGTCCCTTGTGTCTACCAGTTCCACCATCCCGGCTGCGGCAGGTACCGAACACTGTAGC
>JAZDCZ010000286.1:0-11112 GCA_036679605.1 Gemmatimonadota bacterium
TACGATGGCGTCGTCATGACGAGTTGCTGGGGTTGCGATAGCAGCTTGGTCTCGGAGAGTCTGCTGCGTCATCGCAAGGACATCCCCTTCTATTTCTTTTATGACGACGGCACACCGCTCGACGAGAGGAGGGTCCGTAGCTTCGCGTACCGACTGCACCGCAACGGCGCGGAGGACACTGTCTCCGCAATTTAGCGAACTAGGCAGAGAGCAATGGACTCGTATGAACACTTAGCGGTGCCGCTTCCGGGTGAACGGCTTACCATGGAGCCACCACCCCAGTACCCGGCGGGCATCATCAACATCACCAACCGTTGCAATCTGAGTTGTACTCACTGCTACCTGTATGCAGACGGAAACCCTAGCGACCAAAGCGATCATATCCCCGACGAAGAGCTACTGGCCGAAGTAGAACGGATTCGCGACCGCCACGGCCTCATGTCGATGGTCTGGCAAGGTGGTGAGCCGATGATCCGCTGGCGGCTGCTCGAACGTGCCGTTAAGCTTTTCACCCGCAACACGATCACGACGAATGGAACGATTCCGCTGAGGGAATTTGGACTGACGGTAACTTACGTGGTGTCGCTGGACGGACCGGAAGACTTGAACGATCAACTGCGTGGAACCGGTGTATACGCGCAAGCGCGAGCAACGATCGAAAAGGTGCCGGTCGATTTCGAATCGACGATCCAGGTGCAATGCGTAGTAACGAAAGCAAACCAACATCGCTTGCATGAACTCGTGGAAGATCTCGTTGACAGTCGAACAGACGGAGTGACGTTCAGTTTCTACTGCCCCAATAGGGGAGAAACACCGGCTATTGCGTGGGCTGACGCCGAGGAGCGCGAACAAGCAGTCGACGTCGTAGTCGGGTTGAAACGTCAGTATCCGGGCTTCATCTGGAACGCGCAACGCGCTCTCGATTTGATGCGCGCGCCGACGGCCGACCTGGTGACACGCAACTGCCCCGCCGTGCGCACGGTAATTCCCCTGTACGTAGAAAACGGCCGGATCGTCACGCCGTTTTGTTGCCACGGCAACAACCTCGACTGCCGGCGCTGCGGTACCTGGGTAGCGTTCGCACACGCGGCGAAGATACCGGGGCCGTGGGACGAGGTGTTGCCGCAGAGTCGGCCCCACGGCTTCTTGGCAGACTACGTCAAACGTACCGCGTTACGGCGAAGCCAGCCGTCACGCGGTACGTTTGACCTGAGGGGGCATGGGTCGCGGGATTGACCATGAGACGGTACGCAGTTGATGACGTTTTCTTCTATATCGGCAAGGTCGCCGATCGCCCGCATGAGTCGCTGGCATTGATCGAGATTCTAGAGAGCGGCTACAATATTTTGTGAGGTCTGGTCGGAGGCGAGGTTATCACCCGGAAACATCCTGCGCATCTAATGACCTACGAGCGCCGCCCGTCCGTCATGGCGCTCATTCATGCCCAACCCACCAGTGTCAACGTGCTCGCCCGACTGTTCCATGACGAGGAGAACATAAACCGCCTGCTTTCGGTCCAACATGAGCAACTGAAGGTCTTCGCTCCGAACGGGATAGGCCTCATTGATGCGCACGAACCGATCAAGGCACTGAACAGCGCTTGCGATCTCCAGGAGTACTATTACGACGCGGCCCGGACGTTTCTCGACAATCCATTATTGCGGTTGTTGCCGATCGATCTCATCGTGCGCAACCTTGGCCGTGTTGCCCGTCTCCCGCTCGGCGACCGTTTGGTAAGCGCCCTGCTTCGCGCACCTCTAGCCCGAGGCTAGGCTACGTGCACTATGAGTATCTACCCGAAGATCTGTATCCTTTTAAGTCACACTGGCACTAGATCGACGGTCTGCCGGTTCACTATATCGACGAGGGGCAAGGCAAGCCCCTGCTGTTTTTGCACGGGAATCTGACATGGAGCCTACTTTACCGCGACATCGTCAAGGATCTGCGTGATCGTTACCGCTGTATAGCGGTAGACTACCCGGGGATGGGTCTGAGCGGGAAGCCGCGTGATCGAAGCAACGTATCGGGTGTAACTACCGACGCGATCCCAAAGAGTTCCTCTCATAGGACTTTCCTCGCCTTGGCGGCCAAGCGGCGCCGCTGCGCATCGGTCAGCAACAGACGCTTGCCTCCGAGTTGTTCGCGCAGAACGCGATTCTCCTCTTGGAGATATTCGATGACATCTTGCTGGCTACGGTTGACCCATCCGGCTACGGCCGGCGATGACGGCAGCTCGCAAGGGAATAATATTACTCACGTTTCTGCCGGCCGGGTTTTGGCGTTATACGGGGTCGATGCCTGCGGCCGAGACGCGCGAAGGTGGGCTTCTCCCATATCTCAGTGATTGTGCTCCTCGTGAGCGTCACCGGATGGAGACTCCGGATAGAGCTTTCTCATATAGCTAAGCCTTTTTTCAAGCTCGGCAAACTCCATCGCGGTTCGCTCTGCATCGCCGGTGTCGCCGTACATGTCGAGGTTTTTTGCATGCTCCGCCACACGGTCTACGTAGCCTGCAAGCATCTTCTGTTTAGCTTCCGAAAGATCTGTCGACTTCTCTGACAACTCCTTCGCCAGATCGCGGATGCCGAACGCTATCTTGTGGACATCTGCTAACTTGCCGGAATCGATTATGTGGCTGAGCCGTTCGATGTCAGCATCGATAGCACGCCAAAGTTCGGCAGCCGTCTGCTGTTCTTCATCGCTAGCTCTGTCCTCGTTTGCTTCGTGGATGGCGTTCAGCTCGCCTCCGTGTTCGTGCCCACCGCTTGCAGCACTTTCCGTCGCGGTGGCTAGCCAGATGGCCGAGGCGCAAATAAGCATAGTTGTCATCATCCAGTTGGTTTTCATCATTGTTTTCTCCTCGATCTTCGCTTGTTGGTGTCGGTCGGCAGTTAATGGGGACTCTTTCGGCTCATCGCCTCCATCCCGCGCAGTTCCTCGCTGGTTAGGTCCGGAAGGTGACGAATGATAAAGAAAGCAATCTTATGTGATGCGACAGGGGATTGAGTCATTGCTTAACCTCGTTGTTCGTCTGCTCGTTCGTATCGTTTCCAGCGCCTGCTCCGTACTTCGCTGGAAAGATGCGTGAGAGTTGCTCAGGGCATTCAAGGCGGAAAATCTTTTCTGCGGCTCTTCCTCCGAAGTGCCAAAAAACAGCAGGAGTGACGACTACGTCGAGAAGCGCCGAAGTCATAAGTCCACCGAAAACGACAACCGCTACTGGGTAGAGGATTTCTTTGCCAGGCTCGCCCTGCGCAAGCAGTAAGGGTACAAGAGCCAAACTGGTAGTCAGTGCGGTCATCAACACAGGGACCAGGCGGTCAAGGGAACCACGGACTATCATTTCTCTGTCGAAGCACTCTCCTTCGTAACGCATCAGGTGCAAATAGTGGCTGAGCATCATAATTCCGTTTCGCGAAGCGATGCCGCAAAGCGTAATAAATGCTACTAGCGAGGCCACACTGGCCACGCCTCCAGTGAGCTTTATCGCTACGATGGAACCGATCATCGCGAAAGGAATATCCAAGAGCACCTGAGCGACTATGCGTCCCGAGCGAAAATGCGTATAGAGCACCATGATCATCCCAGCCAGTGAGAAGAGGCTTAGCAGCCCAATGAGCCGCGTAGCCTCTTGTTGGCTCTCGAACTGGCCGCCGTAGGTAACGAAGTATCCTTCCGGTAACTGGATGTGCTGGGCGACCCGCTCCTGAATGTCCGCTACGACGCTTCCCAGGTCGCGCCCGCTGACGTTGGATTGGATAACGATGCGGCGCTGCACGTTTTCTCGCAGCACTTGGTTCGGCCCTTTACTCTCGATGACGCGTGCGACCGCGCGAAGTGGAATCAGCTGTCCGTTAGGGGTGTCGATGAGAATGTTTCCGAGCGTCTTGGAGCTCAAACGGGTTTCATCGGGGAATATTGCGACGAGGTCGAAGCGACGTTGGCCCTCGAGTATTTCGCTGACCGTATCGCCCTGAAGCGCCGCCTGGAGCACCTTTGCAACCTCGCCTACCCGCAGCCCGTACTGGCGCACGGCATGGCGGTCGATCTCTACCCGGGTTTGCGGAATCAAGACCTGTTGCTCAACGTAGAGATCGACCACGCCGGGGACTTCACTTATGACGGCGCGAATCGCCTCAGCCTTTTCCCTGAGCGTGGTTAGGTCCGAGCCGAAGAGCTTCACTGCAATCTGGGCGCGGATGCCGGAGAGGAGGTGATCGATGCGATGGCTAATGGGCTGGCCGATGTTCACAACAACACCGGGGATGGTGGCTAGCCGCGCGCGCACATCGTCGAGGATAACGTCGCGCTCTCGGGGCTCCGGCCCAGGGCGAGCCTCGACGAGGCCTACAAGGCGGCCTAGCCCACGGACGAGGTCCGTGCTTTCCGGATTCACGATCTCAACTTCGATTTCGGTGGAGTGCACACCCTCGGCGTGCTCGTCCTGTTCGGCGCGACCCACGCGTCGGCCTGTTTCTTTCACCTCTGGCACGGCACGGATGAGCTTTTCTGCAAGCGTGCCGACACGGTTACTCTCCGCCAAGGACGTTCCGGGCGGAAGGAGAATGTTAATTGTCACGCTTCCCTCGTTGAATGGTGGGAGGAATTCTCGACCAAATCCCAAGAGCAGTAAGAGGGCAAGCCCTAAGGCGGTAAACGCTGTGCCCATAGTCAGCTTCGGATGAGTAAGGGTGTAGCGAAGAACGAAGCGCCGGTCGGCCCATTTTAGAAAGCGAACGAAGAAGCCGTCCTTCTCCCCCGCCATGAATCGCGCGCTGGGCAACAGGTAGCTAGCCAACACCGGGGTAACGGTCAACGAAACAGCAAGCGAGGCAACTATCGAAACAACGTAGGCAATTCCCAGCGGCACGAAGATTCGGCCCTCGATGCCACCCATCGCGAACAGTGGCATAAAGA
The DNA here is from genome assembly GCA_036679605.1 of Gemmatimonadota bacterium. GTDB lineage: Bacteria > Gemmatimonadota > Gemmatimonadetes > Gemmatimonadales > GWC2-71-9 > JAZDCZ01. The sequence goes on from JAZDCZ010000286.1 coordinate 4,918, forward strand.
CCAGGATGACGATGATCGTGGCGAACACGATGGAGTTCCGGATTTCACTCGACGCTTCAAAGACGACCTCAAGTGATGGTTTAGGAACAGCCGCGCGGTGGTTCTCTTTGAGACGTCGAAAAACGTTTTCCACATCCACGATGGCATCATCGACCAGCTCCCCTATGGCGATCGCGATGCCACCGAGTGTCATCGTGTTGATGGTCATGTCGAACCATCGAAACACGAGGAACGTTACAACCAGTGACAGTGGGATAGCGCTGAGCGTGATAAAGGTCGTACGGAAGTTGAGAAGGAAGAGAAACAGCACGATGACCACAAAAATCGCACCATCTCTTAGTGCTTCGACGACGTTGCTAATAGCGGCCTCGATGAAGTTCGCCTGACGAAAGATGTGCTTGTTGATCTCGATCCCCTCGGGCAGACCTCTCTGAATGTCTTCGAGGGCGGCATCGATCTGTTCGGTAAGTTCGATTGTGCTCGCACCGGGCTGCTTCTGGATACTCATGATGACAGCCGGAAGCGCGTTACTGCCGGCGTCGCCTCGTTTGAGCGGCCCGAGTCCATGGATCCGCACATCAGCTACTTGACCGATGGTAACCGGGATACCGTCACGCGTTACGATGACCGCCTCCCGTAGATCGTCGACCGAGCGGATGCGGGCAAGATTGCGAACCATGGACTCGACCGGGCCCTTGATGACGAAGTTCCCGGCGGTATTTACGTTCGACTCTTCAAGCGCTTTTTCCACATCGTGGAGCGTCACACCGAGAGCGCTAAGCTTATCTGGACGCACCACTACCTGGTACTGTTTAAGCTCACCGCCGATGACAGTGATTTTGGAGACGCCACTGATACTTAGCAGCCGAGGGCGGATGACCCAGTCGGCCTGCGTGCGAAGCTCCATCGGGGAAATCTCGTCGCCGGTGATGGCGATGAGCATGATCTCTCCCATGATGGAGCTTACCGGGGCCAACGTAGCCGCCGAGTCCTCGGGCAGTGCCTCACGAACCGTGCCCAGTTTCTCGGTCACAATCTGGCGGTCGATATATATGTCCGTGCCCCAATCGAACTCGACGAAAACGAGGGCAAGTCCGACAGAGCTTACCGAGCGTACGCGCTGCACACCGGTTGCGCCGTTCATTGCTGTCTCGACGGGAAACGACACCAGTGTCTCCACTTCCTCGGGCGCTAGGCCTGGCGCTTCAAGAAAGATCGTCACGGTGGGTCGGTTAAGGTCGGGAAAGACATCCACCGGCAGGTTGTTCAGCACAAAACCACCGTAGACGAGCAGTAACACAGCCGCCGAAACGACGAAGATTCGATTCTTTAGTGAGAACTGAATAATACGGTTCAGCACGACGTTGCCCTCCCGGCGGCGCGACGTTTCACTGGCGGAATCCCAAAGACTCTACTCATGGGCTCTTCTTCCTTGTTCCTTTGTTGCGCCGCTGGTGCGGGCCAGCGGGGGTTTGCCGGGCTCGGGTACCACCGGACTATTGGTGGCAAACTGGAGAGCGTGGTTGCCTTGGGTGACAACGACGTCCCCAGGCAAGATGCCGTCACGAACCTCTACGTAGCGCGCATCTCGTCTACCGAGCTGGACGCGCTTGCGAGTGAAAAAGTCACCGCTTCGCACAAAGACGAATGCTTCGCCGCCCTCTGGGGCCGCAACCGCGGAGCGTGGTATAGCGACTAGCTCATCGTCGCTCTTGCCGATGATAATGTAGACTTCCACGCGCATGTTTGGTCGGAGCTTTCCCTGCGGTGCATCAACAAGGATGTAAGCCGGTAGTGTGCGCGTGTTCTCGTCCACTTCACCCCCGAGATACGCCAGGCTTCCTGAGAAGGACTGGTCCGGATAGGCCGCCGAGTAGATATTGACCGCCTGCCCAGGAGTAAGTGTCGGAACCTGGGGTTCGGGAACGTGGCACTTGACCAAGAGCCGGTCCAGCCGCGCGATCGTAAAGAGCGACTTGTCGGCGGAGACAGGCTCACCGAAGAACACATGCCGTTTGGTGACAACACCATCGAGCGTGGCTCGGATGTCTACTGTCGGGGGCGGTTCGCCGACTTGACGGGTCTCGATCTCGGCCAAGAGTTGGCCCCGCTCTACGATCTCGCCTTCCAGGACGTGAACACCGGTCACACGGCCGGCGATTCGAGTGCTTGAGTGGTGCAGATTCGCGGGCAACGGCTCTACCATCCCAAAGCACTGGGTCGAGCGGTGAAGTAGGCGAAAATCCGCCGTCTCGACCTCGACACCGAGGTTACGCTGCGCGAGTTCGCTCAAGCGTACGCCGAGAACTGGATCGGTCTCACCGTCCTCGGCTTGTGAGTCCGTGGAGATGTCCTGCGTACCGGATGTATTCCGCGACCGTTTCTCCGCGTTTGCGGATGCAGCAAACTGGATCTGGTAGGCACCGCGGGTCACCACTCGGTCTCCGGGGACGAGACCGTCGGTTATCTCGACGTAAGCTTCGCCGCGACGTCCGACCCCCACAGGCACGCCGACGTAGTACGCACCTTTATCGAGAAACACGAACAGGTTTCCGCTTGCGCCCAGGATCGCATCGCTCGGAACGACAACCACGTCGACCGCGCGACCGGTTATCAAGTCCACGCGCGCTCGCATGCCCGGGCGAAGAAGCCGTGCCGTGTTTTCTACCTTAATCCAAACGGGCAGTGTGCGCGTTGTCTCATCAAGAGCGCCGCCGATGAGAACAATCGGGCCATCGAACTTCCAGTCTCCGGCTGCTTCGGGAAAGATGCGCGCAGTCTGGCCAGCTCTTACCAAACCGGCATCGATTTCGAATAAGTTACATTTGACGTATAGCGTAGAGAGGTCGGAGATGCGATAAAGAACCGAATCCGGCTCTACCGGCTGGCCAACAGAAACGTTCCTTTCGGTCACCGTTCCGTCGATGCGCGAGGTTAGCGGCACCACCACGGGGCTAGCGGCCACATGGCGACTTTCAATCTCGACGAGTACATCGCCAACTTTCACGTGCTGACCGCTGTCGAAGTTGACCTTCGTTGCACGGCCTGGAAACCGAGGGCTTGCCCAATAGACCCGTCCTGGCATCGGCTCCACGCTGCCATAACAGGTGACCGTGTCTTCGATCGTGCCCAGGTCCGCCTCTTCGCTCTCAATGCCGAGGATGAGTTTGGCCTCGTCGCTGAGCGTGATTGGTCCGAGGCTACCTACCGTCGCCGCAGGCGTTCCATGCTGCTCCCCTTCGTGGGCGCGTGAGCTTGGCACGGCGAGAAGGAGCAGCACCATCCCAAGCCCTGCCGTCGGCCATCTGAGTTCCGCTCGCTTCATGGCTGCACCTCACTGACTTTAGCGAGAACGTCTTCGAGCGGGGCGTCTACCGCGCCTTCGAGATCGGACAGGGCCTGGTAGTAAGCCTCTAGCGCATCGAGCCGTGCATTCTCCGCAGCGAAGCGCTGTTGTTGGGTCTGAATGAGCTGAACTGCACTGATGAGCCCCTCCTCATAGGCTTGCTCAGCTAGGCGTTGGCCCTTCGTAGCCGCCTCTATGCCTCGCTGCAGCCCCCGAATCGCCACGAGCTGCTTGGTCGCGCGTTGATGTGCGTCTCGCACCTCTCGGTCTATATCTACGAGTGCAGACTCGCGCTGAGCTTCCGCCGTGCGTTCTCGTGCTGCGGCAGCCGCGATCTCGCCTTCATTGCGGTACAAGAGCGGCAATGGGATTCTGATCTGAAGACCTACAAAGTCGTTGCTGTCGGCAATGACGATTGGATTGTCGAAGCGGCTGCGCTCTCTCCGGTAACGGATACCTACCGTGGGGTCCGCCCAGCGCTCGGCGGTGCGAAGCGTTTTTTCAAGCTCGGCTGCCGCCGCTTCGCTCTGGAGGGCCTTAAGATCGGGCCGCTTGCGGGCTGCCTCTAGAAGCGGTACCAGTGGAAACGCTGCCTGACGGCCAGCGATCTCGGGCGAGAGGGTTAACCCGTCGGCGTGGGGCACGTTTAGCAGGCGACTGAGCTCGATTAGCGCCGAGTCGCGGTCTGCCCCCGAGCGCTCTGCCTCCTGGCGGCGCTGGGCGAGCTCGACGTCGAACTGGTGCACATCCAGCTCTGAAACTTCACCGCGACCGAAACGCGCTCGGGCGACTCTCAACAGACGCTCGTTTAGAGCGGCTAAGTTTTGCGACAGCCGGACTCGGCGGTCGATCACCTGGGCGCGGCGATAGGTTGCCCTGACCTGCGAAACAATACGCCTCGCAAGATCCTCAATGGACCAAGAGTCCCGCTCGAGCTCCTTGTTGGCAAGAGCGACGCGTTTGGAGACCTTGCCCAGAATCGGCACTTCCTGCTCCAGCCCAACGCCGTAGTCGTACTCTTTCGCGTCGGGGATCGATGGCGCGCCCTCGACCGACAGTTCCGGGTTTGGGTAGGCGCGAGCAGCGCGCACTTTCGCACGCGCTATATCGAGGCTGGCGCGGGCGGCCCCAAGCTCGGCGTTTCTTGAGAGCGCCATCTCGATAGCCTCATCGAGCGCGAGTCCAGCGGGTGCTGGGTTATCATCGGCCCGAGCCAACCCCAGGGGGGCTGTCAGGCACGCTAAAGCGAGAACAACTGTCAGGGCTGTGGTCGACTGCCGGTCTGAACTCCAGAGATGTATATTCCACATGAGATCTTCTTACCTATCCGTCTTTGTAAACACCGTTTGTCTTCACGTCCATGCGATACCGAGAGTCCGTCGGTTATACATCTCAGCACGCAACGCGATTAGCGCGATCTGTTCTCGTGCGGACAAAGCTATGCCGCACACGAGGCTCGGCTGGTCGCTACTAAAGAAGGGGCGTGGTCAGATCAGCAGAGAAGAGTTCGTAAGAAAGAGTTTTTCAGACTGAAGAGGCGGGGTGTAAGACAGGAAACACAGCCGCGTAGCGGCGAGACTGGAGGCGACGAACGATGAACTGGTTGACCAGAAGCCGGTTTGAGGGGCTAGCTTAACCGGAGGACCGGTCTCATCCAGCCGAAACTCCTGAACCGAGGCGAGCACGGAACCGTTGCTACAGCAGGAATTCGTATCGTCTCTAGACTCCGGCGTGGGGGTCCCGTGGTGCTGGTGGTCATGCCGATGAGCGGTCCCATGCACGGCGTGAGTTAGGTCGGATGGCTTAGCTGCCGAGGCTTGCTCGATCAGGGAGCACTGCAGCGCCGGGGTCGCAAGCGCGGCGAGGAGCGACACGGCAAGCGTCGCGCGGGTCCTAAACCGTCTAAGCTGTGATGGTGCACATCTCATCCAACTCTCATTATCTCATACTTTGTGGTTATGGGTGACAGTACCCGCCGACAACACGGCGGTTCTACGAAGACAAAGTGTGGACCCGAGTTTGCCGATGACTGAAATGTGGTGGATGAAGTCGCGAGCGAACCCGTCTCTCACGGCTCGCTCCCGAATAAAATAACAGGGAACTAACAGGGAAGCACTACCGCCGTCAATCGAAATCGTCTTGCGGAAATACAGTATTACTGTCATAGTGGTTCCCATGCGAGATAAGGTCACGATCAACGAACGGGGTGTGATTACGATACCTGCAGCCGTCCGTCGGGCCTGTGGGCTCAAGGCGAACGACGAGCTGATACTCGAGAACACGGAGGAGGGCATCCTTCTACGTCCGGCGATCAGCGTGCCGATTGAGGTCTACACCGAAGAGCGCATCCGCGAGTTCGCAAGTGACGAAGAGGCTATCAGCGAGCATCTGCCGAAGCCCGAGTAGGGATACCGCATGCGGGTGTTCCTGGATGCCAACGTTCTGTTTTCAGCGAGCAGGGTCGGGAGCAGCATCGCGAGGCTGATCGCTTGGCTGATAGAGCGAGAGATAGCAGTCACTAGTGATCTCGCGGTCGAAGAAGCGCGACGCAACCTTACTCTGAAACGCGAGGACTGGCTGCCTGTCTTCGAGGAACTTCTCGGAGACTTGGTAGTCGTGCCATCGGCATTGTTCGATCTTCCCGTCCCGCTTGATACCAAGGACGCCCCACTGTTATGTGCAGCGATTCGAAGCCGGTGCAGTTTGTTTGTCACCGGCGACAAGCGCGACTTCGGTCACCTCTACGGCCATACGGTACAGGGGGTCGAAGTGATCTCGTTGCTCCGCTTGGCTGAAATGGTACTGCCAAGTTGAGGTGCGGTGCGCAAGCCACCGCACCATACTTCGAT